>JBDKFG010000016.1:0-72558 GCA_039798785.1 Verrucomicrobiota bacterium | reverse complement strand
CTAACTGTGTTGCGGATGGCCAACGCGCCCAGAAGAGAAGCGGTGGTTTGATAGTGTGATGCCGGAAGTGCGGGATGTGCAGGATGAGGTGAAGAACCAATTTTTAATCTTGAATCTTGAATCCTGGATTCGGAAGCTGAGCCCAAGCTCAACTTCGGAATCCAGGTTAAAAACAATTAACTCACCAAACTCCAAACTGCTGAGGATCAAAGCTTCACAGCGGAAGTGATGATCAGGTTGGTATAAGCGAAGAATAGACCTTGCCGCTGCTGCGCCTCCAGGCTCGAACGCCAGGCCAGGAGCTCCTCCGGGCTAGCCATGCCCCGCCGCAACATCTCCTCTTCCACCGCATCAAACAGAGCAAATCGCCTGGCCACGTCAAATTGGTGAATCTGCATCGGGTGGATTTCAGCCTGGACAAGGCGCCAGCCCGCCGCCGCCAGCCTGCGAGGCAGGGCCAGAGCCGAAGACGGGTTCTGAAAGTATTCGCTGCGCACCCGCTTGAATCTCCAAAAGAAATCCTCCAGGCCCGGGTCGGCGAGATCGATTTGCGTGGCGCTGTTGTCAGGATCGAGAATCACGATGCGCCCTCCTTGGCGACAGACGCGATGCAGCTCGCTCAAGACGGCGGCTGGATCGCGCAGATGCTGGAAGACGCGTTCGCAGCGGACGGCGTCGATACATCCGTCCTCAAACGGCAGCCTCCCGCCATCAATCCCATGATGCTCGACTTGCCCGGCAAGCTCCGAATCCAGCCGACGGATCTCCGCCAGGCTTATCATTTCCGGATCGTGATCGACCCCGAAGATCCGTCCGAAGGGACCGAGTCGACGAGCCAGATCCAAGGTGTCGCTTGCCGGTCCGCAGCCGAAATCGAGGATGCAGGCGTCGGGCGCCGCCGCCAGAAGCTGCCACATGCGCTCCTTCAGGCCGCCGCACATCTCCCGCAATTGATCGAGAAAGGCGGCGTCGACATGTCCCGGCGCAGGCATCACAGCTCTCCGGCGAAGAGGGATTCCTGATGCCGATGCCAGTCCGAGCTGAAAAAGCCGGATGGGTCGTAGGCTCGCTTCATCCGCAGGAAATCGCGCAGGCGGGGATGGGCGGCGTCGAGGTGGCGGCGCTCGGCCCAGCGGTGATAAGTGAGGAAGAAGCTGCCGTCGAATTCCATCACCCGGTCGAGAATGCGCCGGAAGTCGGCCTTGGCCTTGGCGATCCCCGCTGCGCTGTGGCGGACATGAAGATTGCAGACGATGCAGACCCGCGGTCGCGCAGCCCAGGGCAGAAAACTGTCCTCGTCCTTGGCGATGAAGCGGATGGTGCCGTAGGTCATGTCGACCTGGTGCCGAACAAAATCCTCCCGGACCGTCGCCAGGAAAGGCAGGAAGGCGTCGCGATCGACATAGACCTCGGTGATCATCTCGGTGCCCTGGCTGACATCGACACCGCGGCGGTATTCCTCGAAGGATCCTGCCAATTGGTGTTCGTCGGACCAATAAACCTGGCCATGGCTGCGCAAGTAGTAGCTGAAATAGCGATCGAAAGCCTCTTTCTTGTCGCTGCGCGCCAGCCGGTACAAGTTCACCCAGTCTTCCGCCGCCAGCTCTTCTTGCGGCTGCGGCATCGGCGTGTCGTCATCGACCGGCCCGTAACAGGGGAAGACTCCGTGGTGGAAGACGGGATCGCCGCCGAGATCGGTGGCATATTGGCAGTCGCCGTAAAGGAAGCCCTGTTCCAGGCGGCGATCGAGCAAGGGCAACAGATCCTGGATGGCGATGATCTGCACCTGTCGCCGCAGCTTCTGCCGCGGCACCAGGCGGAGAGTGAGCGCAGCGATGACGCCGAAGAGCCCGTAGCCTCCGAGGACCAGGCTGAAGAGCTCCGGCCTCTCCTTGCGACTGCAGGACAGGGTGCGCCCCTCGGCATCGATCAGCAGCAAATCCTCGACATCAGCTGCGACAGGCGCAAAATTCAACCCGCGGCCATGGGCGTTGGCGGCGGCGCTGCCGCCGAGAGTGACGCGATCGACCCCGGTCTGCTTCTGCCGGATGGTCCAGGGCCTCGGATCGCCTGCTTGCGCCTGCTGCAGCCAGCGGATCAGGCGGGGCCACTCGATGCCGGCCTCGACGGTGATCCTTCCCTGCTCGCGGTCGAAGGCGAGAACCTGATGGCACTCCCGCATATCGAGCAAAGCTTCACCCCGGAGAAACTGCTGACCGCCCATCGCATGGCGGCCTCCCGAAACCGCGAGATGTCGACCCTGTTGCCGCAAAGTCCGGAACAGGCCCGGCAGGTGATCAATCGAGGATGGCCGCAAAATCGCGGCAACCCCGGTCGGATTGAGCCGGGACTGTTCATCATTGACGGTCAAGAGGGAAGAGTCTGGCATGAGATTTTTCTCCGAGGCTGTGATCAGTCGAAAGATAGGAATGGATCAGCAAGGGAAAGAATCGATTCCTTCTGGTCTCGTCATTGATCATGTCGATGACTCCGGACTTTCGACCTGTATCACTCGAAGGAACGAAGAAGCGAAGAAAGCTAGATGGCCACAAAAGGCACAAAGAGCGCAAAAGTAGAAAGATGAGCGGTCTGCCGATCACTCCTTACTGCGCGCCTCTGCGTCTTCTGCGGTTCAGCCGAGCTTGATTTGGGTGGATACAGGTCAGGACTTTTCGCGGCTGATCCGGCCACGGCGACTTCCACCTCGGGCGGAGCTCGCGACGCTTCGCTCCTGGCTCTTCTGACCATGAAGGAGTAAAGTCCGTGAGATCGCCGCCGCCGCAAGAATCGAGGATATTGAGAATCGCTACCTTGGCATTCGAGTATCAAGGTGCTAAGTTCAGATGCTCCCTCCAAACGAAACGCAAGTCGAGGATTGAAACCCATGTTCAAGCGCGCATTTTTCGGCTCCATGACTTTGGCTGCCACCACTCTCGCCGCCCCCGATGCCAGTAAAATCCATGTGGTCGACTTCGACTCCTGCGAATTCCAGGCCAGCGGCCGTGGACAGCAAAATCTCGTCTGCACCGCCGTCGACGCGAAGGGCCGCCCCGCCGGCCCGACCTGGATCTCCGTCACCGGTCCAGCCAAGCTGGTCGCCGGACGCAGCGGCCAGGCCCTCGACTTCTCCGACAGCCGCCAGCGCACCGAAATGCATCTTCGCACCGGCAGCCACATCAACGAAGAGATCGGCACTCTCGGCTTCTGGATCAGTCCGACCCGCGAAGCCTTCGGCGTGAAAGGTAAGGACAGCGTCCTGGTCGAGGAGAACAACGGCCGCACCAGCCTGAAGCTCATCCTCAAGACCGACGGCAAGCTCAAGCTGGTGGTCAGCGCCCTCTTCCCGAAAGCCAAGGCGGGCATCGACTTCGCCAGCCTGCAATCCAAGGCGATAGAAGCCTTGAGCCAATACAATCTCAAGCTTAGCAACATCGAAGAGCAGCAGTACACCGATGCGCTGCGCCTGATCGCCAGCGAGAACCCCCTTCTGAAGCAGTCGGAAATCATCCAGAAGGCGCTCGAAAAGATCAACAAGCGCCCCGCCTTGACTCCGACCAGCGAGGAGGCCAAGAAACTCGCCGAAGAAGCCCAGAAGCGCGAAGACGCCGCCGCCGCCGAAGCCGCCAAGGAAGAGGTCCGCGAATTCAGCTTCGAATGCGACGATCTGTCGAACACCGCCAACTGGGCGCCGGGCCAGTGGCACCACGTCTCCCTCGGCTGGAACAACTACAAAGGCCTTTTCATCGTCACCGTCGACGGGCAGATCACCACCAGATCCTTCACCAACGTCGGCCCGCTGAAGCGTGGCGGTATCGGATCGAAATTCACCTTCGGCCCCGGCAATGACGGCTTTGCCGCCGCGCTTGACAGCCTGAAAGTTCTTCACTGGCTCCAGGAAGAAGACTTCAAGCCCGATCAATTCTGATCCGAAGCCGAGCGAACCGGAGGCGCAGCCAGCGGCTGCGCCTCCTTCAATTGCCCCACCTCAGGAGAAGAAAGCCCGTGAACCTCCATCTCGACAGCTTTCCGGTCGGCCTCTTCCAATGCAACTGCAGCATCCTTGGCTGTCCGCAGAGCCGCGAGGCGATCGTCATCGATCCCGGCGAGGAAGGCGCTGCCATCACCCGCCGCCTGCAGGCCGGAGGATGGAAGGTCAATGCCTTGATCCACACCCACGCCCACCTCGACCACTTCGGCGCCACTGCGGATGTCAAGACCTGCTGCGGCGGCCGCAGCTATCTCAACGAAGCCGACCAGTTCCTCTGGGACCTCCACGAAACCCAGTCGATGATGCTCGGGCTCCCTCGCGCCAGCGTCGATCCGGTCGACGATTATCTCCAGGACGGACAGATCCTGCACTTCGGCCGACATTCCCTCGAGGTGATCTTCACCCCCGGGCACACCCCCGGATCGACCTGTTTCCGCATCGCCAGCGACGGACGGCAGATGATCTTCTCGGGAGACACTCTCTTCCGCCGCTCGGTGGGCCGCACGGATCTGCCCGGCGGCGACTTCGATAGGCTTGCCAAGTCGATCAAATCCCGCCTCTACACCCTCGACGGAGATTCGGAGGTGATCCCCGGCCACGGCCCCGCCACCCGCATCGGCGAGGAACGCCGCGGCAATCCTTTCGTCAAAGCCTGAAGGCGGCGGCTCTTCAAGGCTTGGTGCCGCTGATCGCCTCCAGGGCCGCCTCGTAAGACTTGCGACGCTGCTCGTCACTCACCGTCCAGCCGGCAGCGGCCAGTGCCTTGGCGTCGAGCTTGACCGCCTTGAGCTTCTGCAGCAGGGCTCGAGCCGAGGCGCTTTCCATCTTGCCGCCGAACTTCGCCAGGGCGGCCAGGTCCTTGCCGTGCCGCTTCATCTCCACGGCGCTCAACCCGGTGGTGGCAAGGAGGAAGGTCTCCTCGGTCAAGGCCTGCGTCTGAGGGCTCGGGCTGTGTCCGACCTTCGGCACCGACACCGCTTTGGTGAAGAACTTCGCCGCGATCAGCTGGTCGCGGTAAGCCTTGAACCATTCGTAGCGACCCATCGGATAAGAGGGCATCGACAGCCCCGTATCGGCATCTCCGCAAGAAATCGAGTAAGGAATGCCGGCTGCTTCGGGATTGATAGCGCCGAACTGGCCTCCGGTCGACCAAGAGCCGGCGGAATGGGCGCTGACACCACAGACCGCGGCCGGATGCTTCAACGCGAAGCGATGGGAGAACTGGGCTCCGGCGGAGAAGCCGGTGACGAACATCTTCGGGTAGAGCCGGAATTCCTTGTCGAGCTTGGCCTTGAGCTTCAGAAGCTGTTCGTCACTCTGCTCCGCCAAGCCTTGAAACCCCTGCGGAAAGCTTGGCCCGACAACGATGCAGTCGCCGCGCTCGGTCCACTTCGCCATGCCGGCCGCGCCCTGACCCCGACCATTGTTTCCGTGCGCTCCGACCACCAGCCAATAAGTCTTCTTCGGGTCGATCTTGGGCAGATACAGGTAGTAATCTCTCCCGAGATCGTCCTTCCGGGGCTCGTCTCCCCCCTTGCCCTTGGCTGCGAAAAGGGGCAGCGCAAAGGACATCATGCACAACAGGAAGCAATTGATCAGCTTCATCATTTTCATTTCATCTCCAGGATTGAGTTTCGGCAATAAAGCCTGATGAGACGGACAAGAACGCGACTTTACGGACTCGCGCTGGATTTTCATGAAAAATTACCTCCCCGGCCTAGGGCAGAGAGCAAAACCGATCGAATCTTCTCCATCTACACTTGATCAAGGACTCTCCATGAATCATGAACTTGCCTGGACGCGACGCTGCCGCCTCTTGATAGTCCTTGTCTGGCTCAGCATCTGGCTGGTCCGTCTCTCCGGCGCCGACGACATCTGCGACGACAACAAGCAGGAGCGTCAAGCCACCTATGTCCTCGATCTCCTGAAGAATGGCCACTGGATCCTTCAGGAAAACCACTTTCACGAGCTTGCCGGCAAGCCCCCCCTGTACACCTGGCTATGTGCCTTGAGCGCCGAGGTCCTCTGCGGTGGCGAGCTGAACCGCTTCTCACTCACCTTTCCCGGCAGCGTCGCCGTCCTGCTCACCGCGATGATCCTCTTTGAATGGGGCCGCAGCCGCTTCAAATGGCAGACGGGGCTTTTCGCCGGCCTCTTCTGGCTGCTGACGCCGGTTGCGGCGAAGCTGGCCATGCTGGGCCGGATCGATGCGGTCTTCACCTTCTGCATCTTCGCCGCCATCTTTGCTGGCTTGGAAGCTCATCGCGGCCGTTGCTCCTGGGTCTGGTTCTGGACTGCCGCCACCGCCGCCAACTTCGCCAAGGGGCCACTCGGCCTGCTGCTGGCCGCTCTGCCGGTCGCCTATGTCGGCTGGCGCCGCCGCGGAGAAGCTCGCCGGCCGGGCAGCACCCGTCAGAACCTCATCGGCGCCACTCTCTTTCTCGCCCTCGGCTTGGCCTGGTTCTTCGCCGCGTGGAATTGCTGGGGGCAGCCCTTCATCGACCGGCTCATTCACGGTGAGCTCATCGGTCAGGTGATCAGCGCCGACGAGACCAAGCCTCTCTCTGAAAAAATCGCCTTCTTCTTCGGGCCTGCCGGATACCTCCTGGGCCGCTCCCTCCCTTGGTGCCTCCTCCTCCTTCCGGCCGCCTGGCTCCTCTGGCGTCGGAAAGCCCTGGCGGACACCCCGGATAGACAGGAGCTGCAATCCCTCTGGATCTATGCCGGCTGCGGCCTCCTCATCTTCTGTGCCGCAAGCCATCACCGACCCGACCTGATCTTCCCTCTCGTCCCTTCCGTCTGCATGATCGCCTCCTGGTCCCTGGTCAGCCTCCTCGAACGGCGATGGCAGACAAGGCACCAGATCGGATTCGCACTGGCCGTCTCCACCGTCATCATCACCGGCCTCGCCGCCAGACAAACCGCGACCGAATCACGCCGTCCCGAAATCGCCCGCACCGCCGGGATCAAGGAATTGCACCGTGGGCTGGCTGAGCTTTATCCCGCCGGCCGCCCCCGGCTCGAGCAGACCTTGGGGACCGTCTTCGGTCTGCAGCTGCTGGACCAGACCCACCGCCAGCACATCAGTTGCGAAGAGGCCGCCAACCTGCTGAAAAAACCCGAAGCCACTTTGATCGCAGTCCAGCAGCTCGATGCCGGCCCGCTGGCTCTCGCCTTGACCTTGCGGCGAGCCGACGGCAGCTCCATCCAAGGCCTCGAGATCCGGGCCGAGGATCTCGCGCCGGGCACCCTTCTCAGTGTCGACATCCCGCGTCTCAACCACGTCTTCCCCGGCCCCTTGGAGCGCTACGACAACTTCGGCTTCCCCGCCGAGCCGCAGGCCTACTCCTACCACTGGCAAGGCAGTGTCGACGGCCGCTCCTGGACCAGCCTGGGCCGCGAGGAGCAGCTGGCTCTCACCCCCGCCTCTTCCGGGCTCAGAATCCGGCTTCGGCTCAGCTACCGCGATCCTTCGGGCGAAAGCCTCGTCGCGACTCAGCTCATCCCAGATGCCCAAGGGAAGAGGAAATTCGCCGCCGCCTGTGCCGCTCTCGGAGTAGAGCCCGAGCTGATCCTTTCCTGGCCGGAAAGCTGTCGCGGCAACAAGCTCGCCTCTGAGAACTACATCCATGTCTTCGGAAATGCCGCGGCCAAGGCGCGGCTCGTTCCGCAGGGACATTGACGACATTGACGACAGAAAGCGGCTCTCGCCTCTTGCCAGCAGCCCAGCTCGCGGCATCTTAGGCGCTCGTCCGGGCTCATAGCTCAACGGTTAGAGCAGGGGTCTCATAATCCCTTGGTTCACGGTTCGAATCCGTGTGGGCCCACCACCATTTGATTGCAACGCGAGGCGCTTACGAAAGTAGGCGCCTCGCTTGTTGTCACTCCATGTCTGAGCTTGTCACCCCTTGACAGGAGCACGAATGGTGGGAAGAGTGGTGGGAAGAAAAACCAAGGGTTGCCGCACCCCTGCACAGACGCCGCCCACAAATCTTCCCACCAGCTTCCCACCACCAAGGACGAATTCAGCATGAAAGCACGCAAGGCCGGAGAAGGCACCCTACTTAAGAAAGGCGCTCGCTTCTACTTGCGAGTCCGCACCCCCGATGGCTCACGCAAAGACATCGCCACTGGCTGCACTTCCGAGAAGGAAGCGCGGGAATGGGCGAAGAACTACGCCAATCCAGTTTTACAGGCCAAGCCGGAAGAAGCCATGGAACGGATTCGGCAAATCAAAGCCAGCCGTTCCAGTGTCGACTTCGCCAAGGCTTGGGAAATTTTCGTCAAGACGCCGCGCACCCACGAAAGTGGTGAAGAGCAAGCCAGCCGCAACGCCAGCCAATGGCAGGACTTCAGCGCTTGGGCCGAAGCACAAGGCTTGTCTCATGTCGCGCAGATCACACCCACCCACGCCGCCGAATATCTTGACGAACTCAGCAGCAGCGGCCGCTTCGCTGAAACCCGCGCAGGCATCGCCCCGGCCGCGCTCTCCAATCGCTCGCGCAACAAGTACCACCTCACACTGAAAGCCGTCTTCGCCGCCGCCATGGACTCGGCAGGAATCCACAAGAACCCCTTCAACCTGCCCAAGAAGGCGAACGATTGCGAAGAACGCGAAGCCTTCAGCATCGAAGAGCTGCGCACCATCCTAGACGCCACCGAATCGCGTCCCATGCTGCGCCAACTCGTCACCCTCGCCGTTTGCACCGGACTGCGCACCGGTGACGCCTGCCGACTCACTTGGGACGAAGTCGACTTGCGCAGCTCCATCGCTTGGATTCACAAGAAGACCAGCAAGACCGGGAAGGCGGTCAAAATTCCCGTCATGCCCAAGCTTCGCGCCCTTCTCGAAGAGCAGCCGCAAGGCCAACGAGGAGAAGCCGTTTTCCCGGAGCTGGCGAGCCAGTACGACAAAGACGAAACCCGGCTCTCCAAGAGCTTCGGCGCTTTGCTGGATTCACTCGGCATTGAGCGCAGCCGCAGAATCGAAGACCGCAGCCGCCCCCATGTCTTCAAAGACCTGCACTCCCTCCGGCACACCTTCGTCTATCTCGCCGCCGAAGCCGGCATCCCGCTGGCCATCGTTCAAGGCATTGTCGGGCACGCCTCGCCGAAGATGACTGCGCTTTACGCCGATCACGCCACCGACAAGGCCAAGGCCGAAGCCATGAAGAAGCTGCCGGACTTCTTTAGTGCCGCCCCTGCCCCAATGGAGAAAGGAAGCCCGGAAGATCTCATCGAAGCCGAGATAGTACCACCCGCCGAAGTCAAGGCCAAAGAGGCGGCGGCGATCCTCAGGAAGGCTCTGAAAGCGAGCGACCCGGAGAAAATGAAGGCAGCGATGAAGGCTGCCCTCAAGAGGCTAGAGGCTTGAGGCTTGAGGAAACAATTGTTCTCGCGTCAATGGGTCAATAAGAAACAATAAAAAAGTCCCCCAGCAAGATCGTCAGGGGAGCCAGCCAAAGTAAACATTTATCAACATTTTGTGATCGAAAAAGTCGATTCCTCTCTATCGCTCACACCCACTCCGCACACAGCACTTCCGCCTGCTGCAGCACCAGCTTGGTCGATTCCTCGGCCAAATCGGGCGGGAAGCCGTGTCGCTTGAGGATCTTCTTCACCAGGAGGCGGATCTGGGCGCGGGCGCCCTCGCGGCGTTCCCAATCGATGGTGACGTTCTTGCGCACCGCGGTGACCAGTTCGGCGGCGATCACCTTCAGGTCGTCGCTCTTCATCGCTTGCAGGGCGCTTTCATTGGCGGCGAGGGCGTCGTAGAAGGCCAGCTCGTCGGAGTTGAGGCCGAGTTCCTGGCCGCGCTTGGTCGCTTCGTCGATCTCCTTGGCGAGCTTGATCAGCTCCTCCAGCACTTCGTGGGTGGCGATGGCGCGGTTGTGGTAGGCGTTCAGGGTCTTCTGCAGCATGTCGCTGAACTGCTGGCTCTTCACCAGGTTCTGGCGGGAATAGGATTTCACTTCGCCCTTGAGCAGCTTGGCGAGGAGCTCGGCGGCGACGTTCTTGTGCTTCAGGCCACGCACCTCGGTGAGGAACTTGTCGGAGAGGATGCTGATATCCGGCTTCTTCAGTCCGGCGGCGGTGAAGACGTCGATGATGCCCTCGTCGGCCATGATCGCACTGGAGACGAGCTGACGCACGGCGCGGTTGAGTTCGTCGGGACTGCGTTCGCTGACCGAGGTCTTGGCGAGCTGGGCCTTGACCGCCTGGAAGAAGGCGAGGTCGTCGCGGATCTCGGCGGCGGCCTCGCTGGCGGCGCAGAGGGCGAAGGCGCGGGAGAGTTCGGTGACCAGGGCGCAGAAGCGCTCCTTGCCCTTCTCCAGCCCGAGTACATGCTCCTGGGCGGGCGGGATCAGGGCGAGCTGCTGCGCCGGCTTGCCTCCGGCCCAGGCGCTCCAGTCGAAGCCGTGCAGCAGGTCGCAGATCACGCCGTGCTTCTCCTCCATCACCGCGATGGCCTGCGCGGTGTCGATCTGCGGCGTGCCCTTGCCGCCGCTCTCGGTGTAGGTGGCGAGGGCCTGCTTGAGTTGATCTGCGAGGCCGAGGTAGTCCACCACCAGGCCGCCGGGTTTGTCGCGGAAAACGCGGTTGACCCGGGCGATGGCCTGCATCAGACCGTGGCCGCGCATCGGCTTGTCGGCGTACATGGTGGAGAGGCAGGGGGCGTCGAAACCGGTCAGCCACATGTCGCGGACGAGGACGATGCGGAAGGGGTCCTTGCTGTCTTTGAAGCGGCTGGCGAGCTCGCGGCGGCGCTGCTTGTTGCGGATGTGCGCCTGCCACTCGGGGCCGTCGTCGGCGCTGCCGGTCATCACGATCTTGACGACGCAATCCTTGCCGCGCTCCTCTTCGAGATTGTCGTCCTTGGCGCTGGCCCACTCGGGACGCAGGCGGATGAGCGCCTCGTAGAGTTCGACGCAGATGGTGCGGCTCATGCACACCACCATCGCCTTGCCCTCGACCGCCTCGCTGCGCTTCTCGTAGTGGGCGATCAGGTCGGCGGCGATCAGGTCGAGACGCTTGGGCGAGCCGACCAGGGCCTCGATGGCGGCCCACTTGCTCTTGAGCTTCTGCTTCTCGGTCTCTTCTTCGCCCTCGGTGATCTCGTCGAACTCCTCGTCGATCTTGGGCAGCTCGGCCTGGTTCAGGGCCAGCTTGGCGATGCGGCTCTCGTAGTAGATCGGCACGGTGGCGCCGTCGCTCACCGCGCGCTGGATGTCGTAGATGCTGATGTAGTCGCCGAAGATGGCGCGGGTGTTGGCGTCGCTGCTCTCGATCGGGGTGCCGGTGAAGCCGATGAAGCTGGCCTGCGGCAAAGCATCGCGCAGGTTGCGGGCGAGGCCGTCGATCAGGTCGTACTGGCTGCGGTGGGCTTCGTCGGCGATGACCACGATGTTGCTGCGCTCGGAAAGACAGGGCATTCTCTCGCCCTTCTCGGGGCGGAACTTCTGCATGGTGGAGAAGATGACGCCGCCGCTGGCCACCTGGAGCAGCTCGCGCAGGTGGTTGCGGTCGTCGGCCTGCTGCGGTTTCTGCCGCAGGATCTCGTGACAGCGGAGGAACTGGCCGAAGAGCTGGTCGTCGAGGTCGTTGCGGTCGGTCAGCACCACCACCGTCGGGTTGCGCATCTCGGGCTGGGCGATCACCCGGGCGGCATAGAACAGCATCGAGAAGCTCTTGCCGCTGCCCTGGGTGTGCCAGACGACGCCGGCGCGGCGGTCGCCGTCCTTGCCGCTGTTCATCCGTCCCGCCCAGGCGGTGCCGGCCACTTCCGCCACCTCGCTTTTGTCCCAGAGCTTGGCCAAACCGCTGGCCCGCACCGTCTCGCTCACCGCGGCCTTCACCGCGTGGAACTGGTGGTAGGCGGCGATGATCTTGTGCACCCGGCCGCTGTCGGGGTCTTCCTCGAAGGTGACGAAATGCCGCACCAGCTCGACGAAGCGGCTCTTGTCGAAGACGCCGCGGATCAGGATCTCAGCTTCCAGAGCGGTCTTCGGCGCTTCCTTGTCGCCCTCGATGGTCCGCCACACCTTGAACCACTCCTGATTGGCGGTGAGCGAGCCGATCCGCGCCTGGAAGCCGTCGGAGAGAACCAGCACTTCGTTGTAGCCGAGCAACCCGGGCAGCTCCTGCTTGTAGGTCTGCACCTGCTTGTAGGCGTCCCAAATAGTGGTGTTCTCGTCCACCGCGTTTTTCAGCTCGATCAAACCCAGCGGCAGGCCGTTGACGAAGACGACGATGTCGGGCCGGCGCTTGTGCTGGCCCTCGACCACGGTGAACTGGTTGACCGCGAGGAAGTCGTTGTTCGCGGGTTCCGCAACATCGATCAGCAAGGCCTTGTCGCCCTTGGTGCTGCCGTCGGCCCGCTGATACTCCACGTCGACTCCTTCGCAGAGGAACTTGTGGAAGCGCCGGTTGTTGGCGATCAGCGACGAGGTCTCGGGGAAGAGCACCTTCCTCAAGGCCTCCTCGCGGGCGCTCTCGGGCATGCCCGGGTTCAGCCGGGCCAGCGCAGCGCGCAGACGCCCGACCAGGACCACGTCGCCCGGGCTGGCCCGCTCGCCCCCGGGCGAAGGGATCATCTCCTCCGCGCCGAGCACCTGGTAGCCCAGCTCGCGGAACCAGTTGAGGGCGATCTCTTCCAAGTCGGCTTCGCTGAGGCTCATGAGGGATCTCCGGAAAGGAATTGGCGCCCCTTGGCAGTGAGGCGGTACTTCTGTAAACGGCTGTTCGGCTTGTCGGGGATGGTCATCTCGATCAGGCCGGCGGCGAGGAGGCGTTGGATCTGTTTGTGCAATTCCCCTGAAACCGTTTTATGTCCCAGATACTTAGCCATTCCAATCTTGCCGGACTCTTCATTGATGAGCAGCATAACGATTAAAGCTGCTAACCGTGACTCTAGCCGTGACTCTAGCCGTGACTCTAGCCGTGACTCTAGCCGTGACTCTAGCCGTGACTCTAGCCGTGACTCTAGCCGTGACTCTAGCCGTGACTCGACTTGGGCCCCTGACTGGGCCCCTGGAGTCTCGACTGGTGCCGTGACTGGTGCCGTGACTGGTGCCGTAACCCCTGCTCGAAGCACTGACTCTAGCCTTGAAGAATCGACTTGTGCCTCGACTTGAGGGGTGACTTGAGGGTTGACTTGAGGGGTGACTTGAGGGGCGACTTCCCCGGCGACTTGCTCACTACCCCCTGACAGGGCCCCTGGAGTCTCGACTTGTGCGGTGACTTGGTCACTGACTTGGTCACTGACTTGTGCCTCGACTTCCGGGCTCAGGCGCAGGATGCTCTGGTTGTAGGGGTCCATGCTGTCGCTGAGGCTGATGGGGCCGCGCCATCCGTGGCGGATCTTCGGCAGGCCGGAGCCGGCGCGCTCGCCTAGGCCGATGAGGAGGAACATCTTGTGCAGGGTGGCGTTGCGGCAGTCGCTCTCGCCGCCATGCAGCGCCTGATCCGGAGGAACTCGCATCAAGCCGGGATTGCGGAAGCTGAAGCCGGCGGGATTCTTGACGATCTTGACCGAGGCGCGGTCGCTGTAGTCGGCATGCACCAAGGCGTTGATCAGGGCCTCGCGCAGGGCCTGATGGGTCGGGGTCTCATCCTGCCGGATTTCCCCTTTCAACACGAAGGGCACCTTGAGGTCCGCCGTCAGCTTGAGGTGGACCTTGCGGAAGAAGTCGAAGAGATTGCCGGACCAGGTGCCGTCGGGCACGACGCGGTCGAGCCAGCGGGTCTCGCGGGTGTCGGAAGGCAGCTCCTGGTAGTCGAGGAAGTAGGAGGGGAAGACGCCTTCGATCTCGGTCGAGCGGCCGAACATCAGCAAGCCGGCAAGAGTCAAACCCTCTTCCTGCCGGACGGGGTCGGCCCGCCAACCGCCGATCTGCCGGAGGAACTCACGGTCGTCGAGGTCAATCCAAGGATGCCCGAGGCGATGGCTGGCGAAGTGGTTGCGATAGGCGTGCAGGCTGCCCAGATCCAAGGAGCTCATCCCGTGGCAGGGAAGGATTTGCGTATCCCGCGATTCGCTGACCTGCTCGGCGATCATCCGCCGGACTTCCTCGTCGGCCAGAACGCGGTCGCCGCAATTGAGGCGGCGGTAGCTGTGGCCAAAGGGATTGGTGCCGAGGAAAACCGGCTTCTGTTTGCGGTGGGCGCGGGGAATCTCAATCCGCAGCAAAGTCTTGCCCTCGATGATGATCTCCTGCACCGAGGCGTCGCTGAGCAGGTTGCAGTTCACCTTCTGGCGGCTGTTCGCCGTGTCGAAGAGCTCCTTGCGCACCTTGGCGGGATTGGCGATGCCCTCGACGCTGAAGACGCCCTTCTTCTCCCGCAGCCCGAGCAAAACCACGCCGCCCTGGGTGTTGGCGAAGGCGCTGTAGCTCGGCCAAAAATCCTCCGGCACCGCTCCTTGCCCATCCCGTCCAGCCGCAAGCTTGCACTCCAGGTCGACGCTCTCGCGTAGCCGGGACAGGTCAGAAAGGGTGTGGAGGTCAAGCATGGGTATCCTCGGAGAATGCGGTTGACAGGTAAGCCGTCTAAGTTATCGTGCTCTCAGCTCGCCCACCAGGTGTGGAAGGAGTAACGAAGCCGTCCCGCAAGGTTCGGCTTCTGCTTTTTGGGACTGGTAGCTGAGTTCGCGGACCCAGTGCGGCAGGTAGCCGCGCGAGTGCCACCCACGCCCCTCCACAAACCGCATCTCGCCCTCACTCATGGGAAAACTCCTTGGCAGCGTCCCCGGGAGCGTCCCTGGGAGCGCGGAGCTCCAGCTCCGCTTTGTGTTTCCTGGGAGCGCGCATGTCCACATGCGCCATGTTCGTGCTCGCCCTGGGAGCGCGCATGTCCACATGCGCCATGTTCCCCCTGGGAGCGCGCCACTCCCGTGGCGCTTTCATGCATAATGGCGGCAGAGGCGCTCATTGGGCGCGATCTGGAATTTGCGGGATTGCCAAACGGAGAGCATGCACTATCGGAGTTGAGTCCTGGCTACGCAACCATCGCATCATTTGGTCCTGATATTTTACCCCAATAACGTGACCAGCTTCTGCATGAAGCCCTTTTATTTTGTAGTAGCGCAGCGCGGCCTCATAGTCTTTGCCGGACATCACTCGTGCGATTTCATTTTCCCATTTTGCGTATATTGCCTTGGGGTCAATCGAGTCGCACGAACTCTTAAAGTCTGCCGAAAGAGACTCTGCTCCATCGCCCCCTTTTCCAAAAGTTCGGAGCGCAGTTTCAATTTCTTGACGAGTAAGATTGGACGTAACCTCTACAGCCTTGCTATGAAATTTATTGAATACACGTTCTTTAATTTTCGACACGACTTCACTCGGCGCATGCCCAAGACGCTCTGATGCAATTACAAGCAGATCTTCTGACAAAAACAGGTTTTCAATAAGCGCAACTGGAAGAACTGCGATGCCGAGATCATTAAGCATCTGAATGTCAGAACTTGTACGCCCGTCGTTATCAATGATACCACCACATTTATTATGGTGGAGGGAGTACAGATGACCGAAGCTACTTACGGAATGTATTACGCTCTCACATGACCCGCATGGAATTACGGTATATTCAGGGAAAATCTTGCCATAGATGAAATAATCTAAGCTATTGCGATCTCCCTCTACAAACAGCACCGGCCTCCGACTTCCCATTATCTCCAATAGCAATGATTCTGGAAAGGCACCTATTTCTGGAACTTCTTCCCAATCCCAGCTGCCGCTGGTGTATTCGCGCAGCCAAACCTTTGTTGCATCTTTACGCGACACAGCGAATCCAAGGTCGTGTGTGATGTAGACAAATGTGCAGTCTGGCCGGGCAGCCTCAACTGCATCCCAAAGGCGCGATTGGATTGCTCGATGAAGATGCAATTCTGGTTCGTCCACTATAAAAAGGCCGTCTTGAGGTACGCACAGAGCTTCTCCGATTAAATAGAAAATGCCACGCTCTCCGTCACTCATTTCTTTGGCGTGATAAAGACCGCCATCCTTTCGATTTCTCGTCTCAATACGACTTCCAGTATAAACCAACTCCCTATCCGGCAGTACTGCCTCCCATATTTCCTTAACAAGATCCAGCTTGGTTTTGGGAGGTTTTACATATTCAGTCGTCGCAGTCATTGATAATCTGTATTTGTCACTCACGACAAAACTCTCGGACACCATCACAGTAACGAGAGGTTCAAAATCATTAAGCAAAGCAATCTCTGGTTTATTTTGCCAACGACCGTGCTGGCGATAGTGCTCTGGTTTTGTTTTCTCTTGGTGACCAATCAACAGAAGCTGTTCGGCTTCGTTTAAGTCAGTCGGCCGAACTTTTTCGGGAAAACTTAGTGATCGATGAGCTGAAACCCTGTGATGCAGCCTGACATTTTTATTATCAAGCCACACACCAAAGCGTGTCTTCCCTGAACCATTTGCGCCTATAACTACAAGAACTCTATCACGAAGTGGCAGATTATGACCACTAGGGAATTTCGCTGTTGGCGGCATTTGAACGTGTCGTGCAGGTTGTTCGCTCATGAGAATCCTTCGTTCAGTAATCTAGTTTGAAGGTGCTTGGCTCCCCACTCAATAACTTCGGCAACAACTCATCGCGCATCTTAGCGAGAGAACGTGATTGGTTTTCAATGATCCTGATTTGATTATCAAGACCAATTGCAGTCTTCTCGAACATCGCAATTATCTCATGTGATGGGGAGACAATCTTGATGTTTTCAAAATTCTGCTTATTGATTGATCCAAAAACAGTTCCTTCAGCTTCGAACTTGGAGAAAATTGTCTCCAAGTTGGCCATACTATGATAGGTAAATGATGTGCACCCATTTTTGTGGCGAATGGATGCGACACCGCGACCAATACAGCATTCCTCATTGGCCATATTGATTCGACCAACAGGCGCGCGAACACTGACAAGAGTATCGCCGTCTTTAGCAACCCTTGTGGGGGCGTTACAATAAATACGACGCGTGGGGAAGCGGAATCCAAAGTCAGTGCAGCCTTGATAAAACGGAAGGCCATCCCCGATTTCATTATAGGTTTCACCAGGCGGGGATTGACCCATGAGCAGATTAAACTCTTCCCCCACCGTCCCCACTCTCCACCCCTTCGGGATCATTCCCAATTCCGACTCGACGAACTCACTGGGGAAGAGTTTTGCTGTTTCCGCGTCCATGCCGGCGGGGGGGCGTCCGGCGGCTTTGGCGTGGACGGGGTCGAAGTCGACGAACCAGGATTTGAAGAGGGCGCGGGCCATCTCTTCGAGTGTGGCGTTCATCTTCCGGTTGAGCTCGATTTTGTCGTCGAGATCACCGAGAATCTTGGCGATGCGCTTTTGCTGCGGGAGAGGGGGGGTTGGAATGGGCAATGCTTCCAGCAATGGAATACGCAAGTTACTGACCGTTGAGCCAGTGCCTTCATTGACCTTAATTTCAGCTTGAACAGCATTTGATTGAATCGCGTATAAGAGAAATTTTGAATCACATTTTTGGGGATTTGGACGAAGCATGACCATACGTTGTCCTAAACAACAACGAAGACCGTCAGGAATTAAACACACTTCCCCCATTGGAGCTTCACGAGTAATTACGAGATCACCACCGCGCAAACGAGCTCTACGGCTTCTTTGCTCAAAATGTTCTTTATCTGTGTAGCTTCTCTCGCTTAGATCTAGTCTGCCATTCCTAATATTTTGGCTTCGCAATACTAGTTCACCGCTACTGGTCCAAAGTGGCGTTGAATGAGGGCAATCCGCAATTTGCTCACACAAAGAAACAAGTTTTTCTCTTTTCCACTCACTCATACCCGGCCTCCCGAGCGTAGCGCATGTGGACATGCGCGCTCCCGGGGGAGCGAGCGTTTGGGGCGAAGCTGGAGCTTCGCGCTCCCGGGAGGAGGGGTGCGGGGTTTAAGGGCGGCAGGGGACTGCCGCGCTCCCAGGGGCTCACTCATAACCCAGCCCCTTGAGGTTGGCTGTGATTTCGGCTTCGAGGCGGGCGGATTCGGCGAACTGGGCTTTGAGTTCGGCGACGAGGCGTTTCATCTTCGGTTCGAAGGCTTCGCCGTCGTCTTCGACTTCTTCGGCGCCGACGTAGCGGCCGGGGGTGAGGACGAAGCCGTGCGCCTTGATCTCGGCGGTGGTGGCGGATTTGCAGTAGCCGGGGATGTCGGCGTAGGCTTGGGAGGTGCCCGCGTCACCGCGCCAGGCGTGGTAGGTGCTGGCGATCTTGGCGATGTCGTCGATGGTGAGCTCGCGGTTGACGCGGGAGACCATCGAGCCCATTTTGCGGGCGTCGATGAAGAGCGTCTGTTTGCGGCGGTCGCGGCGTTTGCCGTCGTTTTTGTTCTTGGCGAGGAACCAGAGGCAGACGGGGATCTGGGTGGAGTAGAAGAGCTGGCCGGGGAGGGCGACCATGCAGTCGACGAGGTCGGCCTCGATGAGGGCCTGGCGGATCTCGCCTTCGCCGGACTGGTTGGAGGACATCGAGCCGTTGGCGAGGACGAAGCCCGCGTGGCCGCCCGGGGCGAGGTGGTGGATGAAGTGCTGCACCCAGGCGAAGTTGGCGTTGCCCTTGGGCGGCACGCCGTACTGCCAGCGGACGTCGTCGTCCTTGCGGAACCAGTCCGAGTCGTTGAAGGGCGGGTTGGCGATGACGAAGTCGGCGCGGAGGTCCTTGTGCAGGTCGTTCTTGAAGGTGTCGGCGTGTTCCGTGCCGAAGTCCGCCTCGATGCCGCGGATGGCGAGGTTCATGATAGCGAGGCGGCGGGTGGTGGGGTTGGATTCCTGGCCGTAGATGGCGATGTCGCCGAGGCGGCCGCCGTGCTCTTCGACGAAGCGTTCGGACTGGACGAACATGCCGCCGGAGCCGCAGGCCGGGTCGTAGATGCGGCCTTTGTAGGGGGCGAGCATTTCGACGAGGAGGCGGACGATGCAGGAGGGGGTGTAGAACTGGCCGCCGTTCTTGCCTTCGGCGGAGGCGAACATGGTGAGGAAGTATTCGAAGACGCGGCCGAGGATGTCCTTGGAGCGGTTGGCGGCGTCGATGAGCTGGATCGAGCCGATCAGGTCGATGAGTTCGCCGAGGCGCTGCTTGTCGAGGTCGGGGCGGCCGTAACTCTTGTTGAGCGAGCCTTTGAGGCGCGGGTTGTCGCGTTCGAGGGCGACCATGGCGTCGTCGACGATCTTGCCAATGGCGGGATCCTTGGCGCTGCCCTGGAGCTTCGACCAGCGGGCCTCTTGCGGCACCCAGAAGACGTTGACGGCGCGGTATTCATCGGGATCCTCGGGGTCGTCGCCGGCGGCGAGGATGGCGTTCTTCTTGTCCTCGAAGGAGTCGGAGATGTACTTGAGGAAGATGAGGCCGAGGACGACGTGTTTGTACTCGGCGGCGTCCATGTTGTTGCGCAGCTTGTCGGCGGCGAGCCAGAGCTTGGCCTCGAAGCCGAGGTTGGCGGTCGTGTCCTTCTTGGCGGGGGCTTCCTTGACCGAGCGCTCGGCCTTCACCTTGGGTTCCTTGGGCGCGGCTTCGAGGCCGGGAAGGGATTCTTGGGCTGTCTCTGGCGCATCCTTGAGGATGACCGAGCCGCCGCGTCCGCGTCCGGTGACGATCTTGCCGGCGCTGAGCAGCTCGGACTTGATCGCTTCGTACTGGGCTTCATCCCAGCCGAGGCTGGATTGGAGCTTGCCGTTGCCGGCGGTGCCGCCGAGCTGGGTGAGGGTGGCGAGGAAGAGATCGGATGACATGCTTGTCGGGCCTTATGTAATGTTGAACTGCTTACCATAGCACACTGAGAGGCATTTAGGGGAGGCTTCCGGCAAAGCCACCCAGCCGCAGCATAGAGGGAGACCTGCGACATTTTGACGTTCCAGGTCATCAAAAGCCTCCGCCTTTTTGCGCTGGACGCAAGAGGAGGAGGCCATGAGGTCAGTGAACGTTGATATCCGAGGTGACGAAGTTGGCGGTGCTGAAGGTGCCGGTGTAGCCGGTGATATTCAAGATCAAATCTGCGGCTTCGATGTGGGTGTAGGAATTATTCATCAATAGATAAGTCTCTTGCGTCGTGGTATTGAGCAGCAGGTTGGCCGAATTCGCGGAGTACGACGAAGTTTTGGCGTTTTCGAGAAACTGGCTGTAGGTGGAGCCGGCGAACTGATAGGAGGCGACGGAATGAACCACCACATCGGGACTGAGTATCCTGTCCTCGGCGGCATTAAAGTCGGTGATGGTGGCAAGAGGGTCAGTCGTGAGTTCAGAATATCCGTAGTGACTCAGGAAGGCAAAGAGATCTCGTCCTACGCCGCCTGAAATCAAATCGTGTCCATAGACTCCAAGACGGATCACATCATCTCCAGCCCCGCCGCTGATTTGGTCCTCTGAATCTCCCTTCGGCCCTTGACTCCCAAATAAGATGTCGTTGCCGGAGCCGCCGCTGATCTTGACATTATTGTGGTTCCAGTGAATCATTTCTACTGCACCCGTCATCCCGCTGGCATCAAGTTCTTCGAAGAAGACGCCGCTAAGCTGAATTTTGGCGTCGCCGCTTAGGTTAATGAGATTTAAAGACGAAAGCACCTCACCACCGATGGAAATGGAACTAGGTTTTTCGTTCGCGCTAATATTTAGTGTTTCAATTTTGTAGTTGGAATATTTGCCAAAAACATCCGAGGCCAAACTCAATCCAAGGGAGCACTCTCCTGAGACTTCAAAATCAAAGGCATCATTTGCCCGATCAATCTGTCGTCCACTGATCGCGAGTTGAAGCTCGCCGTTCTCAATGCTGACTTTGCGAAGATCAAGAGCCTCGGTGACATGGGCATATCCGTTATGCACTCGGATCTCTTTAGTATCGGCCATGCGAGCCAAGCTTAGGTTGGCAGTGTACCAATATCCATCACTGACGGGTCCGGAAGTGATTTCCAATGCTTCAACTGATGATGCGTAGGGAGTAACTACGTAATCGGATTGCTTCAAATCTCGATAATTCTCATAATAGAGCGTATCCTGCCCCTTGCCGCCGTAGATGCGGTCGAAGCTGTTGAGCCAAGAGCCGTAAGCGAAGAAGCTGTCGTCGCCATCGCCGCCAACCACGGCCTCCGGCCCTTCCTTGAGCGAGATGTTGAGTCCTTGAACGGTGGAGGGTGGGGGCGTTGTAGGCGCATTCAGATTGACTGTGCCTTGGGCAATGGCGGAGGTCTTGCCGCTGGGATCAGAGACGGCGAGGGTGTAGGACGCGCTGCTCGCGCCGGTTTTGTGGGCGCTGATCAGGCCGTCCTCAACTTCCTGGTAGCTGAATTTGGTGATGACGGCGCTTTGACCGCTGCGGTGGAACTCCAGACCAGTGGCGCTCTTGACGGTGAATTGGAAGGCGCCATTGAGCGAGAGCGGTGTTTCTTCGTCGGCGACCTCAAAGAGCCCGGTGTCGAGCACTTGGCTCGAAGCGCTGCCAAGATCCAATTCCGAGAGGCTGAGCGTAGGCAGATCGTTGACCGTCTTGAAGAGGAAGGGCAGATGGATCTGATCCAGGACCGTCTCGCCTGAGAGAAGGCTGAGGTCAAGCCTGGGGCCGGACTGCGAGCCATCATGAACAATCGTGACCTGGCCGGCCTTGAGCTGGGCAATGGTGAAGCTGTCGGTTTCGACGCCAGCGACTTTGACGACGAGGTTTTGCGATCCATCGACCCTG
This sequence comes from Verrucomicrobiota bacterium, assembly GCA_039798785.1. Lineage (GTDB taxonomy): Bacteria > Verrucomicrobiota > Lentisphaeria > Lentisphaerales > Lentisphaeraceae > CAMCSH01. The sequence goes on along the minus strand of JBDKFG010000016.1, from coordinate 50,877 downwards.
CAAACAAGGGCGTCGACCGCATTGGCCGCAAGGTTCAGGGCCAGGGCGTTGACCGGCAGCATGGCCGAGGTCAGTTTAAGGGTGGCCCCTTCGGTGAGGGTGATCTGGCCACCGGCGAGGGCGTGCATCACAAATGCACCTGATCCTTGGATGCCTGCATCGAAGTAGACCTTAGCAACATTCGCTACAGTCGCTGTGGCGGCTTTGCCATCGCTATCGACCGCTTGCAGACTGAAGCTCGGCTTGAGGCCTTTGCCATCGTGGCGGAAGAGCACCGATCCGGCTTCGACATCATCGAGACTGAAGGCCTTGGCGATCTTGCCGTTGAGGTAGAAGGCGCCGCCACTGACCTTGACGACCTTGAGATTGATGTTGGTCGCGTCCGGGGTTTCGGCGTCACTGATGGTGATCATCGAGCGGTCGAGGATGAGGGTGCCGCCATTCTTGAGCGACGCCGATTCTGAACCCAGGCCAAGGCTGGCAGTGATCGGCGCCTGATTGACCGTCTTGAAGGAGACGGGTGCCGCCGCTTCATCGGAGCGGCTGGAGCCGCTGACTGCGGCAATCGAGAAGGCCGGCATCGTGATGCCATCGGCGACAAAGCTGATCTTGCCGAGTTTGAGATCCGCCAGCGTGCATCTTGCCGTGACGCCCAGAGCGCTAGCACCGGAATACAGAAGACCGCCGGAAACGGTGATATCGAGAGAGTCAACCGAGGCATCGAGGGTAAAGAGCCCGGCGGCGAGCTTGAAGGGGCTGCCTTGAACGATGGCAAAGGGCTTGATGGCGGTCAGAAGAGGCATGATGCGATCCTTTTGTTACTTATGGTTCCCATAGGCTAAGGCTTCAATGGGCATGATCAAGGGAAGAGATAAGAACTATAAGAGAGAAAGAGCAGAATCGGATTAGGCAATTAGGCATTTGATTTAAGTCATTGACGCTTCAATGCTGTTTTACCTAAAACAGGACTAGGCAAGGATTAGGCGAAGTAGGCAAAAGGCGGATTTTGCAATGACTTGCAAATTAGCGCCCCAGCTAGGTGATCCAGCTGGGGCGGGTTTTCGAGATGGTTTACCAGACATCCTCACGAGGGTCGAAGTCGGGCAAGCTGAGAGTCCTAGACCACGCGTAGCGCTTTCCATGTTCGCCCTCCACCCTAACCTGCTCCTTGGCCCAGCCGGCGGCGATCAATGCAGCTGTGATTTCATCAAGTGGTACACCTGGCGGCGCATTGGACTCTACCCAGATCTGATTCAGTGAGACCCGGCCGGTTCGCGCCAGAGAGCACAAGACGTAATCCCGCCCGCGACCGGATCGGCCGTCAACAAGAGCACTTTCCGCCATCAAGCCGATGTCCGCCACAAAGGCACTTGCGCGTTGATCTGAACCCCCTCCTAAATCAGCCGCCGTCTTGAGTTTGCCTATGATCTCATCCAATGGCTGAAGCACCGCCATTCGAGGGTCGTTCACGAGTCCAGACGCCTCGGCTTCCTCTTGGCTTTTGCGATGTTCGCAGAGCCAAAGGAAGTGCTCAGTCAGGCAGCGCTGAAAGGCCGCTTGGCGTTGATGACTGGGGGTCTGAGAGAAGAACGAGATCAAGAGACTCCGCACGGCCTCGCCGCAATTGTTGTGCTTGAGGATCATGACTCGCATGGCAAAGGCACGCAATGAGATGGCCTCGCCTTTTACTGATCTGTAGAGGCTGGCCAGCATCTTTTGATCATTGGCGGCGAAGACGAAGCGCAAGCGTGCTTCTCGGATGATGACAGCAGGTCGATGCTTGAGGTTGACCGTAAGCGTCGCGCCTGTAGTGCTTGACTTGATCAGGCTGAGGTGTTCCGCGGCCGCCTTTTTGCCACTGACAGTGATCTCCTCGCCGATGATGCAAGGGGTGCGCAGCAGCGGCTCGCGGAAATCGGCATGAGCAAAATCCTCGTAATTCATCGAGCCTCCAAAGACACCGGCGACCCCAGCTAAGAACATTGACTTGCCATTGTTCGGCTCGCCCCACAGGAAGAACGCGGGTAAAGGCTCCGACAAGCTGGTGAGTGAGCTCAGCCAGCGCAGCAGGAAGGCGTGATCCCGCGGATCTGGCATGAAGAGCTCCAGAAAGGTGGCGGCGACCTGATGGAATTGCGCTCGCCCACGAATTCTGTAAGGATTGTAGGCGTAGTCCTTCCCTTGGATTTCACCTGCCCCCGGCAGCGAGGCGTCGCCGAGAATTGAGCGCACCCGCAAGGTGTGTCTGCCGATCATCTCCGCCGCGTTGCTATCTGGAGCGATGACTCCTTGGGTACGCCAGGTCGCAACTTGCATCATCTGGCTCGCCGCTTGGAGATTGATCGCCTGCTGCAAATCGAATTCCCCTGACTCCTCATCAAACAGGAAGCCACTATCCTTGTCAGTGCCCACGGTCAAGAACAGTGCCGGATGGCCGGCAGGCGACAGAATGCGGAATCTGGACCAGGAATCACCTTGCACTGCTGGTTGCGCGACTGGAGCCATTTCCGGAGTCAGTGCAGCCGATGCGTCAGCAAGTTTTTCTGGATCGACACCAATCTTCTCTAATGACTTCAGCCAACCGAGTGGTAATGGAGTGGGTTTAAAGATCTCCAATTCCTTGAGGATGCGCTTCGAAGTTGCATAAATCTGGCCACTGCCACAGGCCGCAACAGCGTCTTCGAGCTGGATCTTGCGCCATCCCTTGCCAAGCAGGATGACGCGCAGGCCCGAGGCCTTGTCGCGATCTACAAGCTCAATCAAGCGCATTCGACAAAAGCTGGCGAAATCATCGGTCACGACCAACTTGCAGAAGGCGGTCACGGCCTCGCAAGAGACGACTGGGAATGATGAATCATGCCGAGTGGTCATGACATTTTTCTCGTCCCACCAGCCGAATCGCAGTCGACCTTGCCTCGCCGGGATCTCGATCATGTCGCCGGACTCGACGAAGCCGGCGATATCCAGGATGTGAGGATCCATGCCGAGGTGATCGGCAATGAGGGTGATGCTCATCGGAGCCACCTCGTCAATCGCTCAATTTCCCGGCTGTCTTCGCTGAGGTTCTTGGCGGCAGCCCGAGCGGCGTCCATGACTTCCAGACGCGTCTTCGGAGTCAGTCGCCGCCCCGCGAAGGCATCCTTGAGAATGCCCATGCGTTTACAAGCGTTCCTGCAAGTGGCGCGGAAGGGGCGTATCGAAATCAACAAGCCATCTTCACGCTGACACAGCCGGCACTTGGCCCAGAAAACAAAGGCATCGGGATGCGGGCGGACATGATCAAAGGGCATGAGGAGCTCGGCCACAGTCATATCGGGGTTATCGCACATTGAGGACCTCCTTGAGCAGTGCTCGTACCTGGCGCTTCAGAAGGCGCAGTGACGCGACCTTGGACAAATGCTCGCACTTGAGTTTTTCGATCTCGAGAGAGAGCTGCGCCAAGGCCTCGGCGGGATCGAGCTTTCTCAAGAACTTGCGGTTTCGGGGTTTGGCGTTAACCTTGGGAGTGTTCGGCCCACCAGGGTTAACAGATGTCGCCGTGGTTGCACCCTTGGCGACTTCTTTTTTGGGTGAGGTTTTGGTTCTCATCGGTTTGGCGACTTTTCTTGGTTTGTGGTTTGGGATTTTCTTCTTAGTGCATAGCTGGCTCACGGACTCACCTCGGCGGTGATCGGGCAGGGCCAGTCGATTGTGGAACGCACCTTGTACGAGTGAATTCCTGCCTCAGCCTGGAGCTCTTGTCGCAATTGAAAAGGCATCTGCTCTCCGCGAGCGTGCATGAGCAACTCAATCACGTGGATGAGGTGGGCTTTCAACGGCACCAGAGCCGCCGTGGCGGGAATTCGGCACAGGGCCTCGTGAATGTCGAGGAGCTGAGTCTCGATGGAGATGAGGGTGGCGGAGATTTCCGAGCTACATTCTGGCATGGCTTAGGCCCTCCGGGCTTTGGCGATGAACGCGGCTACATCCTCAGCGCAGACGCCCACCGCGCCGGCACTGAGCTGGACCTTCCGCAGGCGGCCCAGACGAAGCCAGAGGCGCACCGTGACGACAGCGATGCCAAGAGCTTGGGCCGCTTCACGAACCCGCATGACGCGGGGCAGGGCAGCGACCGGCTCCTCGCCGGGGGCAGCATCAACAGCAGCGAAATAAGCCTTGAGGGCAGCTTCGACTTCATCAAGGCGAGGGGCTCGACGGATGACCGAGCCATCCTCTCCTTTTTCTTCGATGACGCAGGACTTGAGGGCCAGGGGCAGAAGGGTCTTCTGCTCATCGCTGGATTTGAGGATTCGGATTGCCGCAGGGCGGCGTTGTTTATGGCTCATGGGGATTCTCCGGGATTGGGGGGTGGATTGGTGTTGGCAGGGTGCGATTATTTGGCAAGGTCTTTACTGACCAGGCCGCTATTGATGGCTTTCTCCAGACTGGCGGGAGTCACGCCAACGACGCCGCCGATTTTGCAGCGAACCAAAATTTTGGATTCACACCAATTCTTGATTGTCGAACGACAGACGCCGATCCTGGCGGCGGCATCGTTGAGTCGAATCAGGCCACCGGAGCTCTTGAGCTCGGCGATGTCTTGACCAGCAGGACGCTGCGAGGCATCGAGCAGGTCAGCGAGTTTATCTGAGTTGTCGATGAAGCCGAGCGAGATCAAAAGACTTGCTGCTGGCTTGAACTGGGGATGATTCCTTACGGTTTTTCTCTTCACTTGTTGCTCTCCATTGCTTTTTTCGTTGCGTTACTCAGCCAAGCTGGCTGCTTGGCAGGTAAATGAATGTAAGAGCCTCTAATCAAGCTTGAAAGTCAGGTTTTTAAGTTGGTGCAAATTTAGTTTTTGTGCTCAAACCAAAAGCAATAAGCGCCAATTTTTAGCAAACCAAAGCGCAATATATCGTCTTAAACTGCGCAACACAATAAGGGATCACCTTGATTTTAGCGCAATGAATGCCATTCTTCAAGCAATGGGAAAATCCGGAGGGCAACCATGGGTATTGAAATAGATGGCAAGTTAGATCTTGTCGAGTCGGCGATCCTCAACTTTTGGCGCTGGGAGCTAGGCTCAAATGGAGGCAAGAAGCGCAAGCGCCTCAGCTTGGCCAAATTCGCGAAAATGATGACGCCCAGTGTCAGCGCCTCTACCGTGAAGCGCTGGCTAGAGCAGAAATTCGCCGTCGAGCACACCAATCACAGAGCCCAACTTCTAAGATTCATCAACACCGTCAGCGAAGAGAATCAAAAAGCCGCCGCATATGGAAAGCTACACGATCTCGACGATAAGCGAACTTCGCTCTGGGTTGATCCGAATGAGCCATATGCCAGAATTCAGAAAGAGATGGCGGCGCGATGGCCTGATCCACCAAAACCGGTTGTGGTTCCACCCACCTATGAGCAGCTGGAATACCAGGTTCAATCTCTCACTGACGAAGTCCGACGATTAAACACCGCTCTTGCGGAACGCACGGAGCAGCTTGAGCAGATGGACGCTGCTTGGTTTGCTTCCTATCAACGCATGTCGACAACTGGAAAGCTCACCTCTAAGCCAATCATTCGTTGACGCAGCTAAGTAGCCACGACAGATCCGCCAAAACAAGAGGAAATTAAGCGGCACCAAAAGCAAGCAGGGAACCTCACTCATGGCTATGCACCTGTCGACTTCGGCAGCCGCCAACAAGTGGGAGCGCTTCAAGCTTGAAGCTTGAAGCGATGCACCGGAAAAGCAATGCACCTCGCCCGGAGCTACGCATCTGCCACCTTCGACAGCTGGAAACAGATGGGAGCGCTTCAATGAGTGTCGCACTACACCCACCACAATGGCAAGCTCTGTGACACCCACCGCAAGCTATCTCCTTTCCAGCGGCAGGCAAGAGCGATGCAGGCCGCAAGGGCGCAGCCTGTAAAGGGTGCCGATAAAAGAGCCAGCAGCATGAAGTCAAGACGGGCGCGAGGCGGCGCTCTCCGTACGCATCTTGCGTCGGATCAAATCAATAATCGGGCGCGAGCCTTTCGGCAGCGGCTTGCCCTCATTGGCGCGCACTTGCTCGACTATGCGGCGATAAGCTGCATGGCTCAGAGTCGGCGTGAGTTCAATAGGCTTGGTCATGCTCAATCCACCAAAGGGCGAGCGTAGACTTGTAACACCGTGGCGACTTGCTCTTGCCCGATCTCGCCGCAAGCGGCGTGAATGCTGAGTCGACACAAGTCCATCTCTTCCATTTCCAGCTCCCAACCATTCATCAGCAGGAAGACCACGGCGGCGGCAGTAGCAGTGCGCTTGTTGCCATCGATGAAGGCGTGATTCTTGATCAGACCGCAGAGATAGGCCGCAGCCATGCCGAAGGGAAATGAATAGAGATAGTCGGCGAAAGAGGCTTGCGGCTGCATAACCGCGCTTTCGAGAAGTCCGGCATCCCGCAGCGCGACTTCGCCGCCATAGCGGTCAATCTGGTCTTGATGGATCGCCAAGACCTCATCCATAGAGAGGAAATAAGGCTCCATCCCGGCGTCACTCACCCAGCTTGCGCAGGCAGTTACCGAAGCGCTCATTGGTGCGCTTCAGCGCTTCTTGCAGAGGCATCCGAGGCTTGGACGCGGGGGAAGACGAAGCCGTGGTGTTAGACGGCTTGGCAGAAGCGGCGGCGGGTTTAGCAGATTGGCGCATGTAGGGAACTCCGAGGTCATTGGAACAAGATACGCCCACTCTTCGCCGCCGCTATCTATCACTCTATCACTCCTTGGCTAGCCATAAAATCCCACATGTCGCAAAACGCGACAAAGTGGCCTGTAGTGGGAATTTCAGTGGGAATATGACGCGATTTAAGCACAAAATTAGGGGTCTCATAATCCCTTGGTTCACGGTTCGAATCCGTGTGGGCCCACCACCATTTGATTGCAACGCGAGGCGCTTACGAAAGTAGGCGCCTCGCTTTTCAATCCAGTCATCCTGATTCAAGTCCTTACAGGCAGATCATTGCGGGAAAGCGCCATCCGTGTGTATATTGGTCTAGGTGCAACAGCCCACCCAAGAGGTCCAAAAATGAATCGCCGCGAAGCCGCCCGCCTTCTTCTGCTCCTCCCCGCCTTTGCCCCCATGATCCGCGCCGCCGATGACGCTGCGCCCGCAATCACCGGCTTCAAAGTTCTGGATGTCAGCGATCCCTCTGCCTCCATCCGCGCCGACGACAAATCCCCCTACGGCAAAGTCGAGACCGGCAAGTTCTATCCCTTCCCGGCAAGCATCAAGACCGTGCGAGCCCAGATGACGATTGAGTTCTCGGCCGGCAACAAGGTCCGGATCCTGCCTCAGACGATGATCAGCCTGAGCTCGCCCAATATCAAGCATCCAAAGGTCAAAGTGGTCGGCGGCACGGTAGCACTGGAGCTTGACTCCTTCCCTAAGGACCACAGCCTGACGGTGGACACGCCGAGCGCGGTCTGCGGTCACGTCGGCACCCATTTCGAAGTCAGCGTCGGCGATCCGGCGGGCAAGATCGAAGGAGCTCAAGCCTTCAAGTGCAGCAAGGGGGAGATCTACGTCAATCCCAGCGGCTTCAAGATCAGCAAGCTCGGCGCCGGTGCGGAGGTCGCCACCTCCGATCATGAGGGCAAGGAGAACTCCTACTGCGACGCCCGCATCAACGTCCCCAAGGGCTCGGGGTTCAAGATCAAGATGTCCGATGACGGAAAAGAATTCGTCGGCGCCGCGGCGAGCGGTTTCAAGATCGCCCACAACCGCAAAAACAACCTCCATGTAGCCAGCTTCTCCGACCAGAATCTGAAAACCGAAAATGGCGCTCCGATCGCCGAACTCGGCAAGGCCCTGGTCCTCGACGGCGACGAATTCAAGGAAAACGCCAATGCCCAGCCCTACCTCGAAGCGGCGCAAACTGAGGGGCAGCTGCACACCCAGCTGATCGCCCTGACGGCAAAGCTGGCTGAAGCCGCGCCTGCCGATCTTGCCGCCCTGCAAGCGCAGAAACTGGCCTTGGAAAAGCAGCGTGACCAAGCCGCCGACAAAGCGACGGACCTCGCGAAAAAACTGGCCCGGACGCGAAAGAACGTGCAAAAAGCGATCCAGGGCGCAAGAAGGCGCTGATCAAAAAGCCCCGGCGCGCCGGGGCTTTTTGATGGACTCGGAGATCTTCAGCGGGCTACGGCGGAGCCGGCTCGCCAACGGGTGAAGGTGAGCGTGACGATGGTGCCGTGACTATCCGGCGAATCTGCCTCGCTGACCGAATTGATGCTGACCGAGCCCTCATAGGCATCCATGAGTCGCTTGACGATCGAGAGACCAAAGCCCGTGCCCTGTTCGCCGGCGGTGCCGATGCGACTTTGCGACTTGCTGGCGTCGAACAGCTTCCCGATATCAGGCTGAGGTATGCCAATCCCTTGGTCGCTGATTCGAAGCTGCAACAGTCCGGCATGGACTTCGGCGTTGATCCTGATCAAGCCGCCGGGGTGTGAGAACTTGATCGCGTTGCTGAGGATGTTGCTCAACACCGAAAGCGAGAAGGAACGCTTCTCGACCATGGTCTCCAAGTCGGGAGAGATGTCGATCTCCATCTTGAGCCCTTTGGCTTGCAGGCGACTGTCGAGAACCGCGGCGGCACGCTGGATTTCACCCAGGAGGTTGGAAAACTCGAGCTGCACTCCCTGGCTTTCTATCCGGCGCCACTCGCGGACGCAATCGATCAAGCCGTGCGCCAGAGCGGCGGAATCGGAGATGCGTTTGACCCGCTTGGCAAGCACCGGATCCTCAAGATTTTTGAGATGACTGACGTCATGAAGGATCACACCGATGGGATTGGAGAGGTCGTGAGTGACGATCTGCAGAAGCTCGCCGATGGTACGGTTCATTTCCTTCAATTCCCCCATCATCGCCATCATCTCGGCACGCTGATGGGCGATCTGGAGGTGGGTGCTGATCCTGCTCTTCACTTCCTCCACTTGGAAGGGCTTGGAGATGTAGTCGATGGCGCCGCATTCAAACGCGAGGACCTTGTTGAATTCGTCGTTCATGGCCGAAAGGAAGATCACCGGGATCTGGCTGGAAGCGGGATCGGCCTTGAGGCGGCGGCAGCATTCATAACCATCCATCCGCGGCATATGAATATCAAGAAGGATGAGGTCCGGCGGCATCGAGCGGACCGAGTCGAGCGCCTGCAGTCCATCCATCGAAATCAGGGTTTCAATCCCCATGCTCGCCAGCATCTGGCTGCAGACGCGCAGATTCTGGGGATTGTCGTCGACGATGAGGACGACGGGATTGCCGTTTCTCTCCATAAAACCGCTCCTTGTTCAAGGAATGCTACCTGAGAGTTACGATAAGGCCAAACCACCGGGAAAGCTAGCAATCAGAACCATTAATTATTCCTGAAAGAACTGCGCCGCAAAAGAAAAAGAAAAAATGGACAACCGGCAAGAGCGCTGATGGCTCCGGCTGGAATTTCGCAATCCGGCGACAGGCTGCGCCCGAAGCTGTCGCAGAGAGACAGGAAGAGTCCGCCGCAAAGGATGGCGGCGGGGATCTGGACACGATGCGAAGGACCTGCCAGATGGCGGGCGAGATGCGGTCCGGCGATGCAGACAAAGCCGATCGGCCCGCAAAGAGCCGTGGCGGTCCCGGCAAGGAGGGCGGCGATGACGAGACAGCCACGGCGCTCTGCGACAACGTCGACGCCACGGCTGCCGGCCAGTTCGTCACCGCAGAGCAGCTGATCGAGACTGTGGCGCCGCCGCCAAAGGCTGAGGCCGCAAAAAGCCAGGAGGAGCGCGAGAAGCCCGGGAACACTCCAGCCCAGGCAATCGAGGCGACCGATCATCATTAAGGACAGGCGCCCGGCTTTTTCCGGACCGGCGAGCGACTGCACCAAGGCGATCCCTGCACCGAAGAGGAAGCCAGCTGCGGCACCAGCCAGGACGAGACGGACGCAGTCCCCACGGCGTCCGGCGGCGCCGAGGGTGAGCGCCCCTGCCGCGAGGGCACCGCAGAAAGCCAGGGGCGGCAGCATCAAGCCGGAAAGGCCGGCCACCAGTCCCAATCCGGCGAAAAAGGCGGCGCCGGAACTGAGGCCGAGAGTAAAGGGGGAAGCCAGCTCGTTGCGCAGGCTACCCTGAAGCGCCATGCCGGAGAGCGACAAAACACCCCCGCAGAGGAGGCCCGTCACCAGTCGCGGCGCCCGCAAAGACCAGAGGATCCCGTCGGAATCCCGCCAGTCATCCGCGGGGAGAGGCGCGCCGGCAAACAATCCCCAGGCGAGGCAGATCAGCAGAAGGATGCAAAGAGTCAATAAGGACTTCATCGAGCGCCCCGAATGTTGTGCAGATACGAGGAAAGCCGGCGACCTTGCGGTATACCGGCTGCACTCGTGCTAGTCCTGCAAAAAAGCCTGGTGGGCTTCAGCTGGGCTTGGTGATGCGCTTGGCGATGCGTTTTTCTTCGCGGCGGCGGATCTCGCTGGGCTTTTCGTAGTGGCGACGGTTGCGCAGTTCGCGCAGAACGCCTTCACGGTCCAGTTTCTTTTTCAGCCTTCTGAGAGCCTTTTCGATGGGCTCACCCTTCTTGGTGTTGACTTCGGACGGCACTTGGGGAACTCCGGGGTTGGATTCTGGTTTCTTTTGGAGATGGGGTTCCGTCGGGCCTGACAATCTGGCTTCAGGTCGAGCTCGGCGGCGGGCATCCAAACTAATCCGGCATTCTCCCCTGTCAAACCTCTTCTCGACCCTGTTTTCAACATGTTCCGAAGATTTTTCTCACTCTCCCTCGTCGCGCACCGATCTAGACATGCTAGATTGCCCGGCTTCCGCAACACCAAAAAAACGACCTAGTCACATAAGGAGATACCCGACATGTCCAATCCCGTCTGGAACACCGGCGTCGTCATGACCCTCGGCGTCGCTTTCGGCTGCGCCACCTTGATTGCCGTTGAAGGCGTCAAGCTGCGCGAAAACGCCCACCAAGGCTACGCCCACCACAACGGCGGTCACGCCGTCGCAGTGAAGGCCGAAGCCCCCAAGGCCGAAGCCCCCAAGGCCGAAGCCCCCAAGGCCGAAGCCCCCAAGGCCGAAGCCCCCAAGGCCGAAGCCCCCAAGGCTCCTGCAGTCGACATGGTCAAGGCGAAGGCTGTGCTGCCTAAAGCCGCGATGTGCGCCGCCTGCCACCAGCCCGACGCCCCTGGCGCCGGCCCCTCGATCAAGATGATCGCCGCCCGCCTCGGTGCCGACGAAGCGCTGATCAAAGCTGCCGCCGCCAGCGTTGTTTCCGGCACCGCCGGCAAGGCCTCGAACTACAAATCGCCCATCCCGATGCCCCCCAACGCCGGCATCAACGCCGAAGAGGCCGAGCTGCTGGTACGCTACATGATCGCCACCGGCAAGATCACTCCCTGATCCCCGGCCAGAAGATCACTCAGAAAAAACGCGCCCCGCCAGGGCGCGTTTTTGATCCCGGCTACACGCCGCCCCTGGGGATGGCGAAGAATCGGAAAGAGATCTCCGCGCGCCTTCCGAAAACCTGAGGGCATTCCGCCTTCTGCAGCCATCGCTCCAGAGTTTTCATGCGTTTCAAGCGTTGCAGTTTAGCGCCCCGGCTCTACTTTTGCGGCCGACACAAAACCCAACGAAGCCCAAGGAATCGCAATCATGGCCAACAAGAATGCCGCCAACAAACTGAACGTGGCCGGCGCCTGGTACTGCACCGACTCGGAAGACAGCAACGGCGAAGGCTGCATCGCCTGCGGCCTATGCTACGGCGCCGCTCCTGAATTCTTCCGCGAAGACGACCAAGGCAACGCCTACGTCTGGAAGCAGCCCGTGACCGACGCCGAGATCTCGCTGTGCCAGGAACAGCTTGACGACTGCCCGGTCTCCTCAATCGGCAAGGACGCCTGATTCCCGCCAAGCTTCCGCAAGCCGGCCGGTCATCCGGCCGGCTTTCTCTTGGATGCCGGGAACTCCGTGTCACTGCCTGAGTCCTAGGTCTTCCATAACGCAATCCCGGTAGCCGCCATGACCCTGCTCGCCGCCATCCTGCTCCTGGCCGCCCCTTCCCCGGATGCGGAAGCCGCAAGCCCCGCAGCAGCGGCAGCGGCCCATGCCCGGCTCTACACCGAAAAGAACTTCCCTTCGTCGCAGGATTGCGCCGCCTGCCATCAACGCCAGTACGAGCAATGGCGCGGCTCAGCCCATGCCCAGGCCTCTCTCTCCCCCCTGTTCCAGCTGGCCGGCAGATTCGCAGCACATCAGGGCCTGGAAGCGGTTCAAAGCTGCTCCGGCTGCCACCTGCCTGCCGGACGCGCCGCCGGACTGTCTGCCCTGCAGGCCGCCGAAGAACTGCCGCAGAGCGCGCGGGACGGCGTTGGCTGCATCGCCTGCCATCGTGTCGGAGAAGCCTTCGGGAGAGTCAACGGCGAACGCCGACTGATCCCGGGCGGCATGTTCAGCGCCGTCTTCGGCCCCCACGACGGAACCGCCTTGCACGAAGTGCTGGGGGAAGCCCAGAAATACGGCGTCGCCCGCAGCGATGCCGAGCCCGGCCGCAAGGTGCACCTCGAGACCGTCGCCTTCGCGCCGATCCGGGAGTCGGACTTCTGCGCCACCTGCCACCAAGCGGAGCTCGCCCCCGGCCTGCTCCACGCCGACACATGGAGCTCGCATCTTCGATCACCGGCGAGAGCCCAGGGAATATCCTGTCAGGACTGCCACATGGGCTCCGAGGCGGGAAGACCTTCACTACGCCCTCTCGGCGCCAGCGCCATGGTCGACGCGAAAATCCTCAATCCTGGCCGCCGCTGCTCAGACCACTCCTTCAACTCGGCCGGCGCCTCGGTTCTCCATCCCGGGCTCTTCCCGGCGCACCGCAACAGCGCACTCTTCACCCCGGCGGAATGGCAGCTCTTCGACTGGCGAGCCTCCTGGGGCCGCATCGACGTCGAAGCCGATTTCGAAGACTCCCCGGCAAGCGTCAGGCGCCTGCCTCGCGAGTGGCGCAGCTCCCGCCAACGAATCGACGCGGCGACAGTGATCGACTCCAATCTCAAAGCACGCAGCGCGGCGCGTCTAAGACGCAAGAACCTGCTTGAAAACGGATTGAAGCTCGGGGAGCTGCGATCGCGGCGCAAGGGCGAGACCCTGGCAGTCGACATTTCAGCCGAAGCGCACCCCGGCCACGCCTTCCCCGCCGGCTCCTACTGGAGCGCCGCCGAAACCTGGGCCGAGCTTGCCCTGATCGGCGACGACGGCACCTGCCTATGGAGATCTGGCGGCCTCGACCCTCAAGGAAGGATCGAACCCGATCAGCTCCAGGCTTTCCATCCGGAATACTTTCTCCCGGCGGGAGCCAAGGCCATGCCAGGCCGCCTGAGACCGTCCGATTCTCCGGCCGCGCTGGCGCCTTGGCACAGCCCACTGCTCAAGCTCGACCGCCGTCTGGCGCCAGGCGCGCGCCGGCAGCTCAGCTGGTCGCTGCCGGCGGACCGCATCCCCGCCGGCGGAGCGACTCTCCTCTTCCGCATGCGGAGCCGAGCGGTCCCGCCTCAGCTCGCCTCGGCCCTCGGCGCCGAGCCGCCACTCGCAGCGGCCTACGGAGCTGAGATCGACGACTTCGGTCAACGCCAGCTCCGGATCGGAGCACAGCCATGATCGCAGCCTGCCTCCTCCTCGCCGCCTCCCCGGAATTCCCCCCGGATCCGCCGCCTCCCGCCCATGACGCCAGCCCCCTGCCGACAGCCGAAGCGGCGGAAGACCGCCGCCCCAGATTCAGCCTCGGGCCCGGACTCTTCCCTGCCGACCCCGGCCCCGGATTGAATCTCTGGGGGAATCGCAACCTCGTCCGCCCCAGCGCCGCAGTCTGGGGCGAGCTCCGCAGCGCCTCAGCCTGGAGCCGCCAAGGAGGCACGAAGCCAGGACTCACCCTTGCCGGCGACATCCAGGCAGACTGGAAACTGACGCCAAGCGAACGCTTCCATGCCCGCTTCCTGCCCGGCCTTGACGCCGACGCAAGGCGCAGCCTCGCCTGGGGCGCCGAAGACGCTCCACACGCCCCCGATCTGCACCCGGAATCACTCTACTTCGAGACCGACCTAGGCACCATGAGCTCGTCCTTGTCGGGACAGCCCGCCGACTTCGAATCTCGCCTCGCGCTCGGGCTGGTGCCGCTCCGTCTCGGCCAAGGCCTGTGGATCGACGACGCGATCATCGGCGGCGTCTGCAGCAGCCCCTGGCCTCTACCTGGCTGTGACGGCAACGACTCCGGCTCGGTAATCTTCGCCGGCAGCGGAGAAGCGTGGGCCCCGCGTCAGGACGACAGCGCCGAAGCCCTGATGGGCCTGCAGCAGTTTGCCGACAGTGATCTAGGCCGCTTCGAATGGGGCCTGGCGGGACTCAGGGCCGAACGAGAGCACGAGTTTTCGCCGATGCTCGGCTGGAACGGGCGTTTCGGCCTTTGGAGCTCCGGCATCACTGGCACTGCGGTGAAAGGCCAGAGTCACGACGGCTTCGCGCTTCTGGCCCGCAACCGTCTCGATCTCGACGGTTTCTCGCCTTATCTGAACGGGTTCTGCGGCGACCAGGAGTCGCCGCTTCTCCGCGACCGGCGCCGTCCCGGCCTCTTTCGCGAAGCTGGCATCTGCTTCGCCTTCGACCCCTTGGCACCGCGGCCGGTGCTGGAGGCCGGCCGCGGCTTAGCCCGGGGTGCCGCCGCAGGCATGGCATGGAAGCTGTGCCCGCGGCAGGAATTGACCCTCGAAGTCGCCACAGTCACCGCCGACAGCCAACGCGGCGGCGCCGCCGCGCTGCGCCATTCCTGGCAGCTCCGCAACGACATCGAAGTCGCCAGCACCGTGATCCACCGCATCCAGGATGATCAAGCTCCGGCTAGCGGCCTCAGTCTCGAACTGACTTGGCAATTCTGAGCCCCTACAGAAAAACCGCAAAAAGCTTAGCGGACGGCTTGACGGCCAGTCGAGGAACTGTACTATCAGCGCCGTTCCGGGGGCCGAAAGGCAGACGGCGCAAGACAGGATGAGAGGTTAGCTCAGTCGGTAGAGCAGCACACTTTTAATGTGCGGGTCCAGGGTTCGAGCCCCTGACCTCTCACCACAACTTCAAGACCGCGAACGAAAGTTCGCGGTCTTATTTATTTTTCCGTGGCATGAGGCGACTGAGATGCGGCCCAGCGGAAAAGGCCTTGCATACCCGCAAGCTTTCGGCTAGAATGGCTGAGGAGGCGGCAAATGTCCCGAAGCATCGCGATCAACCTCTTGCTGTTGGTGCTCTACCCCTTGGGGGGGATGCTGGCCTTGAACTTCAGTCTGCCTCCGGGCTATGCGATGACGGTCTTTCCTTCCGCTGGCCTGGCCTTGGCAGCGCTTCTACTGGGCGGCTGGCGCATGATCCCTGGCATCTGGCTGGGCTCGGTGATCTTCAACGCCGCAGTCACTCCGGGCCATCCTGATTTCGGCAATTGGCTCCCCTACAGCATCGCCACCGGCTCCGCACTGCAAGCCTGGGTGGCTGCCAGCCTCATCCGCCACTTCGACCCTGAATTCCCCGCCTTCCGCAGCCAGCGCTCATTGACGGTCTTCGTTCTGGTTCCGTCATGCGCCTGCCTGCTGGCATCTGCCGTCGGCAGCCTGAGCCTCTTCCATGCCGGCTTGATCGATGCGGGTGAGCTGCCCGCCAACGGCTTCTCCTGGTGGCTGGGAGACCTTCTCGGCTGCCTGATCTTCGGACTGATGATCGTCGTGCTGCTGCGCGAGTGGCCGCGTCCCGGGTTGCGAGCCCGTATCGCCGCCACGGGATTCCTCCTCAGCTACGCCCTCTGCTACGCAGTCTTCTGGCACGAAAAAAAAGCCGTCCACCGCGACATCCAGGAGCATCTCTGCCGGTATGCCGAAGCTCAGATTTCGGAAGTCTCCCGGATCCTCGGCGCCCACGCCAGCGCTCTGCAGGCCGGGCAAGCCTCGCTGCGTCAGACTGCCCTCCAACATTCTGACTTCGACAATTTCTGCCGCAGCTCGATGCCCTACCCTAATGCCTTCCACTCGATACAATTCGCACCCGTCCTCGATGCCGGCGAATGGCCGATGCGGCAAGCTCAGGCGGCGGAATTCTATCATCGACCGGTCCTCCTGCGCAGCCCCTCAGGAGAACTCTGCGCGCCTCAAAACGGAATGAGCCCGGTGCTTTATCTCCATCCCTTTTCAGGGAACGAGCCCTCTCTCGGGCTCGCCTTGCATGTGGACCGGGAGCTAGCCAAGATCCTGGAAAGAGCGCAGAAATCCGGCCTGACCAGCTCGACACGGCTCCAGGCCTCCCAGGATCCCGACAGGCCGGGAGGCCTGACGATCATCCTCCCGGTCCACAAGGATGAGCGCCCGCTTGGCTTTCTTCTGGCGCTTTTCGATCTCAGGATATTCCACAGCCTCCTCATCGGCAGGGAAAGCGAATCGATCCACTGGAGCCTTCAGGATCCCGAAGGAAATCGCCGTCTGAGCTCGAAGGGCTTTCCATTGGAGGAAAGCCTGGAATGCCGGCGGCCACTCCTGCTTTTTGACCAGAATTGGACTCTCAGCTTCCGTCTCGACCCGCGCCAGGCTGAAGTCGCCGCACAGAACCGACCTCTCCTCCTGCTCACCCTTCTGGTCTGTTCCGGCCTTTGCATCTCCTTGCTATGGGCCACCCGCCAGCTCGAAAAGCCGGCGAGCTAAGCAAAGCCCTGATCGAGACAGGGAGCCTCAATTTGCCGAGATTCACTCTGGCTTCGGCAAGGACTCGTGCCAGTCGCCGCCGAGAGGCTTGAAGATCTGGGTCTGCCGTGAGTTGTAGTAAGGACGGATCTCCCCGATCTCGGGCTTGAAGCGATCACAGCTCATCACCACCCTCAGTTTGGAGGTTGCGATGCTCGGGAATGTCGGATGATACCCTTGCGCGCACATGTAGCCGTCCCAGGCCAGCGGCTGCCAGCGGCCGCCGACCAGTGCCCAGACGAAGATGAGTCGACCGCCTCCGTTCCAATGGAAGTCGAGTCCGTTGACCGCAGTCTCGGCACCGAGATCAAGCTCAAGAGTGCAATGCTTCAATTCGGCCGGCTTCTGGACCCTCAGACGGGCTTCGCTGGCATCGTCACTGAGGAGGGCGATGTCACCCTCCAGACTGCAGCCCGAAGTGACCATGCGGGCCGACTTCACCGGGATGAAGCCGGGGCGGCTGAGCAAGTTCATCTTGTTGACCTCAAGACACAGGGGCTGAGCGGAAGCAAGCTCCACCTCCGCCTCGTCGCCTTCGTGGATCGACACCGGGTCCCCGGCGGGACGGCGGCCGTTGACCAGGGCGAAGTTCTGCGCCTCGTTGATCATCATCGCTTCGTAAGGCACTCCATCTAGCACAAGCGGCTGCGTCTGGTAGATCGGGCGGGCAGCCATTCGGGCGCGGATCTTAAGCCGGCGGAAATTGGTGAGATCACTGACCCGCCCCTTGGCATCGGGCTCGCCGAAGCGGATGTTGCGAACGTAGCTGACCCTGATCAGCCCGAGATTGAACTCGATCGACATAGGCAAGGTCTCGGCGCCGAGGCTTTTGAAATCGCGACTCTGCTCAGACTGGCCTTCCCTTCCGTTAAAATTCTTGCCGCCGTCGAAGGTGAAGCTGATGTCTTTGTCGAGCTTTCCGGCCGCGGCGATCTTGAGACGGGCGCTGAAGGGGGCGGAGATCTTCTGTTGACGCTGGATCTCTTCATCGCTGTCAGCCCAGGCGAGCTGCTGGAAGGGGGCGCAGGTCTTGGCGCGGATCTTGCCCTCCTCGATCCGGATCTGGAAGTCGACGCCGGAGACGAGTTCGATGGCGTGTCCGCGGCTCTCGTCCGAGAGTCCGGGAATGGCGGCGACTTCAGCGATCAAAGCGGGCAGACGCTGGCGCAACAGCTTCGACTGGGCCTGGTTGAGGCTGGCGTCTCGCGGCAGGGCGAGGAGCTCCTTGCGCACCGTATCGAGACTGGCCGGCGCCTTGGCTCCTAGGACGAGCTTGGCGAGGGAGAGATTGCGCCCGTAGAAGTCGCGGACGAAGACATCGTATTCGCGGCAGGGAGAGCCCGGCTTCAGCTTCTCGGCGAGCAGCTGCGGATTGCCCGTGATCGCCAACTTGCGCTTGGGCGCGGCGAGGATGAGGGCCGTTCCGGCCGAGCGGATCCACAAACCGGTGACACCTTCGCCGCCCTGGAAGTCGAGGATGAAGGAGCTCTTGACGAAGCCGCCGTCACAGAGATGGTCGTTGGCCATCTTGTAGCGGAAGGTCGCCATGTGGTCCTGGAAAAGTTTTTCATCACAGGCGTTCATGGCGAGTGAGCTCCACAAGAAGGCAAGAGTGGATGTGGCGTGCGAGTTATCCCCTTCGCCGAGACTGGCTCGCCAGCGTTTTTTCGAGTCGTCGACGAAGCTTTCGGAATAGCCGCACCCGGTGATTCGCGCGGCGAGTGCCGCTGGGCCGTGCATGGCGTTGCCGCCGCTCTGGTCGAAATTGCCATCGCGAACCGCCTTCCAGCCGCGACCGTAGGGATAGGCGCCGTTGCAGGCAATCTCGGCCGCATGAGCCAGGGCTTTATCCAGGAAGCAGCGGTCCATCTCTATCGGGCAAAGGGAGGCAAGGGCGAGACCGAGCTGCATATGACCGGTGCCGATGTACTGCCCGGCATATCCATAGCCGAAACCAGAGACGCCGTGACCGCTCATCATGTCGGTCTTGACGCAAGCCATCAACTGATTGGCGGCATTCTGGATGGGGCGGAGGAGTTTGGAGTCCTTGTCGCGCAGATAGAGCTCGGAAAGGAAGATCAGAACCATTGCTCTCGGGCAGGTCCAGCCGCTCGGCCCGTCGATGGCGATGACATTGGCGGCGGCTTTCTGCACCGCCTCGTTGTACTTAGGATCGCCACTCCCCATCAGTGCCAGGCCGCACCAAGCGGTGTGGAATGCGGAGGTGGTGTAGCCGCCCCAGCAGGGCCAAGAACCGTCGGGCGCCTGTTGCGCAACGAGCCAATCACAGGTCTGCTTGAGGAGGAATTCACTCTTGGCGCAGTCGTAGGGATAAGCGGGTCCGAAGCTACCGAGACGGGGAATGGCGAAACGCAGGTCGACGACCTTGGCGGCGGCCTTGCCCGCAGGAGCCTCGAGCATCGGCTCGACACTGATCTCCGGGGCAACCTGGCCATATGAGAGAGCCGCGAAGCTTCCTTTGATCCGGCGTGTGCCGGGAGGCACCTTCCAGGAGAAGTCGCTGACGGCATGGCAACGCCAGCCATCACTGTATTGGACCCCCTTGAATTCCTGCGGCTTCTCCAGACTCAGGCCGATCCAGGCGCCATATCCGTTGTGCATGCCTACCGGAGCGAAAGAGCTCAGCTTCTTGCTGCCATAATCCCCTTCGAGGATCACATCCGCCCAAAGAGCGCCATCGCCGCCGCCGCCATCAGGACCGTGGCCGACGCGCAGATGCAGAGTGCCGCCGCCGCCAAGCCCGACATCAAAGCTCTGGAGCCCCAGCTTGTCGTTGCCGATCTTGCCTGCCCAGATCACCCTGCCGCTGACAGGCAGCCGCGCCTGAGGCGGCAGCGCCTCGATGCGGGCCGCAAGACGCCCCTTCCCGGTAGTCTTGGCGCGAACGCTGAAGCGCGTCATGCCGGCAGGAACGGTGAAGACGATTTCTCCTTTGGAATGGCATCGGTAGCCGGGCGCAGGCAAGGGCTTGTCAAAAAAGTCGACGCCTTTCTTGACGCTTCCCCAACCGCTCCTGGTGCGGATCGGCGCAAGCTCGGTGAAACCCATCCTCCCCGCAGCACCGCTGAAAACGCCGTCAAGCCAAGCGAGATGGTCGCTGTCATAGCCGTTGCCGCCATCATCGGCGATCAGAACCAGCTCGCTCCCCGGAGTGACCGCGACATCAGCCTTGCACTCGCTGTTCTGGAATGAGCCGGAATTCCACAGTTCGACGCGCTCTCGAGGATAGCGCAGTACCAACATCCTCGCTTCGCCCTGAGCCTCGGCGAGATCCGTGAGTTCGCCTGCCTGAACCTGGATGTCACGACGATCCTTGTATTTGAATTTCTGTTCGGGGCGGTATTCAGACGCATCAAGAATCGGCTGCTCCATGAAATTGAAGATCAGATCTCCGGGAAAGAGGCGGCCGTCGGCAGGGGACCCCGGCACCACGGCGGTGACTTCCATAGCTTGCAAGGCTAGCTTGCCGTCTTGACCGCGCAGGGCCTCGGGAACGATGGCCGCAAAAGCCTCGTTCCTCTGCCAATTGGCAAGGTGGGAACGGACGCGAATCCCAAGCGGACCGATCCAGTGCCCCCAGCTCAAGGTGTCTTCGCCGACACGCTTGCTGCCATCCTCCTTGTCGACCTCCAGCCCCCCCGGGAACCAGCCGTTGCCTCCATCCGCCGGATGATCACGACGCCACTGGCCGATGTCGAAACGGGTGAACGCTGTCAGCGGCTTCCTCTCAGGCAGCGGCGTCAATCCGGCAGGCAAGGCGGCGATAAGCGGACTTGGCGCAGCAGGAGCCGAGCCCTTCGAAGACTTCAGTGCTTGTGCGGCCTGCGATGAACCGGCATTTTGCGCCGTGTCCTGGCCCTTGCCCGCAGGACGCGCACGCTGCCATTGCCAGGCACCGCCGCCAAGAATCAGAGCCAGAACGACAAGGCCGGCATAGACAGGAAGTGTTGAAGACTTCGGTTTCGAAGCTTTCCGGGTTGGGCGCGGGCCGTCCACTGCACGAGGCGCTTCCCCTGAATTCAATTCGACCGCAGAAGGCTGAACTCCATTGACACGTCTCTGCGATGCAGGCTCAGGCGATGAAGC
This sequence comes from Verrucomicrobiota bacterium, assembly GCA_039798785.1. Classification (GTDB taxonomy): domain Bacteria; phylum Verrucomicrobiota; class Lentisphaeria; order Lentisphaerales; family Lentisphaeraceae; genus CAMCSH01. The sequence continues at coordinate 30,025 of JBDKFG010000016.1, read as the reverse complement.
CGGATCAGCAGGGACCATCCTGGCCTCGAATTTGACCTCGCATTTACCGCATTGCAGGCGGCGACCCTCGACGATGTCAGGGTGTTCCAAGATGGTTCCGCAATTAGGGCAAGCACATCGCATGAGAGTTCTCCGAAGGGATGGTCTGTGGGAAACAAGATGCTTAGAATCATCCAAAACCGAAAAGTTGCCCAAATCATTCCTGATGAATATTTATTTATTGTCGATATTATCGAGTCATAAGCTTTTTAAATTCTGCGGACAAATTTCAATGATTACCTGGGAGTCATTGAGGTAACCTGGCGGGAGTCTGGGGACCAGCTTTTCCGCTTGCTGGGGCGCCACAGCGGGCATCAGGACGCCAGACTCCAAGGAGAGCAGATCACCACTGAGATCAGGAGGAAAGCCAGATTCCGACATGGCGGGAGGGGCGAAGCGCCAGTATCCGAGCGCCCTGCCTTCAGGCAGGAAAGCAGTCAAGGGTTGGGTTTGATCGAGATTGGCGATCTCAACTTGCCAGAGCGATTCGGGGGTGAATCCCGCCAAGGCAAGGAGGAGAGACAGATGCAAGGGACGGATTTCACTGACGAGTAGAGACTCATAACGACGTCCTGCCGGAGTGCAGCAAATGAGTTCAAGCGGCATGGCTGTCTCTATGCCCTGCTCTGGATCCGCCTTGGGTAGCGACAGGATGGCGGCAAAGGAGATCTTTTGCGTCTTGGGCTCCCAGAGGATGCCCCCGAGGCGAAGGCTTCCCTCCGGCCCTTCCTCAACCGGGCAGCCGGCGGCCTCGGCAGTGACCGCCAGCCTGGCTCGGTGAATGGCGTTTTGACGCGCCGCGCCGGCAGGCAAGGCAAGCGCATCAGCCAGTGCCTGGCGAGGGCTGACGTACAGGTGCGGCGAGGCCGAAGAGACCACGGGAACCGCCTCCATTTCCTTTTTACAAGAAAATGCCAGAAAAACCACCAGGATGCATAGCTTCCTAGAAAAAACTCCCGCACGCGGGAGTTCATGATTCCCGTTTCTACCGACACTCATTGAGTCTGGTAAGGGCCGCCAGGGTAATTACCCGGAAAGTAAAGGCGATTACGCAGTTCTACGTGAGAATCCGCCATCAGCCAAGGCAGCTCCATCCGCTTCGGATGCAAGGACGCATCCCAGTTGGCCGTACCTGAACCTTGATTGGGTCCATAATAACCACCAGTGGCACGTGGACCATCGCCGCTATTAAGCACATGAAAGTAAGACGCCGCGTTAGCCCCCATTTTGGCATTCGCTAAATTGCTATCATTCCAATTGCGATATCGCTCAGTCAAGACGATTTGACCCGAGGGATCATTTAACGTATCGAAATTCAAGTTCGCACTCCGCAAATGGTAATTCATCGAATAAGTTCGGTTTTGCCTCCCTCGCTTATCCAATGGGCACCGATAAGATGCATTAGTCGAGTGCGATGGCAAGGTGCCATCAAGATCCATGTCAGACTGACTAAGCCTGCGACCATCATAATTACTCAAGAGATCATCCCAAGTAGTTGCAGATCCAGAGCGATCCGGGGGAGGATATCCGTCGTTATCATCACTATACAACTGCAAATAATAACCTATTTGCTTTAAATTGCTTACACAGACTGCGACATTACCTTGACCCTTGGCTTTACCGAGAGCGGGTATGAGCATCGAGGCGAGAATCCCGATGATGGCCACAACCACCAACAGCTCGATGAGGGTGAATCGTTTGTTCATTCTTCGGTCTCCGTTTCAATGGGATGGTCTTGAGGTGTTTTTCGGTGTCCAGAATTTACAGGATGCGACTGAGGCATATCGCTCGGGCGATTATTTTCATCATAAAGCACATAAGCAGCTTTAAAAACTTCTTCTAGAGCCGCATTCTCATTTAATTCTGCTACAGCAGGCTTCGCCTTACACTCGACATAGCCCCAGAGAGAACTCGCCGCAAACAATAGCAATGCATCCTGCCGAGCTTGTGGTGTGAACAACATCGGAACTTTGATCGGGTGCTCTGTCAAATAGGCAGCTAAATCGGCTCTCGCCTCATCTCCATTTGGCAAGGGGACGGCCAAAATGACCGCCTTAGGATTTTTCACTAGCACAGCTTGAATAAAACTTGAACTGACACCGGTTTTGGGCACATGACAGACTTCCAAGGTGCAACCTGGATGCATATAGGGCTTCAGGAATTCGACATCGCTTCCAGACTCGGTTTCAGGAGGAACAATGACGCAAATCTTGCCGCTGTTGCCAATCTTGGCGCAAAGCTGCTGCAAGGGATACTCCCATTGCGCTTGATTGACTCGAACATAGCGCGTATCCACAACCTCAGAATTTGGTATAAAGGCACTGATGACACCCAAAATCAGACTAAGTAGAAGCGCAGCTGCAGCCGGAACATCTGGTGTCTGCGGCTTCTTCTTACGAGACGAAAGCCAAAGCCCCATACCCACGAAAAAGACGACCAAGGCAATGATTTGTAAAAGATTCATAACCATCCTCCTTCCAATTCACTCCACTTTTAAACAAGCAGGAGTTATTCCTCCGTCTTAGCCTCAACTGGCGCTTCGGTGCGCCCGTTTATGGTCTCATAAAACAAGTCAAACAAGTCCTTCTGGCTGGCCTGTGCAGGCAGGCCTTGTGTACTGGCCTGCTTGGGCTGCAGTATGGTAAAACTGGATCCGTGAGAAGTAAAAAAATCACGGACTGTATTGCTATTGCTGTTCAAAACCAGAAAATGCGCCTTGAACTTAGGCTGATCCTCAAGAAGGAAAATCTCTTTCAATTTGCTCTGCTCCTGCGGCAACGCGCAAAGTAGAATGACCGCCTCAGACTTTGCGCAGGCTGCATTCAACTGAGCTTCGGTGATCGGACTTTGGTAATCCAATTCACTCACCTTCAAATCAAGTGAAGGAAACTGCTTTCGAAGTTCTTCTAGACAAGAAACCTGCAAAGGGAGTGATTGACCTTGATCGTTTTTTGACAGAATCACAGCGACCGCGCCCTTGATTCCATGCTTTTGTATCCACTCGGATGCCGGGATGATAATTTTAGCGCGCTCCAAAGATTCAAGCTGACGAGTCTCATCATGGACTCCATCGCCGCTTAGATTGCCAATCAAGCCAATTACGAAGCTAATTGGGAGAAGAAAAAACCCCACTTTGGCGTCAATCGACGATGGAGTTTTAGCCATTTTGTACTTCAACAACAAGGCAATTCCAATCAGCAAGATTAGAATGGATAGATAAACCATGGTCAACCTCTCAAATCATTGCGGGGTGAAGGTTGTGAAAAATCCCTTCGCCTGCAATTCCGTATGGCCATCGACGAAGAGCCACGGCAATTGAAAAGTCTTAGGATGATTCGAGTGCCAGTTGGAAAAACCGGCGCCGCCGGCATCGTTGTTGGTGAAACCGCGACAGCTCTCATCATCCCCCATGGTAGAGGTCGTCCCCGTGTCTGCACTGCTGGGAATACGTTCCGACATCAAGACAGCAGTCGAATGTGATTGAATATTGTCCTTGTTGACACCGGAATACCCCCAAGGATAGTCCCCTGTCACCTGAGCATTGACCGCATAGGTACGAGTCGACTCACCAGCTAACTTGCGTCCATCAAGCGAACACTTGTAGGTCACATCCTGCGGCTTTACCGGAGGAGCCCATCCATCAAGCTGTGATTGGGTCAAGGCTCTGCCGTCATAGAATGACAAAAAGTCATCCCACGGCCATTCGTTCTTCCAGGCCCTTGGCCAAGCCCCGTCGTTATCGTCGGAATACATATTCATCCACAAGCCGATCTGCTTCATGTTGTTAAGGCAGAGGGTCTGTCGCGCCGTCGCACGACTCTTGGCCAAAGCAGGCAGAAGCATGCTGGCAAGAATCCCGATGATGGCGACCACAACAAGCAATTCGATCAAGGTGAATCTTCTTCGCATACGAACTCCTGAACTGGATGGATCACTGCAATTATAAAGAAAAACCCTGCTCGACGCAAGCCCCCGCCATAAACTCTTAGGGCAAATTCATGGCGCATCCCACAATCCCATAAAGATCTGCACGGTCGAGTCTTGCTCTAGCCGCGCTGAGCAATCCCTGCAAGCGCTCAGTGCGGGTGCTGCCAAGCAGCGCCACCGGACGCGCGGGATGGGCGAGGACGAAGGCTAGGGCGATGGCACTGCGGCACAATCCTTCGCGTCGCGCCAAGAGGTCAAGGGCATCAAGAAGCTGCTGCGAAGGACCGCCCGGCACCGCGACGGCATCATCGCCAAGACGTCCGCCGTCCAAGGGCGACCAGGCGAGAGGAAGAAGATTACGAGACTGGCAAAAGTCGAATTGACCGTCATGAAGAGGGGAAAGACGGTATGCCGAGAACTGCGTTTGAAGCACCGCCAAAGGAAAGGGGAGGAACGACTGCAGCGCATCGACCTGTGCGGGGAGGAAATTGGAAACGCCGGCTTCCCGGATCAACCCGAGATCACGGAACTCGACCAGCGTTGCCGCCAGATCGGCAGGGTGAGTGAAAAAATCAGGACGATGAACCAAGAAGAGATCGAGACGATCCGTCCTCAGCCGGCGAAGGGAAGCCTCGATCGCCTGACGAAGGTAGATCCGGCTGGAATCATACGGAGTCCCTGGTCGGATGCCGGATTTTCCGCAAAGCAGAAATCGATCTCTCAGGGAAGGGCTGGCCGCGAAGCAGCGGCCAAGAAACTTCTCGGCCTCGCCGAAGCCCGTGCCGCCCCAATCGTAGCCGTAGACGTCGGCAGTGTCGATCAGGTTGACCCCTCCGTCACAGGCAGAAGCCAGCAATCCCTCCGGATCAGGAACCAGATGCGGCAGAAAACGCCAGCAACCAAAGCCGAAGGCAGAGACCTCGTGGAATGCGCCGATGCGACGCGGAGCAGCGTCGACAAGAGATTCGATCATGAGTTCAGCTCCTTCAGGAACTGCGCAAGGGCGTGTTTGACCGCTTTGCCTTCCTGGCGGAAGAACGCATGCCCGGTTCCTGGAAATTCCCGGTACTGGGCCCGCGGCAGGCCGCCGGCAAGCTCACGTCCATAAGAGACCGGAACGACGGCATCGAGATCCCCGTGCATAACCAAGGCCGGCACAGCCAGTCCGGCCAGTCGAGGGCGGAGATCGAGCTCCAGCAGCAATTCCAGACCGTGGCTGAGCATGACAAAGTAGGGAGTTCCACGGGGGCGCCCAAGCAGCTTCTCCCCGGGCTTATCCGCCTCGACCAGAAACTCCGCCACCAGCGGCTTGGCGGCGGTGAAGTCGAGCGCCAGACGTCGCAGCATCGAACGGACATTTCTGCCTCGGATCTTGCCCAGAGCCGTCTCCTCAGGAGCGAAGCAGGCGAATGCCCCCAAGAGGATCGCCCCGCGGCAAAGCGGATGCGCCATCATTTTCAATCCCAGACAGGCGCCAAGACTGTGCCCGAGGACGACAAACGGCTCTTGCGGATTGACGAGATCCGGACGCGGCAAACTCGAAGGGCTCGAAGCATATTGCCAATCCGTCTCGATGATCTCGAAACCTTCCGGCAGGAGCTGCTTCAATTGCGAACAAGTCTGGGTCCAGCCAGGGAGCAAAAGGATTTTCATCTGGTTCTCCGGGTTCTCGAGAAAATTCAAAGTGCTTAAATTTTATAGCCATAACTCATTCATTCAAGCCCGGGAAAATTGAAAAACCCGACGGGCCGAAGCTCGCCGGGTCTTGCAATTAGACGCTGCAGAATTCTCAGCGGGGTACCGGAACGGTGATGGACATGTTGGGCTTCAGGTCGGCATCGCTCTTGATGGAGGGATTGGCGGCCTTGATCAGAGCCACGGTGGACCCCATGCCAGCGGCAAGGGAATCCAACGTGTCGCCGGGGACGGTAGTGTAGGAGATGGGCTCAGTGTTGCTGAGGTCGACTGCAGGAGCGGGGGCGGTCTCGCCGACAGCGACTGCGGGAGCGGGGGCGGGGGCGGGGGCGATATCGCCGCCGACATCGGCAGGATCGGCAGGGCTGCGGGAGCTGACGCCAGCGGAACTGCCGGAAGAGGCGCCGGGAACTTTAAGCTTTTGGCCGATCTGGAGTCCTGTGGCATTGAGACCCGGGTTGGCCGCCATCAGGTCTGCCTGCTTGACTCCAAGTTTCTTGGCGATCTTCTCAGGGAAATCTCCGCTGACCACGGTGTATTCTCCGCCCGAAGACTTGACCGCGCCGCTGCTCTTCGACGAAGAGGACTTGCCCGAGGGTTTGACGCTCGGCTTGCTGCTCTTGGCGGTGCCCGCCAGCGGCGCAGGCTTGGTCTTGGCGAAGCCGGCAGCAGGAATCTTGATCTTCTGCCCCACTTTCAGTCTGGCGGGATCGACGCCGGGATTGGCAGCGAGAAGATCGGCCGTCTTGACGCCATGATCCTGAGCGATCCGACCGAGGATGTCACCCTTCTGGATGCTGTAGGTGGATCCAGACTTGGTCACCGGAAACTTGGGGCTGGTGGCGACGGTGGTTTTCGCTGTCACCTTGGGCGTGACGGGCTTCACCGGCTCGGCAACCAGAGGGATGATCTCTTCGGCGGGAGTGGGGGCGGGAGCAACGGCAGCCTCGACCTTGGCCGGAGCCGGCAGGGGAGCAGGAGGAGCGATCAGAACCGGCGCTTCGCCAAATTCAGCGCTGACCGGCTTGACCAAGGGAGCAGCAAGGCGTCCGCCGCGGTTATCGAAGAGGTCTCCGGCCATCTTGGCCTCTTCTTCGGCCTGCTTGGCTTTTTTCGACGATGAGGAGCAGCTGCCGAGAAGCATCACGGCGGAGAGGGTGCCGCAGGCAAGGGCGGCGCGGATGAGTTTAGAGGGCATGGGATTGGGGCCTTTGGACGATTTCGGTGAAGCGGTCGCCGCGCTGTGCATAACTGCCGAAGCAGTCAAGACTGGCGCAGCCGGGAGAAAGCAGCACCGCGTCGCCGTCCCGAGCCGCAACCATCGCCGCCTGCACCGCCGCATCAAAAGAGACGCAGCTTGTGCAAGGAACCAGGTCGGACCAGAGTCGTGTCAGCAGCGTGGCACTCTCGCCGTAGGTGAGGATGGCCTTAACATAGGGGGGAAGAAGGGGGCTGACAATGGAGAAATCCATCATTTTGTCGCGTCCCCCGGCAATCAGCACCAAAGGCCGAGATTCGTCGCGCCCAAAGCGCAGAATAGCTTGAACCATTGCGTCTGGATTGGTTGCTTTAGAATCATTTATGTAAGCTATTCCATTCTTTTGAAGGACGAGCTCCTGGCGGTGACGGGCGAGCCGGAAGCTGCCGGCCGCCCGGAAAAGGGCTGCAGGATCGAGGCCGGCCATGTGTCCTAAGGCGAGGACTGCCAAGAGATTCTCGATGTTGTGCCGCCCTTGCAGGGGCTGTTCGCAGAGATCGAATTCAAGGCCGCAGGGCCGGAGAATCAACTTGCCGCCTCTGCTATGGAAGGAGCAGGAGTCGTCGCCATCCTTGTCGAACAGCAGATCGAAAGAGATGCCTGCGGCCTCCGGCAGACGGGCGACTTGAGCAGAGGCGGCGCAACGCCAGGCCAGCGAGGCCAGGCGGAGCTTGGAGCGGCTGTAATCCGCGGGGCTGGGATATCGATCCCAGTGATCCGGAGTGACGTTGAGGATGACCGCCGCCGCGAAGCGGGTTTCGACAAGGGTATCGAGCTGGAAGGAGGAGACTTCGGCGACGGCGTAATCCGGCGCTTTCGAGGCAAGGGCGAGCTCGGAGGCGGCGAAGCCGATGTTGCCGCAGGCGACGGCCTCCAGCCCCACGCCTTTGAGGCAGTGCTCCGCCAATTCAGTGCTGGTGGTCTTGCCGTTGGTGCCGGTGATGGCGAGGACGGGGCAGGCGAGGTGCCGCAGGCCGAATTCAAGCTCGCCGACGGATATCGGCGCCGTTCTGGCGAGAGCCTTGGCAAGGCTCCCCTCGGGCGGGATTCCCGGGCTGAGGACCGCCAGATCAGCTTCAGGAAGGGCGAGCGCGGGAGTCCATCCGGTGAAGACCGAGACCCCTGCCGCACGCAGGGTTTCCGCACGGGCCTGGGCACGTCCGTCGGCGCTCTCGTCGACGGCGGTGACCCGGGCGCCACGGCTGAGGGCGAGACGACAGGCGGCCTGCCCGCTGACGCCGAGACCGGCGACGATGACGCTCCTGCCTTGGAGCTGGTAAGGGTCGGGTGAGTCTTGCTTGGTCATTTCATCAACTCGCTGAGTTTTTCCTTGGATTCATCGTCGTCGCGGCGGACGTGCACGCACTGGAGCAGGCCGACGCAGATCATCGAACTGAGGATGAAGGAGCCGCCGTAGGAGACGAAAGGCAAGGGGATGCCGATGACCGGAGCATACCCGATCGCCATGCCGACGTTGATGTAGGTGTGCATCAGGAAGATGCTGCCGCAGCCCATCGCGATGGCGCGTCCAAAGGTGTCGCGCGCCGACATGGCGATGCGGGCGCAGCAGATGATGACGCCGAACTCGAGAAGGAGAATCAGGCACATCATCGCAAAGCCTCCTTCTTCCGCGATTACCGCGACCAGACAGTCGGTGGTGGCGGTGCCTTTCGACAGGAAGCCGAGCTTCACCTGGGTCGAGTTGCCATGTCCCTTGCCCCACAAGCCGCCGCTGCTCACCGCCAGCTTCGACTGCCAGGCTTGCCACCCTTCGTTGGCAAGGAACTCAGTCACCGTCTTGCGATTCTTCGGATCCTGGCGCGACTTGTATTCAGGCAGTTTGATCTGACCGGCGCGATATGCCTCTTCCACCCGGACGTAGTCGAGCGGATCCTGGATCCTGGCGATCAGCCTCATCTGGTCTTGCGAGAGATTCATCTCCGCCGCTTTCTTCTGCGCCATCCGCAAGGTGACGGGATGGACGAAGGGGTGGGTGAAGGTGTCGATGCGGTCGCGCTGGTGCGGCTTGAGGATGAAATAGATCGCCGGAGCCAAAAGCACGCCGGTGGCTAGTGGCACCAGGAGGTAGCGCTTGCGGATGCCGGCGAAGTACATCACTGTGGCCGTCATCGGAACGAAGATCAAAGCTGAACCCATGTCAGGCTGCAGGCCGATCAGAGCCATGGGGAGGGCGGCGACGGCGGCGACCGGAGCGACATGACCGAGCTCCTTTAATCTCGTCCGAGGACGGCTGGCGATCCAGGCCAAGGCGAGAAGACAACAGGGCTTGGCCAACTCGGCCGGCTGGATGGTGAAGGCGCCGAAGTCGATCCAACACTTCTGGCCGTTGATCACGGTGCCGAAGATCAGCACCGCCACCAGCAAAAGCATGCCGAAGGAATAGATCCACCATACCTTTCCGCCCAGGACCTCGTAGTCGAAACAGGCCAGCGCCAGGACCATGACCAGTCCGATGACGATCCACTGCACCTGCTTGGCAGAATAAAGGCTGATCGCCCCCTCCACTTGGTCGCCGATGCCATCGATGTACCATGTGCCCAGCACCAGCAGGGACAGCACCAGTCCGAGCAGGACGAAGTCCATCCTCCGCCACATCCGGAGACAATGTTCGAGCCAGGGCATCAAGGTTCCTTGGGATTTTCTTTGCCAGCCCTCACATTCCTCCGCTCTCCGCATGCGTCAACCTGCGGCGGCGCCGCCAGCGCCCCATCCAAGCCGCCTCCGGCGGGAATCGAGAAAAAATCATCAAAAAAAATTTGGCAGCCGCGTCTTCTTGGTGTTAGGATGGTCTAAGCACTTGACCCGAGACTCTAAACTCACACATAAAAAGGAATCCCCATGATCCGCAACCTGAGCATGCTGACTATGCTGGCCCTCGGCGGCTTGATCCTGATGCCACAAGAAGCCGCGGCGCAAAGCCCCTCCGACAGGCGCGAGATGCCGAAAATCACCAAGCCGACCAAATCCGAGGCGAAGGACCTCATCGACTCCAAGTTCATCGGCATGCCGGAAAGCGAGTTCGCCCCCCTGATGGAACCTTACGGCTTCGAGTGGACCGCCGAAACCGTCCACAACGCCGCCCGAGTCAGCGCCTCGCCCCTCAACAACAAACACAAGCTCAGCTTCAACGGCATGATCGCGGGCGAAACCCTGGTCAACTTCCGCGACGGCAAGATCTACAGCGCCCAGTTCATGCTCTACAACAAGGGCGACGACGGCGAGATCAAAGGAGCCTCGAAGGAAGCTGAGTTCATGGCCCGGGTCAACGCCGCCAAGGCCAACCTCAACGCCTACTGCCCCGACTTCAAACTCGCCAAAGAAGGCAAGAACCTGAAAAAAGCCTCAGGCGCCACCGGCCGCTCCAGCTACTTCTGGGTCAAGGACAACATCCTCTACCGTCTCGACTACGTCGCCAACCGCGACCGCAACGGCAAGTTCCTCAGCGCCGACTACATCCGCCTCCACATCGCCGCCGGCCACGACAAAATGACCGTCCTCGACCTCGACAAGAACGACGTCCAGGCGATTGACCAGAAAGACCGCATCGCCAACGTCAAGCACGACGAAGACGGCACCGTCTGGATCGACGGCATCCCGATGATCGACCAGGGTCAGAAAGGCTACTGCGCCTGCGCCTCGGTCGCCCGCATCCTCAACTTCTACGGCCGCGACACCGACATGCACGAGATCGCCAAGATCGCCAAGTCCACCGGCGACGGCGGCACCAGCCCTGAAGAGCTGATCAAAGGCCTGAAGGAAATCGCCACAAAATTCCGCATCACGCTCGAACCCAAGGGCAAGTACCCCTTCGCCAGCATGCGAGACATGAACAAGTTCATCGGCGAATTGCGCAAAGAAATGCGCAAGCGCAAAAAAGCGGGAGAGAACATCGACGAAAACGATGTCAAGGCGATGAACCAGATGTGCAAGGAAGTCGCCAACAAGAACACCGCCCAGCGCGCCATCTTCGACAAAGCCATCATCGAAGCGATCAACAAGGGCCGCCCCATGGCCTGGGCCCTGCAGCTGGGCTTCTTCCCCGAACCCGACGTCCCCCAGGCAGAAGGCGGCCACATGCGCCTGATCATCGGCTACCGCCTCGACGAGAACAAAAAGCTGACCCATGTCATCTACTCCGACTCATGGGGCAAGAACCACGAGAAAAAGGTCAAGGAAGCCGACGAAGCCTTCGCCGTCACCTGCGCCCTCTGGGACCTCCGCGTCAACTGAGCCGCGTCAGCGCCTCACCTCACCTCCGGCAGCCGCTGCCGGAGGTTTTTTCATCTCTGGCGGAAGAGATGAAATCAGGCCCGGAAACTGCGTAGAAAAAACTGCAATTTCCCCAAAAGGCGCCCGAGGACCATGGACAACAGCGAAATCTATCTTGACTTCATTGCCGAATCGGTCGACGGCTTGGAGCAGGCGGAGCACGCCCTGGTGGAGCTGCAGGAGGGCCGGATCCAGTCGATGGAGACGGTGAACCTGATCTTCCGCGCCTTCCACTCGATGAAAGGAAACGCCGGCTTCCTCGAGCTCCACGCCTTCGTCCATCTCACCCACGCGGCAGAGACTCTTCTCGACCTCTACCGCAAGGCCGAATGCTGCCCGCTGCCGCAACATATCGGCGTCCTCCTGCGGGCCTGCGACGCCCTCAAGCACATGCTCGACGTCCTGCGCGAACAGCCTCAGGCCGACTCGCACCGCGAGGAACACCCCCTGGCCGAAGTCCTGCAGAGATGCGCCACCGACTTCCAGTCCGGCAAGCTCGACCTGTCCGGCTCGAAGATCCCCGCCGACGGCGTCGACATTCTCAGTTCCATCCAGCCGCTGCTGAACACCGAGGCGGCAGAGACGGAATTCTTCTTCCACTCGATCGAGCCCATGGTGGCGGGCATCAAGCTGATCCTCGAGCGCATCTGCGCACACCCCCACGACCTTTCCGCCAGCAACGCCGCTCTCGCCGACCTGCGCAGCTTCCGCACCCTCTGCGCCGCCGCCCGCGCCCGGCAGATGGAGCTCCTGTCGCAGTCGGTCGAACTGCTCATCATCGCCGCCCGCGAGACCGCCCCGCCTCATTGCAACGCCCTGGCCGAAGCTGCCAGCGACCTCTTCTCCCGCCTGCGATCCCTGGTGATCGCAGCGAAACGCGAATCGACCCAGGCGGAAATGCTCGACAGCAATCCCGGCGACTCCTTCTCCGGAAGACTCCTCAGCGGCTCCTTGTCCAACACCGGACTGCTCCAGGCGGTCCGCAAGACCGCTCTGCCGCCCCCCGAGGCGATGCCCCCCGCCTCAACACCCGCGCCCGCCTCGGCCTTCGTCCAAGCCCCTCCCGAGCCGACGGATGCCGCCGAACCGGCAGCGGCCGACACTCCCGAAAGCCCGCCGGAAAACAACGTCATCAAGGCCGCCGCCAACGACAAGGCGGCGGAACAGCGGCGCGACATCCGGGTCGACCTGCGCAAGCTCGACAGCCTCGTAGACCTGGTCGGCGAGCTTCTCGTCGCCGAAGCCATGGTGACGCGCAACTCGGAATTGGAAGGGCTGCAGCTGCCGACTTTCGAAAAAGCCTCTCACCAGCTCCACCTCATCATCCGGGGCCTTCAGGACGTCGCCATGTCGGTCCGCATGGTGCCGATCGCCGGCGTCTTCCGCAAAATGCAGCGCCTCGTCCACGACCTCGCCCGCAACACCGGCAAGCAGATCAAGCTGGAACTCAGCGGCGAAGAGACCGAAGTCGACAAGATCGTCGCCGACCTGATCGGCGACCCCATGGTGCACATGCTGCGCAATTCCGCCGACCACGGCCTCGAGACGGCCGAAGAACGGATCGCAGCCGGCAAGCCGCCCACCGGCAATATCTGGCTCTCCGCCAGCCAGCAAGGCAACGAGATCGTCATCAGCGTCCGCGACGACGGCAAAGGCCTCGACCGCGACCGGATCTTCGACAAGGCCAAGCGGCAAGGCTTGATCGCCGGCGACGGCGCCAACCTGTCGGAACAGGAGATCTATGGCATGATCTTCATGCCGGGCTTCTCCACCGCGGCTCAGGTCACCGGCCTCTCCGGACGCGGCGTCGGCATGGACGTGGTGAAAAGCAACATCGAGCGGCTCAAGGGGCGCATCGAGATCAAGAACAACCCCGGACAGGGACTCGAATTCCTGATCCGCATCCCTCTCTCCCTGGCGATCCTCGACGGCATGCTTCTGCGCGTCGGCCCTTGCAAATACATGCTGCCGATCACCGCCATCCGCGAAGCACTCCGGCCGAAGGCTTCTCAGATCCTGGTCCGCCACGACGGCCAGGAATTCATCAAGCTGCGCGAGGAAGTGATGCCGATCCGACGCCTACACTCCCTGCACGGCATCAAGCCCGATTGCGACTTCCTCGACAAAGGGATCCTTGTCATCCTCCAGCTCTACTCCGGGCCGATCGCCCTCTTCGTCGATGAAATCCTGTATCAGCTGCAAACCGTGGTCAAGCCCGTCCCCTGCGGCATCGCCGTCAACCAGGGCGTCACCGGCTTTTGCATCCTTAACAACGGCGAAGTCGCACTGATCCTGGATCTCGCTGCCTTCTCCCAGACGCCGCCTTGACAATTCAATCTCACGCCAGAACCCCCCCTTAGCCGGAGGTCCCGAAAATGAAGATCCTTTGCATAGATGACGACTTGGTCACCCAGATGCTGCTGAAGCCGGCCCTGTCGCGCTTCGGCGATGTCGACACCGCAGACAGCGGCGAAGCCGGATTGCAGCTGGTCAAAAAGGCCCTTCTGAAGGGGTGTCCCTACGACCTCATCACCGTCGACTACACCATGCCCGAAATCAGCGGCACGGTGGTGGTCAACCTGATCCGCAGCTTCGAAGACCTGCGGGACATCCCGGCCGACAAGCGCTGCAAGGTGGTGATGATCACCGGCAGCGACGACCGCAAGGTGATCTCGCACGCCTTCCGCGTCGCCTGCGACGATTATATCATCAAACCGATCTCGATGGAGAAGTTCACCGGCTGCTTCCGCGGCCTCGGCCTCCTCAAGACCTGAGATCTTTCGACTTGCCCTTGTTGTCGACTTGCCCTTGTTGGACTGGCACATGTCGAGATTTTTTGCGACGGGCGCCTAGATTCCCGCCGCAATCAACAGCCTAGGAGCTTCCATGTCCCAGCCAGCCATCGCCACCGCCATCGACGCCCTCCTCCGCGGCGAACAGCCCGATCTCAGCCAGCTGATCAGCAGCCCGGAGGACTTCGCCCGCTTCATCATCGCCATCGAAGACCGCGATCTCACCGCCGAGGAAGCCGGCGACGAGGAAGGCGCCGAAAAGGCCGGCACGCTCTTCACCGCCTTCATCGTCGGCGTCCACGAGATGCACAAGGAGGAAGCGGAGACCCAGGCCGTGGTGAAACGCCTCCGCAGCCTCCTCGGCGTCAACAAGGAACTTGAAGACGATGCCATCGTCGCCTACCTCGACGAACTGGAAGAGACCCGACCCCTCCTCGTCGCCCTCGGCTGCGCCATGTTCATCATGCTCGAAACCGTCGAAGCCATGGAAGCCGGCAAGCCGACCCGCAAAGGACAGATCCTCAGCGAGAACTGCAGCTCGCTGATCGAACTGGGGATGGAAGAACTCCGCGAGCGCTTCGCCGAAGAAGCCTGAGTCGATGACCACGCGTGGTCGATGACGCATTTTCCGCCGCCGCCGGCCCTCAAGCCGGCGGCGGCTTCTTCCGTCCGCTTCCGGTCGACCTGGCAGGCCAGCCACGCGACCCCCGCTTCTTTATGCACATTTTGTGTCATAGCCCCCATTCGACCTTCCGGAGTCGGAGCTCCGCAAGCGATCAAGCGCCTTTTTTATATTGGGAAACAAGCATTTACGGATGATGGACAGAGACCCAATAATTGACCCGTATTCCTTGTATCGGTCTCCACTGGCATTCTATTCTCGGCGTTTTTTTCAAACCCAAGGAATCGACATGAAACTCAGTGAAATGATCGGGCCGGAGGCGATCGTCGCCAATTTCCGCCCGCAGGCGCAAGCAAAGGCCGCGATGATCGCAGAAATGGTCGCCGAGATGGACCGTCGCGGCCTCTTGAAGGAGGAATCGATCAGCGTCGCCACCATCACCCAGGCGCTGATCGCCCGCGAACACGACCACACCACCGGCGTCGGCGAAGGCTTCGCCTACCCGCACGCACGGCTCGATGGCCTGAAACACTTCCACATGGCGCTCTTCGTCGCCCCTGAAGGCGTCGAATTCGCCTCGGTCGACGGCCTGCCCGTCCACTTCCTGATCTTCTCCCTGGTGCCGCGCAACCAGCCCAACCTGGTCTTCACCCCGCGCGCCGCCTTGACCCAGTTCCTCATCCACTCCGAAGATCAGCGGCTGCGCGTCCAAAACGCCAAGACCGACATCGAAGTCCACTGGCTGATCCTGAAGGACGATATCGAGGTCGACCAGCACCTGCTGGCCCGCGACCTGATGAAGCCCCAGGTCACCCACCTGAGCCTGGACATGACCATCGAAGCCGCCGCCAACGAACTCCACCGCCACAACATCGACTCGCTCCCGGTGGTCGACGCCGAAGGGCGCCTCCTCTACGAATTCACCTGCCACGACCTCTTCATGTTCGGCCTGCCGAAATTCTTCACCCAGCTGCAGAACATCTCCTACTTCAAGAACATGAACCCCTTCGAGAAATACTTCCTGGCCGCCCGCAGCCACAAGCTCGAAGAGGCCAAGCCCGAACATGAAACCCCGACCATCGCCCCCGATGCGACGGTGATGGAAATGCTCTTCGAGATGACTACCCGCGGCCGCCACCACCTCTACGTCGTCGACGACAAGGGCCTGCTCCTCGGCGTCATCGACCGCCACGCCATCGTCGGCAACCTCCTCGTCATCAAAAGCTGATCGGAAACCCAACCCATGCTCGCCAACCTCCTCCCCCTGCTCGCCAACTCCGGCGCCTCGGACCCTCTCACCGCCAAGGCCTGGCTCTGCCTCGGCATCTTCGCCCTCCTCTACGTCTGCCTCACCACCGAAATCATCGAACGATCCCTCGCCGCCATCTTCGGCGCCGCCGCGGTCATCGCCTCGGGATGTATCGACATCAAGGCCGCCCTCGCCTGCGTCGACCTCAACGTCCTCTTCCTCCTCGTCGGCATGATGACCTCGGTCGCCATCCTCGCCGAAACCGGCTTCATCGAATGGATCGCGGTCTCCGCCGCCAAGAAGCTCAAGGGCGACGGCGTCAAAATCGTCATCGCCCTCCTCACCATCAACATGCTGCTCTCCTGCTTCCTCCCCAACGTCACCGTCGTCATCATGATCATCCCGGTGACGGTCCTGATCGCTCAGATCCTCGAGCTGCCGATGGTGCCGCTGATCGTCTTCTCCGCGATGGCCTCCAACATCGGCGGCGTCGCCACCTACATCGGCGACCCGCCCAACGCCATCCTCGGCTCCTACCTCGGCATGGGCTTCATGCCCTTCATCTACCACATGACCCCGATCGCCTTCGTCATCGCCGCCCTCTTCATCGGCGTCGTCGTCCTCTCCCTCCGCTCGAAACTGCAGGTCCCCGAACGCATCCGCGTCCGCATCCTCGACTCCCACCCTGAACTCGCCATCCGCAACCGCAAGAAGATGAACATCTGCCTCGGCGTCTTCGCCGCGATGCTCGTCGCCTTCATCGTCCAAACCCCGATCGCCGACGCCACCGCCAAACGCGTCGGGGTCCTGGTCCACGACGAGGCCCGCGCCAAGATCGCCAAGGAAGCCGGGGCCGCCGCCATCCTCACCGAAGACAATTTCAGTGCCGAGATCGACTCTTTCGCCGCCCGCAAGGGCAAGGACTACGACGTCCTGGTCGCCACCGAGCTCTTCATGGCCAGCATCCAGAACCAGCCTGAATTGATGGAACGCTGCGCCAAGCTGGGCATCTCGGAGAAGGCCGGCACCATCATCGCTAACCCCGACCAGGCTCTGAAGGACGCCGGCGCCGGCATCACCATCCCCATCGGCATCATCGCCCTGTCGGCGATGGCCTTGATGCTGCTGCTCTGCCGCGAGGAATCCGACAAGATGTACAAGACCGTCGAATGGGACGCCATCCTCTACTACTGCGGCCTCTTCATCGTCATCGGCGCCCTCGAGCACAACGGCCTCATCCTCAAGCTCGCCGACATGATCATGGGGATCAGCCACAACCACCTCGTCACCTGCATGATCATCCTCTTCGGCTCGGCCATCCTCTCCGCCTTCCTCGACAACACCCCCTTCATCATCGCCATGTGCCCACTGGTCAAGCACATCATCGGCGTCGACTACGGCGGCGATCTGATGCACCCCGAAGCCCAGGCGATGATCTGGTCGCTGCTGCTCGGTACCTGCCTCGGCGGCAACGGCTCGCTGATCGGCTCCTCGGCCAACATCATCGCCGCCAAGATCGGCGACAAATCGGGCGCTCCGGTGAGCTTCGGCGCCTTCACCAAGATCGGCTTCCCGATCATGCTTGCCACCGTCTGCGTCGCCGCAGTTTACGTCTGGCTCCGCTACTTCGTCTTCGGCGGCGCCAACGGCCACTGATCCGTAACTGCCGCGCCAGAGCCTCCTCCCCGCCGGAGGAGGCTTTTTTAGGCCCCTCCAGCCGCAGTCCTGCAAGCAAAAACAAGAAGTTGGGGGCTGGAAGGCCTGTCCTTTGTACTTCCCAAACCATGTCCCAACTATGTCTCAGTTGTGTCCCAGTTAGGTTGCGGAGACAGTCCGCTTTACGCCCTCAGCGCATCAGGCAATGGACGCCGACGGCGGCGAAGAAGCCGATGAGGACCGCCCAGGAGTAGCGCAGATGGGCCATGAAGGTGTACTCGCCCTTGGCGACGCCCATCAAGGCGACGCCGGCGGCGGAGCCGACAGCCAGGATCGAGCCGCCGATGCCGGTGGTCAGGGTGACCAGCTGCCAATGCCATAGACTCATCTCCGGATTCATCTCGAGCACCGCGTACATCATCGGGATGTTGTCGACGATGCAGGAGAGCAGGCCGGCGAGGACGCAGAGGCTGGTGCAGCCCCAGTGCTCGACGACCTGGGAGTTGAGCATCGCCAGCCAGCCGAGATGGCTGAGGCCGCCGATGGCGAAGATGACGCCGAAGAAGAACAGCAGGGTGTCGAACTCGCTCTTCTCCACCATGGTGAAGATGTCGGCCCGCTTCGCCTCTTCGAGCTCGGACTGCCGCACCGCCGAACGGGTGGCGAAATAGGAGTGGATGGCGAAGAAGCCGAAGCCTGTCATCATGCCGAGCGAAGGCGGCAGGCCGTAGCGGTGCTTCATCACCACCGAGAAGACGATGGTGACGGCGAAGAGGATGACGACGACGATGCCGTTCTTAGACACCGGCGCCGGCTCGGCGTCGACCAGCGGGCTCGACTTGGGCAGGAAGAAGCTCATCAGCAGCGCCGGGACGAGCCAGGCGATCAGGGCCGGAGGGATCAGAGGAAGGAACTCATCGATCGCCAGCTTGCCGCGCTGCCAGACCATCAGCGAGGTGACATCGCCGAAGGGCGAGGGCACGCCGCCGGCATTGGCGGCGACGACGACGTGGATGAATCCCGGCACCGCGAAGCGGCGGTCGCCGTTGGCCACCGCCAGCACCACCGAGCCCATCACCATCGCCGTCGTCAGGTTGTCGGCGAAGGGCGAGATGCAGAAGGCGCAGGCTCCAAGGGCCCAGTACAAGCCGTGATAGCCGAGCGAGGCCCCCATCAATTTCGCCCTCAGGATGTTGAAGACACCCAGCGCCTTCATCGCGCCGACATAGACCATCGCCACCATCAGGAAGAGCAGCAGGTCGCAATACTCCGCCAGCATGTGGTGGAGACGGCTGGTGATCGCCGCCTTGGCCTCGGGATCGCCGCCCTGGACGATGCAGATCAGGGTCCAGATCGCACAGGCGGCGAGGATCACCGGCTTCGACTTGCGCAGATGCAAACGCTCCTCCAGCACCACCAGGGCGAGAGAGGCGATGAAGAGGCCGAGACAGATCCAGCCAAGGGAATGAAATGGAGATGCCGCCGATGTGGCAATCGCAAAGAGAGCGGACATGATCAATCTCCTGGGTTTGCACGCTGGACGGCGGCCCGACCGTCCTTTTCTGCTCGATCCGAAGGAATCCAGCACCCCATGCTGCCGACAGCAGCAAACAAAACCTACGCGATGAGAATTCTTCCCGCAAATCCCATGGAAGCGATTCCACCGAAAATCGGCGTGTCGAAGAGCTGATGAATAGCGCAACAGCGGCAAAAATGCGGGTCTGATCAGAACACAGGAGTATCTTGGCCACTCCGCCTTTCATAATAAGTCGCTTCAGGAGTTTACCATGACCCCCTATCTGATCCTGATCTTTTTCAGCGCCTTGGTCCTCTGCGCCTTCGTCTGGGACCATTTTGGAAAGCGATTGAAGGTGCCGACGGTGCTCTTCCTGCTCGGCACTGGACTGGGGCTGAAGGCACTGACCGACTACGCCGGCCTCGATTTCTCCTTCGTCGATGCCAGCCTGCCGGTGATCGGCACCATCGGATTGATTCTGATCGTCCTGGAAGGCTCGATGGAGCTCGAGATCACTGCCGAGAAGCGCACCATCATCCGCCGCTCGCTCTGGGCCGCCGCCCTCCTCCTGGTTTTCGGCAGCCTGGCCCTGGCGATCGGCTTCAGCTTCTTCACCGAGCAGTCCTTCCGGGTCTGCATGATCAATGCGGTGCCCCTGGCGATCATCAGCAGCGCTATCGCCATCCCCTCGGCCGCACGCCTGCCCCCGGCAGAACGCGAGTTCGTCATCTACGAAAGCTCCTTCTCCGACGTCCTCGGAGTGATGCTCTTCAGCCTGCTGATCGAAACCGACAGCTTCAGCCCTCTGGTCCTGGTGGAAGTCAGCGGCAAGCTGGTCGCCGTCTTGCTCATCGCCCTGGTCAGCATCATCCTCCTGGCAGTCTTCATGGACAAGGTGGTGGCGCGGGTGCGCCACCTGCCGGTCATCGCCTCGCTGATCCTGCTCTACGCCGTCGGCGGCCTGCTGCACCTTCCGGCGCTGCTGATCATCCTCGCCTTCGGCCTCTACGCCAGCAATCTCCACCATCCCTGGCTGGCTCGGGTGATGAAAAAAGTCCACAGCCAGCGCCTCAACGAGGAAATGCACCAGCTCCACCACCTCACCGCCGAAGCCGCCTTCTTCGTTCGCACCGTCTTCTTCGTCTTCCTCGGCTTCTCGGTCGAAATCAGCGATCTCGGCGTCCGCGAACCCTGGATCTGGGCCGGCGCCTGCCTCGCCGGGCTCATCCTCTTGCGAGTCCTCTGCCTCAAAGGGCTGATGAAGAACGAGCCGATGCACTCCCTCCCCTATCTGATGCCCCGCGGCTTGATCACCATCCTTCTCTTCCTCAAGATCCCCGAAGGCCTGAAGTTGAAAATCCTGCCGACAGGCATGACCCTGCTGATCGTCTTCCTCTCGGTGCTGTGGATGTCCGCCGGCCTGTGGAGGGACCGCAAGAGCGCCGCCTGAGCTTCATCCCGGGCTGCTGCCCAGGCAGAGCCAGAGGTTGTAGGCAAGGAAGACGACAAGCAGGATGAAGCCGCCGATGCGCCCGAGACGGTGTTCACCGCGGCGATCCATCACCAGCGGCAGCAAGGCCAGGGTCAGGCCCGACATCACCGGGAAGTCGCGGTGGAGGATGCCGGGATCGACCGGAAAGGGCTTCACCGCCACCGCGATGCCGACCACCATCAAAGTGTTGAACAGGTTCGAGCCGAGGATGTTGCCAAGAGCGAGCTCGTGCTCGTTCTTGCGCGCCGCGGCGATCGACGAGGCGAGCTCGGGCAGCGAGGTGCCGACCGCCAGGATGGTCAGGCCGATGATCAGGTCGCTCACCCCCAAGCCCTTGGCGATCTCCACGGCGCCCCAGACCAGGATGCGGGAGCTGCCGAGCAGGACGAGGAAGCCGAAGATCAGCCAGAACCAGCCGGCGCTTTTCGACAAGGCCGGCGTCTGACTCTCCAAGATTTCCTCCTGCACCAAGGCATCCTGCGGCTGTTGCAAGCTGGAACGGACCGAGAAGACCATGAAGGCCGCGAACGATGAAAAGAGGATAGCCGCGTCAATGCGCGAAAGCTCGCCGTCGAAGATCAACCCGAAACTGAGGGCGGTGACCGCCAGCAGGATCGGCAGCTCGCGGCGCAAGATGCCCGAATGCACCGCGATGGGACTGACCAGGGCGGTGACGCCGAGAACGAGGGCGATGTTGGCGATGTTCGATCCATAAGCGTTGCCGAGGGCGAGCTGCGGTGAACCCGATTGCGCCGCAAGAAATGAGACCAGCATCTCCGGCGCCGAGGTACCGAAGCCGACGACGATGATCCCGACCAGCAGCGGCGACATACCGAGGTGGCGGGCGGTGGAGGAGGCGCCGTCGACGAAACGGCCGGAACTCCAAATCAGCAGCAGGAGACCGGCGATGAGAACGATCAGAGGAAGAGTCATGACATGTCCTTAAGTTTGAGTCCAGATTCGCGTAAGAGCGTCTAGCGAACCCAGGCAGAGCCAGAGGTTGTAGACCAGGAAGGCGCAGAGAAGGATCAAGCCCTCAAGTCGTCCGAGACGAGGTTCTCCTCGCCGCGACATAACCATTGGCAACAATGCCAAAGTCAGGCCCCCCATCACCGGAAAGTCGCGACTGAGGACGACGGAATAGACCTCGCAGGGTTTCACGGCAACCGCCAGGCCGACCACCATCAGTGTGTTGAAGATGTTCGACCCGAGAATGTTGCCCAAAGCCAGTTCGTGCTCGCCCTTGCGCACGGCGGCGATCGTCGAGGCGAGCTCCGGCAATGAGGTGCCCACGGCCAATACGGTCAGGCCGATGACCAGATCGCTCACTCCCCATGCACTGGCAAGCTCCGCCGCAGACCAGACGAGCAGGCGCGAACTCCCGAGCAAGACGACGAAGCCGGCGATCATCCAGAACCAGCTGGCAGCTGCCGACATCGCCGGCTTGAACATTTCGGCCAACTCCTCTTGAATCAGGGCGTCTTGCGGCTCCTCGAGGGCAGAAGCGACCGAGTAGAACATATAAGCGACAAAGACGGCGATCAGGACCGCCGCATCGACACGGCTGAACTGGCCATCGGAGATCAGACAGAAGCTGAGCGCCGTGGCGACCAGCAAAATCGGCAGTTCACGGCGCAACATGGTGGGATGCACCGCAATCGGACTCAGGAAAGCAGTGACTCCAAGGACGAGGGCGATGTTGGCGATGTTCGATCCGTAGGCGCTGCCGAGGGCAAGCTGCGGCGAGCCGGATTGCACCGCGTGCAAGGAGACCAGCAGCTCGGGTGTCGAGGTGCCGATGCCGATCACGACGATGCCCACCAGCAGAGGCGCCACGCCGCGATGACGGGCGGCAGAAGCCGCTCCATCGACAAAGCGGCTGGAACTCCACACCAACAAGGGCAGTCCGACAAGAAGGGCAAGGACGGAAACGAGCATGAGTACTCCCTGTTGATTCATTGTCCCTGATCAAGAGGCTTAAGGTAGAGATGAATTCAAAATCGCCTCGAGGATCAAAATCAAAGACTGAGTGAATGGACACTTAGCCTGGATACTTGCTGAATGAGCAGAGCCGTCGGAGATCGATCCTCAGACAGGATTCTGACAATCAGCTTCAGCCAGACTCTGCGCCTGGGTGAACTTCTCCGTGATCAATTGCTCCATCGTGAAGAAACCGGGACCCTGTTCCTGCAGCCATTTGGCGGCGAAGATCGCCCCACGCCCGAAAGCGGAACGACTGACGCTTTCATGCACCAGACGCAATGTCTGGAAAGGCAGGCCGAAAATGATTTCGTGTCGGCCGACAATGCCGCCGACGCGGATCGAGTTAACCTGGGTTTCCGGATTGAGTCCAAGGTTTTCCGCCATCTTCAGTGCGGTGCCGGAAGTCTCTTTTTTGTTTCGGAAATGCTCTTCGATGATTTCGATGTCGGCCTCGGGAATGATCCGGCGCAGCAGCTTGGCGACATGCATCTGACAGTTGATGCCGAGGGTGATGTTGGGCGAGTGAAGCACCGCCGCCCAGCAGGCTGCGGGAGTCAGGCAGGCGCGATCTTCAGGTTCGTATTTCGACACCGCCGAGACGATTCGAATCCCCTGGCTGGTGGCAGCGCTGTAGTGGCGGGCCGAATTCGAATGCGAAAAGTCGATGATCACATCCACCCGGTTGGCACGGAACCAGGCGCCGCAAAGGAGGTTCTCGGCGACAAAACGCCCTTCGTCGCGGTCAAGCCCCAGGACTCGACTGACCGGCCGGTGATCCCGCTCCGGGTGGCGACGAGCCACCCATTTCAGGACACAGGCAGGATCTTCCAGGATTTCTTTGGCGACGAGCTGCCCCGTCCGGCCAAAGCCAAGCAATCCGATGGTAAGCATGGTGTAGCTTCCTCTTCAGAACATTGAACTTCCATCGCTGGAAGATCAAGATATGTCTGGACAGCGGCCCGACTGCCCTATGCCTGCCTGACAATCATTCGTCAGGCACCCGTGGGCGCGTCCCGTCGGCAATTCGACGAGGCGGCGCGAGTCCCAGGACCGGTTCCTGTTCCCGGGACAGTCAACACTAGACCCCGTGTCTCCATGGGTCAAGTTCGGAACGCCCGTTTTCTCTTGAATTACCCGCCAATCAAGCGCGCCCCTTAGTTCCTTGAACCTTGATCTCCGGGTCGACGGGTCGACAATGAAGCGACGCAATAATGCAATCTGGCCTTATTCTTGCGTTGATCGCAGCAACTCATCCGCAAATGGAGACTTCTATGGATCAGGCCTCGCTTCTCATCGCCTCTGGCGGCATCGAGCCCCACTCGCTGGCCGGCTATCTGGTCCTCGGAATCTTCTGTGTCGGCATGGCGATGATCATAGGGGAAGCCTATCTGCACATGGACAAATTCAAGCCGGCGATGTTCATGGTCACCGGCGTCTTTGTCATCGCCGCCTACTATTATCATCACGATCCTGAGCAGCTCAAGGATCACATGGATCACTTCCAGTCGCATGCGATGGGAGAATTCTGCCCGCTGCTGATCTTCATGGCGATCATGTGGGTGATCGTCGAGATGATGAACGAGAGGAATGTCTTTGGTGGGCTGAACGCCTTCCTTCTCCGCCTCGGCCTGAGAAGCCGCGGCATGTTCTGGGCCAGCGGCTTCCTCTCCGCTCTGCTGTCGCCCTTCCTCAACAACATCACCACCGCGATGATCTTCGGCAAGTCGATCCAGAACATCTCCAAGGATCAGCGCTACACCCACGTCGCCTTCTGCAACATCATCCTCGCCTCCAACTCCGGCGTCTGGTTCATCGGCACCGCGACCACCCTGATGGTCTACCTCAACGGCAAGATCACCATCGGCCAGCTCTTCTGGCTGATCCCCCCGGCCCTCGGCGGCTGGATCGTCTCCGCCCTGGTGTTGGATTACTTCTACCTCCGCAAGATCGGCGGCGAGTCCATTGATCCGGACTGCGCCAGCGAACCGGTGAAGCGCGGCGGCATCCCCCTCGCCATCGCCAGTTTCTTTGCCATCCTCCTCGGCGTCCTCGCCAATGTCTTCCTGAAGATCGACATCTCCTTCGCCATGAGCGGCACCTTCGGCTGCCTGATGCTCTTCGTCTGGGGCCTGAAGAAATTCCACGGCATCCACATGCCCTGGTACCAGCAGCTTCAGAAGGTGGAGTGGAACACCCTGCTCTTCTTCGTCGGCATCATCATCGGCGTCGGCTGCCTCGGCGCCTGCGGCTGGCTCGGCTACATCAAGCAGCTTTTTGAGCAGGTCAACCCGATCCTCTGCAACAGCATCCTCGGGGTTCTCTCCGGCATCCTCGACAACGTCCCGGTGGAGGCCGCCGCCCTCGCCGCCCAGCCCAACATGACCCAGTCGCAATGGGCCCTCAACACCATGATGGTCGGCATCGGCGGCTCCCTCACCGTCATCGGCTCCGCCGCCGGCGTCATGTGCATGTCGCTGGAAAAGACCTACACCTTCGGCGCCCACTTCCGCTTCCTCCCCGCCATCCTCGCCAACTTCCTCGCTTCGCTGGCCTTGTGGTACCTCCAGTACGAAGTCCTCAAGCTCGGCTGCTGACCCTCTACAGAATACAAGGACCCTCAGAACCATGAAAATCCTCTGCCCCGGCTGCCAGGCCCCTGCCCTTCCCGAGCAGGTCAACCTCAACCACTGCCTCGCCTACTGCGGCAAATGCGAAGTGATGTTCGACATCACCATTCCCGACAAGGAGACGGTCGAAGACCTCGGCCGCATCGATGAAGCCATCCTCAAGAACCCGCCGCGCGCCTGCTGGGACCGCAAGGAGGGCGACGTCACCTTCATCGGCGTCAGCACCCGCCACCCCGCCGGATTCGTCCTGCTTCCGGCCTCGCTGATCGGCATCGGCGTCACCCTCTGGCAATGCATCGGCGGCCAGATTGCAGGAGGCTTCGACGCCAGCGCCACCCTCGTCGGATTGATCTTCCTCGCTGCCACCCTCACCCTCGGCTTCTTCGGCCTGATGGCCAGCTTCGGCCGTCTCGAATTTGCCATCCAGGGCGACGAAGTGATCTTCTTCCGAGGCTTCATGAACCTCGGGTTCGAGCATGAGTTCCGCCTTTCCGACGTCAAGGCCATCGACCTGGTCGAGAACTTCCGGCGCCGCGGCGGCCCGCCTTCCAGCATCCTGGTGATCCGCGGCACCGATCTCGAGATCGCCCAGGGCATGCGCCCCGCCCGCCTCCACTTCCTCCTCAACGCCCTCCGCCAGGAGCTGCAGCGCCGCAAGTCGGCCTGAAGACTCCCCGCCATGCCGCGCCGCACTTGACGTGCGGCGCTTTTTTGAGGCCCCAGATGCTTTCCTTTTTCCCTATCGGGCACTTCCGCGGCGCCGCCCGCGAACCCGCCGCCGCACCCCGCCAGGGCAGCGCCGCCCCCGCCGCCCGTGGCGCCATCGAACTCCTGCCCGGCCGCGGCTACGAGACCGCCCTCGACGACCTCGCCGGATTCGAAAGACTCTGGGTCGTCTTCGTCTTCGACCAGGCCCGAGGTTGGAAGCCGAAGGTGCTGCCGCCCCGCGGCGGCCTCAAGCGAGGCCTCTTCGCCACCCGCTCGCCCCACCGCCCCAACCCCATCGGCTTGAGCTGCGTCCGCCTCCTCGGCATCGACGGCCTTCGCCTCGACATCGCCGAGTGCGACCTGCTCGACGGCAGCCCTGTCCTTGATCTCAAACCCTACCTGCCCTACGCCGATGCCTTCCCGGACGCCAAGGCCGGCTGGACCGACGCCCTCAATCACGCCCCCTGGGCGATCGACTCCTCGCCTCTGATCGCGGCGCAACTCGACTGGCTCGCCCGCGCCGGCTGCGCCTGGGACCTCGAGGCCTTGTCGATGGCGATGCTCAGCGAAGATCCCACCCCGGCCGGACGCCATCGCATCCGCGAACTCGGCGCCGGCTTTTTCGAGCTGGCGGTGAAGACCTGGCGCCTGCGCTTCAGCCTCGATCCCGCCGCACGCCGGGTCGAACGCCTCGACCTCTCCAGCGGCTACGGCGCCGCCGCCCTCGCCGGCCCGGAGGAGTCGCGCTGGGGCGATCACGAGTTGCACCGGCGCTTCCTCGCGGAATTCCCGCCAAGCTCAGAGGTTCCGCCATGCAGGAATCCGTGATCGAAATCCTCGAATCCTCGCGCTGGAACTCCTGCAGCTGGCTGCTCCCGGCAGTTCTCATCCTCGGCGCCGTCGCGCTCATCCTCATCTCCCGCATCCGCCAAACCTGGCTCCGGCTGCCCTGCCAGACCCTCCTGGCGCTCGGACTCACCTATGCCGCGATCGAAGCCTCCTTCCTCGACATCCAGGAGAAATGGCAGATCCGCCACGACTGGAGTCGGAAACATTGGGACGAACTCTCGGAACAGGAAAGACGCATCTTCATCTCCGACGGCGCCAATCTGGTCTTCGGCCCCCTTTTCAAAGGTGGCAGCGCGGCCCTCCTCATCTTTGGCTGCGCCCTGCTCGCCGGCGGACACTTGCGGCGACGCCTGGCCGCCGCCGCCGTCCCGGCTCCAACCGAGAATCCCACTCCGTAGATCCTTCTGCGCAACCGGATTTCCCCCTCCCGGAAAGCTCCGCCGCCGTTGACAGCCGGACTCGGCGCGACATAGTTGCCGATCCTAAACCTCCCCAACCCCGGAACTCCCATGTCCAGCTCTCCCGCCGCCAAGCACCAGACCAAACACCTCTTCATCACCGGCGGTGTGGTCTCGTCCCTCGGCAAAGGCATCACCGCCGCCTCCGTCGCCTTCCTCCTCGCCCGCCGCGGCTACCGCGTCGCCATGCAGAAGCTCGACCCCTACCTCAACGTCGACCCCGGCACCATGTCGCCCTTCCAGCACGGCGAAGTCTACGTCACCGAAGACGGCGCCGAAGCCGACCTCGACCTCGGCCACTACGAACGCTTCTCCGGCGTCGATTGCACCCGCGCCTCGAACTTCACCGCCGGCCGGGTCTACCAGACCGTCCTCGAACGCGAACGCAAAGGCGAATACCTCGGCCGCACCGTCCAGGTCATCCCCCACATCACCAACGAGATCAACCGCTGCATCGCCAGCCTCGGCGGCGACGAAATCGACATCGCCATCACCGAGATCGGCGGCACCGCCGGCGACATCGAGTCGCTCCCCTTCCTCGAGGCCATCCGCCAGTATCGCCAGAAGGTCGGCGCCAAAAACGCCCTCTTCCTCCACCTCACCCTGGTTCCCTACATCGCCGCCGCCAAGGAAGTCAAGACCAAGCCGGCCCAGCAGTCCGCCGGCATCCTCCGTGGCATCGGCATCATGCCCGACTTCCTCCTCTGCCGCAGCGAAAAGCCCCTCACCCAGGACAACATCGAGAAACTCGCGATGTTCTGCTCAGTGCCCGAAGACAACGTCATCCAGGTCGTCGACGTCCCCCACACCATCTACGAAGTCCCCACCGAGCTGGCCAAGCAGGACTTCGACGCCAAGATCCTCCGCGCCCTCGGCCTGCCCGAGAATGAGCTCAAGATCGGCGACTGGGAATCGATGGTCAAGGACTACATCAATCCCCGCCAGGGAGAAGTCACCATCGGCGTCGTCGGCAAATACGTCTCCGTCTCCGATGCCTACAAGTCGATCAACGAATCCCTCATCCACGCCGGCATCGCCAACCACGCCCAGGTCAAGTTCCTCCACCTCGAGGCCGAACAGGTCACCGCCGAAACCGCCTCTAGCCTGCTCAAGGACTGCCACGGCATCCTCGTCCCCGGCGGCTTCGGCGACCGCGGCGTCGCCGGCAAGATCGAAACCATCCGCTACGCCCGCGAGAACAAAGTCCCCCTCTTCGGCATCTGCCTCGGCATGCAGCTCGCCTGCATCGAGACCGCTCGCAACGTCGCCGGCTTGGCCGATGCCAACTCGACCGAGTTCGACATGCACAGCAAGAACCCGGTGATCGACCTGATGCACGACCAGCGCAGCGTCACCCAGATGGGTGGCACCATGCGCCTCGGCTCCTACCCCTGCGAACTCAAGCCCGGCACCAAATCCGCCGCCGCCTATGGTCAGACCCGCATCACCGAGCGCCACCGCCACCGCTACGAGTTCAACAACGCCTTCCGCCCCGCCCTCGAAAAAGCCGGCCTGGTCTTCGCCGGCACCTCGCCCAACGGCGAACTGGTGGAAATCGTCGAACGCCCCGACCACCCCTGGTTCGTCGCCGGCCAGTTCCACCCGGAATTCAAATCCACCCCCCTGAAGCCGCACCCGCTCTTCCGCGACTTCGTCACCGCCTCGCTAAAAAAGCGCGACGGCCAATGAGCGCCTCTCGGATTTCCACCAGCCTCGCCGCCGCCGTTCTCGGCGGCGGCCTGCTTTGCGCCTCCTGCCGCAGCCTCCCCGCCAATCATGCGCCCACCGCAAATGTCGCCCCCGGCGACGTCGAATTCCTCCTTCCCCTGAGCGGACCGCGAAGCTTCCTCGGCTTGACTTTGCAAGACGGCGAGGCCTTTGCCCTCAAGGTCAAATGGCAGGCGGAAAGCCGCGTCTGCGGCCCTGGCCAGACCGAGTTCGCTTCATTTATCGGAGACGAAGTCCAGCTCGATCGTGCCGGCTCCTTACCGCCGATCCTTAAAGGCGAATGCCGCAAACACGGCAGCTTCATTGAGCACCGCAGCGACGCCAAAGGCGATGTCCAACAGGTTTCGATCAGCCGTTATCGCTACGACTACCAGCTCGCCGACGGCCGCAGCGGCTCGCTCGACTTCGCCGTCAGCATCGGCTCCGCCGGCCTGGTCGAAGCGGAAGTGATGCGGCGCTGAGCCGTATCCCGGCTGAGCCGGAACCAAATTCACCACGAAGACACGAAGAGCACGAAGGCAGTTTTATTGCGGATTTTTTAATCTTTAATCTTTGATTTTGTTGTCGTTATCTGGAATCCAAGTTCAGTGCTAGCCCCAAAGACGCTCGTTTTGGCTTCTTGCGAGCCGGGGTTTTGTCTTAGGCGCGTCACGCTCCTTCGGCCGCATCTTAGGGACTCCGCCCTTTTTTACCCAAGACGCAGCGCTGCAGCTTCGAATTCAGACGTCTTTTAGCTTATAAAAAACAAGTAAATACTGAGCGCCTCTTGACAACAAGCGAATGGGCGATGCTCAGACTCGACCCTGATGGAAGCTGCCGCAAGACTCGGCAGCCTGCACCTGTTCAACCACTTCATCAACGGCATCCGCCTCAGCGATGCTGAGCGCGAAGCCGAAGCCTTGGCACTGCGCAAGCGATTTTATTGCAGCGGCATTTGGCTGCTCGGTCTCGATGTGATGGGTACCCATATCCACGTGGTGGCCCACAATCCCGGACAGAAGTTGACGTCGGCACAAGTCGCGGCGAGGATGGACGAGGTCTACCCGGAGTTTGACAAGAAGGGGCAGAAGATCCCTCACAACCCGAACTCTGCCGTCTGCGTGTCTTGGGCCGCGAGCAGCGACATCCTCGGCACC
>JBDKFG010000015.1:0-88594 GCA_039798785.1 Verrucomicrobiota bacterium | reverse complement strand
TGAGGGAACCCGTAGCGCCGGGTTCCCCCAGACCCCTTCCCGACTCTCCGCTCTAAATTAGTGGCCAACTTTCTTGATTGCAGAATGTTATGATTATGATGCACGGCGTGTATCATGTGAAGCGGTAACCATCTAAGTAGCTGGATTGTCATTGCCTTTCACCCCGGTAGCGACTTCGTTTGCCTTTCAACCGTTGCGACTTTATTTCGTCCTGCGGCGGCGCAGGGTGGCGATCAGTTGCGAGGCTTCGCGTCCGCCGCAAAGCCGCAGCAGGGCGAGGTAGAGTCCGCCGGCGACGAGGCAGATGAAGCTCAGGCGGCAGGCGTTCCGGAGGAAATTCGACGCGATGCGCGACCAAGTGGCGTCCAGCGCCTCGACCGCGAATTTGGCGGCAAGGGTGGCGAGCAGGCAGCAGGCCGCGATCCGAGCCAGGGCGAGGGCGCAGCTCAGGCTGGGGCGGTGCTGGTGACGCTGCGCCGCGTAGATCAGCAGCAGGACCAGGTTGAAGGACGAGGAGATGACGGTCGCCAGGGGCAGGCTGGCCCATTTCAAGCCCGGAGCAAAAACCAGTAAGGCGACACAAGCGATCAGATTGATCAGCAGGCAGCCAAGGGATATCCTGACCGGCGTCCGGGTGTCTTTATGGCTGTAGAAGAGCTGCAGCACCACCTTCACCGCGGTGAAGATCGGGATGCCGATGACGAAGTACTTCAGCGCCAGCCAGGTGTCGCTAACGCTTTGCTGGGTGAAAGCCCCGCGCTGGTAGACGAGGCTGACGATGTCTTGTCCCCAGACGAAGAATAGACAGGCGAAGGGCAGGCTGAGGAAGAGGGATTGGCG
Source organism: Verrucomicrobiota bacterium (assembly GCA_039798785.1). Classification (GTDB taxonomy): domain Bacteria; phylum Verrucomicrobiota; class Lentisphaeria; order Lentisphaerales; family Lentisphaeraceae; genus CAMCSH01. The sequence continues at coordinate 87,754 of JBDKFG010000015.1, read as the reverse complement.
GAGGCCGAAATCGAGCGCCTCGCCGACTTCCCCCGGCTTCTCCTCCGCTACCGCCTTCGACATGATCGGCAGGCAGGCGACGGCGAGGGAGACGCCGAAGATGCCGACCGGCAGATAGACCAGGCGCTCGGCGTAGTTGATCGCGGCAAGAGCGCCGACTGCCTGCCCCTGGGCATCCGTCCACTTCCAGCCGTCCATCACCACCGCGATGTTGCGGTCGATGAAGAGCGAGAGCTGGGTGCAGGAAGAGCCGATGAGGGCGGGGACAAAGAGGATCCAGAGATTTCTGAGTTTCTCCTGGTCGAACTTGGGTGCCCACTCGAGGACCAGGCCATTTTTTTGCAGGGCCCGCAAAAGCAGCCAGAGTTGGAGGCTGCCGGAGAGGACGACGGCGGCGGGTAGGAGCCAGATCTGCATCTCCTTGTGGGGATTGAGGAGGGGCCCGAGGAGGCAGGCGGCGGCGACGAGGAGATTGAGCAGCGACGAGGACACCGCGGCGAGCCCGTAGGCTTTCCGGATGTTGAGGAGGGCGGCGACAAAAGCGGAAAGGCAGACGAAGGGCATGAAGACCATCATCAGTGCCGCCATCCGGGTCTGCAACAGCCAGGATTCCGGTAGGAGCAGACTGGCGATGAGAAGGGCTGCGGCGCAGAGCAGGGTCAAGGCGCTGGTGACTAGGGCGAGGAGGGTGCAGACCATCGAGGCGAAGGAACGGGCGGCGGATTCCCCTTCCTTTTCGACCTGGCTGAAGAGCGGGATGAAGGCCGCGGTCAAGGCCCCTTCGCCGAGGATGTTGCGGAACAGGTTGGGGAGGGTGAATGCCCAGAAAAAGGCATTGGCCACGGCTCCGGTGCCGAAGCTGGCGGCGAAGGCAAGATCGCGCAGCAGACCGGAGAGACGGCTGATCAGATTGCCGAGGCTGGTGAGCAGCATCGCGACGGAAAGGTTTCGACTGGTCTCCAAGCTCGGCATCCTTGGGGGTGATGAATCGCCGAATCTAACTCAGATTTCAAACTTGAAAGGGTGGCGACGAAATCAGCTCGAGTCATCAGGGCTTTTCCAGGGGGGCGACTGGATTTCTCTGCAATATCAGAGTGTATAGCGCCAAGAGAGCTTGGAAAAGAGCCATGGTCACGCCTTTGGATTTTGTTGATTCTGTCGCTTGTTGACACTCTAGTGTCAGAAATCTGGGAAAGCAAGTTTTTTCCTGGCTTCCCTGGGAGCGCGCCAGCCCCCTGGCGCTGTGTTTTGTTATGTGTAGGCAAGCGCCAGAGGGCTGGCGCGCTCCCAGGGAACGAAACAGCGCCAGAGGGCTGGCGCGCTCCCAGGGAACGAAACAGCGCCAGAGGGCTGGCGCGCTCCCAGGGAACGAAAACAGCCCCCGTCCGAGGACGGGGGCTGCGGGCTTTTCAGGCTTTGCGGAATCCGCGAGGATTACATGCCCATGCCGCCCATGTCGTGGCCGCCGCCGGGGCCGGCGGGAGCTTTCTTCTCTTTGATCTCGGTGACCAGGCACTCGGTGGTGAGCATCAGGCCGGAGATCGAAGCGGCGTGCTGCAGGGCCGAACGGGTGACCTTCTTGGGGTCGAGGATGCCGGCCTTGATCATGTCGACGTATTCGCCGGTGGCGACGTTGTAGCCGTTGTTGCCGGTGGCTTCGCGGACCTTGGCGACGACGATGGCGGATTCGCCGGCGGCGTTGTCGACGAGCTGGCGGAGCGGGGCTTCGACGGCGCGGGCGACGATTTCGGCGCCGAGCTTCTGGTCACCGGTGAGGGTGAGCTTGGCGAGGACGGACTTGGCGCGGATGAGGGCGACGCCGCCGCCGGCGACGATGCCTTCGGCCACGGCAGCGCGGGTGGCGTGCAGGGCGTCTTCGATGCGGGCCTTCTTCTCTTTCATCTCGGTCTCGGTGGCAGCACCGATGTTGATGACGGCGACGCCGCCGGCGAGCTTGGCGAGGCGCTCTTGCAGCTTCTCGCGATCGTAGTCGCTGGTGGTTTCGCCGATCTGGCGCTTGATCAGCTGGATGCGGCCCATGATGTCGGACTGGGCGCCTTTGCCTTCGACGATGACGGTGTTGTCCTTGTCGACGGTGATGCGCTTGGCGGAGCCGAGGTCGGCGAGCTTGATCGACTCGAGCTTGATGCCGAGGTCTTCGGTGATGCACTTGCCGCCGGTGAGGATGGCGATGTCTTCGAGCATGGCCTTGCGGCGGTCGCCGAAGCCGGGGGCCTTGACGGCGCAGATCTGCAAGGTGCCGCGGAGCTTGTTGATGACGAGGGTGGAGAGGGCCTCGCCTTCGACGTCTTCAGCGATGATCAGGAAGGGCTTGCCGGACTTGCTGACTTCCTGGAGGAGGGGGAGCAGGTCGTGCAGGGCGCTGATCTTCTTTTCGTAGATGAGGACGTAGGGGTTCTCGAGGATGCACTCGCGGGTCTCGAGGTTGGTCGAGAAGTAGGGCGAGAGGTAGCCCTTGTCGAACTGCATGCCTTCGACGACGTCGAGGGTGGTGTCGATGGTTTTCGATTCTTCGACGGTGATGGTGCCGTCGTTGCCGACTTTCTCCATCGCTTCGGCGATGATCTTGCCGATTTCGGCGTCGCCGTTGGCGGAGATGGTGGCGACCTGGGCGATCTGCTGGTTGCCTTCGACCTTGGTGGCGATCTTGGCGAGCTCGGCGACCATGGCTTCGACGGCCTTGTCGATACCGCGCTTGAGTTCCATCGGGTTGGCGCCGGCGGTGACGTTCTTGAGGCCTTCGCGGAGGATGGCTTCGGCCAGGACGGTGGCGGTGGTGGTGCCGTCACCGGCGATGTCGCTGGTCTTGCTGGCGACTTCGCGGACGAGCTGGGCGCCCATGTTTTCGAAGGGGTCTTCGAGGTCGATTTCCTTGGCGACGCTGACGCCGTCCTTGGTCACGGTGGGGGAGCCGAAGGACTTGTCGAGGACGACATTGCGGCCCTTAGGACCGAGGGTGGCCTTGACGGCTTTGGCGAGTTTCTCGACGCCGGCGAGGAGTTTGCGGCGGGCTTCTTCATCGAAGATCAGTTGCTTGGCCATGTGGGGAATTCCTTAACTAGGTTGGAAGGTTCAAAGGTTGAAAGGTTGAACAGGGAGCTGCTTCCCTGGGAGCGCCGGCAGCCTGCCGGTTTGTTCCCTGGGAGCCCCGGCATCTTGCCGGTTTGTTCCCTGGGAGCGCCGGCATCTTGCCGGGTGTGTTTCGTTCTGGGAACTCGTTCAGCTCGTTAGAGCCGAGCTCAACCGGCTGGCAGCCGGCGCTCCCAGGATGAACTCACTTGGTGATGACGGCGAGGATGTCGGACTGGTTCAGAATTTTGAATTCCTTGCCTTCGACTTTGACTTCGGTGCCGCCGTACTTGGAGGTCAGGACGGTGTCGCCGACTTTGACGTGGAACTCGATGCGCTTGCCGTCTTTGTCGACGCCGCCGGTGCCGAGGGCGATGACTTTGGCTTCCATGGGCTTCTCTTTGGCGGCGTCGGGGATGAAGATGCCGCCGATTTTGACTTCGGTTTCAACGATGGCTTCGACGAGAACGCGATCGCCGAGGGGCTGGACTTTGGACATGCTTGCTATCTCCTGGGTTGGGGTTGGTTGGGGAATTAAGAATTAAGAATTAAGAGTTAAGAATTGAGCGAGGGGCGCTTAGCTGCATCCGATCGGTCCGATCTTCTTGCGCTAGCCGCAGCTTGCGCTCGATCAAATTTTGGATCTTAATCCGCGAAGAATGGCACAGCCGATGATGAAACTGGCGCCGAGTATGGCGGCGGAACCTAAAGAGCATTTGAGGAGACACTCTTGGGTTCGCCAGCCGAACTCGATTGTTTCTGCGAGGATCATGCAAGCTCCGCCTTACTTGTCCTGGAACTCGGCGTCGATGACGCCGTCGTCGGATTTCTTCTTGGATTTGGGGGCTTTGTCGTCGCAGGTGCCGTTGTCGCAGGCTTGGCCGGTGCCGCAGCCGCCGGCGTCAGCGCCGGGGGCGCCTTGCTGCATGAAGGGAGCGAGCTCCTGCATGCGGCCTTCGAGTTTGGCGGAGAGGGTCTTGATCTCGTCGAACTTGCTGCCTTCGATGGCGGAACGGAGGTCGGCGATGTCCTTGGCGAAGGATTCCTGGACGTTGGCGGGGACCTTGTCGCCGGCTTCCTTGACCATTTTTTCGATCTGGAAGGCGAGGCCGTCGGCCTTGTTCTTGGTTTCGATGTTTTCACGCAGGACCTTGTCGGCGTCGGCGTTGGCCTCGGCTTCCTTGACCATGCGCTTGATCTCTTCTTCCGACAGGCCCGAGTCGGGCTTGATGGTGATGCGCTGCTCCTTGCCGGTGCCCTTGTCCTTGGCGGTGACGTGGATGATGCCGTTGGCGTCGATGTCGAAGGTGACTTCGATCTGGGGGGTGCCGCGGGGAGCGGGGGCGATGCCGTCGAGGCGGAACATGCCGACCTTCTTGTTCTGGGCGGCCATGGCGCGTTCGCCCTGGAAGACCTGGATGTCGACGGCGGTCTGGTTGTCGGCGGCGGTCGAGTAGGTTTCGGTCTTCTTGGTGGGGATGGTGGTGTTGCGCTCGATCATCTTGGTGAAGACGCCGCCCATGGTTTCGATACCGAGGGAGAGCGGGGTGACGTCGAGGAGGAGGACGTCGTTGACTTCGCCCTTGAGGACGCCGCCCTGGACGCCGGCGCCGATGGCGACGACTTCATCGGGGTTGACGCCGCGGTGCGGCTCGTGGCCGGTGAGGCTCTTGGCGGTCTCGATGACCTTGGGCATGCGGGTCATGCCGCCGACCATGACGACCTCGTCGAGGGTGGAGGCGCTGACGCCGGCGTCCTTGAGGCAGTTCTTCACCGGGGTGAGGGTGCGTTCGAGGAGGCTGTCGCAGAGCTGTTCGAGCTTGGCGCGGGTGAGGGTCTGGGTGAGGTGTTTGGGGCCCGAGGCGTCGGCGGTGATGAAGGGCAGGTTGATGTCGGTGGAGGTGGCGGAGGAGAGCTCGCACTTGGCCTTTTCACCGGCTTCCTTGAGGCGCTGCAGGGCGAAGGCGTCCTGCTTGAGGTCGACGCCGTGCTCCTTCTTGAAGTCGGCGACGAGCCACTGGATGATCGCTTCGTCGAAGTCGTCACCGCCGAGGTGGGTGTCGCCGTTGGTGGCCTTCACTTCGAAGACGCCGTCGCCGAGTTCGAGGACGGTGACGTCGAAGGTGCCGCCGCCGAGGTCGTAGACGCAGATCTTCTCGTCCTTCTTCTTCTCGAGGCCGTAGGCGAGGGCGGCGGCGGTGGGCTCGTTGATGATGCGCTTGACGTCGAGACCGGCGATGCGGCCGGCGTCCTTGGTGGCCTGGCGCTGGGCGTCGTTGAAGTAGGCGGGGACGGTGATGACCGCTTCGGTGATGGTTTCGCCGATGTAGGCTTCGGCGTCCTTCTTCAGCTTCTGGAGAATCTTGGCGGAGATTTCGGGGGGCGAGAAGACCTTGCCGTTGGCTTCGACGTGGGCGTCGCCGTTGGCGGCCTTGACGACTTTATAGGGGACCAGTTCGATTTCGTGTTTGACTTCGTCGTACTTGCGGCCCATGAAGCGCTTGACCGAGAAGATGGTGTTCTTCGGGTTGGTGACCGCCTGGCGCTTGGCGGCCTGGCCGACCAGTTCTTCGCCGGACTTGGTGAAGGCGACGATCGAGGGGGTGGTGCGGTTGCCTTCCGCGTTGGGGATGACTTCCACTTTGCCGTTGATCATCACGGCCATGCAGGAGTTGGTGGTGCCGAGGTCAATGCCGAGGATCTTGCTCATGGGGGTCTCCGTGGGTGTTGGGTTGTGTGTGAGAGCTTTTTAGCACAAGCCTCGACGGAGTCCTGTTTGTCACCTCTATCCTAATGATCTATAATTATTTAAAAAAATTAAAGGTTTTTTATTGGGGGATTTAACATCCTCTGCTGGGACAAAATGTCACAAGCGCGGGCGTCAGGCTGGCGCAGGGGCGGGCCAGAAGGGCAGAGTATCCTGGGGTGAGGCCGGGATTAGACTTGGGCGTGGGAGATGGCGTCGCTGGCGCAGAGGGCAAGCAGTTCGCAGGCGTCGGCGGCGCGACCGTCGAGCGCGACGCAGGGGATGTCGTCGGGCAGGCGCAGCGCTTGGGCGGCGTGGGCCAAGGCTTCCGGGACGACCATTTCCGACTCGCAGATCGGGCAGGTGCCGATAGAGCCGGCCTCATCCATGTCGAGAGTGAGGCAGTGGGTGCAGGCAGGGCAGTCGATGACGAAGCCATTGCGTATCGATGCATCGGAGACTGGCGGGAGGGCGATGAAGAGCGGCGCGGCGAAAGCATCGCTGAGGAGCTTGATGCGAGTCCGGTTGGAGGCGGCGATTTCGCGTTCAGCGGAGGAGCTGACGAGGATTTGGGCGAAGGTGGCGGGGTGGCTTTCGCGGATTTGGCGCAGGTAATGGCTGTCGAGTTTCGGCGGCAGCTTGAGCAGGGAGATACAGCCGCCTGGGAGATCGAGGATGGTGCTGGCTTCGTTGGCGCGTCGGCTTTGTGTGGCGGCTTTGCCGCCGGAGAAGACGCCGGCGGCCGTGATCAGGGATCGGAAGACGTTTTCGGTGGCCGCCGGGTTGTCGCCTGCGAGGATGAGAGTGGGGATCTCGCTGGGATCGGCATCGACGTGGCGGATCGGCAGTTGGTCCCAGGATTTGATCTTGCTCAGGTCGACTGTGGTGAGCTGGCGTTCGAGAGGGATGAGGAACTGGCGTATCCAGCCGCGCAGCTGTTGCATTGCAGCAGCGACTTGAGTGCGCCATTGAGAGAGGGGCGGCGGAGCATGGCGGAGGAAGTCCTTTTGCACCAGCTGGTCCATGAGCAGGACGAGATGGCGGCGATTGAGGCGGACGGAGTCGAGGATTTCCTGCAGAGACTGGCCGGAGAGCGCGTATTTGATCACTTGGCGGGCGGCCTTGTTGGCCTCGGAGGGAAGGGTCTGGCTGCCATGGATGAAAGTCTGTTCGGGATCGCCGAGGCGGGCCTGGGCGGCTCGGTATTCGTCGACTTCGAAGACGCAGTCCATCAAGGCAGAGGAGACCACCATGTTTGTCTCGCCGTCTCCTTCCACCGGGATTTCGAAGAATCGCATCTGGCAGTAGGGCCAGGCGAGGATCTCGGTGACGGCCTGGCTGCCGGCGCAGAACTCGGTTTCGGCTTTGACGATGAGGCCTTGCTTGAAGGTGAGTTCGGCGTGGTTCTTGCCGGAACTCGCCTTGAGGAGTCCGGTCTTGCGTTCGGCCTCGAGGAACTGCATCACCCCGGGGACCTGGCTGGCATCGAGACGGACCGACAGGGTGATCGGATTCTGGCGGGACTGCAGCTTGTTGCGCAGGACTCGGGCGGCCTTGGCGGCGAAGACGGCGCTTCTCAGCGGACGGAAGGAGGCGTCATCGGCGCCGCGCTCGAGGGCCTGTACGGCGAGCGGCTCGACGTTTTCCTCGACCACCAGATGGAGCGGCAGGTCGATGAAAGTGGCTTCTTTGCGGAGGGCCTCGGTGAGGTCGGCGCAGTTGCCGTCTTCCAGTTGCGTCGCGCAGATCACCAAGCCGACCTCGGTCTGCTCGAGAAGCTGCACGGCCCGCTCAACCGACTGGCGGACCAGGATTTTCCAGCCGGGACCGAGCGCGGCCCGGATCTCGGCACGGACCTGGGCGTCGGCGGCGACGATGAGGATCGGATGGTTTTGAAGTTCTTCAGGCATGCTGCGATTATAACACTCATTCCGACTCGCAGGCAAGTCGGCCCTGGATATTTCAAGGCGATTGAGACGATTCCGTATGTGATTTCAAGTGATTGACCTCGTAGGCAGGCAACGACTCAAGCTTCGGGTCGACGCAATTTCTCCTGCAGGAGTCGCAGCAGTTCCTCCTGCTTCATTCCTTCGGCTTGGCGGTCGCCGGCCCAGGCGATCAGTTCCTTGAAGAGCGGCGATGGCTTCAATCCGAGCCTTGAGAGAGTGGCGCCATTGACGATCGGCGTCGCGAGGGCGGCGAGGGCGGCGCCCTCGTGCTCGAAGAGTCGCTGCCGCAAGGCGGCGCGCGAGGGCAGGACCTCGAGGGCGTAATCCCGGACATGCGGCCAGTTCGGGCCGGCGGCCTCGATCAGCCGGCGCAGCGTCGCCGCACCTTCCGAGGCGGCATTCAAGTGTGGCGAAAGCTGCAGCATCTGCATCGCGGCCCGTTTCAGCCTGGTGCTCAATCTCAGGTGCTCGGCCAAGGATTCGGCCGCCACCTGCGGCCCCTGGTCCGGGCGCGCCGAGGCGAGCGCCGCAAACCAGGCTTCTTCGGAGTGGACGCAAGCGCGCGACAGAAGGGTGATCCACTCCTCGAAGGCGTCGTCGTCGATCCCGGCCGCGGCTGGAACGAGATGCTCGAGGACGCCGAAATCGCGGCAGTGGCGGAGGTATTCGGGGCCGTGCAGGCGCGCCTTGAAGGTTTCCGCGGCGCTTCTCTCCGGCGAGACGTGGACGGCGTAGTTGGGGGCCAGGAGGCGCGCCGCCGGCGCCAGATCGGGCGAGACCAGAAGGCTGAAACGCGCGGCGAAACGGGCGGCCCGGACGATCCTCAGCTTGTCCTCGGCGAAACGTTGCGACGGATCCCCGACGCAACGCAAAATCCGGTGGTCAATCAGATCGCCCCGCCCGCCGAAGGGGTCGACGAATTCCCCTGGACGCCAAGCCATGGCGTTGATGGTGAAATCGCGCCGCGACAGGTCCTCTTCGATGGTGTCGGAGAAACGGATCGTCGCGTTGCGTCCGTCGCAAGAGACGTCGAGGCGGAAGGTGGTGTGTTCATAGGCGATGCCTTCGACCAGCACCGTCACGGTGCCATGCTCGATGCCGGTGTCGATGGTGTGCCAGCCGAGGCGGCGGCAGCGCAGCTTGAACTCCTGCGGATGCAAAGCCGAGGCGATGTCGATGTCGGCGATCGGACGATCAAGAAGGGCGTCGCGAACGGCGCCTCCGACGACGTAGACGGGAATGCCTAGGGCTTGGCTGAAATCGGGGACTTTCTCGAGCGAGGGGTGCATCGCGGCTCACGGGGCTGGTTGGGGCGGTGCAGAAGATACCGGGCTTTTGGCGCTTGGCGTCGAGCTGGCAGGCGCTTCTCCGAGCCCGAGGGAGGTGCCGATCACGGACTGGGTGCAGCGTGCATCGATGCCGTAGATTCGCCGTTCTTTGGCGGAGTAGATAAAGGCCTGCCCGTTGATCGGATTGAGAGGGACTTCCGGCAGGTAGGCGGGAACCAGATCCTCCAGTTTCTCGGGCAGCCGCCCTAGCTCCAACTCATGCAGCCTCAAGGCCGCGATAATCTTCAATTCCTGATCCGTCGTCCTGGCCTTCAGAGTTGAAGACATCAGCTGATCGAGGTACCACTCATTGGTCGCCATGAAGCCGTTTGCATTCAGTTTTCTCAAGGAATTGAATGTCTTATAGGGCAACGAATCCAAATGTTGAGTGTATTGCTGTATGTAAAGCATCTCGCTTAGATAACCTTTTTTAGTTTTTGCGAGATTGATCAGGTCTGTAGCATAGTCGATTTGCAGATTGAGAGTTTTGTTCTTTTTAAGAAAAATGCCGTTGCAAATTCGGAATTTTGGATCTATGCACCAAAAGTATTTGTTGTCATAATCGTTATTCATTGCTTTTTCAAGTGATCTTTCAAATTCTTGATTGTTTCTTTTGATTGTATTCAGATGAAGATTAATCCAATCCTCTTCAGTTCTTTTTATATTAATGATTTTCGATATTAATTTTACATCAATAGATTTTGATAATGTTTTCGACATTAGTTGCGCGTTTAATTGGCATTCCGATTCAAGCGTATAAATTTTTGAGTGCTGATAATTCATCATGCGCGATAGGTATTGATCGAGATCGATCATCAACTTCAGAGCCTCTTCATAATTCCCTTGTTGCTCCAGATGACTGGCTTCAAAGCGGATGATTTTGAAAATTTCCGGAGAGTCAGAGCCGATGATGATTTGCTGATTGGCGAGAATCTCGTGCAGAATCTGGTAGGCTTCGGATTTTTGATTGAGAAATTCCTGAGGACTCCGAGCGACTCTGGATTTTGAGAAGGAGTCCAGCTCGCTATTCAGGTTGACGAAGGCCGCGTGGTTTTTCACCCTGGAGAACGCGTTTTTTTCGGCGGGGATCAGCGGTGCTGCATAAGCCAAGGCGCTGCGCTCTTTGAGCGGCTCATCACGGAGAGCCAGGAGGAGGTTGCCGAAGAAGCAGATGGTCAGGATTATCCCGGCCCAACGCCAAGCGGAATAACGACTGAGAAAGTGGAGGATTTTCGATTTCACTTCGATCTTCTAAGCTTTTGGGGTGTGGGCCAGTATATCCATACGCCTTCACGACTGCAAGATTGCAGGAGGCAAAGCCCCCGAATTGGGCTTGGAATGAGAGGCATTCGAGCTGATTTTTAGGGAGATAGGGAAAAGGGAGTTGGGAGAGATGAGGGAGTCAAGCTTGATTAGGAGTGAGCCAGATCAAAAAAACAAACGCCTGCAATAAAACGGCGGCATGACGCGTCAATTGTGGGCTGTCTCTTGTCATAAACTCCTAACCTAAAGGTTGCCCATGCTTGTCAAAACCTTCGTCGCATTCGCCCTTGCGAGCTCCTCACTGCTTGCTCAGGAGACTCCCGCCCCCAATCCGGCTCCTGCTCCGGCGAAAAATTCTTTGACTCTCGGCGACGCCGCGCCGGCACTGAGCCTGAAACAGTGGTACAAGGGTGGTCCTGTTAGCCTTGAAGCCGACAAGACCTACATCATTGAGTGCTGGGCTACCTGGTGCGGCCCCTGCATCGCGGCCTTCCCGCATCTTTCGGAGCTGGCGAAGGAGTACAAGGACAAGATCACCGTCATCGGTGTCGATGTCTGGGAACGCAAGAAACCTGAAGAGGTGAAAGCCTTCGTCGATTCGCAAGGCGACAAGATGAGCTACAACGTCGCAGCCGACGACGAGGGCCAGGTGGCCGACAAGTGGCTGAAAGCCGCGGGTCGCAGCGGCATCCCCTGCGCCTTTGTCGTCCACAAGGGTAAGGTAATGTGGATCGGCCATCCCGGTTCGCTCGAAGCCAAGCTTCTCAACAGCATCCTGGACGGCAGCTACGATCTGGCGGCGAGCAAGAAGCATTTTGAAATCGACGCAGTGGTCAGCAAGGTCCAGAGATCGGTTCAGGGACTGATGCGCAAGCGCGATTTCGACGGCGCCGTGGCCCAGATTGATGCGGCGATCGCTGCCAATCCCGTGGCGGCGGAGAATCTGGAATCGCTCAAGAAAAGCATTGCCACCCGCAAAGCCGAGATGGCAGCGGAGGAAGCCGCCGAAGCAGCGGCCAAGGCCAGTCCCTTGAAGCTCGGCGACAAGGCTCCGGAATTCAAGGTCGGCCAATGGTACAAGGGCGGTCCGGTCGCCATCGCCGACGACAAGACCTATGTGGTCGAGTGTTGGGCCACCTGGTGCGGTCCCTGCATCGCCGCCTTCCCGCATCTGTCGGAGCTGGCCAAGGCCAACGACAAGATCTCCTTCATCGGCGTCAACGTCTGGGAGCGACGCAAGGCCGAAGAGGTCAAGGCTTTTGTCGAGTCCCAAGGCGACAAGATGGCATACAACGTCGTTGCCGACGCTGACGACACGATCGCCAACAAGTGGCTGCGTGCCGCCGGCCAGAACGGCATTCCGTCAGCCTTCGTCGTCCATCAGGGCAAGGTGATGTGGATCGGCCATCCGAGCGGCCTCAACAACGAGCTGTTGAAGTCGATCGTCGACGGCAGCTACGATCTTGCCACTGCGATCAAAGCCGCTGCCGAAGAGGCTGCCGCCGACGACTTCTTCAATCAGAAGGTCCAGCCTTTGCTGAGAAAGCAGGATGTCAGCGGCGCCCTGGTTCAGCTTGAAGAGATGAAGAAGCAGTTCCCGTCGAAGGAGAAAGACATCAGCGGCTTCATGAAGCGTCTGCAGGCGAAAATGCCGGCCGATGGCAAAGCCGCGGCGGAAGCCAAGGCGGCGCCGGCCGATGCACGCGTTGCCAAGCTGGAAGGGATCAAGAAGTCTCTTCTCGAGCAGGTGGCCGAGATTGATGCTCTGATTCAGAAGATTCGCGAAGAGAAGAAGTGAGATCTTTTCCGATTTTCCGGAAGTGGAAGCGTGCCGGTGACTCCGGCACGCTTTGCCTTTGAGGCGATCGACTGGATTCTCAGTTCATCGTCAATGACGCTCTCTTCGCGATTGGCGAGGCGGCTTGCGAGGCCTATCTTCAGGATGACAAAAAAGCCAAACCCAAGAGGTCTCCATGCTCGTCTACGAAGTCACCGCCACGGTTCCCCTCTCAGATGAAATCCGCTACCGGGCCTGGCTGCGCCGCCACATCGCCGAGATCTTCGCCCTGCCGGGTTTCACCGGGGTCAAGACCTGGCAGGTGCAAGATGCGCCCGCCGGCTGCTTCCGCTCCTGCTGCCAATACAGCCTGAGCTCGCCCGAAGCGTTGCAAAACTATCTGCGTGATCATGCGCCGCGACTTCGCGAAGAAGCCATGTCGCTTTTCGGCGCCAGCCTCAGCGCCGAGCGCCGGGTCATGCACGACCTGTCGCTGTGAGCTCCTTGCACAAGTCCAGAGCCCCGGCAAGTTTCCCGGCACCTGAAACCCCCAGCGAGAACCGCATGAGCGACGAAACCCCCGCGCCGAAGCCGCCTCCCAAGGTCTTCAAATCGAAGGACCCGATGCACGGCGTCACGCTTGAAAAAGCCCTCACCGAACTGGTCGACTACTTCGGCTGGCCTGCTCTCTCCCGGATGATCCCGGCGCGCTGCTTCTACAACCTGCCGACGATCAGCTCCAGCCTGCGCTTCCTGCGCCAGACCCCCTGGGCCCGCGACAAGGTCGAAAACACCTACCGATGGTACGTCCGGCGCTTCCGCGACAAGACCGACACCTCGGCCCTGCCGCCGGAATAAGTGCGGCGGGCGCAAAAGCCTGGCCAATCCACGGTCAAATCCGGAGCCTTTTATGTCGTCCATTGACTCCTACCGTCACCGTCTCATCGCTTGGTTCGAGTGCCCCAGCGACTACGACCTGGTGGCTGGAAATGCGACCCGCAGCCTGCCGATCTACCTGCTCGAGCAGGATATTCCCGAGGACGAGGAGGATTTCGACGGCAAAGCCGGCGACCTCCTGCTTGGCGGCGGCTCGGGAGAAGCCGAAGCGATGCGGATTTCCTTGCCGAAGGCGAAGCGATTCTTCGAAGAAGAAGGCTTTGATGATTTTGAGTCCTACGACGAGTTGTTCAATCCTTTCTGGTCGCCCAGCTTTGCCTACAAACTAGGCGACGGCTGCCGCAAGCTTGGTTGGGATCCAGAGGAGGATCTGGAAATGTGGCTGGCGCGAGCCGTTCTCAAGCTAGTGGCCGAGGCCCTGACGCCGCCAGTCAAAGAGGGCGTGATCCCCATTCCGCTCTCCGATCTCGTCGATGCCTATGAACGCATCTCGAACACCAGGAACTTCGAGTGCCCGACGAATGCCATGATCTGCCCAGCCTTGGGGCGTGTCCTGATGAATCAAGGTCCTGATTTCAATGAGATCGAGGAAATGGAGGCGGCTTATGAGGAGTCTGAAGACGGCCCGGATCCCTTCGAGGGCTCGCTGAACTTCCCCGATCGCCAGGATCTCAGCCTTGGCTGGGAACTCTGCGTCGATTTCGCTGCCGAGCATTTCCCCACCAAGGCGGAAGAGGTGCGCGATTACTTCCGCCGCAAGGGCGGCTACCGCCGCTTCAACGACCTCGTCTACCGCCAGAATCTCCAGAAGGTGTGGATGAGCTTCGAAACCGAGCGCATCCGCCAGGCCCTGCTGAAGTGGTGCCGACGCCATGAAATCGCGGTCGATCCCGAGGGGTGACATCAGCCGCTGATTTGCGGCGGCCGACTGTCCAAGCCGGCGGAGTAAGTGCAATTCAGGGGGCCCAGCCCTCGGGCATGCCCTCGAGGCCGCAGAGGATGGCGAGATCGACGAGGCGCCGCTCCGCTTCCGGCCAGGCCCGGGTCTTTTCCGTCAAGACCTTGGCCGCCTTCAAGCCGCCGAGATGGACGGCCCAGTAGATCGCTTCGTTGCTGCTCAGCTCCTCGCTTTTCCGGCTGACCAGAGGCCAGTGGCCGCAGGACCGGGGCGCCTTGTGCAAGGTGACCGGATCGATCTGAGCAATCAGCTCCGGACGGATCACCAGTTGCAGCAAGAGGATCTCCTGACGCGAGGGCTGGAAAAAGCCGTCAAAGTAGCCGTCTTGAAGCTCCGGAATCGGCGCGGGCTGGGGCGCTTTTTTGCTCTGCCGCAAAGCTCGGAGCTGCTCATAATAGGAAGGACTGATCTCGATGCAACAGCCGTGAAAACAGCGACTCGCCTTCGGCGGCGGCAGAGACAATTCCGGCAGGTGCTTCCGGTCGATTTCGGCCGGCAGCAAGTGCTGGATTTCGCGGATGTCGCGCAAGGACAGCTTCTTCCCATGGAGCCTGGCGGCGAGGGCGGCGGCAAGCTGGGGCGTTTCGAGGTCGAACTCGGCGTTTTCCTCCATTCGGGCGACGATTTCCTTCAGGCGGGCCTGAGCCTGGTCGCGGTGAGGAGCGGGAGCGGAGTGGGCGATCCAGAAAAGCTGGAAGGCGAGAGGGATGGAATCGGGCTGGTCCTGGAGGGCGGCGAGAGCCAGATCGGGACGCCCCAGCTTGAGCGCGGTTTCCGCCGGAAAGCGCGCGAGCCAGGCGGCGTCGACCGGGCCGAGATAGGGAGGGAGACTGCCGGTAAAGACTTTCTCGGGATTTTCCTCGCAGAGCAGGAAGAAGTCGCGACGCCAGCCGGTCCAGGGGGCGGAAAAAAGCCATTGCCCGGAAGCCTTGGCTTCACTGGTTCGACGCAGGGACAAAATTTCCAGCGACGAGCGCAAACTGCAACCTGCTGGCAGCCGGCGCCCCCAGGGAACTCGCTCCGTGGCTCAAGCTTCCAGATTGAGATGGCGAGCCACGGCACACCCTCGCTTTGCGGCGAGCGGCAGAACCCGACTCGATTGGTCGATCCCGGGCCATGAATAACGCCCGCCGTTTTGCGGCGGGCGCGAAGGTCCGAGAGGGAAATGTCAGTCCTTCGGAATCTCTTCCTTCTCGATCTCGAGGACGAGTTTGTCGATGGCGCTGAAGGCGTTTTCGGCGTCGGTATATTTTTTATCGATTTCATCGAGTGCAGTCTTTGCGCGATTTTCTTGGATTTCAGCTCTTGCGATGCTGTTTATCATCGCTTTCAACTTGCGTTGAGCGGGTGGATGTTTGTTAAACAGCTCGAGGCCTGCTTTCTCTTCTTGTAGCTTGGAGTGGGCCTCTTGAGCGGATTTATAACGGGCTTCTGCGGCGATCAGCTTGGCCTCGTGAGTCACCAAGGCGCCATTGACGAGCTCAGTGGTCTTGGTGATGAAGGCGTCTCTAGCCTGTTCAGCTTCGGTGCGCTCCTTGATCAAGGTGTGCGGGATGCCGAGGCCAGGGAGCCCGAGGTGGTAGATCGCGTGGGTGTTCTGCTTGCCGAGCCAGTTCTGGTGGTAGAGCATGAAGAAGAGGGCGATGGCGCCGACGAGGAGGGTGAGGACGCTGGTGGCGAAGCCGATGAGTTTGGGCCAGATCGACTTCTTCTCGGCGTAGGGGTCGACGAGGGAGAGTTCGGCGCCTTGGGGGACGGCGGCGAGCTTGGTCATCGAGGCGCCGACCGGGAAGGTGACGCGGACGCGGGAGTTGATCGCCCAGCCGTTGGCATCGAGGAGGGGGCCGATGTTGCGCTGGCGCAGCTTCAGGGCGGCGATCAGCATCGAGGGACCGGAGACCGCGAGCATGATGCCGACGACGCCGAGGGGCATCAGGATGCCGAGGCCGAAGAGCGCCTGCAGCAAGCCGCCGATCACCGCGGCGATGCCGGAGATGACGGTACCGATCAGGGCCAGGGTGGCAAGCTCGATCTTGGGTGCCGGCTTCTTCTCGTCGGCGGCTTTCTTGTCCGCCTGAGCCACGGTGGTGGCGGCGGCGGTGAGCTTCGAGTTGGCCTCGGCGTCGGCGTCGGCGGCGCGTTTGGCGATCTGCTCTTCGATCATCCGGACCAGCTTCTTGTAGGGAGACCAGAAGGCCTGGCGGATCGAGATCGGGTTGTCGACGATCTTGGTGATAGTGGCGTCCCAGTCGCGGCCCTGGCGGTCGTAGAAGATTCCGTTGCGGCCGGCCATCAGGTTGTCGCCGTCGCCGGCGCCGAAGAGGGCGACGATGCTGATCTTCTCGGCCGATTTGTCCTTGCGGGTGCAATCGACGTAGGCGAGGTAGCCCTTGGCGAGGCCGGCGAGGCTGGCGTGCTTGCCGGCGTCGTCGACGCGCAGGCAGAGGGAGCAGGCGCGGGCGTCGATGTAGAGCGTGCCGACGCGGAAGACGGCGTCGCAGCCGGGCGCGTAGAAGTCGGCGAAGTTGACGAAGTTCTTGACCAGGCGGTAGAGATCGCGCTGGAGGCGGAGGGTCTTGACCAGGTCGCTGAGGGCGTCGTAGCGGGGCGCGGCGGCCTTGTCCTGGGCGAAGAGGGCGGCGAGGCCGTCCTTGCTGGTCAGGGCGTTGGCGCGTCGTTCGGGGCTGAGCTTGCTGCAATCGAAGGCGGGCTTGGCGGCGAGCCATTTGGCATAGGCGTCGAAGCGGTTTTTGATCGCGTTCCACTCGGCTTCGGTGAGGACATTTTTGCCTTCGGCGGCGCTGCTGCGGAAGCTCGCGATGGCAGCGGCCCAGGCGGGGTTGATGCCCTTGTCGAGGTGAAGGATGCCGTTGGCGTCAACCGCGGCGAGGGGCAGGGCGGCGATCGAGGCGCTGTCTGCGCCGAGCGCCTGTGTGGCGAGGGCCTTGATCGCGGCTTCGTCGAGACCGAGGGCGGCAGCGGCGCGGGGGTCGAAGGCGGCCATGCGACAGCGGGCGAAGTGGTCGTCGATCTTCGACTGGACCTTGCTCACCGCGGCGGCGGCCGCGGCGGTGAGATCGCCGAGGATCATCACCTTGGTGTCGGCGGCGTCCTCCCAGGTCTTCCAGGCGGCGAGGGCGGCGAGGAAGTTTTCGACATCCTTCTCCGAGGCGCCCTTCTTGCCGGAGCGGTCGTCGCTGCCGGGGTAGAGGCTTAGGAGGTCGCTGAGGGCGTTGCGGAGGGCGCCTTCGGGGGCGGATTCAGGCACCAGGATGGCGTCGCCGTTAAAGGGGTCTGCCTTGGCGGCGGTGACGGCGTCATCGGCGTCTTTGATCGAGATCGCTTCGCCTGGGCCTTTTTTGGCGAGGCGCTGGGCTTCGCCGAGGGCAGCCAGGAGGGTGCTTGTGGCGGGGGAGTTTTTCAAGTCGCTGGCGATGAGGCTGTCCTTGCGGGCGATGACCTGGTCGAGGCTGGCGAGGCGATCCTGGAGGAACTTGATCGCCTTGATGACGTCCGGGGCGCGGACGCGTCCATCAGCATCGCCGTCGAGGCAGGCCAACGAAGCGTCGTCGATTTCAAGGCCTTTGACCGGGCAGGCGAGGGCGACCCAGAGCTTCTGGTCGAGTTCCGGGATGGCGGCGAGGTCGGCAGCGGTGTCGAGGCGGATCTGGTCGAGACCGCCGGCGCGGAAGAAGCGGAGAGGCATGTGAGTTCCTTGGGCTTGTGCATGACTCCGGAAGTCTAGCCGCATTTTGCTGGAAATCCCCGTCGGGCCGGGGATGCCATGACGGCATTGCAAAAGGAATGCAATGTTGCTAGAATGATGGCGAGCATTACGCTCAGCTTCGGAAGAGCCGAAGCTTTCACGAGCTCAAAACCCAGAAGGGAAAAACATGAAACTTCTCACCTGTTTCGCCGCTATCGCCGCCCTCGCTGCCAGCAGCTGCACGAACCTCGCCAGCCAGATCGATCTCGACAAGGCCGGCAAGGACGCCGGACTTAGCGCCCTGACCACCGGCGACATCACTCATGATCCCGCCTCGGCCAAGCAATACCGCACTTCGGAAGTCGGTCTCGCCTTCGGCATCCCCTTCATCTGGAAAGCCGCTGAAGTCTATCCCCGTCAAAGCAACGAAAGCCAGCTCGCCGTGATGGGTGCCGACGCCAAGAAGGACGGCAAGACAGCTCTGATCAACGTCAAGCCGCCTGAAGAAACTTATTACGGCCTGCCCTTCTTCATCTTCGGCCTTTATGTCGACCGCACTGAAGGCACCGGCATTAAGAAGTAAGTCTTCCTGACTCGCCAGACGCCCGTCGCGACCGCGGTTGTGACGGGCGTCATTCTGTTCGGATTCAGCGGCGGCTCTTCATCTGCTCGATCAGCTTGGCGTTGGCCTCGGCCAGGACCTTGGCGGCGACCGACTCGTACTTGCCCGCTTCGGCGGTGATATCGAAATTGCGGCGGACGCTGGAGCCCGCGCCGAGGGCGGTGGTGACGACGTTGCTGGCCACTTGCAGACTCTTGTCGGCGGTGGTGGTGGTGTCCTTGATCGTGCCGAAGGCCTCTTCGGAATAGATCGCCTGCCCGAGCTGGATGCTGCCGGTGCCGGGGCGGAGGAAGCCGCCGCCATCGCGGATCAAGGTCAGGGAACTGCCGATCTTGACGCTGATCCCCTGGCCGACCGTGACGTTGGAAGTGCTGGACCAGGCGCCGCCGCCGCCTTCATCGTTGACGAAGTCGAGGAGGTAGTTGACCGACAGGACCGGCAGCTTGGTTTCATCGGCGAAAGCGGTCGCCCCGACGTTCGGGTTGGAGCTGCCCCAACCGGCGCTCCAGACCACCGCCGCGTCCTGGGCGAAGAAGTGGATCTTATTGTCGAAATCGCGCGGCACGAAGTAGCTGACCTCGCCGCCGGGGACGAGCATCAGGCCATCGTCCTTGTAGGGGGCGGGGTGGGTCTTGACTTCGGCGAAGCTCTTATGGGTCAGGAGCTGCTGGCGGGGGGCGACTTCGTAGCCGGCCTTTTCGAGCTGCTGGAGGAAGTCCTGGTAGGCGGCGTCGGCGAGCTTGGCGTAGAGAGCGTCGTCGGGGCCGATCAGGGTGACGTCGGCGGCGGCGACCCCGCCCGGGCCGCGACCGGCCTTGCGCTTGGCGTATTTGCCGGTGACGAAGCCGACCTTGAAGGAGCCGATGACCACCTTGCGAGCGTCCTTGAAGACCTTTTCGCCATCGACCTTGAAGTCGTCCTTTTTGATCCAGAAGAATCCGGTCTGGGTGGCGGGTTTGGTGCCGCCTTCGACGGCGCGGACGGCGCAACTGGAGAACAGGGCGGCGGCGGCGAGGCAGATCAGGGCTCTTTTCATGCGAGGACTCCGGGTTGGGGTGAGATTGGGCCAGTCTACGAAAGATCGGGGGAGAAGTCAAGGAACCGGGTTGAAAGGTTGGAAGGTTGGAAGGTTGAAAGGCAAACGTTTGAACAAGAGCGTCAAATCGTGGTGTAGCTAATCCTCTCAACATTTGAACCTTCTAACCTTCAACTGCGGTTTTCAGGGGCAAGCCGTCACTCCGGCTGGCGCGTCAGGAGGTCATTAGCGTTGCACCGCTTTGGGCGCAGCACGCAGCTTGACCACATGACGGAAATGGAAGGCCCAGCCCTGCTCTCCTTTAGCGAGCCAGGGATCCCCGACCTCAACTAGACTTTCATAGGCTTCGAAGCTCCCGGACAAACCCGGTTTGGGCTCAATCACGCCGGGTTTTTCCCTCAAATGATAGGCGATGTCGACAGGCTCATTGAGCTGGAATCCATTGACCGTTTGCACCCGGAAAAAACAGGTCTCGCGGATCATGTTCTGGCTGTAATAGTCCTTGGGTTTGTCGATGAACTCGCCACTTATGATGACCGAGCTGCCGAAAGGAACGCCGAGGAGCGGTTCCTGGCTGATGTCGGCAAGCAGTGAATTCTGCTTCACTTCCTTCGCGACCGTGCCCTGGGGGGTGCCATGCTTCTGCAGGAGAGCCTCTTCCGTGACGATGGTCTCGGGATCGTGAATGTCGGTAAGGAGATTCTCCTTGTCGGAGACTTCCCATAGGTCGTTGAAGAAGTTCACGGGTTCCACCAGGTCGGCTGCGCTGCCGGGGATCTTGCGGGCGAAGACCAGATAGCAGCGACCGATTTTGAGATCGTAGCCGCGCTGGGTATTGCACAGCACCGGGAAACGGCTCCCGTTGGGGTTCCAGCCAGGACTTGAGCTGATCAGGAGGCGAATCTTCTTGATCTCCCCTTTCCAGACGCGGCTGAGCTCCAGTTCAGCATAGGCGTCTTCACGGATGACTTGGACTTCACGCCCCACGACGCGGCGCTCCGTCCATAAACGAGTGACACGGCCACGGCAGACGAGATCGCTGTTTTTCCAGACTTCCCCCTCGGGACACCTTTGCTTCGGTAGGAAGGCCCAGAGGCTGAGCGGTAGCAAAAGCAGGAGCAGCGGAATCAAGAATTTCAGTCGTTTCATGAGGTCATCCTTGGCTGTGGAGATGTGATGAGCCAGCATAAGTCCAGCACGACTCAAATGCAAGAAATCATCAGTTTTCGGCATTCGGGTCGCGCGTCACTCCGGCTGCCTCAGCCGTTCAAGCGGCGAGATTTTGCGGCCGCCGCGGCTGACCCAGAAGCCGGCGAGCCAGGTGAAGCTCACCACCGCGCTCGTGGCGATGAGGCAGGCAGGCCAGTCGAGGGGGCGGGAGATTTCGAGGATCTGCTGGGCGAGCAGGCTTTCGGCGCCGAGGGCGAGGAGGCTGCCGCCGCCGCCCGCGAGGAGGCCCAGGCAGGTGAATTCGGCGAGCAGCATCTGCCGCAATTGGCGGCGCTCCGCCCCGATCACCCGGAGCAGGGCCGCCTCCTCCAGGCGCTGCTTCTGACAGAGGAGCAGAGAAGTCCAAAGCACCACCAGTCCGGCGAGGAGGCTGAAGGCAGCGATGAAGTTCACCGCCTGGCCGCAACGCCCGAGAATCTCGCCCACCGCCTTGACCACCAGCGACAGGTCGAGAACGCTGACGTTGGGGAAACGGGTGACGCACAACTTCTGCAGCTCGGCGCTGCGCTTCGCATCGGCGCTGCGGAGGACCAGGACCTGCATCTGCGGCGCCTTCTCCAGCACTTTCGAGGGGAAGATGATGAAGAAGTTCGGCCGCATCTGCATCCACTCGACCCGGCGGACCGCAGTCACCCGGCAGCTCAAGGCTTCGCCATCGACCTCGAAGTCGAGCTCGTCGCCGAGCTTCACCCGGGCTTCGCGGGCCCAGCCTTCTTCGATCGACACCGGGATGCGGCCGACGCCGTCCCAAGGCTGGCCCCAGGAGCCTTCCAGGAGGCTTTCGCCGGGCGCGGCGGCGTCGCGATAGCTGCAGCGGTAGACCCGCTCCCAGATCCAGCTCGGACGGCGGAGCTTTTCAGGTCCGGCTTTTTCCAGGCTTCGCCATTCCGCCACCGGCTTCCCGGCGAGGCGGCGCAGGCGCATGTCGACGATCGGCACCACCTGGTCGAGCGCAACGCCCTGTTCCTCGACCAAGCGGCTGAGTTCCTGGCGCTGGTCGGCCTGGACGTCGAAAAGCACCAGGTTGGGGGCGCTGCCGGCCTCCTGGCTGGCGACCTGTGCGAGCAGGTCTTTCTGGAGCAGGTGGAGCAGGAGCAGGAGGAAGACGCCGCAGCCGAGGGAGAGGGTCACCGTCACCGTCTGGTTGCGGGGGCGGAAGAGGTTGCGGACGCCCTGTTTCCAGGGGAAGGGGAGGAAGCTCGGGATGCCGCGGCGGAGCAGGGCCATCAGGGTTTTTGCGATGAGCGCGAGGAAGCCGAGGCCGAGGAGGAGGCCCAGGGCGAGGGCTCCGGCCCGTTTCGGCGAGGCCCCGTTGAGGGCGGCGTAGAGGGCGATGATGGCGGCGAGCGCAATGATGACGCCGATTTGCCAGGCCCGGCCGATGTCGAGGCCGTCGCGGCCCCGGCGGAGGGCGTCGAGGGGGCTGACCCGCCAGACCGCGCGCAGCGGCCCGAGGGCGGCGAAGAGGGCGCAGGCGAGGCCGAGGAGGATGCCTTCGAGCGCCGCGGCGGGGGAGAAGGCCGCCTCCACCTGGAGGGGCAGGAAGCTGGCGGCGAGGCTGGGCAGCCAGGCTTGCAGGAGGAAGCCGGCGGCGACCCCCGCGAGGCCGCCGAAGAGGCCGAGGGCGAGGCATTGGAGGAGGAGCGCGGCGGTGACTTCGCCGGGGCCGGCGCCGAGGCAGCGCAGGAGCGCCGCGGCGGGCAGGTTGCGGCGGATGAAGACCTGCAGCGCCCCGTGCACCCCGAGGCCGCCGAGGAGCAGCGCCATCAGGCCGCTGGCCTGGAGGAAGAAGAGCAGGTTGTCCATCACCTTGCGGATGTTCTCCTGGCGGCGGCTGAAGCTTTCGAAGCTCCAGGTGTCCTTGCCGGCGCGGTCCTGCTCCGCCTCCAGCCAGGTGTTCGCCTGGGCCTCGCTGAAGCCGGCGGGCAGGCGGAAGTTGAGGCGGTGGAAGACCCGGCTGCCGAAGCCGAGAAGGGCGGTGGCTTCGAGGTCGGCCGAGGCGATCAGGACCCGCGGCGCCAGCTCGGCCATCATCACCGATTCGCCCGGCAGGCTCTTCAGGATGCCGGCGATCCGGAACTGGCCCTGGCCGAGACGCAAAGTGTCACCCGGCCGGGCGCCGCATTGCAGGAGGAGGCTCTCTTCCACCAGACAGGCGCCGCGCGAACTGCGCACCTCTTCCCATCCGCCGGCAGGAAGGGTCTCGACCTTGCCGTACAGCGGCCAGCCGGGATCAAGCGCCCGCACTTGGACGAGGCGCGGCGCTTCCGGCGACGAGGGAAATAGGGCCATGCTCGGCAGGCGCCATTCCTGAACTGCCGGACCAAGGCGGGCCTCCAGAAGCGAGAGCTGCTCCCTCGAGAAGGGCGTCCGGCTCTTCACCACCACATCGGCGCCGAGCATCTGCTGCGACTGCTCGACCAGGCCGTTTTTGACCGCGCCGCCGTAGGAGCGCAAGGCGACGAGGGCGGCGACCCCGGCAGCGATGCAGAGGCCGTAGAGGATCAGGCTGCGCCCCTGGCTGCGGAGGGATCGCCCCGCCATCTTCCAGGTCCAGCGCCGCAGCAGGGCTGCGCCGAGGCGCCGCATCAGCTTTCTCCCGGCAGCAGCTCGCCGCCGCGCAGGCGCAGGATCCGGCCGCAGCGACGCGCCAGCTCGCCGTCGTGAGTGACTACGATCAAGGTGGTGCCGCGGCGGGCGTTGAGATCCCAGAGCATGTCCTGGACGATCCGGGCGTTGTCGGCGTCGAGGTTGCCGGTCGGCTCGTCGGCGAAGAGGATGCGCGGTTCGTGGATGAAGGCGCGGGCCAGGGCCACCCGCTGCTGTTCGCCGCCGGAGAGCTGCGAGGGGTAATGGCCGGCACGGGCGGCCAGGCCGACCTGCTCGAGCAAGGCCAAGGCGCGACGGCGGATCTCGGCATCGGCGAGCTGGCCTTCGAGCTCCAGCGGCACCATGACGTTCTCGAGGGCGCTGAGGGTCGGGAGGAGATGGAAGGCCTGGAAGATGAAGCCGATCTCGCGCCGCCGCAGCTTCGCTCGCGCTTCTTCGTCGAGGCTGACGAGATCCGCGCCGCAGAGCTTCACCGCGCCGCGACTGGGGATTTCCAAGCCTGCCGCGAGGGCGAGGAAGGTCGACTTGCCGCTGCCCGAAGGTCCGGTCACCGCCACCACCTCGCCTGCGTGAATATCGACGCTGAGGCCGCGCAGGACGCTCAGCGGCTGCCCCGCCGAGAGGTACTCCTTGCCGAGATCGCAAACCTGCAGAACCTTCTCTTCCGAACGCATGGGGGACTCCTGGTGGTGATGAAGCCTTAGCATAGGCCGGATTGCCGAACGCAAAAGTCGGCTTCAATCTGGCGTGAGTCTTCTTCCGGCGTTAATCTTCGGCATCAACCCGGGGGCCCCCTCCATGCGCTTCATTGTACTCGCCCTGCTCTTCCTCTCCGCCTGCCGCCCCGAGGAGCCGCTTGCAGCAGCCGGCTCCGCTCCGGCGCAGCTTGAGGACCGCCGCCCCCGTCTTGTCTGTCTCGGCGACAGCCTGACAGCCGGTTTCGGGCTTCCCGAAGGTGAATCCTGGCCGGCCCTGCTGCAGAAGCGGCTTGACGCTCGAGGCTACGCCTTCCGCGTCGTCAACGCCGGCACCAGCGGCGCCACCTCGGCCGGCGGTCTCCGCAAAGTCGAGTGGCTTTGCCGCGAGCCTGTGCACACCTTGGTTCTCGCTCTCGGTGCTAATGACGGTCTCCGCGGCCTCGATTCCGCCGCCACCCGGGACAATCTGGTCGCGATCATCCGCGATTTCCGCAAATATTCGCCGCAGGTCCGCATCCTGCTTGCCGGCATGGAAGTGCCGCCGAGCATGGGGTCGGACTATGCCGCTTCCTTTCGTCGCATCTATCCTGATCTGGCCAAATCAGAAGGCGTCGAACTCTGCCCTTTCCTCCTCAAGGACGTCGGCGGCCATGCCGAGTTCAACTTGCCCGACGGCATCCATCCCAACGCTCGCGGCCAGCAACGCCTTCTTGAAAATCTCTGGCCGCATCTTGAAGGCCTGGTGAAAAACCACAATTGAACCTAAATTCCGCAGCAGCGGAATGGAACCGGGTTGAAAGGTTGGAAGGCTTAGCTGCAACCGCAACCGTTAGAGACGGGGTCGGATGAAGCGGAAAAGCGGAGCCTGGGCTCCGCTTTTCCGCTTGCCGATCTGAGTCAGCTCAGTCGATCTTGGTCCTGCCGGGCATCGCGATCTCGGGGAAGGGGAGATCCATGTCGATCTTGAAGTCCTTCGGGAAGAGATCCTCTTTCATGTTGACGAACTGGGCGAAGGTGACGTTCTGGCCGGTGTAGGCCGAGATCCGCCCCATGATCCCCGCCGCGGTGGAGTTCAGGGCCTGCTTGGCGGTGCTGAGCGTCTTGCCGCTGCGAATCGCGGCGTTGAGCACTTTGTGCTCGTTGTTGTACATGTCTCCGCCTTTGGGATTGTTGTAGCGCCAGAGCTGCTTGCCATTGTGATCCATCAGGGTGGGGCGGCCATCCTGGAGGTTGAAATAACCCTGGGTGCCGATGATTCGATCGCTGACATCGCCGGCGGCGCCGGCCATCTGGCGGCTGGTGAGCATGCCGTAGCGTCCGTTGCCGAAGTCGTAGCGGCAGGCGAAATGGTCGAAGACGTTGCCGAACTTGCTTTCGGTGCGGACTTGACGGCCGCCGTGAGCGTGGACCGAGATCGGCGCCTCGTCGTTGAAGGCCCAGCACATCTTGTCGACGTTGTGGATGCCGCGTTCAACGATGTCATCACCGGAGAGCCATGTGTAGTAGAACCAGTTGCGGAGCTGGGTTTCGGCCTTGCTCCAGCTCGGTTGCGGGTCCTTGACCCAGTTCAGCCCCGCGTCGTAGTGGCAGAAGGCGGCCTTGACGTCGCCGATAAGGGCGGCGGAAGGGGCGCTGACGCCGAGGACTTCACGGGTGTAGGCGGCGACGGGGTTGCCGTCATTGCCGCCTAGGACCTGGTTCATCGCTTCGACCTTGGGCATGTCCCAGCGATAGCAGAAGCCAGTCATGAAGCAGAGCCCTTTTTCTGCGGCCTTCTCGGTGGCTGCCTTGACTTTGCGCCAACCGGCAGGGTCGACGGCGAGGGGCTTCTCGGCGAAGATGTGCTTGCCGGCGTCGACGGCAGCTTCGATGTGGAGGGGACGGAAGCCGGGGGGGGTGGTCAAAATGACCAT
The DNA here is from genome assembly GCA_039798785.1 of Verrucomicrobiota bacterium. Taxonomy (GTDB): domain Bacteria; phylum Verrucomicrobiota; class Lentisphaeria; order Lentisphaerales; family Lentisphaeraceae; genus CAMCSH01. The sequence continues at coordinate 61,931 of JBDKFG010000015.1, read as the reverse complement.
ATCGACATCTGCCAGGGCGAGGATTTTCTGGTAGGCGTCGATGCCGACGAACTGTCGCTCGGCCGGGACGGCGGTGCGCTCTCCGTAACCTTTGCAGCCTTGGAGGGAATGGGCGATCTGCTCCGGGAAGGCGTCACCGATGGCGACCAGGCGGGTCTTGGGGTCGGCGTTGAGGGCATTGGCGAGAGCGCCGGAGCCGCGACCGCCGCAGCCGATCAGAGCGATGTTGATGAAATCGTTGGCATCCTTGGCACCGCGGGCGAAGAGGCTGGGGGCGCTGGCGAGGGCGCCGGCTGCGGCGCCGGCCTTGAGGAGATCGCGACGGGATTGAACGAAGGTCATGAGCGCTTCCTGGGGTTGCGATTGATGGTGATCTTCGAGGGCGCGGATCTGGGGTCCGAGCCCACCAAGCTTTTCACTTTATACTCATGTTCCGATTACTTGTTCCCTCAAATTTCCCCGTATGTCACGCAGACTGCCGGCGGAGGCGACGGGTTATGCAATTTGCAGATGATGGCCGGCGAAGCGTCAAGGCCCCTCGTCAGAGCTGCTTTCGGCGCTAAACTGGGCGACGCCAAAATCCGGAGCCTGCCCCCATGATGCTGACTTTCCTGAGAATCGTGCCGAAGAACCTCTTGTCCCGTATCGTCGGCTGCATCGCCGACACCCGGCTCTCGAAACCCTTCATCCCCGGATTTGCCAAGCGCTACAAGATCTCGCTCGAGGAGGCCGACAAGCCGATCGAGGAATACCCCACCTTAAACGCTTTTTTCACCCGTCATCTCAAGCCCGGCAAACGTCCGATCGATGGCCTTGGCGACGGCAAGGCCGTGGTCTCCCCGGTCGACGGTGCGGTGGCGCAATGCGGACCGATCAGGGACGGCAGACTTATCCAGGCGAAGGGGCGTGACTACACTCTCGAGGGCTTGCTTGGAGACAAGGAGGAGGCGGCTCGCTTCCAGGACGGCTGGTTCATGACTGTTTATCTCGCTCCCACTGATTATCATCGCATGCATCACTATGCCGACGGCCAGGTCACCGGCTATCGCTATCTTCCCGGCTATCTCTGGCCGGTGAATCTCAAGTCGGTGGAAGGAGTCGACCAGCTTTTCTGCGTCAACGAGCGACTGACCAGCTATCTCGACCACTGCGGCACTCCGAGTGCCATAGTCAAGGTAGGCGCCACCATCGTCGGCAAGATCCGCTGCACCCACACTCCGACCGAATCGAACTGCGGCGGAGGAGTGAAGGCCGAGACCTACTCCCGTCCGGTTGAAGTGAAGAAGGGTGATGAACTCGGTCTCTTCGCGATGGGCTCGACCGTGGTGATGCTTTTTGCCAAGGGCGCCTTCCATCCGGGCTCGGTCTGCCAGCCCGGCGAGCGTTTGAAGGTCGGCCAGTTGATTGGCCGACTCGACTGATTCTCAGTCCACCTGTGGCCTGAAGATCTTCTAGGAATTGACGCTCGGAACGCTCGGACTAGTGCTCTACTGGGCTTAGCGGATCAGGAGTATTCTCTGAGACCGGGGATCCTGGCGCCGGCTTCGGCAAAGAAGCGGTCGCGCAGGGCTCGGGCCTCTTCGATCGAGGAGGTTCCCAGAGAGATGCGGATTCTTTGCTTGGTGTGCGGCGTCGGATGCACCGTGTAGTTGAGATTCCAGATGCCGTTGTTGTTCCAGAGATGGTGGTTCTGGTTGCTGGTGTCGAGGGTGCGGATGGAAATCCTGCCATGCGCAACGAGGTTTTTCATGAGGCACCTGCAGCTTGGTCTTGGACGGCGGTGAGGAAGCTCTGCCTGATCGCCTTGGCGCCGGGGAGGGAGCCGGCGCCGTACTTGCTCATCGCTTCCGGATGCCACTGCACGCCGAGAAGGAAGGGCTTGCCGGCAGGGGCCCGCCATTCGATCCCTTCGATCACCCCCTGGAAATGACAGTTGGCGACCAAGTCACTGCCGAGCCTTGCGATCGACTGATGATGCTGGCTGTTGACCAGGATTTGCGGGGTATTGCAGATCTGCTGCAGCAGGGTGGACGGTGCGACGTCGACACAATGGAAGCTTCTGTAGTTTTCCGAGCAGTGCAGCAGATTCGCTTCGTCTCCGTTGTCGAGGTGGAGTGAGCCGCCCAGAGCGCAGTTGATCAGTTGCATGCCACGGCAGACGCCCAGCAGTGGCATGGCGTGTTTCCGGCTCAGTTCGAAAAGACGGAATTCAAATTCGTCCCGTTGCGGATCGAAACGATCCGGCTGGCCTGCATAGCCGCGCTTCTGGCCGTGCCTTTCAGGCTCGATGTCAACACCTCCGGATATCAGCAGGCCGTCGCATCGGAGAACCTCCTCCGGCTGGGATTGCTCGTAGTTGAGAGTGATGACTTCGATCTCTGGATCTCCGGCGGAAATCCATTGGGTGTAATGGCTCTGGGTGAGGAGATTGTCGCACCAGGTGATTCCAATCCGGATCATGGGGGCATCCTTGTTCTTGTTTTGTGAAATCTGTATTTCGCGCCTCGTCCTGAAATCTCGCCGATGAGTTCCGTGTTTTATTTAAGCCAAGTGGATATCCGGAAAGAGTCAAAGACTGAAAGATTTGCAGCAGAAACAAGGAGTTATCGATTTGGTTTGAGCCGAGTAGTCCTGCTCGGTTTTGCACTTGCGTCTCTGCGCTGCAGCGTCGCCTCTTGTTAACGAGCTCGTCTGGCTTCTTTTCATTCAGGCTCCCTGCCGTCAGGCCAGTATTTGATTTATTTTGCGCACAATATATAATATTTGTGCTTATACGCCAATCCCCCAAAAGAAAAAGATTTGATTGGCTTGGTGTTTATGACGCAATGGGGGGGAGGGATGGCATGAACCTGATTCTACAGATGTGTCCTGCGGCTCCGTGCCCCCCTTGGGGTCAGGGCCAACCCACAAAACTCCTGGGAGATCCGACTTTTCAACCTTTGAACTTTTCAACTGCGGTTTTCAGGATGAAATGTATGTAGGAGCAATTTGTCTAGCTGGCTTTAGCGCCCCTGGAAAGCTGCGGGGACGAAGGAGACCTGTCTGATTCCGCTTTGGTGCATGCGGTGGAGTCGGAGAGCCGGTCCTTCGAAGCTTGGCAGATTGAGGATTGCCGCAAGGGCTGCGTTGCGTGGCGCCCACTCCTCCGGGTAGGCCCAGATGAGGGCGACCTCACCGGCGGGCGCCCGGAACTCCCCGAGTCCGGCTTGGCGTCGGAGCTCGGCCTCGAGACAGAATCGACTCAATTGACTGCCTCGTCCGAGGCGCTGAGTGGTTCCGGGACGTGTGAAGGGGGCGGCGTGATCGATCTGGATTTGCGCCATCAGTTGCTGCACTGCGGCTTCCGTGCGACCGGTTTTATCGAGGAGATCCGAAAGGGCCAGCCGCTCGCGGAAATAGACGAGATCGGCAGGTGTGAACACGGGTTCGAAGCTTTCGGCGATGAATTCCTGGTTGACGGGGAGGCCGTTTAAGGAGGGGTCGACTCCCCCCAGGAAGCGGACCGCGGCGAAGAGGTGATTGAGGCGCGACAGCTCCTCGCCGGAGCCCTGGCGGATTTGCTGTCGGAGTTCTGTCGCGTCGCAGCGCATCAGTGCCAGTTTTTGTTGTCCGCGGCTGGCGGCGATGTCGATGAAAGCCTTCCAGCCTTCATCCGGCTTGCCGCCGGAGAGGGCGAGGAACTGATACAGTTCGTAGGCGAGATTGACGTTGCCTTGATGCCGTTGGATTTCCTCGATCAAGGATTGGAGGGCCGATTCCAACTGCTGCTGCCGCTGGGGGCCGGGCGGCAAGCTGTCGGCGATGAGCCGGTGATAGAGGTGGCGCAAGCGTCCGCTCTGGGCGTAGCTTGCTTCGAGATTTTCGCTGCGCTCCAGCCAGGGGAGGCCGTTTTCGGCGTTGCGGAGATTCATCAGATGGACGCGGGCCGCGAGGAAGGGGGCTTCGACATCCCAATACAGGATGAGGGCGGCGCGGCCGTAGTCGTCGGCGGCTTGGCGCAAGAGAAGCCCGGCGGCGCCCGCCTCGCCGCGGAGCTCGGCGGCGCGAGCTTCTGAGAAGGCCCGGTCGCCGAGGCGTTTGTGATGAGTTCCGGAGAGCACGAGCCAGGCCAGGGCCAAGGCGAGTCCGGCAAGAAGCGCCGTGGCGGCAAAACGCAGCAGCAACGGCAGTTCCTGCGAGGACGGGCGAGCCCGGCGGAAGAGGAGTGCGCCGATCAGGATCGGGAAGAGGAGGCTGCCCGGCGGCATGTGGAGTGCCTTGTCGGTGAAGCCGGCGATGAGCAGCACCAACGCCGCTGCGGCGAGGCAGCGGGCGCCTGGAGGCGGCGGCCGGCTGAAGGCCCAGGAGATCAGGACGAGCCAGAGAAGTGCCGTCAGCCAGCCCTGTTCACAGGCGACCCGCAGAACCTCATTGTGCGGGTGCTCGTGAAAGTCAGGCGCGTTGAGTTTCAGCATGTGCTCCGGGCTGTCGAAGCGGCTCGCTTCGCGCTGGAAGTTCCCAGCGCCTTGCCCAAGGAGTGCCTTCTCACGGCTCATGGATAGCGACAGGCTCCACAAGGGGCCTCGTACATCCTGGAGCTTGATCAGCTCGTACCTCTCACGGATTTCCGGCCTCTGCATCAGGATCATCGCGGCGGCACCGCTTGCCATCGCCATCAGCAAGAGTGCCGGGAGGCGGCGAGCGGGGGGCAGGCGCAGACAGAGGGCCCAGACGGCGAGGACCGGCAGGACCAGCAGGCCGCTGCGCCAAGAGCAGTTCAGCAGAGGGATCAGGCCGAGGGCCGCGGTCAGGCCGGCGGCGCAGGGCCAGCTCCAGCGGCGTTGCGGCAATAAACCTCGAAGCTCGACGACGAAGGGGAAGGAACAGGCGAGAAGCAGCGCAGCATGCCAGTTGGGATTGCCGGCAAGACCGACCAAGGGGTGATCAAGCCAATCGCTTCCCGGAGCGCGAGTGTAGAAATACAGGCTGATCCACGAATGAAGGCATGAAATCAGGAAGATGAGGGAGCATGCGCGGCGCAGCAGATGCAGCAGGCCGCGGAGATCCTGCCGCGCAACCAGGGCGAACTGCAGCAGGATCCAAGGCCAGGCCAAGGCGTTGAGGACGGCCTCGAGATGGAAGCGCGGCGACATCCATGAACCGCACAATGTCCAGACCGAATAGGCGACCGCAACTCCAAGCAGTGGGCCTTTCTGGGGGGGCGATACCCGCAGGAGCCAGATCCCGGCGAGGGCTCCCGCCAGCAACACCACCGGAAGCCGCAGCGTGGTTTGATCCAGGATCCAGCCAGTGCCCACAGGCGAGACCAGCAGCAGTGGGTAGGCGAAAAAGAGCAGGCAGAGCTGCATCGCCAGAATCGGCCGGTGCATGGGGTGGGTCATGGAAGGAGCCCGTTGATTAAAGTTGTAAGGTGAAAGCTTGGAGCCGCAGCCGGGGCGCGGCGTCCCCCCGGCCTGCGAGTATGGCTGCGATCTGCACTCACTCCCTGTCGATCAGGATTTCTCGAGTGCCGCCAGACGTGGTCTGAGGTCCGATGACACCCGCGGCTTCGAGCTGGTCGATCAGGTCTGCGGCGCGGTTGTAGCCGACCTTGAGACGGCGCTGCAGATAGGAGGTGCTGGCCTTGCGGTCGCGCACCACCAGGGAGCGCGCTTGCTCGAAGAGTTCGGCTGCTTCGCCCTCATCGTCGCCGCCGCCTTCAGCGTCCTTGCCTTTCCCTTTGCTTTTGCCCTTGCTGTCGGCGGCCGGGGGCTCCTCGATCTGCTTGGCGATCTCGGTCATGAAGATCTGCGGGCGCTGAGATACGCAGGCGGCCACGATGGCTTCGATTTCCGAATCTTCGACGAGGCATCCCTGGAGACGGTCGATGCCGCCGGCGCCCGGGGGACGGAAAAGCAGGTCGCCTCGGCCGAGAAGGGATTCGGCGCCTTTGCCGTCGAGAATCGTCCGCGAGTCGATTTGAGAGGCGACCTGGAAGGCGATGCGGGTGGGGAAGTTCGCCTTGATCACGCCGGTGAGGACATCGACGCTGGGGCGCTGGGTGGCGACGACGACGTGAATGCCGATGGCGCGGGATTTCTGGGCGAGGCGGGCGAGAGAGGTTTCGACCTCGTTGCGGGTCGCCATCATCAGGTCGGCGAGTTCGTCGATGATCAGGACGATGAAGGGCAGGCGGGCGGGAATGACTTTGCCTTCGGCGTCCTTCTGATCCGGAATCGGGGTCCGGGCGTTGAAGCCTTCGAGGTTGCGGCAGGCGCAAGCGGCGAGGGTTTTGTAGCGGCGTTCCATCTCCCAGACCAGCCAGCGGAGGATGCCGGCGGCCTTGGTGTGATCGGTGACCAGCGGCCAGGCGAGGTGCGGCAGCTTTTCGAAAGCGGTGAGTTCGACCACCTTCGGGTCGACCATGACGAGGCGGAGCTCGTCGGGGCCGTGTCGCATCAGGAGCGACGCGACAAGGGCGTTGATGAAGACCGATTTGCCCGAGCCGGTGGCGCCGGCGACCAGGAGGTGCGGCGCCTTGGCCAGATCGAGGATGTTGATCGAGCCGTCGGTCGCCTTGCCAAGGGCGATCGGCAGGAGTTTGCGGGGATCGCGGAACTCGGGCGAATCGAGCATCTGGGCGAAGGAGACGCGTTCGCGGCTGGCATTGGGGATCTCAATTCCGACGTAGGGCTGGCCCGGCACCGGAGCCAGCACACGCAGGCTCTCGACCCGCAGCTCCATCGCCATGTTGCGTGACAAGGCGCCGACCTGGTCGACCCCGATGCCCGGAGCCGGGCGGATGTCGATCCGGGTGACGCTAGGGCCTTTGATCGCGCTGTTCACCTGGGCGTCGATGCGGAAGCTGTCGAGCACTTCCTGGAGCCGTTCCTTGCGGGCCTTGATCTCTTCTTCGTCCAGTGTCAAAGGAGGGGGGATCGGTTTGAGCAGGCTCATTGCGAGAGGGATCCAGGGGGTGACTTCCGGCGGCAATTCGATTTCTGCCGCGGCCGCAGGCGGCTTCGATTCCGACGTTTCTTCGGCCACCGGCAATTCCGGTTGACGGAGGATTTTGACCGACATGGCGATTTCGAATTGTTTGAGTCGCTCCTCCTGGTCGGGCAAACGGGTGATAGGCCGCAGGGGTTTACGAGCCTTCCGCAGATCTCGGGCGCTGCGGATGGCCTCGAACTTGGCGAGAAGGGCGGGCGTCCGATCCGGTTTGGCGGCAGGCGGGGGAGGAGGCTCGGCAAAGGGTTTGGCGATGGGGATCGCCTTGCGCAGTGGCGTCCCGGGAGGTGGCGGTGCCTTGGGCGCTGGTGCCGCTTCTTCCGGCGCCTCTTCGGCATTGCCGAAGAGCGACTTGCCGAGCTTCATCATCTTTCCGAGAACGGATTTTTCTTCAGCCATTTTTTTTTCAGCCTTGGGTGATTGGGCGAACCCTAGCACGTGGCAGGGAAATTACCTTTTCGGATCACGGACTTGCCAAGCGCTGCAGCAGGTGCGGGATGACGCGGGTGACGGTAGCGGCGCCGATCACCGCGATGACGACATCGCGTCCGGCCGGCACTTGTGCCAGGAGGTTCCCGGCGTGGGCCTGCCAATCTTCCCCTTCGAGAACTTCCGCGGTGGAGCCGGTGATGTCGGCGAGGCGCTGCATCGGCGGCACCTGGTCGTGCGGGATCCAGGCGGCGAAGGGCGGGGTGTAAAGGACCCGGTCGAAGGCGCGCAGGATCACGGCGAACTCGTCGCCGTATTTCTCGACTCGCTCGTAGCGGTGGGCCTGGAAGATGGCGATGACGAAGGCGCCGGGGCGGGCTTCGGCAAGGGATTGGACAAAGGCCTTGAGCTCGGTCGGGTGGTGGGCGTAATCCTCGATCAAGGTCAGGCCGGGACGTTGCAGGTGGATGGTGGCGCGGCGTTTCACCCCCGGGAATCGGGCCAGGGCGGCGCGGGCGGCGGATTCTTCGACCCCGAGCTGCAAGGCCGCGAGGAGGGCGACACGGGCGTTGAAGCGGTTGTGGCGGCCAAGTTGAGGCACTTCGACGCCGATGCTCGGATCGTGCGGATCGAGAGCGATCGCTTGATCGAGCCCTTCGGCCGCGGCATCAGCCATGCCGCCGCGTCCGTAGACCAGATGGCGGGAATTCAGACAGAAGCGGCGGAAGGCGAGGGCGAGGCCGGATTCGCCGCCGTTCGACCAGGAATGGTCGTCTTCGGCATTGAGGAGGAGGCCGATTTCCGGCTGAAGGCAGGCGAGGGTGCCGTCGGACTCATCCGCTTCGGTGACCAGGATCTCGGCACCGGGGCAGTGTCCCGCGGGTTCGAGGCCGATCGGTTCGCCGCCGATGATCCAGCAGGCGGGGACGCGGCATTCCTTCAGCACCCAGGCGATCATCGAGGTGCAGCTGGTCTTGCCGTGGGAGCCGCCGACGGCGATAAGGCGGGGAAAAAAGGTCGCCAGTTCGGCGAGGAATTCGCCGCGGCGGTTTTGCCGGATGCCTAGCGACTGCGCTTTCAGGCGTTCGGGATTTTCTGCGCTCACCGCAGATGAATAAACCAGGAGATCCGTGCCCGGCGGAACATGCTCGGCTGCGTGGGCGCCGATGGCGATTTCCGCTCCCATCGCCCGGAGACGTCGGGTGTAAGAGCTGTCTTCCAAATCGGATCCGGAAACCCCGACGCCCTCGGCCAGGAGCAGACGCGCCAAGCCGCTCATCCCGACGCCGCCGATGCCGACGAAGTGAACCTGTTTCCAAGGGAAGAGTGTGCTGGGCTGTGTCATGGGATGCAAGGCTTGTAATGAGTTGGAAGGTTTAAGACCGTGGTGTGACAACTGAGTCACTGAGTCTGAAGTCACTGCGTCGAGGACGCGGCTGCTTGCCTCTCGCCTGGCAAGCGTGTTTCTTCACAGCACCATCTTGACGCCGGGGACTTGAGCCAGGGCCTGGCTCATCGTCTCCATGTGGGCACGGTCCAGGAAGACGACGCTGACGTTCCAGGTGCGGTAGTTGCCGTTGCTGGAAATCGAGCCCGCCACCGGAACGGCTGAACAGCCGTGTTTGTGCAGCACCTCCGCCAATGGAGAAGCGAGATCGGCACTGGCGAGGCCGATGATCTTGAAGTGCCAGTCGACGGGGAATTTGATTTCGGACATGCTGAATCTTCCTCAATGCTGCTGTTGACTGAAATACACGCGTCAGGGCAAAAAAACAGAGGCAGAAGCCCCTGTCGGCAAATTCCCCGGCTTTTCCCGCGTCGCATCTTGCTCAGGACGCTGTTTGAGGGTTAGCTTTCCACGTTCAACCCGGGGGCGTTTCCATGGATGCCAGCAAGCCAGACATTCTCATCATCGATGATGAACCGAGCATCGCCGCACTCATCGAACTTCTTCTCAACCGTCTCGGCCACAAGGTGCACCGCAGCGGCAACGGGATCAGCGGCATGGAGTATTGGCAGATGCATCGGGATAGCATACGCATTGTCATTCTCGACATCGTCATGCCTCGCCTTGACGGGCTCGGAGTGCTGGCGGCTCTCCGTTCTCAAGGAGCCGGCATTCCGGTCCTGGTGATAAGCGCGGTTCCCGATCTCGATGCTCGCCAGAGTCAATATCGAGTCTACGGCCCTGTCGATTTTCTCGCCAAGCCTTTCAGTCCGGTCGAACTGCAAGCGAAGGTCAACGCGCTCCTTGAACTCTGAACTTCAGGAAATCCACCTTTGAATCTCTCCCGCCGCCGCTTTAAAAAAGTTTACCTCGAGATCAGCAACGGCTGCAACCTCACCTGCTCCTTCTGCCCGCAATCGAGCCTGGTGCGTCCTGCTGCCCACATGGACGAAGCGCTCTTCGAGAAAGTCGTTGCCGAATTGGCCCCCACGACCCGCCTCTTCTGCCTCCACGTCATGGGCGAACCTTTGCGCCACCCGCAAATCCGGCGCTTCCTCGAAATCCTCGGCCAGCATGGCTCCGAAGCCGCCATCACCAGCAATGGCACCTTGATGAGCCCCGAGCATCAGGCCGCCTTGCTCCACCCCGCCGTCCGCCAGGTCAATCTGTCCCTCCAAAGCTTCCGCGGCAGCTTCGGCGAGGACAAGGATGACTCGGTCTACCTCAGCCGCATCCTCGCCTTCTGCGATCGTGCCGCCCAGGAAAGGCCGGAGCTCAATGTCAACCTGCGCTTCTGGAACGGCAGCGATCCCGCCGCCGTCCTCGAAATCAACCGGGTCCAGCTCGACACCCTCCGCCGCCACTTCGCCCTCGGCGACGACGCTCTTCGGATCCTCAGTCCCAACGGCAACCTTTTGCGGGGGAGGCAGTTCCTGCATCTGTCGCCGCGCTTCGAGTGGCCCAGCCTGGAGGGGCCGGAGAAGCACCGCCACGGCACTTGCCGCGGCGGCCGCGACATGCTCGCGATCCTCGCCGACGGACGGGTCAGCCCCTGCTGCATGGACGCGGAAGGGATCATCGATCTCGGCGACGCCAAGAAAAATTCCTGTGCCGAAATCCTCGCCGCCCCCCGCGCCAGCGCTTTGATCGAAGGTTTCCGCCGTCACGAGCTCAGTGAGGATCTCTGTCGCCGCTGCGAGCACGCCCAGCGTTTCTGATCCCGCTCACGGTCAATTGCAGCAGGACCAGCCAAGGTGCGAGGCTGAGGGACTGGAGCAGCGGCAGCGGCCACAAGGGCAGGCTGAAGAGCCAGAGCCAGGGAATGAAGTCCGAAACCTGAGGCCAAGGGCGCGTCCGGGCAGCGCCGAGGAGAAGCAAGACCCCGAGCAGCGACAAGCCGTATTGCAGCGCTTTGTGCAAGGGCCAGGGACCGCATGACAAGAAGGGGAGAAGATCGACCATAGCTCCCTCGGAATGAGTGAAGGCGTCGAGGCCGGAATGTGCCGCGACACCGAGGCCGGCAAAGACGAAGATGGCCAGCCATTCCCGGCGCGTCCCCGGTCTTTGCGGCGCCCGCATCCGCCAAGCAGGCGGCAAGCCGCTGAGAAAACTCGGCGCGGCGAGTCCGATCAGCAAGGTGAGAAGCAGCGCCAGGGGCCAGGCGAGGAGTATCCCGCCAAGGGGCGAATGGCTCCACCTCGCCGCCTCCCAGGCCGCTGCGGCGTAAGGCAAGTCGGGTGCGACGCTGCCGCAAGCAAAGGCGATCCGCGCCGAAATCGAAATCCGGCGAGGCAGGAGCAAGGCAAAAGCGGCGTGAGACAAGGTCGCGGGCATGGAGATTTTCTCTTCGACACAAGCTAAAAGCCGAACGCAGGCAACGATGTGCTCCTCTGTGAATTCGCGGTGAAGGAGACGAGATGGATTTGGAGGAAGCAAGCACGGGTTGTCTTTCTCTGTATGGATCATGCGGTGATCACCCCAGCAAGCACCGACGAGGTTGATGGAGTCTCGTCCCGTGACACATCCCGCTGCGCGCCCCGGGTGATTTTGCCGGGGCGGGCGCTAGATTGCGGCGTTTCGAAACCCAAACCATTTCAAGGACCCCCCCCTCATGTACATCGGCGGCACGGACATCGGCGGCACCAAGATCGAATTCTCCATCTTCCAGGTCCTTGAGCAGCCTTCCGGCGGCGAGTGCCTGGAGATGAGCCTCGGCGGCGGCACCCGCTACCTGCGCCGCGTCGCGGTCAAACGCTGCCCGACCGAGCGCGCCCTCGGCTACGAAAAAGTGATGGACAACTTCGCCGCCCTGGTGCGCAGCACCTGCGAAGAAGGAGGCATCGCCGTTTCTGATCTCAAAGGCATCGGCATCGGCCTGCCCGGCACGGTCTGCCCGGTCCGCAAAACCATGATGAACGGCAACACCCAGATCTTCGTCGGCCGCGACATCACCGGCGACCTCTCCCGTCTCCTCGGCGGCACCCGGGTCGAAGTCGACAACGACGCCAACTGCTTCGCCCTCGCCGAAGTGCTCGCCGGCGCCGGCGTCCAATACCGCCGCGACACCGGCCGCCCGCTCAACAAGCAACTCGCTCTCGGCGTCATCCTCGGCACCGGCGTCGGCGGCGGCCTCTGCCTCGGCTCCACCGTGATCACCGGCCGCAACGGCGCTGCCGGCGAAGTCGGTCACACCGAGCTGGTCACCGGCGGCCACGCCTGCTACTGCGGCAAAAACGGCTGCACCGAAATGTATCTCTCCGGCCCCGCCCTCGAAGGCGCCTACGCCGCCCGCCTGTACTCGCAGATCGCCGAGCGCCCCGCCGCCCACCAAATCTTCGAGATGGCCGCCGCCAAGGAGCCCCTCGCCATCGCCGTGGTCAAACAACACCAGCGCCAACTCGCCAAGTTCTTCGCCAACCTCAGCAACCTCCTCGACCTCGACTACATCGTCTGCGGCGGCGGCCTCTCCAAGCAGCCCGCCATCTACGAAGGCCTCGAGGCTCTCATCGCCCGCGAAACCTACACCCCCGGCTACTCGCCCAAGATCTACAAACACCAGCTCGGCGACTCCGCCGGCGGCATCGGCGCGGCGCTGCTCTGCGTTTGAATGAATTAAGAGTTAAGAGTTAAGAGTTAAGAGTTAAGAATTGAGCTCAAACCAGACTCTTAACTTGCTCTCATGCTTTTAATTCTTAATTCTTAACTCTTAATTCTTAACTCTTAATTCTTAACTCTTAATTGGTGCCCCCCATGCCCCGCGCCATCAGCAACCTGAAGACCAGTGTCGCCGGAGTCCGCGGCGTCATCGGTGAAACCCTGACCCCGAGCCTGATCGCCAACTTCGCCTCGGCCTTCGGGCAGTGGACGGGTCCCGGTCCGGTGGTCATCGGCACCGATACTCGTCCCTCGTCGATGATGGTGCAGGAAGCGGTGGTAGCCGGGCTTCTTGCGGTCGGTTGCGAACCTCTTCTCTACGGCGTTTTGCCGACTCCGACGATCCAGCTCATGGTGTCGCGATTGCAGGCGGTCGGCGGCATTGCGATCACCGCAAGCCACAATCCGGAATCTTGGAACGCCCTGAAATTCATCTCCGGCCGCGGCATGTTCCTATCGCCGTCGGAATCGCGCGAGCTGCACAACATCTATCACCAGAGCCGCGCCGATTACGTCGGCGAAGACCGCCTGCGTCCGGTGCGCCGCCTCAGCGACGGCTTTTCGCTGCACGAGCGTCGCATCCACGAAGTCGTCGATGTCGAGGCCATTCGCGCCGCCAAGCTGCGGGTCGCGGTCGACTGCGCCAACGGTGCCGGAGCTCCGTTTGCGCCCGACTTTCTGCGCCGCCTCGGCTGCGAAGTGGTCGCCCTCAACACCGAGACCGACGGCGTCTTCCGCCGCATGCCGGAACCGGTGCCGGAATCCCTCGGCGAACTCTGTACCGCAGTGCGCGACCACGGCTGCGCCGTTGGCTTTGCACAGGACCCCGATGCCGACCGCCTCGTGCTGGTCGACGACTCGGGGCAGGCGCTCAACGAGAACTACACCCTCGCCCTCTGCGCCGCGCACGTCCTGCGCAGCCGTACCAAGGGGCCGGTCACCGCCACCGTCGCCACCAGCGACCTCCTGCGCGACATCTGCACCCAGGAAGGCGTGCCCTACCACCTCACCAAGGTCGGCGAGATCCACGTCTCCACCACCATGCTGGAGAACGGCTCGGTGATCGGCGGTGAGACCAATGGCGGCGTCATCTGGCCGGCGGTGCATCCATGTCGCGACAGCTTTGCCGGCATGGCCTTGATTCTCGAGATGCTGGCCAAGGGCGCATCAACCTTGACGCAACAAGTCGATTCTCTGCCGCGCCGCGCGCAAGCAGCCCGCAAGATCGAAATGAGCGTCGAGGCGGGCAACGCCCTGGTGCGACGGCTTCGTGACCGCTACGCCAGCACCCAGCCGCTCCTGCTCGACGGCATCCGAATCGCCTTTCCCCGCGGCTGGGTGCTGATCCGCCCCTCCAACACCGAACCGGTGCTGCGCATCCTCGCCGATGCAGCGACGTCGGAGGAGCTGAACTCGATGTTGGCGGAAATCGATGCCGAGATCGCGCTTTGCTGATCCCATCACCAGATCCAGGTAGGTTCAATCATGATTCCCCTTCCCGTCTCGATTGATGACGACATCCTCGACTTCGCCCGCCGGGCGCCATTCCCTGCCCGGTCGAAGCTGATCCCCTCTTCACCAAGGCATCTGATGGATGCGTCTTCAAGTCCCGGCTTCGATTGCGGCTTCATTGCTGCCGCTGCACAGATTGCCTGGGGCTGCCTCTATGAAGCGCATGAACTGGTCCAGCGTCATGAAGGCCATCCCGATGCGGATTACCTCCACGCCCTGATCCACCGCTTCGAAGGCGATGCCGGAAATCATCGCTGGTGGCTCCGCCAGGTCGGACGCCATCCTTTGCATGCTCGGCTTGAGGCTGAACTGCGCCAGATCCAGAACCTGCCGCCGGAATGGACCCCGTTAGTGAAACGCTGGGATGGCTTAGCCGCCGCCAATCTTGATCTCGGTCCCAGCGGTGTCGCGCTCAGACGTTACGAATGGTGCCTACTCTGCCAGAAGCTTCGCGCCTCACAGTCGCTCTGACATGCAGAATTTTGTTAGTTGCGCAGGGGCAGGCTGATGTCGCTCCTGCCGGGTATGGATGTTCGGCACGGAAGATTTTTCCCGAGTTCTTGAAGTGGCAGCACTTTTACTTAAGTCGTGACAATTATATAATTTCATCAAATGGCCACTAGACAAAGTTGCTAGAGAATGCTCCTCGCACGAAAGCGGCGCTTTTTTCTGTTGATAAGTCGGCCTTACCCCTATCTGTAGTGCATCAAGCGTGTCAAGTCCCCTATCTGTAGAAAAACCCCTGAAAAAGTCGTCGGACGGACCTAAGACGGGCTGGCAAGGCGGACTCCGAGCCGCTAAAGGGATGGGGTGCCGGAATCTCCCGAGGACGCGAATTAAAGTTCGCCATTCCCGGGGGAGGAGAGGTCTGGCAGTGAACATCGAGCAGAAAGGGGCGGCATGAGCAACGACATTCAAGTGACCAAACGCGACGGGCGCCGCGAGCGTCTCGATCTCGACAAGATCCACAAGGTTTTGACTTGGGCCTCGAAAGGGCTAAACAACGTCTCGGTGTCGCAAGTGGAACTCAAGTCGCACATCCAGTTCATGGACGGGATGAAGACCAGCCAGATTCACGAGACCTTGATCAAGACCACTGCCGACCTGATCTCCAAGGACCAGCCTGACTATCAGTACATGGCGGCTCGCCTCGCCATCTTCCATCTCCGCAAGAAGGCCTACGGCCAGTTTGAACCTCCCTCGCTGCACGCCCACGTGCGCAAAATGGTCGAGATGGGCAAATACGACTCGCACCTTCTCAGCGACTACACCGAAGATGACTTTGCCGAAATGGACCGAGCCATCGATCACAGCCGCGATCTCAACTTCGCCTATGCCGCAGTGAAGCAGCTCGAAGGCAAATACCTGGTGCAGAACCGCGTCACCGGCCAGATCCACGAAAGCCCCCAATTCCTCTTCATGCTGGTCGGCGCCTGCCTCTTCTCGAAATATCCCCGCGACAGCCGCCTCAAGCATGTCAAGGCCTTCTACGACGCCGCCTCGCAGTTCAAGATCTCCCTGCCCACCCCGATCATGTCCGGCGTCCGCACGCCCACCCGCCAGTTCTCCTCCTGCGTCTTGATCGAGTGCGACGACAACCTCGACTCGATCAACGCCAGCGCCTCGGCGATCGTCAAATACGTATCGCAGCGCGCCGGCATCGGCATCAACGCCGGACGCATCCGCGGCCTCGGCTCGCCGATTCGCGGCGGCGAAGCCTTCCACACCGGCTGCATCCCCTTCTACAAGTACTTCCAGACCGCGGTGAAGAGCTGCTCGCAGGGCGGCGTCCGCGGCGGTGCCGCGACCGTCTTCTTCCCCCTTTGGCACATCGAGGTCGAATCTCTGATCGTCCTGAAGAACAACAAGGGGACCGAAGAGAACCGGGTCCGCCACATGGACTACGGCGTCCAGTTCAACAAGCTGATGTACGAGCGACTGATCGCCAACGGCAACATCTCGCTCTTCTCTCCGTCCGACGTCCCCGGCCTCTACGACGCCTTCTTCGCCGACCAGAGGAAGTTCGAAGAGCTCTATCTCAAATACGAGCAGGACCCCTCGATCCGCAAGAAGACCCTGAAGGCGATCGACCTCTTCGGCCTCTTCGTCACCGAGCGCGCCAATACCGGCCGCATCTACCTGCAGAACGTTGACCACTGCAACACCCACAGCCCCTTCGACCCCGCCGTCGCGCCGATCCGCCAATCCAACCTCTGCCTCGAAATCGCCCTGCCGACCAAGCCCTTGCAGCAGATTGATGACACCGAAGGTGAAATCGCGCTCTGCACCCTCTCGGCCTTCAACCTTGGTGCCATCGGCAACCTCGACGAGCTCGAGGAGCTTGCCGAAATCGTCGTCCGCGCCCTCGACTCTCTTCTCGACTACCAGGGCTACCCCCTGCCGGCCGCAAAGAACTCCTCGCTCAACCGCCGCACCCTCGGCGTCGGCGTCATCAACTACGCCTATTATCTCGCCAAGAATGGCGTCCGTTACTCCGACGGCTCCGCCATCGGACTGACCCACCGCGCCTTCGAAGCGATGCAGTACTACCTGATGAAAGCCTCGGTCAAACTCGCCAAGGAATTCGGCCCTTGCCCGAAATTCTCCGAAACCACCTATTCGAAAGGCATCATGCCGATCGACACCTACAAAAAAGACCTCGACACCTTCTGCAAGGAAGAGCTCCGCCTCGACTGGGAAGCCCTGCGCGCCGACGTCCTCAAATATGGCATGCGCAACTCCACCCTGTCGGCCCTGATGCCCTCCGAAACCTCGTCGCAGATCTCCAACGCCACCAACGGCGTCGAGCCGCCCCGCGGCCTGGTCTCGGTCAAGGCATCGAAGGATGGCATCACCAAGCAGGTCGTCCCCGAGATCGAGCGTCTCGGCCATAAATACGAACTGCTCTGGACCATGCCCAACAACACCGGCTACCTCCAGCTCGTCGCCACCATGCAGAAATTCGTCGACCAGACCATCTCCGCCAACACCAACTACGATCCGGCCCGCTTCGAAGGCGGCAAGGTGCCGATGAAGACCATGCTGTCGGATCTCCTCAACGCCTACAAATGGGGCGTCAAAACCCTCTACTACCACAACACCCGCGACGGTGCCGACGACGCCCAGGAAGACGGCAACGACTCCTGCGCCGGCGGGGCCTGCAAGATCTGAATATCGAAGAGGTTGAAAGGTGGGAAGGTGAAAAGGCGATGAGCCGGAAACCTGACTGCCGTTTAGCCTAGTTCATTGCTTGATTTCGCCTTCAACCTTTCAACCTTTCAACCTAGTTGAGAACCATGCAATTCAGCATCTTCAACCGCACTGCTTACGACCACCTGAAGCAGCCGATGTTCTTCGGCGAGAACGTCAACGTGTCGCGCTACGACTCGCAGCGCCACCCGATCTTCGAAAAGCTCATCGACAAGCAGATCAGTTTCTTCTGGCGTCCTGAAGAAGTCGACCTGTCGCGCGACCGCATCGACTTCATGGAGAAGCTCGATGAACATGAACGCCACATCTTCGTCTCCAACCTGAAGTACCAGACTCTGCTCGACTCGATCCAGGGCCGCTCGCCCAACATCGCCTTCCTGCCGGTCGTCTCCACTCCCGAGCTGGAAACCTGGATCGAGACCTGGTCCTTCTTCGAGACCATCCACTCGCGCTCCTACACCCACATCATCCGCAACATCTTCCCCAACCCCTCGGTCGTCCTCGACGACATCGTCAAGAACCCCGAGATCATCAAGCGCGCCGCCTCGATCTCGCAGTACTACGATGCCTTGATCGAAGGCACCAATTACTACTCGCTCTTCGGCGAAGGCGTGCACGAGATCAATGGCAAGAGCATCCGCGTCAGCAAGCGCGATCTCAAGCGCCGTCTCTACCTGACCATGGTCAGCGTCAACGTCCTCGAAGCCGTGCGTTTCTACGTCAGCTTCGCCTGCTCCTTCGCCTTTGCCGAACGGCAACTGATGGAAGGCAACGCCAAGCTCATCCGCTTCATCGCCCGCGACGAAGCTTTGCACCTGGCCGGGACGCAGGAGATCATCAAGATCATCCACGACGGCAAGGACGATCCCGAAATGCAGGAGATCGCCCGCGAGTGCGAAGGTCAGGTCTACCAGATCTTCATCACCGCCGCCGAGCAGGAGAAGGAATGGGCCAAGTACCTCTTCAAAGACGGCTCGATGATGGGTCTCAACGCCGACATCCTCTGCCAATATGTCGAGTACATCACCAACAACCGCCTTCGCGCCATCGGCTTCAAGAACGTCTTCTCGACCACTCAGAACCCCTTGCCGTGGATCAACTCATGGCTAGTTTCCGACAACGTCCAGGTTGCGCCGCAGGAAGCTGAAATCGCCTCTTACGTCGTCGGCCAGATCGACAACGCCGTCCACGAAGACGCCTTCGCCGGCTTCGACCTCTGATCGCTCCTCGGGCGCCGCAAAAAACCCGCCCAGTCGCAAGACCGGGCGGGTTTTTTGCGGCCTGTCGCTGCAGGGCTGCAGCCCGTCGTGGAATTTTTCCTTGGCCGGGCTTTGTTCTAAGCCATGAAGAACCGATCCTCCCCACTTGGCAGTCTGCTGCTCGCCGTCCTCTTTGTCGCCTGCGGCCCTTTCTCCCGTCATCAGATTGATCCTGATGATCAAGCGGCGTGTTTCCTGGCACAACATCGGAACCTGCGCCAGGAAATCGACGCTCTGGCGGCTCCGCTGGTGCCGGAGATGACGCCCGGCCTGATCGTCGGAGTGCTCGAATCGGATGGCAGGATGAGCTTCTTCTCCTATGGCGTCGCGGATGAAAACACCGGCAAGCGGCTGCAGGCCGACACCTCCTTTCCGATTGGTTCCTTGAGCAAGGGATTCACTGCGGCCCTGGCACAGCGGGCGGTGAAACGTGGCGAATTCACTTGGGAGACGCCCCTCGCCAGTCTTGCGGGGACGGCGCGCTGGAGCCCCGGGGTCCGACAGCTCAGTCCCGATATCCTCGCCTGCCACCTTTCCGGAATGCCCAGGCAACCTTGGAATCTCCAGATTTTCGGCGACTTCCTGTCATTCCTCGCCAATGGCAGGAACTTCTATCAATCCCTCGATCAAGCAGCGATCGAGACCGCCCTGGCTGATTTTGAAGCGCCGGAGAGCCCTCAGCCGCAATATTCCAACCTCGGCTATGCGGTCCTTGGACGCCTCCTCGAAGATTCCTCCGGCCAGTCGCTGGAGACTTTGCTTGAGCGGGAGATCTGCCTTCCCCTCGGCCTTGAGACAAGCGGCTACGGCCGGCCGGAAGGAGTCATCGGCCATGCCGGCGACCAGCCGAAATTCATCCGCCGGGGTCAGCCTGTTCCTCCTTGGGATTTTCCGGCGGCGATGAAGGCTTCGGCGGGCATGTATTCCTCTGCTCGAGACCTGCTTGTTTTCGCCGGCGCACACTTCCCGGGGGGGGCCTTTGCCGAGAATCTGACCGTGCGCTTTCCTCGTCCCCGCGAAGCTCTGGCTCGGGCCTGGTGTGTCGATAGCTTCGGCAACGAAAAACTGGCTTACCAAGTGGGTTTCGTCTCCGGCTTCAGCGCCTACGTCGGGGTTGACGTGCGGCATCGGAATGCGGTGGTGGTCCTGCAAAACAGCTTCAACTGGGAGGACCGGATCGGCCACCGCCTGCTTTTGCGGCTGGGGCGAAGGGAGGAGATCCGGAACAAGGCCAGACAGTAGCGGCGATGATGTTCTCGCGCACGCGCAGGACACTTGCTTACACGCCCTTCCTCCACTTCCTCATCAGCAATCTCGGCAGGCGGGGAATGAGGCCGAAGCAGAGGCGGGTGTGCATGGCGGTGATCAGGCGGTTTTCCCGGCAGAGTGAGAAATGTGAGATGCCGTCGGGCGGGTAGCTCACTGGCACCGGGAATTCGACCACGCGCAGGCCGCGCCAGTAGAGGCGCACCGCGATCTCGGTGTCGAAATCCATCCGGTTGCCGAGGCGTTCGCCCGACAGGATCAGTTCGCGACAGGCGGGGAGGGGATAGGCGCGGAAGCCGCACATCGAATCGCGGATGTCGAAGGACAGGGTTTCGAGAAAGACGAAGAGATGTGTGATCCAACGTCCGTAGAGTCGTGCGCGGGGCACTTCGGGGCCGTAGATCGGCCGCCCGAGGACGAGTTTGTCGGGGTTGCGGCGGGCGCAATCAAGCAGGCCGGGGAGGAGTTCAAGAGCGTGCTGGCCGTCGGCATCGACTTGAAGTGCGTGGGAGTAGCCGGCATCCGAGGCGGCGAGAAGGCCGTCCTTCACCGCTGCGCCCTTGCCGCCGTTCCGGGGGCGTTGTAGCAGGGTGACCCAGGGGAATTCTTTTGCGATCTCCGCGACCGTCCGGCGCTGGTCGGGCGAACTGCCGTCGTCGACCAGGATGGCCGGCAGACCGAGAGGGCCGAGGCGGTCCAGGGTGCGTCCCAGAAGAGGAGCCTGGTCGTAATGAGGGATCAGTAGGCAGGCTTTCAAATCTTCCACTGGAACCTCCCGCTGGAAGCTATTGCCTCTCCTAGGAAATAGCGGAAGCCAAGGCTGCCGGGAGCGACGTCGAAACGCACTTCGATCTCGTCACCCGGACGGACGATGCGGCTGAACTTCAGCTGCTGCAGCGAATCAGCCTTTGCCGGTAGCGGAAAAACGCGGCAGGCAAGGGACCACGCCCAATGAATCTGGGCAAGTCCTGGAAGGATGGGATCGAGTGGGAAATGCCCATCCAGGACGGCGGCGGATGACGGAACGCGCAGTCGGAATGCCGTCTCGCCCAGGGAGACGGTCGGCGGCAATTCATCGCGAGGCGCCAGAAGAAGCTGACGGACGAGATCACGACGCAATTTCCCTTGTGGATCGCGGGGCAGCAGATCGAGGGTGAGGAAGCGTCGGGGAATGAGCAGGGGGTCCAAGCCGGCGGCGAGCAGTTCGCGTCGGAAGTCGAGGACGCTCCGTCTCCGGTCTTCGACCACCAGGGCTCCGATCAGTGGGCGTCCCAATTCCCCTCCTGGCCCGAGCTCGGCCACGGCGGCGTCTGCGAGCTCGGGGAGGGAGAGCAATGCCTTTTCGGCATCGTCAAGGGAGAATCGTTTTTCGCCGATCTTGATCAATCGGTCGGCGCGTCCGAGAAGGTGGAAACGCGATTCGTCGAGAGGGACGCGCCGATCGCCGCTTTCCTGCCAATCCGGCAGCCAGGGAGAGCGCACAGAGAAGGCCGAGCCGTCTTCGTCGCGGCAAGTGACTCCGGGGAGTAGCTGCCAGGGCTGGGAAGTGGAGCAGCGCCGGGCGATGCCGCCCGTTTCACTTGAGCCATAGAGCTCGAGCAAAGAAGAGCCGAGCAGCTCGGCGTCCTTGGCTGAGAGGGGACCGCCGGAGGACAGGATGAGGCTGCCGGCGACGCGAGATCCAGGGTGCCGAGCCAAGGCTGCCAAGGCGCTTGGCGAAGAGATGAAAAGCGCCGGACGGGCGGCGAGAAGGTCCTGAATCTGATCGGGAAGGCGGCGATGGAAGGATTCCGCCGGACGGCCGCTGATGAGGGGAAGGACGAGGCGGAAGAGGAGTCCGTAGAGGTGGCGCGGGGAGACGCTGCCGGCGGTGATCAGCTCCGGAGGGACGGTCGCCGCAAGGAATACGGCGTGCATCTCTGCCTCCAGGGTCAATTGCGACCAGGTCTTGCAGATGAGCTTCCGCCCTCCGCCGGAACCCGAACTCATAAGAAGCAGCTCGCCCTCTGGAAAATCCGTCACTTCAGCCTCCCCCGGATTTTCTGAGAGCAGCGCTGCGATTTCGGCATCGCCGAGTAGCCGCGTCCCGGCTGCGGCGGAGCGGCTTTCCGGGCTTAAATCCGGTAGCAGCAGCAGTCTCCGGCGATTTTGGAAACAGGCGAGAATGGCGGCGGCCAGGAGAAAGGGGTCTTCGGCGGCAATCGCGACTTCGGCGGTGAAATGCGGTTGCAGGGCCGCGGCGGCACGGCGCAGTGCCGGCCGATGGAGGTGTTTGCCGTCGGCGGTGATGAAGCAGAGATCAGGGTGGAGTTCGACCGGCATGGGGCCCTCTCGAGTTGCAGTCCGCTGAGTATGCCTCGGAGTGCGGCTTGCGCAAGTTCGCCGGGACTGGACCGCGCCTCATCCTGGGAAGGCTCGCCATGCAGCCAAGAGGGCGACAAGGGCGAAAACCGCGAAGAGCAGGCCGGAGATGCGATGGACGACCTTCATCGGGATGCGCTTGAGGAGGCGGGCGCCGGCCCAGACGCCGAGGGCGGTATTGGCGGCCAGTCCGAGGGTGCAGCCGCCCCAGACCAGCCAAGAGTTGTGCTGCGGCGCGCAGGCGGCGGCGGCGATCTGGGTGCGGTCGCCGAATTCGGCGAGGAATATCATCAGGAAAGCCGTGCCGAAGATCGAATGGCCGGGCTTTTCCGCCGGAGACTCCTCCTCTTCCTCCTCTGCACTTGCAGCGAAGCTCTTCCAGGCGAAAAAGGCGAAGAGCAGGGCGCAAAGCAGGGCGATCCATCCTTTCGGGACCGCCCGTGTCGCGGCTTCGCCGAAGGCCACAGCCAAGGCGTTGAGCAAGGCGAAGGCACAGCTGGCTCCGAAGAAAACCGGCCAGGGACGATGCCGGGTGGCCAGGCTCATGCTCACAAGCTGTGACTTGTCGCCAAACTCGGCTACAAACACCAAGGCCATCGGGCCGAGAAAATCTTGCAGCGGCCAGTTCAAGCGTCCATTCCCTTCATATGGCTGAGAGCGGCGTCGCTAAGCTCAGATCGGCGCTTGTCGATGCCAATGGGGAAATGGGTGTGCAGACGGAAGAGCTGCAGACGAGGAAGCAGCCGGTGAGGGCAGTTGATCACCATGAAATTGCGGCCGAGGCGGGAAGTCTCGGCGTGAAGATCGCGCAGCAGCAGGGCGGCGGCGGAATCGAGACTCACCAGAGCCGAGAGGTCGACGATGAGATGCGACCAGGAGCCGAGCTGGGCCAGTGACGAAGGAGGTGCGGAGGCACGCAGCTCGTCGCAATATGCCAGGCCGAAGTCCGGCGGCGGGGTGAGAAGGATTTCGGTTCCATTTGACTCGAACATGGGAAAGCTCCGCGGGTATTCGACAAGCTAGCGCCCCAAGTCGATCTCTCCAAGTCCTGTGCCCGGGGCGGGGCAAGCGGACGGCTGCGGTCATTGGCGCGGCGGGTTCCGCTCCCGCCAAAGCCGCGGCGACACCCCGAGGCTGCGACGGAACTCGAGGGTGAAATAGCTTTGGTCGCAAAAGCCGCAGAGCTCCGCCGTCTCGCCGATGCTGCGCCCGGCTTGCAGGAGCTCGCAGGCTCGCTCGAGACGGAGATTGCGAATGTAGACCTTGGGAGTGCAACCGAAATGCTTCTTGAACTTGCGCTCGAAACTGCTCAGAGACATGCCGCACATGGCCGCCAGCTGCGGGATGCAGTGAGATTCCGCGATCCGGTTGCGGATATGCTCCATGCAGCGGCTGAATTCATGGTATCGAGTCAGTTTGCTGTGGGTCAGATGTGCATCACGAGTCAAACCCTCGATGCCGATGATCTGGCCATCGAGATTCCGCAGCGGACCTTTCACCGTGCTGAACCACTGCAGGCGGTCCTTGGCCGGCACAATCTCCAATCTATCCTGAAAGGTTTCGCCACTCTTCATCACTTGCAGGTCATCCTCCCGATAACGATCGGCGAGATCACGCCTGAAAACTTCATAATCGCTGCGGCCGATCACTTCCCCCGCATGACGCCCAAGATGATCGAGAAAACGGGCGCTGGCACAGACAAAAATCCCTTGACGATCTTTGGCGAAATAGAAGGTGTCCGGCTCCTTCAGCAGCAGAGACGAAGGAAGGGAGCATGTATGGCGGAGATAGAATTCCCGGTCGTAGCTGTCCTGGTTCATGCAAGCCTCCCAGTGATGGCAATTTAAAGGATTTTGATCGCTTCGGTCACTGACGATATCTAATATTCCTACAATTTTCAATCTTGATTTCTATCAATAAATCCGAATTACTTATAGAAATAGAGGAATTCTTCATAGCGATTCCGAGCCTCCGCCGCTTTGTTTTAGGAAGCAAATCCGGAGGTCCCGATGAAACTGCTGTCCATCCTGTTTTTCAACTTCTCTCTTGCTCTTGCGGCCGAGGAAACAACCGCTCCCACCCCGAAGAAGATCCTCTTCATCGCCGGCAAGCCCAGTCACGGCTACGGAGCCCACGATTTCAAGGCCGGGTGCCATTTGTTTGCCGATTTGCTCAACCAGTCGGGCCTGCCGGTGAAGGCCGAGGTCAGCTATCCCGGCTGGCCCAAGGACGCCAAGACGCTCGAAGGGGTCGACGCGATCGTCGTCTACGCCGATGGCGGCGCCGGCAATCTGTTGCTGCCGCACCTCAAGGAACTCGATGCGCTCGCCGCAAAAGGCTTAGGTGTCGGCATGATGCACTACTGCGTCGAATGCCCCAAGGGAAACTCCAGCGACCAGTTCCTGCGCCTCACCGGCGGCTTCTACGAGATCCAGCATTCCTGCAACCCGATGTGGAGCCCGGAGTTCAAGAGCTTCCCGGTTCATCCCGTCACCCGCGGCGTCAGTCCCTTCAGCACCCGCGACGAGTGGTACATGAACCTGCGCTTCGCGCCGGAGGCCAAGCCGCTGCTCCGCGCCGCGCCCTCCGACGCCGTTCGCAACGGACCTTACGTCTGGCCGGCCGGCCCCTACAAGCATGTGCAGGCGGCCAAGGGACAAGAGGAAACTTTGATGTGGGCGCTCGAGCGTCCCGGGGGCGGCCGCGGCTTCGGCTTCACTGGCGGGCACGTCCACTGGAACTGGGGCCAGCCGCAGCAGCGCACCCTGATCCTCAACGCCGCCGTCTGGCTGGCCAAGCTGGAGGTCCCCGCCGCCGGCGTCCCCAGCCGCAAACTCAGCTTCGCTGATCTCGACCGCAATCACGACGAAGCCAAGCCCGCCCAGTTCGACGTCGCCGCCATCGAACTCCGTCTCGATGAATGGCAGAAGCACTGAACGAGGTTGAAAGGTTGAAATGCTAGCAACCGAACAGCCGAACAACTCAGTGGCCGCGCTTTCTCCTTCCGCCTTCCGCCTTTCAACCTTCCAACCTTTCAACCTCAAGGAACTCCATGAAACTCGGCTTCAACCTCCTCATCTGGACCGGCCATGTCACCGAAGAGCACTATCAGCAGATCATCAAGATCAAGAAGGCCGGCTTCGACGGCGTCGAAGTGCCGATCTTGAGCGGCGATGTCGCTCATTACCGCCAGCTTGGCGTCTTCCTGCGCAATGAGGGTCTAGCCTGCACTGCGGTCACCATCATCCCCGACGAAGCCCGCAGCCCGGTCAGTCCCGAGGCCGCGCGCCGCCGCGCCGCCCTCGACTACTTGCGCCACACCGCCGACTGCGCCGCGGCGATGGGCGCTGAGCTGCTCATCGGACCCTACCATTCCCCCTTGGGCGTCTTCACGGGTGTGGGGGCGACTGCCACCGAAAAAGCTCATTGCGCCGAAGTCCATCGCGCTTTGGCGGAACACGCGCAGCAGCAGCATCTCGGCCTGGCTATGGAGTGGCTCAACCGCTTCGAAAGCTACTTCTGCACCACCATGGCCGAGGCCGCCGACTACGTGAAGCTGGTCGATCACCCCAATTTCTCGTCGATGTTCGACAGCTTCCACGCCAATATCGAGGAGAAGGATCCCGCCACCGCGATCCGCCGTCACATCGGCGCCATCCGCCACTTCCACGTCTCCGAGAACGACCGCGGCACACCCGGCAAGGGCCAGATCGACTTCCTGCCGCAGTTCCAGGCTCTGCGCGAAGGCGGCTACGACCAGTGGCTGACCATCGAGGCCTTCGGCCGCGCCTTGCCGGATCTCGCCGCCGCCACCCGCGTCTGGCGCGACTTCTTCCCGGCCCCCGAGGAGGTCTATCTCGAGGGAGGTCCCTTCGTGCGCAATCTCTGGGCTGAGGCCGCCGCGCCGCAGCTGCATTCCGTCTGACCGAAAAACAAGGAGATAAAAGATGAAGAAAAGCCTGCTCGCCAGCCTCACCCTGGCACTTGCCTTGAGCTCCCCCGCCGGCAACCGGCCGATGGACGTCCCCGAGGACTTCCCCAAGTTCCTGCCGGCCGAGATGTTCGCCCTGCCCGAGGGACTGGAGATCAAGCTCTGGGCCAAGTCGCCGATGCTCGGCAACCCCACCAACATGGACATCGACTCCAAGGGCCGCGTCTGGGTCACCGAAGGCCGCAACTACCGCGGCATGAACATGGCCCCCGACGGCGACCGCGTCGTCATTCTCGAAGACACGGACGGTGACGGCGCCGCCGACAAGTCGCACACCTTCTACCAGGGCAAGGAGCTCAATGCCCCCCTCGGCATCGCCGTCATTGGCAATGAGATCTTCGTCTCGATGTCACCCAACATGATCAAGTTCACCGATGTCGACGGCAACGGCGTCTTCGATCCCGCCGTCGACAAAAAGGTGATCTTCCTCAGCGGCTTCTCCGGCGAGAACCACGACCACACCCTGCATTCGGTCACCGCCGGTCCCGACGGCGAGCTCTATTTCAACACCGGCAACACCCGCTTCACGGTGAAAGGCACTGACGGGCGGGAGTTCACCAACCGCGGTGAGCCTTCGTGTGACGGCCACATCTACTCGCAAGGCACGGCTTTCCGGGTTCAGGAGGACGGCAGCGGGCTGCAGGCGATCGGGCACAACTTCCGCAACAGCTACGAGCAGTCGGTGACTTCCTTCGGCGAGGTCTTCATGAACGACAACGACGACACCCAGAGCTGTCGCACCTCGTGGATGATGGAGCACGCCGACTTCGGTTACTTCACCAGCGACGGACGCAACCATTGGCAGAGCGTGCGCCGTCCCGGCCAGCCCCTGCCGCTCGCCCACTGGCGCCAAGAGGATCCCGGCGTCTCTCCCGCCGGCGACATCTATGGAACCGGCTCGCCCACCGGCACCGCCTTCTACGAAAACGGCGCCCTGCCCGCCAAGTTCAACGGCACGCTACTCAGCGGCGAGGCTGCGGTCAACACCGTCTTCGGCTACCAGCCCAAGGCTGCCAAGGCCGGCTTCGCCCTGCAGCGCTACGACTTCCTCAGCTCCAACACCGGCAAGCAGATCGGCGGCTCCGACTTCAGCGGAGGGATGAAGGCCAATACCGCGACCTCCCTCAAGACCTGGTTCCGCCCCTCCGACATCACCGTTGGCCCCGACGGCGCGCTCTATGTCTGCGACTGGTACGATCCGCGTGTCGGCGGCCACCAGACTTGCGACTACCGCGGCCTCGGCAACATCTACCGCATCGCCCCCAAGGGCTTCAGCGGCAAGGCGCCCGCTGTCGACCTGAGTAGCATCCCCGGCATGATTGAGGTCCTCAAAAACCCTTCGCCCAACGTCCGCGTTCTCGGCTTCAAGGCCCTCATCGCCCAGGGTGACAAGGCGCTCGCCCCGGTCAAGGCCTTGCTCCAGGAGGAAAACCCCTATATCCGGGCCCGCGCCGTCTGGATACTCAGCCGCCTCGGCGATGCCGGACAGAAGGAAGTCGCAGCCCTGCTCGGCGATGCCGATCCGCAGATGCGCATCGTCGCCTTCCGCGCACTGCGCCGCGCCGGCGTCCAGGTGCTGGAGAACGCCGCTCGTCTCGCCAAGGACGCCGATCCCTCCTGCCGCCGCGAAGCAGCTCTCGCCCTGCGCGACCTGCCTTTCGACGCGATCAAGGGTGTCCTCGTCGACCTGGCGAAGGGCTTCGACGGCGCCGATCGCTATTACCTCGAGGCCTTCGGCAAGGCCTGTGCAAAGAAGGAGGATCAGGCCTACGCATGGCTCAAGGCGGCGCTCAAGCGGGAAGAACCGGAGCAGTGGAGCGACGCCTTCGCCGGCATCGCCTGGCGTCTGCATGCCGCCGTCGCCGTCGCCGATCTGCAGAAGCGGGCTCTCTCGGCCACCTTGGGGCGCAGCGCCCGCGTCCAGGCTCTCGACGCCCTCGCCTTCGTCAACACCCGCGAGGCCGCTCAAGCTGTTCTCGCCATCGCCCAGAACGGCGCCGACGACATCTACAAGCAGGCTCATTTCTGGTTGAAGAACCGCAAGGGCAGCTACTGGAAAGGTTTCGGCATCGACGAGGGCTTCGCCGCCCTGAAGCGTGAAGTCAAGGAGACAAAGTTCGCCAGCGGCGCCTTCAAGCTCGCCGAGATCAAGCTGTCGCCCCAGGCCGAAAAGGGGCGAGATCTCTACATGGGCCGCGGCACCTGCTTCGTCTGCCACACCATGGGCGACCAGGGACGGGAAGTCGCCCCCGACCTCTCCTTTGTCGGCGCCAAGTTCAACGCCGCGGTGCTGAAAGAAGCCGTCACTGACCCCGACTCCGCCATTGTCTTCGGCTACGAGACCACCGTGGTCAAGACTAAGGACGGACGGGAATTCCAGGGCTTCCTGCTTTCCGATCACGACCCCATCGTCATCAAGGACCTCGGCGGCGTCGAACACAGCTTCCCGGCTGCCGACGTGGTCAAGCGCGAAACCAGCGCCAAGTCGCTGATGCCCTCCGCCAAGGCGCTCAACCTCAACGACGAGGATCTGCAGGCGATCGCCGACTTCCTCCTCGAAGTCGCCGCCAAGGCGAAAAAATAAATTCCAAATTCAATATTCAAAATTCAAGAGAGCAGACAACGACATTCCAGATTCAATATCAAAGATCTGGAGCGGAGCGAGTTCTTGAATCTTGAATCTTGAATCTTGAATCCCCAAACAAGGAGTCCCGCACATGAAACGCATCCTCTGCAGTCTCGCTCTTCTCGCCTGCTCCTGCCTCGCCGCCGACACGGAGCCTCAAGGTGAATCCCTCTTCAACGGCAAGGACCTCAGCGGCTGGGAAGGCAATCCCGGCTTCTGGAAGGTCGAGGACGGCGCCATCACCGCCGAATCCGGCGGCGCCAACCCTTGCAAGAAGACCACCTTCCTCGTCCTCAAGGACCGCGTCGTCGCCGACTTCGAGATCACCTTCAAGTTCCGCTTCCTCTCCGACTGGGGCAACTCCGGCCTGCAGTTCCGCAGCAAGCTCGCCGACGCCAAGACCTTCGACGTCACCGGCTACCAGGCCGACATGGAGATGGGCAAGCAGTACACCGGCATCCTCTACGAACAGGGTGGACGCGGCATCTTCGTCAATCGCGGCGACCGCAAGGAAGTCGACGCCGCCGGGAAAGCCAAGGTCACCGCCCACTTCGACACCAGCAAAGTCGCCCAGCTCGAGAAAGGCCGCTGGTACACCTACCGCGTCGTCGCCCAGGGCAGCCATCTGATCCAGGAGATCGACGGCGTCCGCACCATGGAATGCATCGACGAAGACGCCAAGCACCGCGCCGCCTCCGGCATCCTCGCCCTGCAGCTTCACGCCGGACCGGCGATGAAGGCCCAGTTCAAGGACATCGTCCTCAAAGAGATCAAGTCCGCAGCGACGAAACCCTGAAACCCCTCGCTTTCCGGGCAGCCGCTCCCATCCAGGGGCGGCTGCCGATCAGAGCATCAGGACAGTTGCTCAACGGACAAAAACCGCGCCGGTTTCGGGGAGGAGAAGTCCCTCGAGATAAGCGTCTTTCATTCCTGGATTTTGCGACATTCGCAAGGCTGTGAGAAGGGCTTCGGCGAGGACGGGCAAATTGTTCGCGGAGGGATTCGGCTCGATCAGCTTCAGCCCCTCGGCATCCCAGTGCAGGCCTCGGCCTCTGGTGTCGCGCCAGCTCAAGGAGCTGGCGGTCGCGGTGGCGCTGAAACATAATTTGTCGCCATCTCGTTCGGCTCCTTCAAGCTTGAGGCGGGGTGGAGCTTGGAGTCCGCGGAAAGCCGGCAAGGCCCAATGGAACTTGCCGTCGACATAGGAGGCTGCGAAGAGGTAGCGGAAGTCGAGCTGCAGTGAGGCAGCCTCATCACGGCGGAGCAGCAAGATCATTCTTTGAAACTGATCGATTTCGAGAATCTGGCAGGCCAGCCCTTGTTCGTTCGCGGCGGCGGTAACCCGCCGGATTTGTTCCGGTGGAAGGGCGATGGCCCGGAATTTCCGCCGGCCGCAGCTTAGGACCAGATCGGTGACGGCGGACTGACGGGGCAATCGGTAGATCAATCGACAGAGACCGGCTTCTTCAGGACTGGTGAGTCGAGCCTTGACCTGGCAGAAGGGGCCTTCGCAGCGTGCCTCGAATTCTGCAACAAGAGGCAGCCAGGAGCCGTCAGGCTTCTGCAGGCCGGACTCCTCACCTGCGGGCAAGGGGAGGAGAAAGAGAGGCTCTTTATTCGCGGAGGTTTCATGGGCGACTCCGTGCGGCTCTTTTGTCGCGGCATCTTCAGGATCGATTATGTAAGGCAAGGCTTTCGCAGGAAATCGGACAGCTGCTTTGCTCGAGGAGCAAGAAGCAGTGATGAGCATAATCAGAATGAACAGGGGAAGCTTCATGGCAAATGCCTAGTTTTGAGATGGATGCGACCGGAGATGCGGCGGGCTTGGGAGTCGCCGAGGGCAGTCAAGCGGACCGTCCAGTCCTCCTGATTGGCGTCAGACGGGGCGAGAAAATGAAGCCGAGCGACACGCAGCCTTTTCTCTGGCTGGTTTTCGAGCGTGTAGCTGGCCAGGATGATTCGACCGCGTTCCAGACCGCGGCGGTCATAATCAGGCGCTTCGACGAAAGCCCCTTCGCCGTTTTCAATCAAGGTCAGGATCACGCCTGCAGGGTAGCGGATCTCTGCCTGCCAAGCAGAGAAGGGGCTGTCTGACTCGATTACGAGGTCGCAGGAGGCGAAGCGATCGGCTGGCGCAGCCCAGAGGAGCAGGCAGGTCGAAATCGCGACGAAAAGCATCAGGCGGCTCATCGTGTCTCCTCCGGACCGAGTGAGACGATGGTGCGACGCAAATGTTTCAAGTCCTGTGCATTAGCGAGGCCGTCGCGATTGAGGTCGCGAGCTTCGCCACCGCGATTCAGGGCGAGTGCAAGACGTTGGGAGTCGAGAACATCAACCAATCCATCGCTATTGATGTCCGAATCCGGCATTCCGCGTGGAAGGATGGCGAAGACGAAAAGTGCCGCCGCGGCACTTGCCGCAAGGGCATATGCCGCGCGGCGCCGTGTCTTGCGGCGGCGTCGGGAGAGAGATTGAAGCGCGAATTCGGCGCGTATGGCGGCATCCGTCTGGGCCGGGATGGAAGACTCGGTCTGGGCCGCCTGCCACGCCGCCAGGGTACCGAAGTCGCGGCGGATGCCTGCGCAGACCGGGCACAGGCTCAGGTGATCAAGCAGAATGGGATTCGGCTCGGGATCAAAAAGCTCTTCTGGGAGTGGGTGTTGACTCACGGCAACCTCGGGGTTCATCAAGTGAAACGTTGCGGCGGACGCAAAAGTTCGACGTGTATCACACCGAATTGAGCTTGGACTGGGATGTATTCAAGCTGCTTTTCAGTGAGGTGGGAGTTGGGGGAGTCAAAACATCCCCTTGCCCAGGGGTTGCGACTCGTGCCCTGTCTCCACATCAGGGGCCGACACTCGGCCGCCCTTCCCGGGCGCAATCAGACTTGCACAGGTGCCGGGCTCGATCACGTGGCGGGATCATCAAGACAGTCCTTTGAGGTACTGAAAGTTCTCAGATGAAATAGCGGCAAAAAACGCCGGCACGAGGCCGGCGTCGTCTATTCACGTTTTCAAAAGGATCAGCGCCGGCGGGGGCCGCCGCGACCGCCGTGATGGGCTCGGGATCCGCTGGGTCGGGAGCCGTGGTGAGAAGAAGAAGAGCCGTGGCGGCCGCGGGCGCCGGGTTCATCGCCGGAGAAGGTGAACTTCTTCTCCTCGGTGACCTGGAGATGCGGCTGGATCATTTCTTCAGGTGGAACCTGAGAGGTCAGGCTCATGCCGATGTAGGATTCGATTTCGGGGATCTCGAAGGCCGAGTTCTCGCAGGCGAAGCTGAGCGCCTTGCCCTTGTTGCCGGCGCGGCCGGTGCGGCCGACGCGGTGGACGTAGTCGTCGGGCTCGTAGGGGAGCTCGTAGTTGACGACGTGACTGACGTTGTCGACGTGGATGCCGCGGCCGGCGACGTCGGTGGCGACGATGACCTTGAGCTCGCCCTTGCGGAAGAGCTCGAGGGTCTTCATCCGCTTCTTTTGCGGCACGTCGCCGGAGAGCAGCTCGAGGTCGATGCCGTGGCGGTGCAGGGCGTTGGCGAGGCGGACCGATTCGTCCTTGCGGTTGACGAAGATGATCATCCGCTCGACCGAGTCGTTTTTCAGATGCCAAAGAATGACGGGGAGCTTCTCGGCCGCCGAGGTCAGATAGATGGTCTGCTGAACGTCCTTGGAGACCACCGATTCAGGTTGGATCTCGATCTTGATGAAGTCGGGCTTGAGCCAGCGCTGGGCCAGGGTCAGGACTTCGCCGTCGAGGGTGGCGGAGAAGAGCTGGGTGCTGCGCTTGTCGGTCTCGGGGATGTGAGCGATGATGCGGCGGACGTCGGGGATGAAGCCCATGTCGAGCATGCGGTCTGCCTCGTCGATGATGAGGAACTCGACCTTGCGGAGATCGATGGCGCCGCGGCGGATGTAGTCGATCAGGCGGCCGGGGGTGGCGACCAGGATGTCGACGCGACCGGAAAGTTCGTTGAGCTGCTTCTCGAAGTCCATGCCGCCGAAGACAGCGACGGTCTTGGAGTCGGTGTACTTGCCGACGTTGGCGGCGTCTTTGGCGATCTGGACGGCGAGCTCACGGGTGGGGGCGAGGATGAGGCAGCGTGGGGTGCCGCTCATCTGTTCGGCGAGGGGGTTCTTGATGAAGTGGTTGAAGACCGAGATGAGGAAGGCGGCGGTCTTGCCCGAGCCGGTCTGAGCCTTGCCGGCGACGTCCATGCCGGCGAGGGAGTGGGGCAGGATCTGAGCCTGGATCTCGGTGCAGAACTCGAAGCCGAGGTCGAAAACCGAGTGGAGGACGGGGGGGGCGATGCCGAGCGAGGCGAAGCGGGTCATGCCTTCGACTTCTTCGCCGAGCTCGGCGGGAGCGATCCAGCCTTCCTCAGGCTTGGCCGGGGCCACGGGTTTGGGGCGAGGCATCTCTTCGCGGCGCTCGGGGCGGGGGCCGCGCTCCTCTTCTTCGGCGAAGCGGTCGCTTCGCGGCGCCATTTCATCGCGGCGGGGGCGTTCGCCGTCACGGCGGGGGCCGCGTTCATCACGGCGCTCGGAGCGTTCGCCGTCACGGCGGGGGGCGCGTTCATCACGGCGCTCGGAGCGTTCGCCGTCACGGCGGGGGGCGCGTTCATCACGGCGGGGGCGTTCATCGCGGCGTTGCTGGCCGGCTTCGGCCGGGGACGGGGCGGAGACTTGAGGCTGCGAGGCGGGAGCCGTGGAGGCGGGAGGAGGGGGGGCGGTTTCAGTTTTTTTGCCGAAAAGCCAGCCGATAAGTTTGCCGAAGAAGCTCAAAATGGTGTGTCCTAAGTTCGCGTGATTGCGTGGGTGCCTTGAGTATAAGGGCGGGCGCACCAGGTGCAAGTCTCAGCGGCGTAATTCCCAAGAGAGCCCCGTCGCAGTCCAGACAGCCACTATAACTGCACTCAGCATCGTAGTGGGGCAAGCTCCCTGCCGCACCTGCCTGGGCAAAGACGACGACACCGAGGACAATGCAGAAGTCCGACGAATTCCTCCGGCCCAGCTAAGCGGAATCAAATGGAGAGCCTTGGCAAGAGTCACACAGCGGCTAGCTTCGATGACACACCAAAAACGGAGGTCTCTCATGTACGTCGGCCGCATCGTCAGCATCGCTCGCAATCAATCCGGAAAACTCTGCGCCATGTATCGCGTCTCGTCGCGATCCTTCCCCAACCGCATGGCCAAAGAGATGGGGAAGGGCATTGCCATCGTTCCCAAGCCCGGTCACGAGAACGACGTCCTGGTCAATCCCTACATCGCCTACAATGCCTTGCGCATCGTCGGCAGCCACGCCGTGGTGTCGAACGGTTCGCATACCGATCCGATCGCCGAGAAGATCGAGAAGGGCTATCCTATTCGCGACGCTCTGGCCGCCGCTCTGCTTGGTATGGACTACGAGCACGACACCCTGAGCACCCCGCGCATCGCCGCGGTGGTCGATCGCCTCAGCGGCAAGGCCGCCCTCGGCTGCATCCGCGCCGACGCTTTGCTGATCCGGGAGTTCGAAGTCAAGCCCGGCCAGGCCTTCTATCTCGCCACCTACGAGCATAACTCACCCTGCAGCACCCAGCGCGACGACGCTTTCGACGTCAGCAATGCCCTTGAGGCCTGCGGCTACATCCTCGGCAAAGGCGTCTTCGCCCAGCTCGAGCGTCCGGTCAGCGCCATTTGCGCTGTCGAGCACTCCTGCGGCTTCGAGACCGCCTGCCGCGACGCCTGATCGTCCGGAAAGCCGCCAGAGGCCCCGGCATCGGCCGGGGCTTTTTGCTGCCGGAATCGGCTCAGCCGCGTCTGCGGCGGCGCGCCTTGTAGACCTTGGCGAGAATCGCGGCGACGGCAGTGAAGAAACGGTTTTCGATGTAGGCTCCATCCGGCACGGCGCGGTAGAGTGCGCGTGCGAGGGGAGGAGCTTCGATGATCGGGATCTGCATTTCCCTGGCGAGAGCCTTGATCCGCTCGGCTCTTTTCCGCAGGCCTTTGGCGAGGACGCGGGGCGCTGGTTCGCCGGAGACGTATTGCAGGACGACGGCGACGTGGGTCGGGTTGGTGACCACCACGGTTCCCTTGCTCACTTCCTTTTTCAGGCTGCGCCCCATCAGTTCGCGCATCTTGGCACGTATCTTCGCCTTCACCTTGGGGTCGCCCTCGGCGTTGCGGTGCTCATCCTTGACTTCCTGCTTGCTCATCATCAGCTTGTCGATGTGGCGGGTGTGCTTCCACCAGGCGTCGACGGCGGCGAGGATGGCGTAGACGAAGAGAACGGCCATGGCGAGCTTGAAGGCATTCCAGAGCATCAGCGAGGCTCCCGAGGCAAGGTCGGACTCGATCAGGTCGAGATTCGACTGCAGGTCGCCGACGATCCAGACCCAGCAGAAGATTGACAGGAGGGCGACCTTGGTGAGGGTGATGGCGAGGCGCATGAACTGGTCGCGGTTGGGCAGAAGCTGCTTCATTCCGTTGGCTGGATTCATGGCGTCCCACTTGATCTCGAGTGGCTTGGTGTCGAAAAAGAAACCGACCTGGAAGTACAGTGAGGCCAAAGTGGCGGCGGCTATGGCGATGGCCAGGATTCCGAGGGGGAGGAGCAGCGGGAGGAGTGCGGCGAAGGCGCCATCCATCATCTCCGGAACCTGCCATTGCTTGCCGATCCCGGGCATCTTGAAGCTGGCGACCAGGATGCCGCGACAGGCACGCATGATTTCGGGCAGCAGGAGGGCGAAGCCGAGGAAGCCGGCGAGCAGGGCTGCGACCGAAACGACGTCTTGCGACAGGGGAATATCTCCCTTGTCGCGCGCGTCGTTCAGACGCTTCGAGGTCGGCTTCTCGGTTTTGCTGGGATCGGCGTTGGACATGGTCAGTCGCGATTCGGATTGAAGCTTGCGGGGAGGCGTCAAATGGACTTCATGCAGAATTCATGCCTGTCTCGGCACGGGCATTGCGTTTGTCTGCGACGAGACAGGAGAATCCGATGCGCATACTCGTCCCTACCGCCAGTTTTCAATACGATGTGGCGAACTGCTTTGCCCGTGATCTCGCCCAAGGCCTGGCCGGCTTGCCCGGCCAGGAGGTTGCGACAGGGCATCTCAGCGGCCCCGTCGATCTGGAGAGGCTCCTCTGCGATTTCCGGCCCGATCTGGTGCTGTCGATTCAAGGTGTCGGCATTGATCATCCCGTGGTGGCGAAACATCCCGGGGCCGCCTGGATGGTGATGGGCATCGACCATCCCAGTCACATCTACGGCAGGATGCACAAGATCCAGACGAAGCGGGCTTTGATCACCGCCTTCGAGGAGGCTCACATGCCGTGCCTGAAGATCCTGGCGCCGGAAATCCCCAGGGCCTTCCTCGCCCACCCCGCTCCGGCCAGCGTCGTCAGCGCCCGCCGGCCTGAGCTGGGATTGTGTTTTCTCGGCACTTGGAAGTCGCCGGCGGAGGCCCGCGCAGCATGGATGGGCACCTTCGAAGCAGCGGCACTCTCCCGACTCGAAGCCGGGCTGTCGACGGCGATGTCTCGGCGCTGCGCCGACGCGGCAGAGCTGCTCGACAGCGACGATCCGGTATGGCAGGGATCGCGCGGGCGATGGAGCGTCGGGGTGGCGCAGCTCGATCTGATGATCCGGCTCGTCTTGCGCATCCGGCTGCTGAAGGAGCTTGACGAAGCGGGTCTCGCGGTGAATCTCTATGGTGCGGGGTGGGATGCGGCGGACTGGCGGCATCACCGTGTTCACCCGGCTCTCGATTACAATCAAGCTCTGCTCATCGGCGCAAGGGCTCTGGGGGTTCTCAGCATCACCCCGACGCTCCCCGCCGGAAGTCATGAACGGCCGCTCTCCTGTCTAGGCCAAGGCAGCGTCTGCTTGACCACGCCGAGCCGCTTCTACCAGGAGGCCGGCTTTGTCGCCGGCCGGGATTATCTCGATTACGACCCCTGGGAGCCCGGCGCGCTCGGTGCTGCCGTGGCGAAGCTGGCGGACTTCCACTCTTCCGCTTGTCGGCGCGAGGCTCTTCCGGAAAGCCGGGCGAGAATCCTGCGTGAACATTCGCCGCTGGCCCGGGCTCGCCAGATCCTGCGACTGGCGGAGCAGCATTTCGGCCTGGTCTGAAGCCGCGGACTTGCCGCCAAGCCCTCTCCGATCGCGGATGGTGATGTTTTCTAATTGTTGACTGTCATTGAGATTAGGAGTTTTCTCTTGCGGATGTCAGGGAGTTGCTAATCATGAAGTTGCTTTTCCCAGGAGATTCCCATGTCCATCCTCGTCATCAACGCCGGCAGTTCCTCCTTGAAATTCAGTCTGATCAATTTGGCGGGGGGGGAGCGTCTGCTCAGCGGCCTGGCGGACCGGCTGGGCACGTCTGAAGCCAGCTGGAAGCTGAG
This sequence comes from Verrucomicrobiota bacterium, assembly GCA_039798785.1. Classification (GTDB taxonomy): domain Bacteria; phylum Verrucomicrobiota; class Lentisphaeria; order Lentisphaerales; family Lentisphaeraceae; genus CAMCSH01. The sequence goes on along the minus strand of JBDKFG010000015.1, from coordinate 24,809 downwards.
GCTTCCCCAAGAAGATCGCCTGGAGAAGCTCCCCGGTCTCGATCTGGATGCGGCGATGGGGCGTCTGCTCGACTTGATCCGCAGCGAGCCGCGTTTCCTGCCGCAGGCCGTCGGCCACCGGGTGGTGCATGGCGGCGAGCACTTCGACTCGGCGGTGGAGATTGACGATGGAGTGGAAGAGGCGATCGAGGCCTGCATCGCTCTCGCGCCGCTGCACAATCCCGGGAATCTCGCCGGCATCCGCCTGGCACGCAGCCGCTTTGCCGGCTTGCGACAGGTCGCGGTCTTCGACACCGCCTTCCATCGCAGCCTGCCCGTCGCCGCCAGCACCTATGCCGTGCCGGCATCCTGGACGAGAGAGCACCGGGTGCGGCGCTACGGCTTCCACGGCAGCAGCCATGCCTATGTGGCAGGCGAGGCTGCTCGCCGCCTCGGACGTCCGCTTGAAGCCCTGCACCTGGTCACCGCGCACCTCGGCAACGGAGCTTCGCTTTGCGCCGTGCGAAACGGACGCAGTGTCGACACGACGATGGGCTTCACTCCGCTCGAGGGGCTGGTGATGGGCAGCCGTTGCGGCGACCTCGATGCCGGCATCCTCCCTTACATGTGCCGGCGTCTCGGCTGCAGCCTGGATGAATTGAACGGCATCCTCAACCGCGGCAGTGGCCTTCTCGGGATCTCGGAGCTTTCCGGCGACATGCGCTGCTTGCGGGCAGCGGCGGGCGGGGGCCATGCCGCTGCCGCCCTCGCCATCGAGGTCTTCGTCCACCGCCTTGCAAAAGGCATTGCCGCGATGACGTCCAGCCTCGATCGTCTGGACGCCCTTGTCTTCACCGGCGGCATCGGGGAAAACGACGCGAACCTGCGAGCCGAAACCCTGTCTCGGCTGAAGATCTTCGGATTCGCTCTCGACCCGGCCGCCAACAGCTGGCACGGCAATGCCTGCGGAGGCCGCATCGACCTCGCCGGCCGCGTCCTCGTGGTCCCCACCGACGAAGAGCTGGAAATCGCCCGACAGACTCGGCGGACCTTGGACGAATCGGCCCCAGACTGACAGGCGCTCCTTCATCAATCAATCTGAACCCCCTAGGCGATCATGAAAACAAGCATCCTTCTCGTGCCCACCGGTCCAGGCGTCGGACTCACTTCCGCCGGACTCGGCCTGATCCGCGCTTTCGACCGTCTCGGCGTCCGAGTCTCCTTCTGCAAGCCGATGGGCCAGACCCGGCTCGTCTGCGGGGAGCCCGAGCGTTCGACCGCGCTCGTCCGCCTCGGTTCGACCCTTCATCCTCCTGAGCCGATCTGCCGTGAGCGGGTCGAATCGCTTCTGGCGGAAGGGGACATGGACCGACTTATGGAGGAGGCCTGCAGCCGTTGCGAAGAAGCGGGGGATGCGGCCGATGTGTTGGTGGTGGAAGGCCTGGCGCCGCAGAGCGACATGACCTATTCGAACCGCCTCAACACCGCCCTGGCTCGCACCCTCGACGCCGAAGTGGTGCTTGTGTCTCGCCTCGACAAGAGCGGCACGGCCGCGCTCGCCGACCAGCTCAGCATCTACGCCAAGACCTACGACAGCAGTGAGAAGAAACGGGTCGTCGGGGTGGTGGTCAACCGGGTCCCCGAGACCCAGGCCTGGCCGGTGCGCGAGGTGCTGGCCAAGCTGGATTTGCCGCTGCTGGCGCATTTCCCGGAGATTCCCAACCTCTCCTGGCCAAGATGCAAGGATCTGGTCCGCCAGCTCGGGCCGCAGGTTCTCCACGAGGGTGATCTTGAACGCCGCATCGAGCGCGTCAGCGTGCTGGCACAGGCCGTCCCCGGGGCGCTCGCCGGCCTCCGCCCCGGATCGCTCCTGATCACTCCCGGGGACCGCTCCGACATCATCATGGCGGCCTCGCTCGCGGCACTTTCCGGCACCCAGTTCGCAGGGCTCCTGCTGACCGCGGTACCACCCGAGCCGCGCGTCATGGAACTGACACGCGCGGTGCGCGCCACCGGACTGCCGATCCTGGCCATCGAGGAAAGCACCTACGAAGTCAGCCGCCGGGTGCACGAGATGGATGTGGAAGTCCCGGCGGACGACCGCGTGCGCGGAGAAAAAGTGATGGCGATGCTCGCCGACCGCATCGACCCTTCCTTCATCCAGCGTCTGGCCGCCAGCACCCGTCGCCGCCAGCTCTCGCCCGCCGCCTTCCGCCACCGCCTCCTCAGCCAGGCCCGCTCGGTGCGCCGCCGCATCGTCCTGCCCGAAGGCGAGGAGCCGCGCACCCTGCGCGCCGCGGTGCGCTGCCAGGAGCACGGCATCGCCCAGTGCGTACTTCTCGGCCAGCCGGATGCGGTGCGTCGCGCCGCCGCCGCCCAGGGGCTGGTCCTTCCTCCCGAAATCGAGATCGTCGACCCCGCCGCCCTGGTCGGCGAACTCGCTCCCGCCCTTTACGAACTGCGCAAAAGCAAAGGGCTGAGCGAAGCCGGCGCCGCCGAGGCGGTGCTCGACCCTATCGTCTGCGGCACCCTGCTGCTCAAGCTGGGCCGGGTCGATGGCCTGGTCTCCGGCGCCATCCACACCACCGCCCACACCATCCGCCCGGCGCTGCAGTTCATCAAGACAGCTCCCGGATGCGCCCTGGTCAGCTCCTGCTTCTTCATGTGCCTGCCCGAGCAGGTGGTGCTCTTCGCCGACTGCGCCGTCAATCCCGATCCCAGCGCCGAACAACTGGCAGACATCGCCCTGCAGACCGCGGACTCCGCCCTCGCTTTCGGTCTCGAGCCACGGGTGGCGATGATCTCCTACGCCACCCGCGATTCCGGCGAAGGCGCCGATGTGGATAAAGTCCGCCAGGCCACCGAGATCGTCCGCCGCCGCCGACCCGAACTCCCGGTCGATGGCCCTCTGCAGTACGACGCCGCGGCTATCGCCTCGGTGGCCAAGTCCAAGGCTCCCGGCTCCGCCGTGGCGGGCCAGGCCACGGTCTTCGTCTTTCCCGATCTCAACACCGGCAACACCGTGTACAAAGCGGTGCAGCGCAGCGCCCAGGTGCTCGCCATGGGGCCGATGCTGCAGGGCCTGGCCAAGCCGGTGAATGACCTGTCCCGAGGAGCCCTGGTGGAGGACATCATCTACACCATCGCGCTGACTGCGATCCAAGCCCAATGAGGGCATCGTTGCGGACGAAATCATCAATTTAAAACGCCGCGAGTGACCTCGCGGCGGGCATGGTTGTCAGGCCTTCAGCCCTGGTCGGCTGAGGATCATCAGCACCCCACCAGCGGCGAAAACGAGAGCATGTTTCACTTCTGAACCTCGGCGTAGGCCCATTCGAGCCAGGGGAGGAGGGCTTCGACGTCGCTGGACTCGACGGTGGCGCCGCACCAGATGCGCAGGCCGGGAGGGGCGTCGCGATAGGCGCCGAGGTCGTAGCCGACGCCTTCCTTGTCGATCAGTTTCACCAGGGCGGTGACCTTGTCGTCTGGCAGGTCGAGGGTGAGGCAGACCGAGGTGGTGGAGCGGACCGCGGCGTCCTTGGCAAGGAAGTGGATCCAGGGGGTCTTCTCGACGAAGCGGGCGACGGCGGCGAAGTTGGCCTCGGTGCGGGCCTTGAGGGCGGGGAAGCCGCCGATCGATTCGGCCCACTTGAGGGCGTCGAGGTAGTCGGCGACGGCGAGCATCGAGGGGGTGTTGATGGTGGCGCCTTCGAAGAGGTCCTCGGTGACCTTGCCGCCCTTGGTCATGCGGAAGATCTTGGGCAGGGGGCGGTCGGGGGTGAAGGACTCGAGGCGGGCGACGGCGCGGGGCGAGAGGATGAGGACGCCGTGGGCGCCTTCGGAGCCGAGAACCTTCTGCCAGGAGAAGGTGACGACGTCGAGCTTGTGCCAGGGCATTTCCATGGCGAAGCAGGACGAGGTGGCGTCGCAGATGGAGAGGCCTTCGCGGTCGTCGGCGATGAAGTCGGCGTTGGCGACGCGGACGCCGGAGGTGGTGCCGTTCCAGGTGAAGATGACATCGCGGTCCTTGGCGGCCTGGGACATGTCGGGGAGCTGGCCGTAAGGAGCGGTGAAGACGCGGACGTCTTTGAGCTTGAGCTGCTTGGTGATGTCGGTCATCCATTCCTGGCCGAAGGATTCCCAGTGGAAGACGTCGACGCCGCGGGCACCGAGGGCGGACCAGAGGAACATCTCGACGGCGCCGGTATCGGAGGCCGGGACGATGCCGAGGCGGTAGCCTTCGGGCAGGCCGAGGATCTTCTTGGAGAGGTCGATGGCTTCCTTGAGGGCCTTCTTGCCGACGCCGGAGCGGTGCGAGCGGCCGGCGGTGGCGGCGAAGGGCAGCTTGGCCAGGTCGTAGCCGGGGCGCTTGGCGCAGGGGCCGCTCGAGAAGTTGGGGCAGGCAGGTTTGATCGCGGGCTTGCTCATGGAGAACTCCGTTTCGGTTGTGGTTTGCAAAAAAGTCGGTACTTCGACTTTAATCTCGATTCTGCTAAGTTCCGGTCTTATGACGGTGTCAGCGGACCAGGGCCGAGATGGCTTTGAAAGCAGGATGTTTGGCGTCGCGCATCTCGCCGAAGGCCCAAGCTTCGAAGCCGATGATTTCGACGCCCTTTTGCTCGAGCTCCCGCAAAGCCAGATCGCGGTCGCGCACGGAGCGCGACTCGGTGCAATCCGCGAGGAGGCGGACTTCAAGACCTCGGGCAAGGGCGTCGAGGCAGGTCTGGCGGACGCAGACGTGAGCTTCGATGCCGGCAAGAATCAGACGCCGGGCGCGATGCCCGACTACCATTGCGTCGAAGCCCGCCGCTCCAAAAGCCGAGAAACTGGTCTTTTCCAGGACAGGCAGGCCGGGCGCGCATGAGGCGATTGCCGGCACGGTGCTTCCCAGTCCCTTGGGATATTGCTCGGTGAGAAGGACTGGGATTTGAAGCAGGCGGGCCGCTTGCAGAGCTTTGCCGGATCGCTGGATCAGAGCCTCCGCACGTTCCGACATCGCCGGGACGAGTTTCTCTTGCAGGTCGATCAGGCAGAAAAGGCTGGGCTTCATCATTAACCTCGCGGTTCAAATCGGGAATCGGGACTCTTAGGCTAGCTTCGCAGATCGAGGAATCAAGCGGGATGGATGCTTGTGGCGGCAGGGAAATCCCCGTGTCACATCGACAACAACATCATGCCGCCCCCTTGCAGCTCCGGCATGCAGGCTAAATTATCCGGCTTCTTGTAGCATCACCCAAAACTGGAGTCCCCATGCGTCATTCAATTCTAGGCATGATCCTCGCCGGCGGCGAGGGCACCCGTCTCTCCCCCCTCACCACCAAGCGAGCCAAGCCCGCAGTTCCCTTCGGCGGCAAATATCGCATCATCGACTTCGTCCTCTCCAACTTCATCAACTCTGGCATTCACTCGCTCTTCGTCATCACGCAGTTCCGATCGCAGTCGATGACCGAGCACATCATCAACGGCTGGAACATCTCCTCGCTGATCCGCGGCCAATTCATCGTCCCTGTCCCGGCACAGATGCAATCGGCGAAAAAGAGCTGGTATTCCGGCACCGCCAACGCCATCTGGCAGAACATTCACCTCGTCAGAGACTTCAACCCCGAGCTTCTGGCTGTCTTCGGGGCCGATCACATCTACAAGATGGACATCAGCCAGATGACCGCCTTCCACGTCAAGAACAATGCACTCGCCACCGTCGCCGCCATTCCGGTGCCCGTCGCCGAAGCCGACCAGTTCGGCATCATCCAGGTCGATGACGCCGGCCGAATCACCGGATTCCAGGAGAAACCCAAGTCCGGCGCCGCCGAGATTCCCGGCCGCCCGGGCTGGTGCCTCGCCTCCATGGGCAATTACCTCTTCGACGCCAAGTGGATTTGCGAAGCACTCGAAAAGGACGAAGCCGATCCCAACTCCAAACACGACTTTGGTTATAACATCCTCCCCGCAGCCGTCGGCTCCGGCCGCCTCTACGCCTACAACTTTGACGACAACCGCATCCCAGGCCAGAAGCCCGGCAAGCCCAACTACTGGCGCGACGTCGGCACCATGCAGGCCTTCTACGAGGCCAACATGGATCTCCGCAATGTCGAACCCAATCTGGACCTCTACTCGCCGCAATGGCCGATCCACACCTACCACCTGCCCCTGCCGCCGGCAAAATTCGTCCACAACGAGGAAGTCGGACGCGACGGCAAGCCGCGCATCGGCAAGGCTATCAACTCCGTTGTCTGCGACGGTTGTATCGTCTCCGGCTCCACTGTCATCGGCTCGATCCTGTCGCCGGAAGTTCATGTGCACTCCTACTCCACCGTGGTCGACTCGATCCTGATGGATGGCGTCGAGATCGGTGAAGATTGCCAGATCCGCAACGCCATCATCGATAAACATGTCGTTCTCCCTCGCGGCACCCGCATTGGCTACAACCGGGATGAAGATGCCGCCCGCTTCCATGTTTTCGATGTCGAAGGCGTCGCCGGAGGCTGGCTCACCGTCATTGAGAAGAACCACGACCGCGTCGTCGCCAAGCTGCTCACCGGCAGCGTCAACGTGTGAGTCTGCTCGGTCCAGAACTCGCCGCCACCGCGGCCCAGATCGACGCCGCCCTCGCGGCGGCGTCCTTCCCGCGTCTGGTCAGCCCTCGTTGCTTGTCCGATGAAGTCGCAGCTTACCCGGCCAACGGCGGCAAGCGTCTCCGTCCCGCCCTGGTTCTCTGGACCTGCCAGCTCTTCGGAGGCGATCGCGACACAGCCATGGCGGCTGCTCTCTCCGCCGAGTTGACTCACACTTGGACCTTGGTGCACGACGACATTATCGATGGCGACCGCACCCGTCGCGGCAAACCCAGCTCCCACGCAGCCCTGGAATTCCACGCGGCGAAGAGCTTCGACTGTTCCGTCGAAGCCGCCGCCCGATATGGACTGTCTTTCGGTCTTCTCACCGGCGACCTGCAACAAGCCTGGGTATTGAGCACATTGAGCGCAGCCGTCCGTCAGGAGAAAATCAGCGCCTCGCAATTCGTCGCCATCACCGAGCGTCTGGCCGGCAAGGTCTATCCGGAGCTTCTCTCGGGCGAGGCGATCGACGTCGAGTTCGAATACCGCGATCTCGACAGCATTGACGAAGCCGAGATCCTGTCGATGCTGCACGGCAAGACGGGGTCCTTGCTGGAGTTCTGCGTTCAAACTGGTGCCCTTCTCGGGCTCGGCCTCGATTGCTATGACGATCCGCGTCTGAAAGCTCTCGGCACCTGGGCCCTGAAAGCCGGCCTCGCCTTTCAGCTACGCGACGACATCCTCGGCGTCTATGCCGACTCGCCTGATTGGGGTAAGCCCGTAGGTGCCGACATCCGCAGCGCCAAGGCCACGCTGCTGATCCGCCGAGCGCTCGATGCCGCCTCGCCCGCCGATCAAGGTTTCCTCCTCGACTGCCTCGGCAACCCCAGCCTCACTCATGAAGAGCTCGATGAAGTCCGCCTCATCCTCAAGCGCAGCGGCGCCCTGGCCAGCACCGAGGAACTTGCCCGCCGTCTTTGCGCCGAAGCCAATGAGGCCCTCTGCTGCCTTCCCGACAACTCCTGGCGCCAGCTCCTCTTCGAACTCGCTGAGTACTTCATAAAACGCAGCCACTGAATCGCACCAGACTTCCAGCACAGCCTCATCCCGATTTTCACAACCTAAAGGACAAAACACATGAGCAAAAACTCCTTCTCCGGCGTCTACACCGCCATCCTCACTCCCTTCCGCGACGGTCAGGTCGACTGGGCAGCCTTCGAGAAAATGATCGAATTCCAGATCGCTGGCGGCGTCTCCGGCATCGTCGCCGTCGGAACCACAGGCGAGTCTCCTACACTCGACATGGACGAACATTCCGCCGTCATCCGCTTCGCCGTTCAGAAAGCCAAAGGCCGTTGCACCGTCATCGCCGGGACCGGCGGCAATTCCACCAAAGAAGCCCTCGAGCTCACCATCCAAGCCTGCAAGGATGGAGCCCAAGGCAGTCTCCAGGTCGCTCCGTATTACAATAAGCCGACGCAGGAAGGCATGTACCTCCACTTCAAGGCCATTGCCGAAGCCACCCCGATGCCGATTATCCTCTATAACGTCCCCGGTCGTTCGGGCATCGAAATTTCGGTCGCCACCGTCGCCCGCCTGGCCAAACTCCCCACCGTCGTGGCGATGAAGGAAGCGTCGGGTAATGTCGACAAAGTCAGCCAATATCGCGCAGCCTGCCCTGAGCTCACCATTCTCTCGGGTGACGATATGCTCACCCTGCCGATGATGTGCCTCGGCGCCAAGGGCGTCATTTCGGTGATTTCCAACGTCATGCCTCGCGAGACCTCCGACAAGGTAGCCGCCGCGCTCAAAGGCGACTACGCCACCGCCGCCGCCATCCACCACAAGCTCTGGCCCTTGATGCGCGACCTCTTTGTCGAGTCCAACCCCATCCCGGCAAAAACCCTCGCCGCGACCATGGGTTTGTGCAGCGAAGAGATGCGTCTGCCCCTCTGCGCCATCAGCGACAGCAACCGCCAAGTCGTCCTTGCCGCCGCCCGTGCTTCCGGCCTGAAGCTTTGAATTAAGCCTGGATTCCGAAGCTGCCGGTCGATTCCAACGCGGATTTTCAATATCCTCGAGAGTCAAGAGTTCTGTTTGTAGCTCCGGCTTCAGCCGGCCGTTTAGCTCAAAATCTGGCAGATGCAGAACAAGCTGGCTAAAGCCGGTGTTACAAACTTGAGCTCAACTCGACGAACTCGTGACTCTCGAGCTTATCTGCAATTTTAAAACTGAATCCAGGATTACCAAGCTGAGCGCACGCTCAGCTTGGTTCGCTAATCCAGGTTAAGCTCACCGCCCTCCCGCCGCGCCGCCGTTCCGTCCTCAGTTCCGATTTGAGTCAGTGGAAGCCTGCGGCTGCTTTTCGAGCTGGAGAGAGGGATTTGACCTGATGGCGGGGCTGCTCAATGACGGTCTCCAGCTGGCGGGGGCCTTCCTTCTCCTCCTTCGGCTTTTCTTCGAGCTGCGGCGGTGCTTCCTCCAGCACGGTGGATTCCACCGGCAGGAGCGGCTTCGATAAGGCGATGGATTTCGGTGTCGAGTTCGCGATCTCGCGACGGCTGTATTTCCATGCATAGCAGCAGCCAGAGTGATGCGACCTTCCAGTTGCCGATGAGAGCCGCCATGATCTCGGCGAGACTGTCCTTGCAGAGCTCGTCGCGCAGCGGCGCGAGCCGGGCTGGGGCGTGCTCGTCCGCACAGTAAGCATAGATATTTTCAAGTCGGCGCGAAACCGGAAAACCTACAATGCTCGCAAGGGACAAGTTTTCGCATAATGTATATTACCTGCGCTCGCTACGCGAGGCGGCACCCTTTCACGCTCAAAACCTGGGGCGATGCCCCAGGCTAAGCCAGCTTCGACCGCTACGCGGTGACTTTTGAGGAACGCGTCATAAATAGTTAATTCTAAAATCCATCAGCCGCACAGACGCTTGCTTGCCTGACCCGACAGATGGGGGTATTTATGTACGCAAAAAAACCTCGACAAGCCTCGATTTCTCGCGCATCATCAATTGGATCAAATGCTACAAATGACGTTGCATTTGTGTGGTGGTGAATGGGGCTTGATCTTTGGAGTGCAAAGGGTACGCGTATCCAAGATACCTCATAAGGCATGCAGGGAACCCCTGCAAAAAAGCTTCCGGTCTGGATTCTGCAGAATTCTGTCGCTCGACCCATTGCGGGTCGGACATGGTAGCCCGGGGTCGAGCCGCATCGGCGATGACCCTGGGTTGGAGATCGCCCTAGTTCGCCGACACGCATCGGGTCGATGCGACACTGGGCTACCATGGGAGTTCTCGCTCTGCAAGGTGGGTTTAGGGCCGTTTCGGGATGACGCCACCTTCTTCGACTTTATCGCCGTTACGACGATCGCGGCGGGCCTTCATTTCCTCGATGAAAGCTTGGCGTTCCTCGGGGCTCATGTTTTTCATTTTCTCGACCATTTCTTCCCGTCTTTTGCGTCGTTCTTCCGGGGCATCCATGTCAGAAGCGGATTGCGGCTTCTGGGGAAGGGCTTGATCCGTCTTGGCGTCGGCAGATTTTCCATCTGGTGGACGGATCTGAGAGGGATCCTTGCCTGCTTTTTTAAGCAGATCGGCGATGAAGGCGCGACGCTGCTCAGGACTCATATCACGCAATTTCCGACGTTCCTCAGGAGACAGAGAGGCGATGACTTCACGGATTTCCGGTGGAAGTTTGGCGAGTCGCTCGCGCATTTCAGCACGGGGATCGGAATCAGCGGGCGAAGGTGAAGTCGGCTGGGCTTTCTCGTCAGCACCGAGAGAAATCGTGGATGCGAGCAGCAGGAGGGAGAAGGGATTCATGAGACGATCCTGGGTTCTTGGTATTGAAACTGGGTGGAAATCAGGCAAGAATCTCTTTGGCGACCTTGCCATAGACATCGGTGAGACGGAAGTCTCGGCCGGCGTAGTTATAGGTCAGGCGAGTGTGATCGAGGCCGAGGAGGTGCAGGATGCTGGCATGGAAGTCATGGGTATCCATTCTGCCCTCAACGGCCTCATAACCGAGATCATCTGTAGCGCCGTGACGGAAACCGCATTTCACCCCTCCCCCGGCCATCCAGGAAGTGAAACCCTTGAAGTTGTGATCGCGTCCGTTGCCATTGGCGGAATCGGGCGTGCGACCGAATTCACCTGAGAAGACGACAAGGGTGTCATTCAAGAGGCCTCGCTGCTTCAAGTCGGCGAGGAGACCGGCGATTGGGCGGTCGATCTGGCGGCAGGAGCTGGCGAGTTGGTTTTTGAGATTGAAATGATGGTCCCAGCCGTCATGGGAGATTTCAACGAAGCGGACACCTGCTTCGACGAGGCGTCGGGCGAGGAGACATTCGCGTCCGAAGGGAGCGGAGTCTTGTTGATCGAGTCCGTAGAGCGCCTGAGTGGCCTTGCTCTCTTGGCTGAGATCCATCAGCTTGGGGAGGCTTCCTTGCATGGCGTAGGCCATCGAGTAGGAGTCGATGACACCTTGGATTTCAGGGTTTTCACCTTGGCGTTGGAGTTCGGCCTGATTGAGTTCCTGAATGAATTCGAGCTGTTGTTTTTGGAGTTTGGTGCCGAGATCAGGGTTTTTGATGTCGGCGAGCTGGGGCTGGCTGTTGGCGAAGCGCCCGCCTCCCCGCTGGGCCCGGCCGATTGCCGTACCTTGGAAGCGGCTGGGAAGGAAGGCGCTGCCGTAGTGTGGAGAAGTTCCTGAAGCAGGGCTGAGGGTGATGAAGCCGGGCAGCTGCGGATTTTCAGTGCCGAGACCATAGACTATCCAGGCACCGAGAGAGGGACGGGCGAACTGGAAATTGCCGGTGTGGAGCTTGGTCTGGGCTTGCGGATGGTTGGGCTGATCAGTGAACATGCCGCTGAGCAGGCAGATGCCGTCAGCCTGCTTTCCGAGCTCAGGAAGAAGCTCGGAGAAGGCGAGGCCGCTTTTCCCTTGCGTTTTGAATGTGTAAGGAGGGGCGAGCAGGGGGCGGCCATTGCGCCCGGTTTTGCCTTGGGCTTTCTGAAGAGCTGGTTTCGGATCGAAAAGGTCGACATGGGAGGGGGCGCCGCGCATGTTGAGGAAGATGACGCGTTTCGCCCGGGGGGTGAAGTGCGGCTTGCCGTTGGAATCGGCTGCGACAAGAGGCAGGCCCAAGCCAAGGGAGACAAAGGCCAGGCTGCTGGTGGCGAGGAAGTCGCGGCGGGTCAACATGGGATCTCCTGGGGCTTTGAGGTTGGATGTGGCAGTCATTGAAAACGGAATTCGGCTGACGCGAAGAGGGCTTGGCAAACAGTGCTCAGAGCCTTGCGGCTACGTTCGGTTTCGCTCAGCGATTTGAGATCGGGGGCGCGCAAGACTGTTTCGTAGAGCTGACGGGCTCCGCTCAGCTCTCGTGAGGCAGGGCCTCGAAGAAAACAGAGGGCGAAAGCCCTTTCCAGTTGTTTGTCGACTTTGCCAGGTGACTCTTTGAGAAGTCGCTCGGCCAGGAGCTCGCTGCAATCTCTGATGATCTCGTTGTTGAGCATGAAGAGGGCTTGGGAGGCGGTACTGTTTCTCTCACGCTGGCTTTCGGAGATCATCGAGTCGCCGAGATCGAAGGCATTGAGCATGGCCGGGAGCTTGTCGCGGAGAATCGGCAGGTAAACCGAGCGGCAGGACGTGTTGAGGGACGCCCGAGTGGAGATCTGCTGCAAGACCGGATCAAGGACGCTGTGTCCTTCCTTGGCCACTTCCGAGCCGCCTGGAGGAGTCAGGTTAAGAGCGCCGGACACGGAGAGAAGACGGTCGCGCAATGCTTCGGCGTCAAGGCGGCGTGGGCTGTAACGCCAGAGCTTCTGGTTCTCAGGATCGCGAGAGAAGGCGCTGGCGTTAAAAGCCGAGCTCTGTCGGTAGGTCTGGCTGGTTACCAGGGAGCGGAGGAGCTTTTTCAGCGACCAACCGTCCTGGATGAACTGAAGCGCGAGATAGTCGAGGAGTTCAGGATGACTGGGCGCTTGGCCAGTGACGCCAAAGTCCTCCGGGCTGCGGACAAGGCCCTCGCCGAAGAGATGCATCCAGATGCGGTTGACCCAGACCCTTGAGGTCAGCGGGTTGTCCTTGGCGGCAATCCACTGGGCCAATTCCAGTCGTCCGTTGCTATCCTTGGCGATGCCCGGCCCCGGCCCGATGAGCTGGACGAAGCCGCGTTCGATCGGCTGGCCGGCCTTGCCGACTTCGCCGCGTTCAAGGATCCTTGCTTGCTTCGGCTCGCCGGGTTGCATGCCGACGCAATAGCTGCGCGGCGAGCCGTCGGGGTTGACCGAGTTGATCTTTTCGGTGAGTTCAGCGACCCGGCGGGTGGCGAGCGTGATGCGGCGAAGATCCCCTTGGGCGTTTGCCCCCTTCTTATCTTCATCGCGCCGAGCCTGGATTGCGGCGCGGAGCTCGGATTCAGCTTCGGTCAGGGATTTCTTCAGGCGCGCCAGCTCATCGCTGCCGATCGACTTGGCATGAGGATCCGGCATGGCCACGGGCAATCGGATGCGGCTGCTGCGATTGCGGTTTTGCAGCCCCGTGGCAGTGCCGTACAAGGTTTGCGAACTCAGAAAGATGCCGGCGAGGGCGTAGTAGTCCGTCTGGGGGATCGCCTCGAATTTATGATCGTGGCATCGGGCGCAGGAGACGGTGATGCCCATCAGGCCGCGAGTGACGAGATCGATCTGTTCATCGATGAGGTCTGCCTTGAATTGCCGAGCGTCCTGATCAGTGAGGGTTTTCGGCCCGAGGGCGAGGAAGCCGGTGGCGATCAAGTTGCGGGTCCATTCCGCATCACTTTTAATCTTGATCAGATCCCCGGCGATCTGCTCCATCAAGAATTGATCGTAAGGCTTGTCCTGGTTGAAGCTGTTGATGACATAGTCGCGATAGCGCCAGGCATCCGGATAGGTGGAGTTGAATTCGCGGCCGGTCGACTCAGCATAGCGGGCGACATCGAGCCAGTGGCGCCCCCATCGTTCGCCGAAGTGGGAGCTGGCGAGAAGCTTGTCGGCTTGGGCGGCGATGGCGGCATCGGGATCTTTCTTGTATTCGCTGGTAAAGGCAGCGAGTTCTTCGGGTGACGGCGGCAGTCCTACGAGATCGAAATGAAGACGGCAGAGGATTTCGGCGGCCGGGGCGGCAGGACTGGCTTTCAGCCCAGCTTGGGCTAGACCGTCGGCAACATAGGCGTCGACGGGATGCTCGACCTGGGAGAGGGGCGCTTGGTAGCTCGGGGCTTGCAGAGACCAGAAGCTGCGCGCCTTGGCGATGCTTTCCGGCGTCACCTTGGTCTTGACCAAAAGATTCTCTTGCATGCGAGGATCTGGGGCGCCCATTTCGATCCATGCCTTGAAGTCATCGATCACTGCCTGAGGCATCTTGTTCTTGGGCATTTTGAATTCGCCGCGGTGGTTGATCGAGTCCCAAAGGAGGCTTTCCTGAAGTTTGCCGGGGACGATGGCAGGACCTGAATCGCCTCCTTGGAGGAGGCCGGATTTGGTGTCGACGAGGAGTCCGCCGCGGATCTTGTTCTCCCGATCTGAATGGCATTCGTAACAATATTTCTCCAGGGCGGGGCGGATTTTCTTCTCGAAGAAATCCGTGCCTTCATCAGCGGTAAGGAGGGGGCTGAGCGTCAAGGCAGCGAAGCAGGCGGCAAGGATGTTCATGGCTTGGGCTCCAGACAATTGGATCGAGATGCCTGCCCAACGCTGGATTTCGGTCGCTTATTGTAGTGGAGACTCGGGATAATTGCGGAAGCCAAGGTCATTGGCCAAGTCGACATGGCCGGCGGCGAAAGCGAGAGCCCCCGGAGACATTCCCGCCGCACTCAGGGCTTTCGGGTCGGCGCCGGCACGAAGGAGGGCTGCGGCGATCGGCCGGTCGCCGCAGGCGGCGACCAGATGGAGCGCCGTCCGACCGCTTGAGTCAGGAAGATTTACGGCGGCCCCAGATCGGATCAGGAGATCGACAGAGGCGGCGAAATGATGCTCGGCGGCAAAATGAAGAGCGGTGAAGCCTTTGTCATCCGGGTGATCTATCTCGGCGCCAGCCTTGAGAAGAAGGAGAATGATCTCGGTCTGATTGCTGCCGGCGGCGAAATGCAAAGCGGTCCAGCCCTGTTCGACTTCTTGATTGACTTTCTCACCCGCTGCAAGCCGTGATTTGACTGCACTCAAGTCGCCACGGCGGGCTGCTTCAACGAGGGGCGGATAGGCGAGCGTGTCCGAGCAAGACGCCGGGAGGAATAGTAAGGCCAGCACTGGAATGGACGCTTTCATTTCATCTCTCAACTCCAGACTCCGCTTGACTCGTTCAAGATGAAGCCCGGGCGGATGGCCCGGGCTTAGGAAGATCAGGCCTTCTTGTGGGCCAGGATCATGTCGCGGAAGCGCTGGAAGAGGTAGAAGGGGTCGTGCGGGCCGGGGGCGGCTTCGGGGTGGTACTGGACGGCGAACATCGGCAGCGTCTTGTGGCGGAGGCCGGCGACGGTGTTGTCGTTCAGGTTGATGTGGGTGATGACGATGTCGGTGCCTTCGGCCGACTTGGGGTCGATGGCGAAGTTGTGGTTCTGCGAAGTGATCTCGATGCGGCCAGTCTCGAGGTCCTTGACCGGGTGGTTGCAGCCGTGGTGGCCGAACTTCATCTTGTAGGTCTTGGCGCCGCAGGCGAGGCCGAGGAGTTGGTGGCCGAGGCAGATGCCCATGATCGGCTTCTTGCCGAGGAGTTCGCGGCCGGCCTCGATGGCGTAGGTGACCGCTTCCGGGTCGGCCGGGCCGTTGGAGAGGAAGACGCCGTCGGGGTTGAGGGCGAGGACGTCCTTGGCCGGGGTCTTGGCGGGGACGACGGTGACCTTCATGCCGTGGCGGCGGAGCGAGCGGAGGATGTTCCACTTGATGCCGAAGTCGTAGGCGACGACGTGGAGGTCCTTGGGCGGCAAGGCGCCGCCGGTGCCCCAGGAGCCGGAGTGGCTGTCATCGGGGTCCCATTCGTAGACCTTGTCGGTGCTGACCTTGGCGGCGTAGTCCTGGCCGACCAGGCCTTCCCAGCCCTTGGCCTTCTTGACCGCGTCTTCTTCCGAGACGCCGCCGCTGACGCTGAGGTAGCCCTTGAGGGCGCCCTGGGTGCGTAGCTTGAGGGTGAGGGCGCGGGTGTCGATGCCGGCGAGGGCGGGGATGCCGTTCTTCTTGAGGAAGTCGGAGAGGCCGATGTCGTCGCGCCAGTTGGAGGCTTCGTTGAGGTTGTGGATGAGGAAGCCGTTGCAGAAGGTGCCGCGGGCCTCCATGTCCCAGCCCGAGGTGCCGTAGGAGCCCATCTCGGTGTAGGTCATATTGATGAACTGGCCGGCGTAGGAGGGGTCGGAGAGGATCTCCTGGTAGCCGGCCATGCCGGTGTTGAAGACGGTTTCGCCGAGCTTGTCGACGGGGGCGCCGACCGAGTAGCCGTGGAAGATGCTGCCGTCTTCGAGGGCCAGGAAGGCCCGTTTTTCGCGCTGTTGTTTCCAGTTCCAGTTGCTCACTTGAAGGCCTCTTGTGGTGGTTTTGTTCAAAATCCACGCAACCTAACGGGACTCGGCGAAAAATCCATGAGTACCGGCGCCCAGAATCCCTGTACTAAAAGAGAAAATTTGATTCAACCAGCGCAACTTCTCTTTCGTCCTTGCCCCTACTGAACCTAACCGCTGGCTTCGCAGATTGCTCTGACCGGGATTTCCTCAAGGATTGAAGTGCTCGGCCAAATACCTGATCCCGGCAATGTCGAAGTTGTCGCACAGGCGTTGGATTTCCTCTGCCGCTTGGGGGGCTTGGAGGCGAATCGCAGGCAATAGGGAGAGAATGGTTTTGAGCGCCCCGAGTGTCGCCGCAGATTGCAATTCATGGAGAAGTTCCGGAGTGATTGTTTCGTGACTGTCGGTCGGGACAGGCTGAGCTGCAGAAGCGGTTTGAAAGGAGCATTCAAAATGGAGATGCTGCCGCATCAGTTCCAAGACCTCATTGACCAGGAAGGGCTTGGCGATGAAGCCGGCAGGACCGGCGGCCAAAGCCAGTTGACGATCTTCTTCCAATGCCGAGGCGGAGAGCAGAATGGTGGGGATGTTGAGTTGACGCCGGTGAATGAGAGCCACTAATTCGATTCCCGAGAGGCCGGGCATGTGGACATCACTCAGAATCATGTCCGGCTTGTCGCGGGAGATCAGCTCCAAGGCTGAAGCTCCGTCGAGCGCTTCAGAAATGATGAATCCGTAGGGACTGAGCATGTCACGCAGAATCCTGCGGCCGATTTCGACGTCGTCGACAATCAGAATGCGCGGCGTTTCTCCTTTGAATTTGATGGCGTCGATGGTCCCCTGAGATTGGCGGGAGCTCACCGGTTCTGAACTGAGACTGGCGTAGAAATCGAAGACGAAGACCGAGCCGCAGGGCTGGTTTGACAGGATCTTGATGTCGCCCCCCATCAAGCGCGCGTAACGCCGGCTGATCGGCATGCCCAACCCCGTTCCCTCGATCTTCTGGTTGCGGCTGCGGGTCTGTTCGAAAGGTTCAAACAGCTTTTCACGGTCTTCTTCGGCGACGCCGGGGCCGGTGTCGATGATTTCGACGGTCACATGCCAGCCGAGATCCCCGGATTCGGCGCGGGTTTGGAGCTTGACGCTGCCTTTGTCGGTGAACTTGATGGCGTTGCCAAGCATGTTGAGCAGGATCTGACGGAGCTTCCCCTCGTCAAACATCAGACCGGGAAGCTTCGGGCAGCTAGAGATTTCAAATTGCAGATGCTTGTCTCTAGCCTTGAGGGCGAACATGTCGCGAACCTCCTCGATGATCGAAGGGAAATGTCCAGGCTGCAGATTGAGCACTGTCTTCCCTGCCTCGATGCGGGACATCTCGAGGACTTCGTTGATCAGGCTGAGAAGGTGATTGCCGCTTTTTCGGATGATCTCGAGATTGTGGCGGCTGCCTGGCCCGACATCGTCGGACTTCTCCATGATTTGAGCGTATCCGAGGATTGCGTTCATCGGGGTGCGGATCTCATGGGACATGCTGGCGAGAAAGACGCTTTTCGCCTTGCTGGCGTCGACCGCCTGTTCTTTTGCGACGAGGATTTCGGTTTGCGCCTCTTCAAGTTTGCGTGCAAAGCGCTTTTTCTCCTGGAGGGCACGAAAGACGAAGGCGGCAAAGAGAATCGAAACCAGGATCAGCCCGAGGAGAAGTCGGAGGTTGCTTTGCTGTTGCGTGATGATGTGCTGCTGCTGGAGAATCTTCGCTTCACTGTCGGAAATTCTCTGATTCAATCCGGCGAGCTTTTGGGTCCCCGCCTCAAGTTCCTTGCGTCGCAGTTCGATGTCGGCCATGATCAGCTCGATCTCCTTTTCGCGGCGGATCTGCTCGTCCCTCAGATTTTGCAGCAGCTCCGCCTGTTCCTTGCCTTGCTGCTGCAAGCGTGTCTTCTCTCGCTGCAGCATCCGAATGTCGCCTTCCTGATCCAACACCTTCCTTTCGCTTTCGGAGACCTCGGCACGCAGTTGCGACATGCGTTTGCCGGCTTCGACGTTCTGCGCTTCGCGCAGGGATAGTTCGCTTTTGATCTTGTTGAGCTCGGCCCCCTTGTTTTCGAGTTCGATGCGGGCCGCAGAGACCTCCAGGCGGGCCTTGTCAAGCTCGGTGGCGGCTTTGTCCATCTGAGACTTCTGCTCGTCCAGCTTGCGCCTGCTGAGCTCGATATTGCGGCTCAGTTCGGCGACTTGACGCTCCTTGCTGTTGAGGTTTTCCCGAGCTTCCCTGAGACTCTTCTCCCCGTCTTCGAAAAGCTTGCCGACGTCGATTGCAGTGCCGCCTCGCAACAGCAAGCCCGATTGCACTTCCAGCCGTTGCATCCGGATGTTGCCATTGTTGATAGCGAAGCCGGTTCCTTTGCCGTTTTTGTTTTCCAGGATGTTGATCATCACCAGCAGCGGGTCCTCGTGCTCCTGGCTGAGGATCAATGTGGGTTTGCGCTCCACCTTCTGGAGCAGCTTCTCGAGTAGTTCGGATTTGTTTTTACTCAAGACCACCATTTCGCAGGCATCGAGCTTATCGACCTCGTCCATTGTGGTGAAGCGTATCGGCTTGCCGCGAATTTTTTCGTCGCGGACGATATTGTTAAAGAGTTTTTCAAAGTCGGGATCGCGACCGACAAGGACGACGCGAAATTCGGCGAGCTTGTCCTCATTCGGCCATTTAATGTCTTTCGGCAGATTGTAGGTATAAAGCGCCAGGATTTCGCCGGGAAGCCGTCCTTTGTTATCGCGCTGGGGCTCCTCGGCCCCGAAAACCGAGACGGCTGTAAAAGCCGCAAAAAGCAGGCGAACCAGTCCTGTCTGGAGGAATCGAAACACGTTCTTCTCCCGCTTTCCTGAGCCATTATAAATCAGCTGGCAGACAGAAACAAGGACAAGGAGTCAGATCTGTGCCGCACCGAAATATCCAAGGAAAGCGGCAGGCGCCCGCAGCGCCGGGATCAGACCGGATCACCCTGACCGTTTGGGTTTCACTCGCTTGTTTTGAACCTAAACTGGCTTCGTTTCACTTTGTCTCGATGCTCAATCCCTTGTGTATCATCCTTTTCAACTAACGCCCCGTGCTTTCTGGCTGAAAGGTTGGAGGCACGATCAATCGGCGCCTTGGAGGATGCGGAGGAAGACTGCGCCGTATTTTTCGGTCCTTTGCGGGCCGAAACTGCTGACATTGGCGAGTGCGGCGGCGTCGCGGGGATGTGCGGCCGCCACTGCCTCGAGCGCAGAGTTGGGGGCGATGAGAAAAGGAGGCACATCCTCTTCGACTGCAAGCTGGTTGCGGGCTTCGCGCAGGGCCTCGAAAAGACTGCGGTCGAAATTCGGCGCCGACTTCAGCGCCGCGGCCCGTTTCTCCAAAGGCGTCCCGAGTTTCTGGGCGCTCTCGTTTTTTTTCGCGGGCACCGCGAATTCCGGCAGGGCAAGACGCAAGGGCTTGGGGTGGCGCATGAACTCTCTCCCCTTGCTGCTGATCTCGACCAGGGCGTACCGCCCGCTGCTCCTGCCGACAAAGCCGACCCCTTCCAGGGATTCGAAGGTGGCGATGATGGTTTCCTCGTCAAGGAACTTGAGCTTGCCGAAATGAGGTGATTCGGTGAGGCGGGATTCAAGAGTCTGCTGGGTGCGTTTCCCGGCGAGGACCAGGGCGAGTTTGGCGAGGCCGATGCGTTCATGGTGGTGATCTACTCCATTGAGGAGGAGCTGCAGGATGGCGAGCTCCTGGGGGCCTGTCTCCCTGGCCATCAGGCTTCCTTCCGCGTCGCGGCAGCGGTCACAGGCGTGGCAGCGCCATCCTTTCACCTCCTGACCGAAATAGCTGATCAGGTGGGCCTGGCGGCAGCCGCGGGCGCGGGAAAACGAGATCATCGCGCCGAGCCGCTCGACATCCAGCTGCTTCTTCTTCTCCACCGCTCCGTAGTCGATGCCGCTGGGCTCGGGGTCCTCGCGAAGCACTGCGATGCCCCGGCCCGAGAATGGCGGCGTCCAGTCAAGCAAGTTGTCGCCGCGGAGGGCGTCGAGCACGCGGGGCAATTGCTCCCGGGTCAGACCGGAGATGTCGGCAAGATCCTCCCAGGAGGCGGCGACACCATCGCTGAGACTGCCACCGAATTCCCGCAAGGTGCTGGCGAGGAAGAGACTGCGTTGTGTCCGAGGCCCTGAGGCGCGCTCCTGCCACTGCGGCAGGGGGGCGCGGGCGCGCAGCACGCCCCGTCCTCCGCCGCGGGCCGCTCGCTCGACGAAGCCGGCACGTTCGAGAAGCTTGAGAGCGCCCGAAACCTGCTGCTCGCCCTTGAGTCCGGCGGCTTTGGCCAGAGCCTCCTGCGGCGCCTCGACCAGCGGACCGCTCTCGAGCCGTTTCTGCCGCAGGATCCGCCACAAGGCCCGGACGCTCGCTTCGTCAGGCGAGCCGATCTCGATCAGGAACTCCTGGATCTTGCGATCCATGAAGCACCAGAGAAGGATGCATTCGGCGCTTTCTCCGTCGCGGCCGGCGCGGCCAGCCTCCTGGTAATAAGCTTCAGGCGAAGCGGGCAGCGAATAGTGGATGACGCGGCGTACGTCGGAGCGGTCGATGCCCATGCCGAAGGCGTTGGTGGCTGCGAGCACTGGGCAGGGATCCTTGAGGAACC
This sequence comes from Verrucomicrobiota bacterium, assembly GCA_039798785.1. Lineage (GTDB taxonomy): Bacteria > Verrucomicrobiota > Lentisphaeria > Lentisphaerales > Lentisphaeraceae > CAMCSH01. The sequence continues at coordinate 4,086 of JBDKFG010000015.1, read as the reverse complement.
AGTCCTGCGACTCGCTGCGTGCTGCATCGTTCATGCCGGCGTGATAACCTTTGATGCCGAGGTTTTCGGCTAGGGATTCGACCTGTTTTCGGGTGGAGCAGTAGATGATGGTCGGCTTCTTCTCCGCCAGCAGTTCGCGGAGGATCTCGTCCTTGCGCTTCACCGTCTCGGCTTCGAGGACGCTGAAGGCGAGGTTGGGACGGGTGAAGCCGCTGACCAGGGTGAGCATGTCGGCGCGGCGCAACTGGGCACGAATGTCGGCGCGGACGAGCGGTGTGGCGGTGGCGGTGAAGGCGGCGACTTGCGGCACCTGGCAGGCGGCGGCGAATTCGCCGACGCGGGAATAGTCGGGGCGGAAATCATGTCCCCATTGCGAGATGCAGTGAGCCTCGTCGATGACCAGCAGCGAGGGAGGCTGCGCGGCGATCATTTCCCTGAAGCCGCGAGCTCGAAGCCGTTCCGGGCTGGCGTAAAGGAGACGGATGCGGCCGGCGAGGGCTCCTTGGATGACTTCCCGCTGGGTATAAGCGTCCTGGGTCGAGTCGATGCGGGCGGCGGCGATGCCGCGGGCCCTGAGTGCATCGACTTGGTCCTTCATCAAGGCGATCAGTGGCGAAATGACGATGGTGTAGCCAGGACGGAGCAAGGCGGGCAATTGGTAACACAGTGACTTGCCGGCTCCGGTGGGCATCACCACCAGAACGTCCTTGCCGGTGGCGACGGCGCTGACCGCAGGCAGCTGTCCCTCCATGAAATCCTCGAAACCGAAGTGTTGCTGCAATCCCTGGCGGAGTTGTTCGGGGCTCATGAGTCAGTCTCTTTGGCTTGAATTCCTGTTGATAATAAACTAACACTTGTTTGCGAAAGACGCGAGTTTACACATGGAATAAACTTCCTTCCGTCAGCCGGAATCGGAATAAGCTCCGATGGGCTCAGTAAACCGTCTTGACTTTTCAGGCCGTTCCGTTGTATGATTGACCAGAAGCGAGGGTGGCCATGTCGCGGCATCGGATGATCATCGGGAATCTGATTCTACTCATCGGCTATGTCCTCGGCGGCAAGCTGGGAATGATGTTTGCCCTGCCGCCGGGATATTCAATCCCCGTCTTCCCTCCCGCCGGCCTGGCCCTGGCTGCACTTCTGCTCTGGCGAGAGAGGGCTTTGCCAGGTATCTTCCTAGGATCCTGGATCTTCAATTCCCAAGTCATCCCGCCCCAGCCTGACTTCTCCTGGGTCCCTGTCGCGATCGCCTCGGGTTCTTCCCTGCAAGCATGGATTTGCGCGCGCATCCTCCGCCAATGGTTGCCCAATCGCCTCATTTACAACGATGTCCGCAGCCTGTTCATTTTCACTGCAGTGTCACTGCTCTGCTGCATCACCGCCGCCGCCATCGGAAATTTCACCCTCTGGTCTTCCGGGATCATCCCAGGAGAAGCGGTCGCTGGAAACTTCTTCACCTGGTGGCTCGGCGACTGCCTCGGCGTCCAGATCTTCTGTCTCCTCATTCTAGTCGTCGCTACCGACTGGCCAAAGTTCAGCTTCCGCAGCGGCGTCGCGCTCGGCGGTATGCTCGCCGGACTTGGAGTCTCCACTTTGATCTACTGCTACGAAAAAGAGGAGAGGCTCAATGATTTCCGGCACGAGCTGGACACCGCTGTCGAGCTCCATATGAAACGTATTGATTCGTCAATCGTCAGCAAGGTCACTCGTCTTCGCGGACTGGAGGCTTATCTCAGCGGCGAGCACGTCGACTTCGCTGGCTTCGTCCGTTATTGCGAATTGAGCGCGCATCCCAACCAGGCTTTCCTCAATCTGCAATGGGCGCCGCTGGTCTCACTCCAAGACTGGCCCAGCCTCCGGCCCTCTTACGAAGCAGAGATCGGACGGACGATCCTGCTGCGACCGCCACCAGGTCAGCCGGTGGATGAGAAGGAGACCTTGGCAAGCCCGGTCTGCTATGTCTACCCTCTCGCCGCCAACACTGATGTCCTCGGCATCAATGACATGGCGGTTCCGCAAAGACGAGAATTGATCCAGAAGTCGATAAAAGAGGGAATGGGGGCAAGCTCAAGCTTCAAGATGTTCCAGGATCCCGACGGACCGGGTGGCATTCTCCTGATCCGTCCGACGCATCGCCCTGAGGGCTCTTGTTCCGGCGTCGCCATCGGCATGCTCTCCCTCCGCCTTCTTTTTCAATCCCTACCCGGGCCCGATGAAAAACTCAAATGGCAGATCCATGACCTGAAGTCCGGAAACCTGATCTGCAGCAATCACCCAGGCAAGAATTTGAAGGACTCCCTGAGCACCAGTCGCGATTTCACCCTCGCCGGAAACGAGATTTGGCGCCTGACCCTGATGCAGGCCCACAGCGACTTCCCCGGCCGACACAACCACATCATGATCATCCTCGCCTTGATCTTCGCTGCCGGTCTGGTCTCTTCTCTCCTCATCATCACTGGCCATTCCAGCAAGATCGAGGAGGTGGTCGAAGTCCGCACTGCCGAGCTCCGCCTTGCCGTCGCTCAGGCGGAATCCTCCCAGCGGGATGCCGAAAAGGCGAATGCCGCCCGCGGCGACTTCCTCGCCACCATGTCGCACGAAATCCGCACCCCTCTCAATGGCGTTCTTGGCCTCAGCCGCATCCTGGAGGATGACAAGTCGCTCAATGACGAGCAGCGCGGCTTGGTTAGCACTCTTCGCGGCAGCGGCGAATCACTGCATGCCTTGCTCAACAACATCCTCGACCTCAGCAAGATCGATTCCGGCAAGTTCTCCCTGGACCTGCACTGCTTCGATCTTGTCGATCTCTGCCGCAAGGTCGTCAGCCTGCATCAGGTGAACGCTCAGGACAAGGGTTTGAGCCTGGAATGTTTGAGCTCGCTCCCTGTGCTGGTGCTGAAAGGCGATTCGTTGCGCATCTGGCAATGCATCGGCAATCTGGTCGGGAACGCAATCAAATTCACCGACACGGGCGGCATTAAACTCCATCTGGATGCCGAAAATCGCGGTGGTGTCTGGGATATTCACATATCCATCGAAGACAGCGGTCCCGGCATCGCTCCAGAAAAGATCGAGCAGATCTTCCGCCCCTTCGAGCAGTCCGACTCGTCGATCAGCCGCCGCCATGGCGGCACCGGCCTCGGTCTCTCGATCAGCGCTAAACTGGCCGAACTGATGGGGGGACGGCTCGAGGTCAACTCGCGCCTCGGAAAAGGCAGTGTCTTCTCCCTGGCTCTCCAATTGCCCGAAGGTGACGCGGCAAGCCTCCTGGCGCAAACCGGCCCGCAGCAGGACCTCGACCTGCAGCTGCGCATCCTCGTGGTCGAGGACAACCCGGTCAATCAGAAAGTGATCACTCGGATGCTCTCTCGCTATGCTTCCGAAATGAAGATCGCCGGCGACGGACGCCAGGCACTCGAGCTGATTTCAGCAGAGAAAGATTCCTTCGACCTCATCCTGATGGAATTTGCACATGCCGGAGATGAATGGCTACGAGACCACCCAGGAACTCCGCCGCCTCGGCTGCCGAGACTTCATCGTCGCCCTCACTGCCGACGCCTTTGAAGAGACCCATCAGCACTGCAGAAGAGTCGGATTCGATGATTTCAGCACCAAGCCTGTAAGCAAGCAAGAGCTCCAACGAGTCCTCCGTCTCGCCACCGAGCGACGCCTGCGTCAATCAAGCTAATTCCAAAGGTTGTAAGGTTCAAAGATTGAGGAAGTTCGAGTCGCGTTTTATCAGCAATCTATCGAAATCGGTCGTTGCCATTTTCTCTTGATTCTGGATGCCAATGCTTGTTAACTCACTCACCTGCGGTCCTCGTTGGAGTGACGATGATCGCAGCCTCCTCCTCAATCTGGGAAATCAGGACCAGGTGTCGCCGATGCGGCTCGACCACGGGCAAAAATCTTCCACTCCTTTGGAGTAAAGCCACCAGGCCGCGGAGAGCTTCGCAGAGCTCAGTCAGAGAATCCCCCCCACAAACATGTTTCTTTACACCTTTCTGCGCAAGACTGTCTTCCATTAGGCAATCTCCCGGGCAGCGGATTTGGTGGTGGAAGATGGGGTCAGGCGCAGTGATGGCG
>JBDKFG010000014.1:0-79371 GCA_039798785.1 Verrucomicrobiota bacterium | reverse complement strand
GGAGATTCATTCCCGCGACGTCATCGTCATGATTCGCAAGGAAGCGCCACCGGCCACTGATGTCGAGGCCACGGTGCAGAAGTCTCAAGTATCAGGGAAGGCTAGGAAGCCTCAATCGGAGTGATACAGGTCGAAATTTTGGCAGGGACAACAAGAGCTATTCTGTCTGACCTGTTCATGGTGCAGATTTGTGCGAACACCGCACTCGTCGAATCTCCTTGGTCTCGACCAAAGAGGCTCGGATCGACTGGCGAGTTTGCGCAAGACGCAAGCAAGATCGACAGGGAGAGTATCAGGCGACGCATGGGCACTCCTAAAGATTTTGGATTGAGTAGCAATGACACTGTATGACTTTTCGTCGGCCGATTCAAGGTCGGGCGGCGTTTTCTGTCCGGAGCAGAATTGGGGAGGTACGATGAGTGTGTGAGCGACGGTGGCCCGCATCGGCATGCGGGGCTCCCAGGCAATGACCTCGTCGAGCCAGGCGAGGAAGGCGGGCTCGTCGATGGGGGTGATCATGAGGTGCTCTCTTGGGAGCAATCCGGCTGCTCGCCTTGTAGCGTTTTCTGGGCCGTCAGGATCGCCTCGTTCAAGTGCTTGACGAAGAGCTCGCCAGCCTCGGGATTTTTGCGGTCGAGACAAATCCAAAGGACGCGGCCATCAGTCATCCGGAACATCCGCCAATGCTCGTAGCGCGAGTTGGCGAAAAAACAGGCGGCACCTGCCAGCGCCACCCCAAGAGCTCCCCAGAAAACCAGGCCTTGCCAAGCCAGGGGAAATTGCCGGGATTCCGCACAGATCAGGGTGCCAAAAAAGGCGCACAATAGACCACGTCGATGCCAGGGATTCCAGTGACGACTGCTCTCCGGCTCTGGATATAAATCGACCAGGAGGAACTGAGCTTCGTGGCGATTGCCGAGAATATCGCTGGCCACCGTCTCCAATCGGTCCGAGTAAAGCCTGAACTCGGCTTGGCTATCAAAGCGTTGGTAGCTGTAGATGGCGATGGGATCATTCATCTGATGTTCTCCTGGGAGCGCCGGCTGCCAGCCGGTTGGCGCTTTGTGAAATCGTTAAGATGGGCGTCAAAACCCGGAACGCGGGACCGGCTGGCAGCCGGCGCTACCGGGGAAGGTGATTCCTTACTTCCCCCACTTCTCGACAATCGCCTCGACCAGCTTGACCCCGTCGACTGCGGCGGAGGTGATGCCGCCGGCGTAACCGGCGCCTTCGCCGGCGGGGTAGAGGTTGGGGAAACGCGGCGAGGCCAGGCTCGTCTCGTCGCGGACGATGCGCACCGGGGAGGAGGTGCGCGACTCGACGCCGTGCAGCACCGCGTGTTCGCCGGTGAAGCCGGGGAGCTTGCGGTCGAAGTCCTCCATCGCCTCGCAGAAGGCGGTTTCGAGTTCTTTCGGGTAGAGACCGCGCATGTTGACCGGGACGACGCCGGAGGGACAGGAGCTGCGGCTGGTGATGGCGCCGCCGCGGTTCTTGAGGAAGTCGCGCAGCATCTGGGCGGGCACCTGCTGCTTGGCGCCGGCGCCCTGGGCGAGCGCCTGGGTGGCGCGCTCGATCTTCTCCTGGAAGGCGAGGGCCTTCATCGGGTCGTTGCCGAGCCAGCGGTCCTTGTCGATGCTGACGACGATGCCGGAGTTGGCGAAGGGCGAGCCGTGGCCGTAGTTGCTCATGCCGTTGACCACCATGCGGCCCTGCTGGGCGGTGGAGGCGAGGACGTAGCCGCCGGGGCACATGCAGAAGGAGTAGACGCCGCGGTTCTCGCCGTGGTCGTGTTCGGCGAGGCGGTAGTTGGCGGCGGGCAGCTCGGGGTGTTCCCATTGCGGCCCGTATTGGCGCTGGTTGAGCCAGGCCTGCGGGTGTTCGACGCGGAAGCCCATCGCCATCGATTTGGCCTCCATCGGCACGCCCTTGGCGAGCATCTGGGCGTAGATGTCGTGCGCCGAGTGGCCGGTGGCGAGGATCCAGGCGTCGGCGGCGAATTCGCGTCCGTCGGCGCAGCGGACCTTTTCGAGCGCATTCTGGCTGAAGGTGAAGTCCTCGGCGCGGGCGTCGTAGTGCACCGGGCATTCGTTGGTCTCGAGCCAGGCGGCGATGGCGGCGATCACCTTGCGGATGCGGTTCGAGCCGACGTGCGGGTTGGCGAGCCAGAGGATCTCTTCGGGGGCGCCGAAGGTGACGAAGCGGCGCATCACCCAGGGGATGTGCTCGGAGCGGATGCGGGTGATCAGCTTGCCGTCGGAGAAGGTGCCGGCGCCGCCTTCGCCGAAGCAGACGTTGGAGTCGGGGTGGACGTCGCCGGTCTTCCAGTGTTTCGAGATGTCGCGCATGCGTTGCAGGATCGGGCGGCCGCGCTCGAGGAGGAAGCAGTTGATGCCGCGTTCGCGCAGGCGCAGCGCGGCGAAGAGTCCGGCCGGGCCGGCGCCGATGACCCCGACCGTCGGCACCTTGCCTTGCAGCCTGGGCAGGACGATCTCCTCCTGCGGCGGCGGCACGGCGCTGGCGAAGGTCTCGACGGTGTAGACCTGGAGGATCTTGCCCTTCTTGCGGGCGTCGAGGCTGGAGCGCAGCAGGCGCCAGGAGCGGCAGGAGGGGTCGAGACGGCGCACTGCGGCGTCGAGATCAGCGCCGAGGGGCAGGGAGAGGTTTTGGAAGACGGGCATGGGCGCGGCACAGTTTAAAGTTTAAAGTTCCAAGATGAAGAGCTCAAAGCTCAGTCGAGAACTTGCCGTCGCTTGCGGCTTGCGCAAACACGGATTTGGAATGGGGCGCTTCTGACGCAGGAAAGTCAGCAGCTTCTTGAGCGGAGTCAGTTCAACTTGATCCATTCCTGTCTTGCCGGTCCTTTCAGAAGACATTTCCTTTGACCGTAGGCGGTCTCCATTGTTGTCCCTTGGGAGGACCAGCTTCCAGCCGGTGTGTTCCTGTCGCTGCAAGCAAGCGGGGCCACCTTTCGGCGACCCCGCTTGCTTCCATCTGGACTTGAATCTCTCAGAACTTGGCGTTGGAGGTGTTGCCGTAGCGGTGGAAGTTGTCGCTGACCGACATGGCGCGGAGGTAGTGGAGGATCTCGAGGCGGCCGAGCGAGTAGACCGGCAGGGCCTGCAGCCAGCAGAAGCTGGTCGCGGCGGCGGTCTGCCAGGAGGCGTCGACCTTGGAGATCAGGCGGAAGCGGGCCTTGCTGGAATCGCAAAGCAGCTTCTTCGCCTCGTCGTCGCCACTGACGCTGCGGATGACCACGCCGGCGGCGCGGATCTCGCTCAGCTTGAGGCGGGCGATGTCGGCAGCGGTGGCGACCACTTCGAGCGAGGTGCCGCAGACCAGGGCGCAGGCGACCGAGCGGTAGACGTCGAGAGCCTTGTCCTCGGGGCGGACCATCAGGAAGACCTTCGAGTAGGGGGCGTAGCGCGAGTAGTTGTGCTGGCCGGTGATCTTCGAGGGATCCTTGAAGGCCTTGGCGGCGGCGGCGGCTTCAACGTACGAGGGGATGGCGGCATCGAAGGTCGCGGTGCCTTCGGGGTCCTGGCTGAAGAGCAGGCCGCGGAGCGGGGCGACTTCGGCGGGGATGATGCCGCTGGCCTTGGGCAGGGCGGTTTCGTTGACCTTCATGAACTGCACCAGGTAGTTCGGGCCGCCGGCCTGCAGGCCGCGTCCGAAGGCCGAGTTCTTGTAGCCGCCGAAGGGCTGGCGCTGGACGATGGCGCCGGTGATCGAGCGGTTGAGGTAAGCGTTGCCGACCTGCGCCTTGCTGATCCACAGGTCCTGTTCGCGGCGGTCGAGGGTGTGGACGCCGCCGGTGAGGCCGAAGGGAGAGGAGTTCTGCAGCTCGATGGCGTGCTCGAGGCTGTCGGCGCGGACGAGACCGAGGACGGGTCCGAAGAACTCGGTGGTGAAGGTGAAGCCGCCCGGCTTGACGCCGAGCTTGATGCCGGGCGACCAGAGGTGCGGGTTGCCGGCGTCCTGCTTCGGTTCGAGCAGCCAGGATTCGCCCTCTTCGAGCTTGGTCAGGGCCTGCAGCAGCTTGCCGCGGGGCGGGTTGACGAGGGGGTTGACCTTGGTCGCCGGGTCGAGGGCCGAGCCGACCTTGAGCGAGCTGGCGGCGTCCTTCAGGGCCTGGCGGAACTTGGGGTCGTCGTAGACCGCGGCTTCGAGGATGACGAGGGAGCAGGCGGAGCACTTCTGGCCGCCGTGGCCGAAGGCGGAGGCGACGATGTCGGAGATCGCCAGGTCGCGGTCGGCCATGTCGGTGACGATGATCGAGTTCTTGCCGCCGGTTTCGGCTGCGAGGTCGAGGTCGGGGCGCATCTTGAGGAAGAGCTGGGCGGTTTCGGTGGCGCCGGTGAGGATGACGGCGGTGACGCGGGGGTCCTTGATCAAGCTGGAGCCGTGCGGGTCATCTTCGCAGTTGATGAACTGGACGGCACCGGCGGGCAGGCCGGCGTCGCGCAGGCACTTGAAGGTCTCCCAGCCGGTGAGGCAGGACTCGGGGGCGGGCTTGAAGATGACGCTGTTGCCGGCGGCGAGGGCGGCGACGACGCCGCCGAGGGGGATGGCGCAGGGGAAGTTCCAGGGCGGGGTGACCAGGACGACGCCGCGGCCTTCGAGCTTGAGCGAGGCTTCGGAGGACCAGTCGCGCAGGCTGCGGGCGTAGTATTCGCAGAAGTCGATCGCTTCCGAGACTTCGACGTCGGCCTCGATGAGGATCTTGCCGGTGTCGAGCATCATCGTCTTGATCAGCTCGCCGCGGCGTTCGCGGAGGATGCGGGCGCAGGAGAGGAGCAGTTCGCAGCGCTGTTCGACGCTGGTCTTCGACCATTCGCCGAAGCCTTCCTGGGCGGCGGCGAGGGCGGCCTCGATCTCGGCGCCTTCGGCGAGCTGGACCTTGTAGAAGCTCTGGTTGCGCGAGGGGTTGTGGCCGGCGCGGGTCTTGCCGGTCTGGACTTCCTGGCCCTTGATGACCAGGGGCACTTCGACGTCGCGGGCGGAGATCGCGGCTTCATAGATCTTGCGCGCCCAGCTGCGGTTGGCGGGCAGGGCGAAGTCGGTGTCAGCCTCGTTCTGGAAGGGGCCCTTGGGATCGGGGTGGACCGGCGCCTTGGTGCGGTCCTGGGTGCGGCGCGGAGCGTTGTAGATGCTGTCGGCGAGCTTGAGGCCCTCGAGGAAGAAGGCGGTCTGCTGCTGGAAGGCGGCGTTGCCGGCGTGCAGGTCGAAGCTGTGGCGGAGGAAGTTCTCGGCGGCGGTGTTTTCGTCGAGGCGGCGGATCAGATAAGCGATGGCGGACTGGAACTCGTGGGCTTCGGCGGCGGGGCAGTAGAGCACCATGCCCGAGGCGAGGGCCTGGACCACCTGGCGGATGTGCTCGGCCATGCCTTCGAGCATCTCGAACTGGACGCAGTCCTTGATGCCGCGCTCTTCGACCAGGATGAGGGCGTGGGCGAGGTCGAAGAGATTGTGGCTGGCGATGCCGAGGTTGACCGCTTCGGCGTTCTCCTTGTGGGTGCCGTAGAGCAGCATCTTGCGGTAGTTGGCGTCGGACTCGATCTTGCGGCTGTAGGGGGCCTGCTCCCAGCCGCGGGCCGAGGCCTCGAACTGCTCCATCGCCATGTTGGCGCCCTTGACGACGCGGACCTTGATCGGCGCGCCGCCCTTGGCGCGGCGCTGCTTCGACCACTCGGTCAGCTCGAGCAGGAAGGCGTAGGCGTCGGGCAGGTAGGCCTGCAGGACGATGCCGCCCTTGTAGCTGAGGAACTCCGGCTCGGACAGGACCTTCTTGAAGAGGTCGGTGGTGAGGCGGAGGTCGCGGTACTCCTCCATGTCGAGGTTGACGAACTTGTTGCTCTTGACGCCGGTGACCGGGTGGGTGAACTGGTTCTCCATGGCGGCGCGGTAGAGCTTGCGCAGGCGCTCGGCGAGGATGTCGATGGAGCGGTCCCAGGCGAGCAGGTTGAGCTGCGAGAAGATGGTGGTGATCTTGATCGAGATGTACTCGACGCTGGGCTTCTTCAGGTCGGCGAGATAGGTCTCGAAGCGGTGCAGCGCCTCTTCTTCGCCGAGGATGGCCTCGCCGAGGTGGTTAAGGTTTGTGGTGACGCCTTCGAGCTTGCGCTTGCTGATGTGCTTCTCGAGGACGGCGGGCTTGCCGTCGAGGATGACCTTGGCGGTTTCTTTGCGGATGAGGGATTTGACCACCGGGATGAGCTGATTGGCGAAGGGCTTGCCGATCAGTTTGAAGACCTGCATCTGGAGGCGGGCGGGGAGGTCGAGAAACTGCGGCACGCCGTGTTTTTCGAGGAGGAAGTTGATCTGGTCGGCGACGCGGGCCGGGCGCTCGGAGCGGAAGCATTCGTCGGTCATCGCGGCGGTGAACTGCTTGCCCTTGGGGTCTTCGACCATGCGGCCGAGCTGGGCGGCGATCTTCTTCTCTTCCGAAGTCTGGATCTTGTCGGCTTCGACCAGCATGATGCCGGCCAGCTCGACGGCCTTCTTGGCGCGCTCGTCGGAGCTCAGGGATTTTCCGGTGACGGTGGCGAGAAGGGCCTTGGCGGCGCTGACATCGAGGGTGCTCATGGCAATTTCCTTGTGGGCTTGGTTTTTGTCATGTGTATATATCGCCGCAAACCCGCAAGCTCACAAGACTGCAGTCCTCATCGTCATTTATCAGATTCAACAGAAAATACGCCGACCTTAACGGTGGCTGTCAATTCCACCGGAAATTGTGCCGGGGGCAACGGGGTTCGGACGCTGCCGAGGTTTCAATCGGCAATGCCGATCTTGCGACTTCCGCAACTTGGCGGCGCGGTAACACTGGGTCGCATGGGTCGCATGGGTCGCATGGGTCGCATGGGTCGCATGGGTCGCATGGGTCGCATGGGTCGCATGGGTCGCATGAGGCAAAGCCGCTTTCTGGAGCTACACTGTGATCCGCAAAACCAGCCCCAAGGAACGACCATGAGCCAGCCCGACCCGATCCAGACCGCCATCGACAGCCTTCTCGCCGGCCAAGAGCCCGATCTCTCCGCGATGTTGGTCACCGCCGAGGATTTCGGCATCTTCCTTCTCGCCGTCGAAGACCGCTATCTCGCGGCGATGGAGACCGACAAGGAAGAGGACGCCGATGCGGCGCACAACCTGGTGATGGAGCTGCTGCTCAGCGTCTACTCCAACCACGAAGAGGAGGAGGAGACCAAGGAATGCCTGAAGGAGCTGAAGAAGTCTCTCGGCGGCAACAAGGAGCTCGATGAAGACGCGATTGCCGCCGGCGTCGACGCCTGTGAAGACGTCGAATCGCTGCTCCTCTCCCTCGGCTGCACCGCCCAGCTCCTGATGCAGGTCGGCGAAGCGATGGAAGCCGGCAAAAACACCCGCAAAAACGAAGTGCTCAGCAACAACGCCTCGAACCACCTCGACTTCGGCATGCAGGCCCTGCGTGATATCCTGGCGGATTGATCGAGTCAAAGGTAAAACCGCCGATGCGTTCACGCATCGGCGGTTTTTATGATTCGAGCAGCAGCGCCAGAGGGCTGGCGCGCTCCCAGGCAGCCTTGGAGTGAAGAGTGAAGAGCTTATGCCTACCAAGGTTTTTTATCGGCGTATTCATAATGACCATCGCCATATAAAACCGTGTAGCGCCGACGCTCTTTTCTCCAGAGATATTCTCCATAGTGATACTGATGCGGCATGCTGTCACAGAAAATTGGCGAATGAGCATGATTCCAGTCAGCGAACAAGCCACCAGCAATACGCGGGTTCCATTCATAAGTGCGAATGACAGGTGCATCCTCGCGCGCGGCTCGGCACTCAAGACTGTCGGAGTCCATACCCCAGTATTCGGCAGTGACGGCTGTCAAGATGCCTGAGGCCTCTGAGCCGGCAGGGAATCGTGTCACTGCAGGATGCTCTGCAAAATAACTTTTGACCGCTTGATAAAGCTGACTCATCTGGAAGTGACAAACACCTTCCTTGCGGCGAGATAGATTCATTGATCCATCGTACTTCACGGAGCCATAAATGAACAGGAATACGGCGGTGATGAAAATGAAAATGCCGACTGCGGAGTTAGACATCGACTTTCCTTCTTAATTGATGAACAAAAACCATCTTAGCAAATTTCAGTTTAACTGCAAGAGGTTGACACCGCCAGAATCAACCAAGCCACAGCGCCAGAGGGCTGGCGCGCTCCCAGGGAGAACTCGCTTATTTCGTCGTGCTCTTCGACAATTGCTCGGCGGCCCATTTCGCCAGGATGTCGCGCTTGATCTTGGCGTTGTGGCGGACGTCGAGAGGGAAGTCCTCCTTGAAGAGAATGGTGCGCACCAAGGCGGAGCCGGGGCAGGCGGCACCTAGGACGAGGAGTTCCTGGCGCAGGGTTTCGAGGCGGATCGGATCGCGCAGCAGGTTGGAATCCTTCGGCTGGACGATCAGTACCGGGCGCTGCTGGCCGCGGGGGCCGATGCCGACCAAGGCGCTGCGGCGGACGTCGTCATCATAATTGAAGACGTTCTCGACGCTGTCGGTGCAAAGCAGGCCGGAGCTGGTCTCGAGGCGCTCGTTCTTGCGTCCGCAGAACCACAGGAGTCCGTTGGCGTCGAGGTAGCCGAGGTCGCCCATGCGGTGCCAGATGCGGCGGCCATCGCGGATTTTCGATTTGGCGTTGGCGGCTTCGGACTCGAAATATTCCTGGGTGACCACCGGGCCGCGGCAGACCACTTCGCCGATCTCGCCGTCGGGCAGGACCAGGCTGTCGTCCCACTCGGGCTGGGCCTCGTCGCTGATCCGGATGATCTTCACCGCCAGCTTGTCGGAGATGACGCTGCCGACGCAGGTGCCGGCGCCGGCGAGGGATTTGGCGGCGGCGTAGCGCAGCACTTCCGATCCTTTGAAGGAGCACAGGGGCAGGGCTTCGGTGGCGCCGTAAGGGACGAAGATGTCGGCGCCGGCCGGCAGGAGGCCGTCGAAGAAGCGGCGGTGCAGGTCGGCCGGGACGCTGCAGCCGGCCATGACCAGGGCGCGGACGGAGGGCAGGCTGCGTTCATGGGCTTCGCACCACTCGGCGACGCGGGTCCAGAAGGCTGGCGAGCCGAAGCTGAAGCTGACGCCGTAGTCGTTCATCAGTTGCACCAAAGGCTCGGGATCGACCTTGCCGGGATGAGAGAAATCGATGCGAGGGACCACCGAAGGCATGCCCATACAAATGGCAAAAAGGGCAAAGAGCGGGAAGACGCTCATGTCGACGTCCTGCGTCGTGACGCCGTAGGCCTTGCGGATCATTTCCGTCTGGTGGGCGAAGATGCCGTGGGTGTAGACGACGCCTTTGGCCGGGCCGGTGCTGCCGCTGGTGAAGAGAATGGCGGCGACGTCGCTGGCCTGGGTGTCGGCGACGGAGTGGTCGCCGGCGGCGATCTTGACCATTTTCAGCCGTTTTACGCCGGGAAGGGGAGTGCGGCCGGTGGAGATGAAGAGTTCGCAGCCGCCGAAGTCCTTGCGGCGGGAGAGGGCGAAGAGCATCGCAGGGGTGCCGCCGATGATTGCCGCAGCGCGGGCCTGGCGGATGCAATTGAGCAGGCCCTCCTTGCCCATGCCGGGGTCGATGAAGACCGGCGCGGCGCCGAGCTTGAAGAGGGCGAAGCTGATCGAAATCAGGTCGATGCCTGGGCGGATGGCGACGAGGACGCGCTGGCCGCGCTGGACGCCGAGGGTGGCGAGGGCGCGTGCCCGGTTGCCGGAGATCTCTTCGATCTGGGCGAATGTGTAGGACTGAGACAGGGCGGCGCCATCCTTCTGGTGTCCTCGCGGCAGGATCAGGGCGCGCTTGTGCGGCTGATCCTCGGCCTGGCGGCGCAGATACTGGGCGATGTTGACGCGTCCGGAGACGATGGGAACGAGCTCTTCGTGCATGATCTGGGTTTCCTGAAGCCCGGAATATAGCGACGTTGCGCTGTTCTGGCGACAGAGCCTGGCGGTCGCGAAGATTTCGGCAAGTCAGGGCGTCGGAGGAAGGAGCTTCAGGGAGATGAATTCCAGCTTGACGTCGTCGTCGGCGTGGATCTGCAGGGCAAAGCGGCCGCGAAGGCCGGTGCCAGCCTTGGCGTGAGCTTCGTCATCGAGGATTCCTTTGCCTTCGTAATCGCTGACCGGCGCTCCGTTGAGCCAAGTCTGAATCCGGGTTCCGCGGCAGACAAGCCGCAGAGTGTTGCAAGCCGAGGGGTCTTTTGCCGCGTCGTGAAAGACCCAGCCGGGGGCGCGAGGCTGCTCTTCGAGCACCCAGTTCTTGCGCGAGGGGCAAATCCAGCGCTGAGCTCCGCGGGTTTCGTCGTAGAGGAAGCCGATGCGCCAGGGGCCGGGCGGATGGATGTCGATCTGAGGTCCGTTCATCCAGCCGGCCTTGCCGTCGGCGGGATTCCATCGGGAGCGGAATTGCAGGCCGGAATTGCCGCTGCGCGAGGCATCGGCGCGGAAGCGCAATTCAGCGTCGAAGTCGCCGAACTCCTCTTGGTGCTCGAGGAAGAGATAGCCATGATCCTTGCGGCCTTGGGTGTCGAGGATCCAGGTGCCTTCGGGAGTGAAAACAAAGCCCGGCTTGGCGGCGTCCGACGGGGCGCAGCGCAGAACCCAGGCGGATTTCTCGGTGAGCAGGTTGCGCGGTATGGGGGCAGCGGCGCAGCCGAAGGTCAGGAAGAGCAGGAGAAGAAGGCGGTGCATCGGGGTTCTCCTTTTCACAATTCGATGAAATCGGCGTCGTTGTCAGGCGGCAGGGGTTTGGGCGCCGGCAGGATGGCTTCCTGGATCTCCTTGAGAGCCTCGCGCGTTTCGACGTCTTCGGGCGGCGGGATCTGGCGGAGGCGCGGCAGGATCTGGCGGCCTTTGGCGATCAGGCTGCGGCGGGCCTGGCTGCGCAGCTTGGGCTTGTCGGAGGAGAGCTCGGCGACCAGGCGCAGGACTTCCGCTTCGAGGGCGGGCTCGAGAGCAGGTGCCTTGACGCCGAGATGCTTGAAGCCCTGTTTTTTCGCCAATTCGGCGAAGACCTGCTCGCGCAGGACGGCGAGTTTCGAATCGTGGAAGAGAACGACTCGGAGGCCGTTCACCGGCTCGGCGGTGGCGGCCAGGAGTTTCGACTCTCCGGCGGCTTCGAGGCCGAGGCTGCCGGCGTAGTGGAGGCCGATTTCACGGCCGAAGGCGTTGATCCGCTCGCTGCCGGCCTTTTCGGGAAAGAAGGCGCTGCCCTCCTGGTCGCTGATCTGCTTGAGTTCGCGGAACAGCTGTTTCAATCCTTGCAGGGCGTCCTGGGCGCAGGAGGCGGAGAAGCTTCCGCCCGGGCCGACGACGTCGACGACGCGGAGCTTGCCGTCTTCTCCGGGGCAGAGGATGTAGCTCATCGAGGCGGCCATCGGGTCGTTGGGGTCGATGGCTTCGAGATCGACCACCAGGCATCCGGCATACTGATCTTCACCGGCCTTTTCGGCGGCGACCCGGAATTTTTCGGCCAGGGGAACGGCTCTCTCGAGGCTGCCGGGATCGATGCGCTGCATCCGGTCGCTGACCGCCTCCGCCATCAGGGCGGCCGCCTTCGGGTCGGCCTTGCTTCTCAGTTCGGCGTAGGCCTTGAAGAAGGCTGTGCCTTGGCCGGCCTTCGCAGCCGCCGCCGGATCGAAGACGGCGCTTTTTGCGGCGTTGCGTGGCGCCGGCTCTGCTTCGGGGCCGGCGGTGAAGACGAAGAGGCAGAGGAGCGGCACCAGCATGAAAAAGTCTCCGAGGGGCTCAAGCCTTGCGGCGATTAAGATAGATTCCGGCGAGGGGCGAGATGCGGGCCATGCCGCAGGCGATGCGGGGGTCCATGTTGCCGCGCTGGATCAAGGCGGGCAGGCCGCTGATGTCGCGGCTCGAGGCGCTTGCGAGGATCTCGCGGGCCGAGGCTGCGGTCTCCGGGTCTTCGTCGTTGATGGAAGCGAGCAGCATCGGGCCGGCGTCTCCGAGGTGTTCCGTCAGCCATTTGCGGGCTTCGCGACGTTGCCGTGCGGCGCCGCCCAGGGCTGCGACCTGTTCCTTCATCTCTTTCTGCAGGGAGGGGTCCGGACGGCGCTCTCGCCAGGCCTGGGCGAGGCGCCCTTCGGAGTTGAGAAGGCGGATGAGGCAGGCTCCGTAGGATTCGTCCTTCTGGCGCTGCAGCGGGCCGCAGTCGAGCTTGGTCTTGCCATCAGGGCTGAGCAGCAGGACCTGGCCGGACTTGAGTTCGCCGGCGATGCCTGCTTGTCCCGGGGGGACGAAGGCGCAGGGGAAGGCGCCGGCACAGGATTTGAGCCCTTGCGCCGCAGCTGCGGGGCCGTTCAGCTCGGCGCGCATCGCGCTGCCGTCGGCGGCGTCGCCGCAGATCACCAGAACCAGCGGCGCGGCGGACCATTGCTTGGCGAAGTCGTCGATCTTGACCGGGGCGCAGGGCGCCTGTCGTTCGGCGATTTCCTTGGCCTGGAGGGCGGCGGGCAGGCTGAAGATCGCTGCGGCGGCAAGGCGGGCGAGGAAGGCGGATTTTGCGGCTGCATCCATGGCGGTTCTCCCGGGTATTGGTTGGGGGTGCAGCTTGTGACGCGCACCCAGGGGGAATATTACACCCATGTCACCGATTCGTTCCGGCGGCAGCGCTTTTCCCGGGATTCGTCTGCCGTCAGCGATTGCGCGGCGCTTCATCCGCCGTAGAATTGCAGGCGTTGAAAAAAAGACAGGAAATCCATGAACAGCCAACGCATCGCCGACATTGTCGCCAAACACGGACTGGAGAAATTCCGGGCCAAGCAGATCGCCGACGCCTTTTTCAGGAAGCACGTCCGCAGTTGGAGTGAGGTCGCGGGACTCTCCGCCGCGGTGAAGGAGAAGCTCGCCGCCGAGGAGCCGGTTCTCCGGCTCAGCGAGCACAAGCTGCTCGAATCCTGCGACAGACGCACTTACAAGGCCCTGCTCAAGCTCGGCGACGGACGCATCGTCGAGAGCGTCCTGATGGAGCCCATCCCGGGCCACTGGACCGCCTGCATCTCCTGCCAGGTCGGCTGCGCCATGGCCTGCACCTTCTGTGCCACCGGTCGCATGGGCCTGCTGCGCAACATGGATTCCGAGGAGATCTCCGACCAGGTGCTCTACTGGCGCCAGTTCATGGCCGCCCGCAAGATGGAGGCCCACCTCAGCAACATCGTCTACATGGGCATGGGCGAACCCTTCCACAACCGCCGCCACGTCTTCGACTCCATCGACGAGCTCACCCATGCCGAGACCTTCGGCATGGGTTCGCGCCACATCTCGGTCTCCACCTCCGGCCTGGTCAAGGGCATCGAGGAGCTCGCCGAGCGCCACCCCCAGGTCAACCTGGCCCTCTCCCTCCATGCCGCCAACGACGAGCTCCGCGACCACCTGATGCCGGTCGCCAATAAGGCGACCAACCTCGCCGGTCTCGCCGAATCGCTCACCGCCTACCTGAAGAAGACCAACCGCAAGGTCTTCCTCGAATACATCCTCCTCGACGGGGACAACGACTCCCAGGGACATGCCGAATCGCTCGCCAACTGGATCAATCGCGTCCACCCCAAGCACCTGCTGCATGTCAACCTGATCGTCTACAATCAGACCGATTCGGCCCACCGCGAATCCTCGAAGGAGCGCGCCCGCTCCTTCATGGCGGCGCTCGAGCACCGCGGCGTTTCCGCCACCATCCGCAAGAACCTAGGCCGCGACATCGACGGCGCCTGCGGCCAGCTCGCTGTGATGGATCAGAAGTGACGGATTCCGATGTTCGCCAGCTCCATCCTCGCCTTCTGCCTTGCATCTGCCTCTCAGCCGGTGCTGAAGCCCGGACGTGAAGCCCCCTCCCTTGACGGCGTCATCTGGCTCACGGGCGACGCGGCGGCGCCACAGCTGAAAGGGCGGATCAGCGTCGTCGACCTGTGGGCCACCTGGTGCGGTCCCTGCCTGGCCGGCATGCCGCACCTTCTCGATCTGCAGCGCAGGCATGGCGACAAGATCCAGATCATCGCCATCGACATTCTGGAGAGGGACGAGGCGCGAGTCAAGAAATTCCTCGCCGAGAATCCCGCTGCAGAGCCGCTGCGCCAGCTCCGGACCGGCTTCGACGCGCAGCAGAGGATCGCCAGGGACTGGTTCTCTGCCGCCGGCTTCCATGCGATCCCCGTCTGCTTCCTGGTCGATGCTCAAGGCAAGATCGCCTGGTGCGGCCCGAGCGGCGACCTTGACGAGCGCCTGGATTTCCTCCTGGCCGGACGCGACTTTGCCGGTCTCGAGCGCCAGCTGACGGAATGGGAGCTGCAGCATCCGTCAATCCAGAAGGCGTTGAAAGAAAAGAATTTGGAGACCGCAGCCAAAGGGATCGCCGCCATCAGGCAGGCGGCTCCCGATCTGGCACGGCGCATTTTTCCGCTCGAATTGGAGCTCCTCGTCCTGCAAGGCCAGGCCGAGGGCCTGCGGCGCCTCGTGGAGGAAGCGAGACAGAAGCAATGGCTCAACAACAGTCTGGCGCTGCAGCTGGCCGTCGCCCAGCTGCAGCAGACTTCGGAAGGGCTCGATCTCGCCATAGATCTGATGCGGGACGCAGCAGGGAAGATGCCGGTCTGGGTCCATCATTACGGGTTGGCCAAGCTCCTGATCCAAAAGGGCGACAAGGCCGGCGCCCGCGAAGCCTTCCTCCTGGCCCGTGAGGTGCTTCGCTGCGACGCCGCGATGAAGCCGGCGTCTCGCGAGGGGCGGATCCGGGAGCTTGATCAGATTCTGCTGGAACTGACTCCGGCAGAACCCAAGCCCTGAATCTCCAGGTTCGAGTCCGTCATGTTTCCTCCTTTCATCCTAAATTCCGCAGCAGCGGAATGGAACCGGGTTGAAAGGTTGGAAGGTTGAAAGGCAAATGCATGAACAACAGCAACAAATGGCGATTCTAGTTCGACCTGCATGACTGCCAGCCGGAGGAGTTGCCGAGCGCCCTCGAACACCATAACCTCTTGCTGTCGTAGCTGATCCTTTCAACCTTTGAAGCTTCCAATCTTCCAACCTTTCAACTGCGGTTTTTAGGTTCATTCACCCCAAGAACCGCAATGGAAAGGTTGAGTTGCGACTTGCGACAGCAACTATTATGACCAAACCCGCTTCTGTGGATCAGCTGTGGTTTAGGTCGAAGTGAGGGGGGCGGGCTTGCACGGGATGAGTGAAACGAAAAGCCCCGAGCTTGAGCCCGGGGCTTTTCGGAGAGAACCGAGGAATCAGGCCTTGATGCCGGTGATGCGGATCTCGGTGTAATCCTGACGGTGGCCTTTCAGGCGACGGTAGCTCTTGCGGCGCTTCATCTTGAAGACGATGACTTTTTCGCCGCGGCCTTCGCCGACGATTTCGTAGGAGACGGTGGCGCCAGGGACGTTGGGGGAGCCGAAAACAGGCTTCTCAGTTCCGCCGATGGCCAAGACAGTGTTGAACTGGGCCTTGGTGCCGACGTCGCCGAGGAGCTTTTCGACTTTGACCACGTCGCCTTCCTTGACGGTCAGCTGCTTGCCGCCGGTGGAGATGATTGCGTACATGATGAAATCCTTTATTGTGCTTCTCTTTGGGAGATTGGTTCTGATCCCTCGAAGGGGACGGGAGCGCTGAGTATATCCTCAGATCACGTTGTTGCAAGCCCCTTTTTTCACTTCTCTTTGGCCATCACCGACACTTCTTCATTGACCCGGAAGGCGCAGCGGGCGTTGAGTTCGGCCGGCAGTTCCGAGATGACATCGACGGCGAAGGAGGAGTTGATGTTGAAGTCGAAGGCGCCGTCGTTGCGGCGCAGCCATTCGACGGCGAGGCTGCCGTGAGGGGTCTGGAGTCGGCATTTGGCCGACTTGATGCCGCTGTCGAGGGGGTTGAGGAAGACCTGGGCGAAACCCGGGGCGGCGGGGCGCACGCCGATCAGCTCGCTGATCAGGTAGGGGGCGGGGATGCTGCTGAAGACGCTGCAGGGGGAGTGTTCTTGGGCAGTCCAGAATTCGGCGATGAAGTCGACGGCCCAGTGGCTGCGGCCGAGGTTGAGGGCCGCTTCGATGGCGAGCAGGGCGTGGAAGGGGCTGCGTTCGTCGGGCCCGACATCGTCTTTCCAGAAGGGAGACTCGGGCAGGTGCCAGCGGTCGAAGAGGGCTTGCGCCTGGGATTCGGGCAGGATGCCGGCGTAGATGGCTGCGACGGTGACTTCGTAGGCTGCTTCCTCCTGGACGCCTTCCGGCAGGCAGAGTTCGCGGAGGGCGAGGCCGACCTTTTCGGCATGGCCGCGATAGACCGCCGCATCATCTTCGTTGTCCATGAAGTCCATCAGCCAGGAGGCGGCCTGGAGGGCGCGGCAGAAGAGGGCGTTGACCAGGGCATTGACGCCGCCTTCCTCGAGGAGGAGGCCGGAGGGTGCGGCTTCGCGGCTGAGCCATTCGAGCAGGGCGGCGAGGGCGGGGGCGGCGGCGGCTACGGTTTCCCGCTCGCCGGTGAAGAGGGCGTGTTTCTGCAGCCAGATCACCCACATCATCGAGGCGAGGGGATCTCCTTCGTCGCCATTGGGAAAGCGGCTGGGGATCTCGCCGGTCTCGAATTGGGCCGAGGCGAAATCGAGGAGGGCCTGGCGGAAGGGGCCGAGATCGGCGCCGGTCCAGAGGCCGGCGCCGCCGAGGAGTGCCGAGGGGAAGAGGTTCTGGCCGGCGGGCGAAGAGACGGCGTCGCGCAGCTGCAATTCGCAACAGCCGTCGGCGGCTTCGGCGGCGCGCTCCCACACCTTTTTCAAGCGTGCGTCGGAGCAGTCGAAGGAGGAGAGGGCGGCGTCGCGGTCGCGGCCGGGCAGGAGGACGTTGGCGTTGCTGACTTCGATGCTGCCGGCGGCGGAGCGGACGGCGATGCTGAGGTAGCGGAAGCCGCTGAAGACCACGGGGGTCCAGGAGTCGAGGTGGCCGGAAAGCACGATGGTGTCGACGCGGCGGATGCCGTGCGAGATCGGCTCCGGAGCGCCGTCGTGCAGGTCTTCGGTGAGGAGGATGTCGACGACGTCGCCGGCGCTGCCCTGGAGCTGCAATTGCGGCAGGGCGATGTTGCGGCGGCCGAGGTCGAGGCTGGCGTATTCGCCGCTGCCGAGCGTGAGGCTGCTGAAAGGCTCGGCAGCCTTCAGTTCGTTGTTGAAGGTGAAAGAGGAGAGCCAGGCGGCGGCGTCGGCGCCGCCGAGGGGGGAGGGGCTGAATTCGGGCAAGGCGAGGGAGATGCCGGCCGAGCGGGAGAAGGGGACCTTGAGATGAGCGACGAGCCAGCCGGCCTCGGCTTCGTCGTCGGGCAGTTGATTCAGGGCGACGGTTTCGGGGCTCAATCCGGGGAAGAGCAGGGTGGCGCCGCAGAGGCGTCGGTCGCAGACGGCGCGGAAGCGCACTTCGACCCATTCCTCCGGGAGCTCGATTTCGCAGGAGTGGACGAGGCGCTGGCCGTCGCCGCTGAGGATGGTGGAGCCGCCGATGTCGAGAGCCCATTCACCGTCGCAGACCACCACCAGGGAGTGGGGGCCGGCGGGGATGCGGAGCGAGGCGGTGGCGAGGATGGCCCCGCCGCGGCGGAGCGAGGCGAGGTCTAAGGGGAGGCATGCGGCGGCGGGTACCATCCTGCCGCGGGCGGCGGTGGCGCGCAGTGCGGCGAGGCTGAGGGGCGACTTGACCTGGATCATCGACCAGGCGCAGTTGCCCGGGGCGGGGCCGAGCAGGGAGGCGGTCTTCCATCCTTCGCTCGAGGTGTCGGGATCGGCCCAGCCTTCGGGAAGCAGGGCGAGGTCGTGCAGCTCGCACTGGCCGTGGCCGGGGCCGCGCGAGGGCGAGACCCGCGACGAGGCGGCGCCGAGGGCGAGCCAGGAGGCGTCGCTGTCGACCAGGCGATGGCCGTCGGCGTTGAGGATGCAGCAGAAGCCGGGGACGCCGTCATCGGCGCCATGGACCAGGGCGCAGAGGCTGTTGCGGCCGGCCTGCATCAGGAAGGTGATGTCGAGTTGATGCAGGGAGCAGTGGCCGTCGGCGGCTGGGGCGGGCCCGGAGAAGACCACTTCCCCGTTGACAAGGATGAGGAAGGGGCCTCGGGAGGCGAAGTCGAGACGGGCTTCGAGAGGTGGGCGGTCGAGGGTGAATTCACGGCGGAAGGCGACGCGAGGGTCACTGAGGGAGGCTGTCCAGATCCACGACTTCATGGCGTCTCTCCTGAATTTTTGGGGCCCGGGCGGGCGTTCGAAGACAATAGATTCCGAGCCTGTCGATGCAAGGGGCGAATCAAGGGCGGGGCGGCTCCGGCTTGGCGGCGGCAGGGGGCTTGGTCTGGCGGTTGAGCTGCAGTCGGAGCTCCTGGTTGGAGCCTTTCTTGATCATCCACTTCTCGGGCACGGCGGCGAGCGATTCGCCGAGAGTGCTGTGGTAGAGGCTGGCGAGGGAGGCTTCCGGATTGGCAGGGTCGTAGACCTTGAGGAACTCCTCCATCTTGCGGGCCTTGTTCTCGGTGTTGACGATCATGTTGTTGCGGTAGACTTCGGCGTCGGCGAGGATCCTGCGGGCTTCCGCGTCGGCCTGGCCGGCGATGGCGAGGGCCTCCTTCTTGGCGGCGTTGATCCGCGAGCTGGCCTTTGATTGGGCTGCGACGACGTTGTTGAAGGTGCCTTGGACGAGGCGGATGGCGCGGCGGTCGTCGGACTTGATTTCGATGCGGGAGATGGAGATTCCCAGGGCCTGGAGCTTGAGCCGATCGGCCAGGTTGGCTTCCACAGCGAGCCGGTAGCCGTTCAGGTCGGTGTAGAAGGCGGTGTCGACCTTGCGCCTGCTTGCCTCGCCGAGGAGGGCCGAGTCGAAGAGCTGGCGGAGCACCGTCTCGGCCTGCTTGGCGGTCTTGGCGGCGTCTCCTTGCGGATTGCCGAAGGACTGCCAGTAGGCGGCGGCGTCGCTGATGTTCCAGGTGAGCTTGCCGCGGACATGGAAGAGGTAGAGGTCGCCGGTGAGGACGCAGCCGTCTCGGCCCATCACCAGGGGCTCGCTGGAGTCGCTGGACTCGTCTGGTTTGACCACCAGGGCGCTGCTCGCCTCGGCTGGCCAGAAGCTGCTGCTGAGGAGGTTCTGAGGCGCGCTGGCGGAAGGCAGGAGGACGACGCGGCCGAAGGGGCGTGGCAGGATCCAGTGCATGCGGCCGTCGCCGCCTTCGACCGGGCCGGAGGAGGCGATCTTGCCGAAGTGGAAGGGGAGGGCCTGCTTGCCGGCCTCGACCGAGTAGCATCCGGTACGGACGGCGAGGACGAGGACTCCGAGGGCGAGCAGGCGCAGCAGGATGGAGAGGAAGCGGAGGGCTCCGCCCAGGGCTTCCGCGGCGCCCAGGGGGGCGGCGGCGGGCTTCACTGTTCAGCTCCCTGGCCTTTCTCCGGCGCCAGAGGAAGGAACTTCTTGCTTTCGCTGTCCCAGTAGATCTTGCCGTCGCGGGCGGTTTCGACCACGGGCGAGGTGCCGGGGGGCGCGCTGCGGAGCTTGTCGAGGCTTGACTTCTTCAGCAGGTCGAAGGGGGCGGTGTCGTCGTCCATGATCAGGACGGTGCTGGAGCCGGTGAGGTTGAGTCGGAGGGCCTCGAGCTTGAAGAGGAATTCGGCGAGCTTGGGATCCTTTTTGAAAACCTCGTAGCTGGCGACCGCCTTGGCCTCGCCGGCGGCGCGGATCTGCTCGGCCTGGGAGTTCGCGGTGTTGATCGTCTTCAGCGACTGCGCCCGGGCCTCGGCGAGGATCTTCTGAGCCTGGACTTCACCTTGCAGGCGATACTCCTGGGCCAGGACCTGGCGGGCTTCCCGCATCCGCTCGATCGCGGATTCGGTGGTCTTGTCGGGCGACAGGCCCTGGCGGTGGACGCCGCAGGTCTCGATCGAGATGCCGTACTGCTTCGCCACCGGCGCGGCGATCTCCTTGATCTTGCCTTCGATCTGGGGCAGCTTGCTGTCGCCGACGGTGACGATGTCGGTGAGCTGGTACTGGCTGTAGACCTGGCCGGTGGCGCCGCCGAGGATGTCGCTGAGCGAGCCTTCGGCTTTCTTGACGCTGCCGAGCGTCTTGAGGAAGAGCGCCGGATCCTCGATCCTCCAGAGGGCGTAGGTGGCGACCATCAGAGACTGGGCATCCCGCAAGGATGTCTGGGTCAGGGGGCGTTCCAGGCTCATCAGCCGCTTGTCGAGGCGGACGACCGATTCGATGGGGTAGGGAAGCTTGAAGTTGAGGCCGGGCTCGACCTCCGCGCGGGCCTTTCCGAGGCGGAGGACGAGGGTGCTTTCGCCTTCATGGGCCTGGAAGCAGGCGGAGCTGGCGAGGAAGATGAGGCCGGCGCCTGCGGCGATCAGGAGGGGCAGGCGGGGCTTGGGGGTGTCGGTCGAGCTCACTTGTTGTTCTCCTTGTCCGCGGCGGGTTTGGCGGATTCCAGTTGAATGTCCTTCAGCAGATCGAGATTGGCGTCGCGCTCGAGATTGAGGTTGATGACGCGCTTGGCCTGTTCGCCGCAGACGATGTATTTGGGCAGATCCTTGAGCCCCTGGATCACCTCCAGGTAGCTCAGGAGGCGGAAGGTGCAGGGATCGATGTCGTGGAGGGTCTTGCGGACGGCGAAGCGGGCGGCCTGTTCACTGGCGATGGCGCCGCGCTGCGAAGCGGCGGCCAGGGCCTTGCTCTCGATGGCAAAGGTCTCGGAGAGTGCCTCGGTGCTGAGCTTCTTGGCGTCGGCGCTGGCCTTGTAGACCTTGGCATCCTTGTCGAAGCGGGCGCCCATGACTTCGCCGAAGGCGGCGGCTGCCTTCACCGGAGGGTGGATGGTCTCGATCGAGACGTAGTGGATTTCGACGCCGAGCCTGAGGACGTCGGCTTCTTTTTGGATCAAGGCCTGCAGGACCTGGCTTTCGGCCTTGCGGTCGGCACCGAGCAGGTCCTCGGCATCGCGATTGGCGAGACGGGCGCTGACGCATCGCTCGGCGAGCTTCTCCAGCGTCGCCGCGGCGTCGCGGTGATTATACAGGTAGTGGTGCAAGTCGGCGATGCGGTAGTGCAAGGGGATCTTGACCGAGACCAGGTTGATGTCCTTGCTGTTGGCTTTGGACGGCATCGGATAGTTGAAATCCTCCTTGCCTTCGCCCTGGCCGTGGCTCGGGCGTCCCCAGACCATCACCTTGCCTTCCTCGATGCGGTAGCCGTCCTCCTCCGGCGAGGGGGGGGAGTCCTGCTTGTCGGCATTGACGGTGCCGAGGACGATGACCTTGACGCTTTCGACGTTCTCGACCCGGATTGCGCCGAAGGGCCAGGGCAGCTTGAAATGCAGCCCCGGCTCGAGCGTCTGTTGCGAACGCTTGCCGAAAGTCTCGCGGATGCCCTGCTGGCCGGGTTCGATGCGGGCGAAGCCGTCCAGCATCCAAAAGGCGAGGAGCTGCAGGAGGATGAGCGGCAGGGCGAGCCGGGTGAAGAAGCGTCGGGTCGAACCTTCCTCGACCTTGACTCCGAACTGGTATTCCAAGGCTTTGCCGAGATTGGCGGCGACGGTGCCAGGCTCGGTGAAGAGCGAGAGAAGGCGGCTGGAGAGCACCAGCTGCTCGCCGCCGCGGCGGGGACGGAAATACTCGATCATCAAGGTGACCGGGATCTCAAGAGCCAGGACGCTGAGGACGCCGGCGAGGACGAGCCGGAGGGGCTGATGGATGTCGACTCCCTGAGTGCTGAGGATGAGGGCTGCGGCGTTGGCGCCGCCGAAGGCTGCGGCGGCGAGGCACCAGGCGGCGGCCGCGCCCAGCTCGCGGCTGCCGCCGCTGCGGCCCAGGCCGGCGAAGAAGGCGCCGGCGAGCAGCTGCGCCACCGCCAGGGCGGCGAGAAGGGCGCCGCAACGGACCGGGTTGACTCCTTCCAGGACGATCCCGGTCTCCTTCAGCAGGGCGTTGCCGGCAGCCTTGACGGCAGTGGCCTGGTCGACGCCCGGGAAGAAGCCATGCCAAGCCGCGGCTCCCAGGCCGATGGCGACGACGAGGCCGGCGGCCGGGATGATCCAGCGGTGCAGAGAGCGGCTTTCCCTCTCGGCGGAAAGGACGCCTGCATCTTCAAGGAAGAGGTCGGCTTCGGCGCTGCGTTGGCGCCGGGCCGCGGCCCGCCGTTCCTCCTCAAGCAGCCAGGCGGCGGAGGCCGAGCGCATTGCCAGCAGCCCGAAGACCAGGGCGGCGATCGAGGGGGCGAGGGAGAGGATGGCGGCGGTGTTGCCAGACCAACGGGCCATCGACGCGGCGAGAAGCGCCAGGACGAAGAAGGCGGCGGCGGCGGCACGAGTTTGGACTCTGAGCTCAGGAGCAGGAGCGGACACAGTGACCTCCCGGTTGCGGATCGGCGGCTACGATAGCCGCTCTACGCAAGCCTGCGAGGGGGGCGCCGAAAAGGCCGGCCCGATCAGTCCTTGGACTCGTTCTTGCGGGATCTGCGGATCTGGCGGACCACCAGGGCGATGACGCCGAAGACCAGCAGCACCATGGGGAGGAAGACCATGATGCCGAAGAATTGCTGCTCGTATTTTTCCGCCAGGGAGGTGTGGCTCATCGCGTAGCCCAGTCCGACCAGCGGGCAGATCCAGAGGATGGAGCTGATCAGGTTGATGCTCAGGAAGGTCCGCAGCGGTACCCCGGCGACCCCGATCAGGCAGGGGTAGACGGTGCGGACGAAGGCGATGTAGCGGGCGCAGATGAGGGTCAGGACGCCGTGACGGGTGAGAAGGCGGAAGGCCCGGTCCCGGTGTTCGTCGTCGACGTGGGTCATCAGCCGGTGATATAGTTTGGTATGGCCGAAAAACTTGCCTTGGATGTAGCCGAGCCAGGTGCCGAAGAAGGAGCAAGCGATGAGCAGGGGGATGACGATCCACCAGACCAGGACATCCTTGTAGACCAGGTAGCCGGTGAGGATCAGGAGGCTGTCTCCGGGGAGGAAGGCGGTCGGGAGAAAGCCGTTTTCGAGAATCATGAAGAGGGCGAGAATCAGGCAGATGACAAGAGCCAGACGGGGATCAGACAAGACGGCCTTATCCCCCTCCATCATGGCATGGACAAGCTTGTAGAATTGATCCAAGACGAAGGGCTCCGCGAGGGGTTGTACAGGTGACGCGCCTTCAACACTATCCCGAAGTCACCGAATGGCCAGTCTGCCGCGAGGAAATCGGCTTCAGGTCTTGCTGCGTTTGACGATGAATTCGCGCAGGGCCTTGTCGAAGGGGTCGGCGGTGGAGATGCGACAGAGGCTGATGCGGTTGGCGGCGCAGCGCTCGTCGATCCCGGCGCAGAAGGCGTCGAACTCCTTGCGGTAGGCGGCGCGCACAGAGTCGGGATGCAGGACGAGCTTGTCGCCGGGCGTTTCCGGATCTTCGAATTCGCAGAGATGGTCCCAGGGAAGCTCGAGCTCGGACTTGTCGACGAGATGGAAGGCCAGCACTTCGTGCTTGCGGGCGCGCAGGGTGGCGAGGGCGTCGATCGCGGCGTCGCCGTCGCCGAGGAAGTCGGTGAGGAGGATGACCAGGCCGCGGTGGCGGATCAGGGCGGCGGCCTCGGGCAGGGTTTTGGCGAAGGAGGTGGGACGGCCGGTGCTGGCGCCGAGGACGGTGCTGAGCAGCGACATCAGATGGGTCCGCCGCGAGCCCGGCTTCAGCCAGGAGCGGATGTCGTCGTCGAAGGCGACCAGGCCCATCTGGTCCTGCTGGCGCTGCAGCAGCAGTCCCATCGCGGCGGCGAGCATGATGGCGTAGTCGAGCTTGCCCAGGGTGGCGCCCGGCGCCCGCCAGGACATCGACGAGGAGACGTCGACCATCAGCATGCATTCGAGGGTGGTTTCGGCTTCGTACTTGCGGACGAAATGCTTCTCGGTGCGGGCGTAGACCTTCCAGTCGATGTCCTTGACCGGATCGTTCTCCTCATAGCGGCGGTGCTCGCTGAAGGAGGTGCTGAAGCCGTGGAAGGGGGAGCGGTGGCGCCCGGCCATGAAGCCTTCGACGATGGCGAGTGCTTGCAAGTCGAGGCTGGCGATGGCGGCGGCGATCTCGGGATTGAGATAGCGGCCGAGATCGGCTTCCGAAGCGCTTGCCTGGGCGTCCTTCATCGGCGGGGATGTCCGGGTCGGGCGGACGAGGCCATCTGGAAGGGTGGGGCGGCGGGGGGGGCTTCTCTTCATGTCACTGACTTCCTGGCTTTGAAGCGGTTCAGGGCTCAACGCAGGTGTTTCTCGCAATAGTCCTGTCCGTCGCTGCCGACGCGGAAGAAGGTGTCGCGATCATCGTTGTCGGTGATGCCGCAGATGCTGCAGCGATGGAAGTGGCCGGCCTTGTCGGCGGCGGTGGCGGCTTTCTTGTCGAAGGCGAGGCGCCGGGCCTTGTGCTTGGCGCGGTCCAGGACTCGCGGCAGCCCGAGGAAGGCCAGGGAGTAGACCGCCGGGCTGGCGATCCACAAGGCGGCGCTCCAGTGGCCGCCGAGGGCGAGAATGCCGGCGGCGAGACCGAAGGAGAGGAGGACGCTGAGGATGGCCAGGATCCTGGCGCGCACCGGGATGACGAAGAAGACGTGGATGATCATCTCAGGCAGGAGGATGCCGACGCAGATGAAGATGAAGTTGAAGCGCAGCGATTCCAAGAAGTAGAAGGCCGGGGCGCCATCGTCGGGCGGGAGCAGGGCGTAGTGGGTGAGTATCCCCTGGAGGAAGAAGTAGACGCCGATCAGGAGGTTGAAACGGAAGGTGCCGATGTGCTCTTCGAGGATGCGGCTGAAGCTGAATAGGAAGACGACGTTGCACAGGGCCGACCAGAAAAGGTCCATCACTTCCATGCTCGAGCTGCCCGGGGGGGCGATGACATTGATCAGCCAGGAGCCGGCCAGCCCGAGGCCGAGGGAGTTGGCTTCCTGGTAGAGCTGGACCAGGAGGCCGTCGCCGCGCAAGAGCACCATCACCCAGACCAGCACTTTGATCATCAGCAGCTTGCCGGCGAGATTGCTGATCGCATATTGGCCGAAACGACGCTCGAGCCGGTCAAGCCAGTCGGGATTCATCATGGCAGGATGACCGGACCCTTGGTCATCTCCACCCCGTTGCGCTCATTCAGGACCACCACCCTGGGCTGGTGGCCGCGGGCCTCTTCTGGACTCATCGAGGCGAAGGACATGATGATGATGCGGTCGCCGACCGATCCCTTGCGGGCGGCGGCGCCGTTGAGCAGGAAGCAGCGAGAACCCCTTTCCGCCGGTATGGCGTAGGTCTCGATGCGGTTGCCGTTGTTGATGTTGGTGACGAGGATCTTCTCGTAAGGGAAGAGGCCGATCATGTCCATGATGTCCTGGTCGATGCCCAGGCTCCCTTCGTAGTGGAGGTCGGCCTGGGTGATCACCGCTTTATGGATCTTGCTCTTGAGGATTTGCAGGTTCATGGAGTCGCGTCGCCTTCTGTTTGCGACGCAGAAGTTATTCGGCTTGCGCAAAAAAACCAGTCAGCCGCCCTGCGCTTGCGGGGCGTGGAGGTAGAAGCGCGGAATAGCCACGTGCAGCAGGTCGCCGTCGTCGCGCTCGAACAGATAGGCTCCTTCCATGGTTCCGAAGGGCGTGTCGAGAACCGAGAAGGATTCGTAGGAGAATTCCTTGCCGGAAGGGATCTTAGGCTGGATGCCGATGACCCCGGCGCCGCGGACTTCCCGCTCCTGGCCGTCGGCATTGACGATCAGCCAGTGGCGGCTGCGCAGGGTGATGTCACAGTCGAGCTCGTTGATGATCCGCACCGAATAGCTGAAGACGAAGCGATGGAGATGGGGTGCGGAATTCTCGGCTTCGTAGCGTGGGGCCGATAGGATCCTGACGCCAGAACCGAGGGCGGGAAGGGGAAAGCTCATGGACTGTCTCCGGGATGATTCCAGTCTACACAGCTTCTTCGCTGAAATCCAGATTTTTTCTTGCTATTTGCGGGAAAAAGATGATACAATGGCTCAATCCCCGAGGAGACTCCTATGTCTTTGCTTGACTACCTCCGATCATTATTCGGTCTTGAACCCAAGAGTCCCCCCGTGGTCAAGCAGCAATCCCGGGCGCCTTTCCGCCAGGAAACCCAGCCCAACATCGGCCTGTGGTGGGAGAATTCTCTCCCGAACGCTCATGTCAGCGGCGCCGAATTCGAGCCCGTGACCAACACTGTCCTGATCGAAGAGCTTGAACTCTCTCTCAAGGAAAACCGTTTCGAAATCATGGAGCTTCCTGGTAACGTGCTTCATATCAACAATATCCTGAACTCCGGCGACGACTATGACTTGCGCGAGATCGCCGAGCTGGTGCAGGACTCCCCTTCGCTCGCCGGCTCCTTCCTCTCCGCTGCCAACTCCGCCAGCTTTTCCCGCGGCATCAAGATCACCAACCTCAATGCGGCCCTGCCGCGCCTCGGCAAGGAAGTCATCCAAGGCATCCTTTTTCTCAACACCGCGCGTTCCGCCATACCGGATCATCCGCTCTTTGCCAAGGTCGCCAGCGACTACATCGAGGAGTCTCATGCCGTCGCCCGCATCTGCCGTTTCCTGTCGCAGCGTTTCTACGGTGACGACAATCGCGCCTACATGGCCGGTCTCCTGCACAACGTCGGCGCCCTCGCCCTGCTCCGTCAGATCGCTCTCCACTATGCTCTTCCCGGCAAGCTCGACATCCCCTTCTCGGCCGGTCTCTTCCGCGACATCGTTCCGCGCTTCGAATCGCGAGCCGGCGGGCTGGTCGCCCATTTCTGGGATCTCGATGCCGACCTCGCCTCCGCCATTGAGTACCACATGGACATCAACAGCTTCCTCGCCCAGGATCCGCCGCAGAACCACCGGCGCCTCACCGCACTGGTCCGTTGCGCCCGGAACTCCGGCAAGGTCCTGGGGCTCTGCGACCTCCGGGAAGAGCCCGACCTCTTCAATGACAGCGCCGCCAAGATCATCGGCATGCGCCATTATCCGGACGTCGAAAAGGTGCTGGTCAAGCTCCCCGCCTATCTCCGCGAGCAGGGCATGGTTCTCCCCGGCGAAGCGGTCTGACAGGGAAGCTGCGTCTACCTCAGCACAGCCGGAGCCATGCGCCGTAATTTCTTCCCGTTTCCTCTCCTCCCGCCTCTAGTGCGGCCCCTGATGCGGCGCTAAGCTCTGGAGGAGCAACCCCGGTCCGATCCATGTTCACACTCATCCACGGCAGCGGCTTTCTGGCCGAGCGGACGCGCCGCCAGGTCCGCTTTCTCGGGCTGGAGGCGCCGCGTATCTGCGCGGATTTGAGCCAGGCGATGCTTGCGGTGCCGCCCGGCGAGGCCGTGCTGATCCTCAGCGCCGGGGCCCTGCTCAGGCAATCCTGGCGCCCCTGGCAGGAGATCAGCGACAAGGCTCTTCTGCTATGCGGCGCCAATTGCGACGAGCAGGGCGCGTTGCAGCCTGAATGGGAGGACTGCTTCCGCTTCTGCGGCGGCGACCTGGCCCGGCTCGAGGAGGGCGTCGACGCGCCGGAAGCCCCGGTGCACTGGCTGTCGCCGGCGGCGGTGAAGGAGTGGCAGGAAGGCGGCGGTGGCCCCTCCTGGCTGCGCCGGCCGCCGGGGAAATGGCGCTGGCTGCACAGCTCCCGTCTTGATGCCTGCCTGTCGCTCCAGCCGCGTCTGATCCAGCTGATCACCAGCCTGCAGCAGGGCGGCGCGGAGCGCATCACCCTGGAGCTCCATCAGGAGCTCGCCTCCCTGGGGTGGAGCTCCCGCCTGGTAGCCATCGGACGACCCGGACTGCTGGAGTTCCCCCGCCCTCCCGGCCTGCTCGATCTCGCTTCGCTCGGCCGCGGTCCTGCCCTCGCCCGCGGACTGGAGACCGCATTGGTTCGAGGCGCCGACCTGGTGCATGCACACCTTCTCGACGCCGCCGAACTGCGTCAGCTCGCCGCCAGCGGCATCCCCGTGGTCAGCACCCTCCACAAGCGGCGCCGCGCCTGGCCGGCAGGCCTCGACAGCCTCGAGCCCGGCATCTTGCGCTTGGCCATCGCCTGTTCGCGCCAGATCGGCGCCGAGATCGACGCCTGCCCTGCGCCGCTGCCTTGGCGCTGCGTCTGGAACGGAGTCCGGCCGCAGCCTCTGCGCCTCAACCCTACCCTCGCCAACCACGCCGCGGCGCTTCGTGCCGACCTCGGCTTGCATCAGCGCGACATCCTGCTGCTCGCCCTCGCCAATCCCCAGCCTCAGAAACGCCTCGAACGCCTGCCGGAGATCGCCAGCCGCCTTGAAGCCCTGCTCGGCACCGGCATCGCCGTCCACATCGCCGTCGCCGGCGAGGCGAACGAACGCCTTCCTGAAGCCCAGGTCTGCACCGAGGCGCTGAAAGAAGCGGCCCGCCGCTGCGGTCTCGCCGCACGGCTGCACCTGCCGGGGTCGCTGACCCCGGAACAGGTGCCGGAATGGCTTCACGCCGCCGACGCCCTGGTCTCGTGCAGCGATCACGAAGGCCTCAGCCTGGCCCAGCTCGAGGCGCTCTTCGCCGGGCGCCCGGTGGTCGCCAGCGCCTGCGGCGGCGAGGAGGATCTCCCCGCGACCGCGGCCCTCCGCTTCCTTCCCCTGCCCGATTCCCCCGCCGCAGAGGACGAGTTCCTCGACGCCTTCGCCAAGGGCTTGCGCGGCGCCGTCCTCGGACGTCCCAGCTGCCCAAGCTCCCTGCTGCAGCCTTTCACCGCCAGCACCATGGGCCTGCGCCATGATCTCTTGTTCCGTCAGATCCTCGCCGAGGAGGGCAGCCGGGGGGAGGGGATCTTCATCGTCACCGACAGCTTCGCCGGCGACGGCCAGGCCTCGCTCCGCCGCCTCGTGCGGCAATTCGCTACGCGAGGCCGCCGGCTCCGTCTCTTCACTCTTCAGGAGACGCCGGAATTCCCCAGCCCGGGCACTTTGCAGCTCCGGGCAGGAGGCTCGGAGGTCGAAAATCTCGATCTCAGGGAGCAGGAGCTGCACGAAGCCCTCGCCCCGCTCCTGTCGGAACTGCGGCAGCGGCCGCCCCAGGCGCTGGTCTTCTGGGATGCCCTCGCCGCCGCCAAATGCCTTCTTGCCGATGTCCTGCTGCGCTGCCCGGTCTGGGATTTCTGCTCCGGAAGCGCCGCCCTCGGCCCGCTCCTCCGCGAGTTCGAGCAGCCCCGCTCCGGCCATAGCTTGCGCACGCCGCAAGACTACGCCCGGCGACTCAGCGGCATCGTCTGCAGCGAGCGCCGCGCCGCATCCGAGGCGCGCCGGAGCTTCGGCATTGAGGCGCGGATCATCCCTCATGGCATACCTTTGCCCCTGCGGCCTGCCGTCCTTCGCGAGGCGCCGCCGATCCTCGTCATCGGTGCCTCTTTGCGTCGCCAGCCGCAGCGTCGCCTCGCGGCATGCTTTGCCGCTCTGGCCCTGGCGAAGGAGCAGCTGCCTCCCTTCGAGCTGCGCCTGGCGGGCGGCTGTCTCGAGCCGGAGGCCTCGGCCTTGCTGCGGCTCGCCGCCGAGGCGTCTCTGCCCGTCGTCTGGCTTGGCGAAGTCTGTGACCTCGCTGCCTTCCACACCGGCCTCGATCTGTTCGTCGCTGTCGCCGGAGAGGAGGAGTCGGAAGGTGAGGTCGAAGCCTTTCAGGAGGCGATGGCGGCCGGACTGCCGGTCGCGATTGCGGGGGATCCGGAAATGATCCGCGATGGGCTCGATGCGCTTCTCAGCCCCCCTGGCGATGCCGCCGCCCTGGCGGCCTCGCTGCTTCGCCTCGCCCGCGATGCCGGCCTGCGCCGTCGCCTCGGCGTTCAGGGGCGCGGACGCATCCAGGAGCTCTTCTCGGTGGAGCGCATGGCCGATGCCTGCGAGAAGCTGTGGATCGGCGGGGATTGATCGCGTCCTGTCGCGGAATTTACGGGAATTTCTTCGGTCCGCTGAACCTTCCGGGCTTTCGGGGCGATTCAGACAGGGAAGCCCCCGACAAGCAACCTAGGAACACGACCCATGAAGATCCTCCCTCCCTGCCTCGCCCTAGTCCTCTCCGTCGCCTCCTGCGGCCAGCATAGCGCCCAGCGCAGCGCGGAACTGCGCTGCATCGCCTCGGTGAAAAGCGGCGACCGCCATCTCGCCCTCGATGACAGCCGTTTCCAGGCCGCCAGCCAGGTCCGGACGAGCACCTTCTCGGTCGATGTCGACAGCGCCTCCTTCACCTACTGCC
Organism: Verrucomicrobiota bacterium; assembly: GCA_039798785.1. Classification (GTDB taxonomy): domain Bacteria; phylum Verrucomicrobiota; class Lentisphaeria; order Lentisphaerales; family Lentisphaeraceae; genus CAMCSH01. Next base: position 49,137 of record JBDKFG010000014.1, on the reverse strand, counting down.
GCCGCCTCCTCGAAGCCGGACGCCTGCCGCCGCCGGACGCGGTGCGAAGCGAGGAGTTCATCAATTACTTCCGCTACGACTACGCCGCGCCGGCGCAAGGCGTCGCCCTCGATCACCAGCTGGTCGATTGCCCCTGGGACCGCCGCACCTCGCTGCTTCGGATCCATCTCAAGGCGAGCGAGGCCGAAGCCGCGGCGCCCAGGCATCTGGTCCTCCTCGTCGACGTCTCCGGCAGCATGGCCGGCGAGCGCCTCGAACTGGTCAAGCGCTGCACCCGCGAACTGGTCGAGCGGCTCGGCCCGGAAAGCCGGATCAGCCTGCTCACCTACAGCGACGGAGTCGAGGAGCTCTGCCGCGCCGTTCCCTGCGACCCGCGCGGCCGCCGCGAACTCGTCTCCCGCCTCGAGTCCCTCCGGGCCCGAGGCTCGACCGCCGGCGCCGCCGCCCTGCAGCAGGCCTACGACCTGGCCCGCCGCGAAAGCCGCAGCAACGAAGCCCGCCGCGTCGTCATCGCCACCGACGGCGACTTCAATGTCGGCCCGAGCAGCGATCAGGAGCTCCTCAGACTGATCGGCCGCGAACGAGGAGAGGGCATCTACCTCAGCGTCCTCGGCGTCGGCTCCGGCAATCTCAACGATGCGATGATGGAGAAGGTCGCCGGCGCGGGCAACGGCTCCTACTTCCACCTCGACCGCAGCGACGAAGCGGCGCGCCTGGCCTTGAAAATGGCCGGCGGCTCGCTCATTCCGGTCGCCGATGACGTCCGCCTCCAGGTCGAGTTCAATCCGGAGCGAGTCCGCTCCTGGCGACTGGTAGGCTACTCCGACCGGCAGATGCGCGACGGCGATTTCGACGATGCCGGCAAGGACGCCGGAGACCTCGCCGCCGGAGAAGAGGTGACGGCACTTTATGAGCTGGAGCTGGCCAGCGGCGCGGCTCCCGGCGCAAAGCGCCTGCCCAGCGACCTTGAAACGGCCGAGTCGCGTTCCCTGGACGTCAGGGAGGAGCTTCGCGACGAAATCCTCAACATCCGCCTCGGCTGGAAGGCCGCCGGCGAATCCCGGCTGCGCCAGGAATCCTTCCCGCTCGACGCCAGGCGGAGCTGTCCCGACCGTGCCTTTGAATTGGCGATCGCCGCCGCCGCTTTTGCCGAATATCTGCGCGGCCGCCGCGAAGGCTGCTTCAGCGCCGCGGAAGTCCGCCGCCGCCTCGACGCCTTGCCCGATTGCCGCGGCCGCGACGAGCTCCGCCAAGCGCTGGACTGGGCGGAGAAGGCGCGCTGAGCGGATCAGTCCGGCCGGCGTCCTTTCTCCAGCATCGCCGCGATCGCGGCGTGGCGGGGACCTTCTTCGGCGTCTTCCGGATCGTAGAAGCTCATCGCCCGGCCGGAGCGCCCGGAGCGTCCGGTGCGGCCGATCTGGTGGATGTAGTCCTGCGGCTGCTCCGGCAGGTCGTAATTGCACACCAAGGCGACGCCGGGAATGTCGAGGCCTCGCGCCGCCAAGGCGGTGGCGACGAGGATCCGGCACTTGCCGCTGCGGAACTCCGCCAGTGCCTTATTGCGGTCTTTCTGGAACATCTCGCCGTGGATCGCACGCACCGCCAGGCCGCCTTTGTTCAGCCGTTCGGCGACGATCTCGCAGTTGTTGCGGGTGCGGACGAAGACCAGGGCCTGGCCGGCTTCGGCCAGCAAGGCTTTCGTCACCAGGTCGCCGCGCTCCTTGCGGCCGCAGACGATGAATTCCTGCGCGATCTCCGGCGCTGCCGATTCCGGCTCGTCCAGATCCAGGCGCAAAGGCGACTTCAGCCAGACCTTCGCCATCGCCTCGATCTGCTTCGGCAGGGTGGCGGAGAGAAAGACCGTCTGCGGCTTGGCCGCGAAGCCGCCGCGGATCGCCTCGAGCTGATCGCGAAAGCCCAGCTCAAGCATCCGGTCCGCTTCGTCGAGAACGAGATGGTCGAACTTCTTCAGGTCCAGCTGGCCCTCGCGCACGTGATCGAGCAGACGCCCGGGAGTCGCGACGACGATCTTCGGTCCGGCCTTGAGCTGCACCGCCTGGGTGTTCGCCGATTCACCGCCGACCAGTCGGGCGAAACGCAGCGCGGGCAGCTTGCTCCCGCGCAGCTTCAGGCAGACTTCGCTCACCTGCGCCGCCAGTTCACGGGTCGGCACCAGGATGAGGAGCTGGCTGCGAGGAGCTTTGATCAGCCTTTGCAGCATCGGCAGGACGAATGCCGCGGTCTTCCCTGACCCGGTCTTGGCCGCCACCAGCAGGTCGCTTCCCGCCAGGATCGGCGGTATCGCCGCAGCCTGCACCGGTCGAGGTTCGCTGAAGCCCGCAGCCGCAATCGTCGTCAGCAGCTTGGGATCAAGAGGGAATTCAGAGAAGGGCATGATGGACTTGGGGTTGGTGGATCTTCTTCCTGCAGTTTCCTCTGCCGGGCGAGAATGTCAAACAGACGTCCTCGACAGGGGCGACAGGGGAACGAGGAGTGAGCGCTTGGTGAACATGTGATCCAGCCTGCCTAGGACAAATACTCATGAAAGCGGAACAAGCCCAGACTCCCGTCCTCTTCGAAATTCACGGTCAATCCCAAGTCGTAATCCGGTGACCAGGACTCCAGACTCACATACAGCCCAAGAAGCTTCTCGCCGCGATACTCGGGGTGAGCTTTCACTCGGCCATCGACTTCCGTAAGTTTCTCCCATGCGTCATTCAAGCTGGCAAACTGCGCGTCCTTAGGCTCCGCTGCCCCCCTAAAAGTGAATCTCATCGATCCAAGCTCAGGATGATGACGTTCTCCACACCAATACTCCTTGCCGCGAGAACGAGACAAAGCCCCCCAGACCGAATGAGTGATGGTCGCAGCCGGGAAGCGAAAACGGCGCTCAACTTCATCGGAATAACCGCAAAAAACCGCAGCTACGACGAAGATCGCCATCATCATGTAGTAAGTCCAAGGACTGCCCCAGACCGGCAGTTCAGGTGCAATCTGCCGAAGCAACCAGGCTAGGACCCAAGGCAAGAGGATGAGCGGAATCCCGGGGAAGACCAAGAATGAGCGATTGGTGATCATTGATTGCCTCTGGTTGAGTCAGTTCATTTGATTCTGGTTTCTGGTTTCAATGACTATTTCTCTCAATCACAGCATTCAGGCCATTTTCACTACACAAGCGTTGTAGCTCCTTGGCAAGAGATTGCATCCTGGGCCTTGATTGGATCTCGCCCTCGTTTTCAAGTTGAACGGCAATAGAGGCGATACTGACCTGAGAAAACTCGGAGAAAATTTTGCGAATAACTCCCGCTGCCACAAGAGGCTTTTTCTGTTGTCCGAGCGTGATTTTGACTACCACTTCAACGATGTCCTCTGGATCATAATGAAATTCATGGACGAAATCAACCAATCCACCACTCTCTCGATTGCACCCTGAGCAATTGTAATGAACAATGCTTCTCTTGGGAACTTGGGTGTGCAGGCCGCACCACTGACATTCCCAAAGCATAGTTTCTTCGTCAGATTCCATCACCCCACCCGCACTTCCGCCTTTCCCTCAACCAGCTTCCCAATCACCGCCGGGGCAAAGCCTTCGGCGCGGAACAGCGCTTCAACCTCAGCCAGAGATTCGGCGGAGCAGCTCACCAGGAGGCCGCCGGAGGTCTGGGGGTCGCAGAGGATCTGCTTCTGCCATTCCGGGAAATCTTGCGGCAGGCGCACATCGGTGCCGTAGCTGGTCCAGTTGCGGGCCGAGGCGCCGGTGACGCAACCAGCTTGGCACAGCTCGGGCACACCTGGTAGCAGGGGCACAGCAGACCACTTGATCTCAGCCGCAAGGCCGGAGCCGCGGCAGATCTCAAGGAGGTGACCAAGCAAGCCGAAACCGGTGATGTCGGTGAGGCCGCCGACGCCGACGATGGCGCCGAGTTTGCGGCCGGGAGTGTTGAGCTTGGTGGTGCTGGCGATCATCGAGGCGTAACCGGCTTCGTCGAGCAGGCCTTTTTTCAAAGCCGCCGATTGAATGCCGACACCGAGCGGCTTGCCAAGGACGAGGAAATCGCCGGCCTTGCCGCCGGAGTTCTTCTTCAGGTTGCGCGGGTCGACCAGGCCGATGGCGACGAGGCCGTAGATCGGCTCCAAGGAGTCGATGGTGTGGCCTCCGGCGACCGGAATGCCGGCGGCGGTGCAGACGCTTTCGCCGCCTTCCAGGATCTTGCGGATGGTTTCCATCGAAAGCTTGGCCACCGGCATGCCGACGAGGGCGAGGGCGAAGAGCGGCGTGCCGCCCATGGCGTAGACGTCGGAAATCGCGTTGGTCGCGGCGATGCGACCGAAGTCGAAGGGATCGTCGACGATCGGCATGAAGAAGTCGGTGGTGGCGACGATCGCCTGAGTTTCGTTGATCTGGTAAACCGCGGCGTCATCGGCGGTTTCGATGCCGACAAGCAGTTCCTTCGGCAAAGGCAGGCAGCTTCCGACCTTGCCGGCGAGAATTTCCTGCAGCACCGCCGGGGCGATCTTGCAGCCGCAGCCGCCGCCATGCGAAAGGGAAGTGAGTCGGGCTTCGGACATAAAATTCTCCTGGCTTCGGGATTTGCGTGTCCCGCACTATATTCGCCGCCGTTCAGAACTCCCAGCCCCTTTCGCGAGAACAGCATGCCAGACTTCACTTCGGACCAGCGCCAGGAACTGCAGCGGCTCATCCTGGAGTTCAAGGATCTGCGCCTGCCGCAAGAAACCCTGGATCAAGTGGCGCCGCGGGTGCCGAACATCGGCCAGGCGGAGCTCCAGGACGGACTTTGCCGCGGCCTCTACGAAGCCGGCGGGCCGGCTCTGCTCCTCGACGTCCGATCGCCGAAGGAATTCGCCCTCGACGGCCTGCCCGACGCGGTCAACTTGCCGGTGCTCGACAACGACGAACGCCACGCCGTCGGCCTCCTTTACAAGCAGCAGTCGCAAGAGCTCGCGGTCCAGGTCGCCCTCTATTTCTGGGAGAAGAAGAAGGAGCGCTTCCTGGCGGAAGCGGCAAAACTCGCCGCCGGCCGCCCCGTCGCCCTGTACTGCTGGCGCGGCGGCGGACGCTCGCGCTTCAGCACCCATCAGCTTCGCCTCGCCGGCCTCGAGGTGCGTCAGCTCGTCGGCGGCCAGAAGGATTGGCGGCGCCGCGTCCATGCCGCGCTCTACCAACAAGCCTGGTCATTCCTCTGTCTCGACGGCCTCACCGGCTGCGGCAAGACCGCCATTCTCGAAGAATTGCGGCGGACGCATTCTTCGGTCCCGCAGATCGATTTCGAAGCCGCTGCGGCCCATGCCTCGAGCGTCTTCGGACGGGTCCGCTTCCCTGGCCGCCACGAGCCGAAGCAGGCGCGTTTCGAGGAGGCGCTGTTTCTGCAGCTGATGCGTTTCCGCCGCGGCGACGGCAGCTTCCCGGTCTATCTCTGCGAAAGCGAGTCGCGCAAGATCGGTTCCTTGCAGATCCCTCCTGCTCTCTGGCAGGCGCGGGTCAGCGCCCCGCAGATCTTGGTCAATGGCTCACTCGAGGTCCGCGTCGCCCGCATCCGCCGCGAATACTTCCATAATGGCGATCCGATCCAGGTCGCCGCCGTGCGCGACAAGGTGGCGCTGCTCACTCGCCATGTCGGGGCTGACAAGGTGGCCTTGTGGGTTTCACTCATCGATGCCGGCCGCTATGATGAATTCAGCGCCGACATCCTGGTCAACTGGTACGACCGTTGTTATGCCCATACGCCCGGCACGGTCATCCTCGAAGTCGACAGCGTCGATGTCCCCAAGGCCGCCGCGCAGATCGCCGCACTCATCAGCACGTGACCTTGCGACCTCCGCTTGCCAAGTTGGCAAAGACCTGCAAGTTCAAGCCCTTCACTCCTAAAAACAATCACCAAGGAAATCCTGTCATGAACATCCGAAAACGTTTCGCCGCCGTCCTCGTCTCCCTCGTCTCCATCGCCCTCGGCTGCAAAAAAGCCGAAGAGCCCGCCCAGAGCGCCGCTGGCACGCCGCCGCCCGCCGTCGCCAAGATCCTTAAGTTCACCGCCATCCCCGATTCCAGCTCCAAGGACATGAAAGACGGCTTCGAGGCGTTGGCCAAAACCCTTTCCGCCGAGCTCGGCATCAAGGTCGAATATGCTCCGGTCAACGACTATGCCGCCTCGGTTTCGGCGCTCAAGAACAAGGAATGCCACCTCGCCTGGTTCGGCGGCCTGACTCATGTCCAATGCGTCAAGCGCGTCCCCGGCGCCCGCGCCATAGCCCAGGGCGTCGAGGACGCCGCCTTCAAGACCTATCTCATCGCCAACAGCTCCACCGGCCTGAGCGAAAGCGCCGAGTTCCCCGTTGCCATCGCCGGCAAGAGCTTCACCTTCGGCGCCGAGTCCTCCACCTCCGGTCGGCTGATGCCCGAATTCTTCATCTCCAGGCACCTCGGCAAGAAGCCAGCCGATCTCTTCCCCAAGGTCGGCTTCTCCGGCAGCCATGACAAGACCATCGAAGCCGTCATGTCCGGCGCCTATGAAGTCGGCGCGGTCAACTTCAAGAACTGGGACAAATGGGTCAAGGAAGGCAAGGCTGACGCCAGCAAGGTCAAGAGGATCTGGACGTCGCCGAGCTATGTCGACTACAACTGGACCGTGCACCCCGAGCTCGACCAGGACTTCGGCGCCGGAACCACCGACAAGCTGACCAAAATTCTCATCTCGCTGAAGGATCCCGAGCTGCTCGGCAAGCTCAAGCGCTCGGGCTTCATCCCGGCCCGGAACGAGGACTATGAGAGCATCCGCAGCACCGCGGAAGGTCTCGGCCTGATGGATAAGTGACGGGACCCCGGGCCGCAGGCATCCTTCCGGTCCGGTCTCCCGCTTCCCATGATCCGCCTCGATCAACTCAATCTCAGCTACGGCGAGCTCCCGGTGATCCGGGAGCTTTCGCTGTCTGTCGCCCCGGGTGAGAAGATCGGCCTGATCGGCCCTTCCGGAGCCGGCAAGTCGACCCTTCTGCGCCATCTGGCTAAGCAATTTCCCGAGGCCGCCTGGATGCCGCAGGACCTGGCTCTCGTGCCCCCGCTCTCCTCCTTCGCTAACGTCCACGCCGCCAGGCTTGATCGACACTCTCTCTGGCGCAACCTGCGCAATCTGGTCTGGCCGCATCCCCAGGACCTCGCCGAGATCAGCTACTTGCTGAAGGATTTGAGGCTGGAAGACAAGATCCGCAGTCGCGTCGGCGAACTCTCCGGGGGCCAGCAGCAGCGCGTCGCTCTCGCCCGCGCCTTGCATCGAGCGGCGCCGCTGATCCTCGCCGACGAACCGGTGAGCGCTCTCGACCCCGCCTTGGCCGAGATCTGCCTCCAGCGTCTTTTTGCGAGCTCGGCGACCCTGCTCGTGTCGCTCCACTCGGTCGAACTCGCCCGCCGCCACGCCAGCCGCCTGATCGCCCTGCGCCACGGCCAACTCTTCTTCGACCTTCCCGCCAGCCAAGTCGGCGACGCCGCCTTGATCGAACTCTACCGGCCGGAATAAATGCTCCGCGCCTCCCTGATCTTCGCCGCCGTTGCGATCGCCGCGCTTTGCTGCTGCGATCTCGAGCTCGGCCATACCGATCCGGCCGCGATGCTGGCGCGCGTTGGCGACGGCCTGCTTCATCCTGACTGGAGCCTTCTCTGGCATGACGGCCGTCCCGATCCGGCGATTCTCCGCGGCCTCGCGCACACCCTCGCTTTCGCCTTTGCCGCCACCGCTCTCGGCGCTCTCGCCGGCCTGCTTCTCGCTTTCCATTACCATCGCCCCTGGGTGCGTGCCCCCCTGGCCTTGATCCGCTCGGTCCACGAGCTCTTCTGGGTCCTTCTTCTCGGACCTCTCCTCGGCAGCACCAGCCAGGTCTGCGCACTCTTCGCCATCGCCCTGCCTTTCACCGCCATCTTCGCCAAGGTCTACAGCGAGATTCTCGAAGAAGCCGACACCAGGCCCCTGCAGAGCCTGCCCATGCAATCAGGGCCGGGGCGGATCTTCTACGTCCTGTTGCCGATGGCGTGGAACGCCGGACGCGCCTACACCGCCTACCGTTTCGAATGCGCCCTGCGCGCCTCGGTGGTGCTCGGCTTCGTCGGCATCCCCACCCTCGGCTACCATCTCAAGGACGCCTTCGGCGACAGCGAATACGCCGCCGCCGCGGCGCTCTTCTACCTGCTGCTGGCTCTCGTCGCCACACATCGCCTGTGGATCCGTCCGAATCTGATCCCCCTGTGGATTGTCGCCGCCTTTCTATGGATCGACTGGAGCTCGTCGCTGTCGTGGAGCAATTTGACCCGCTTCCTCGGCGAGCTGGTGCCGCTTCCCTTGCAGCGCGGCGAGTGGACGGCGATGGGGCCCTGGCTCAAGCAGGTGCTTTTTGCGGAAGCAGCACCAGGAATTGCCAATGCCTTGCTGGTCACCCAGGTCTCCCTCGTCCTCTGCGGCCTGCTGGTGGTGATCCTCTTGCCTCTGGCCTTGCCTCAGACCGCGCCGCGGCCGCTGCGTTTCTTCGCCAAGAGCCTCTTCTTGCTGATGCGCTGCATCCCGGAATACATTCTCGCCTTCCTGCTGATGATCTGCCTGGGGCCCTCGATGCTGCCGGCGATCCTCACCGTCAGCGGCCACAACGCCGGCCTGCTGGCCCACATCATGGCCAACGCCAGCGCCGCATTGGAGCCGCGCAACGCCGCCCGCCGCGCCCTCGACCGCTATGTCTATGACCTGCTGCCGCGCATCTACGGACAGATCCTCGCCTTCCTCTTCTACCGATGGGAGACGATGCTGCGCGAATCCGCCATCCTCGGGGTTCTCGGGGTCGGTACCGTTGGCTTCTACATCCAGCACAACATCGCTCTCGATCGCCCCGATCGCGCCGCCCTGCTCATCCTCCTCGCCGGCTTCACCACCCTAGGCATCGACCTGCTTTCAAGCCGGATCCGGCGCAAGCTCCGACTGAGCTCGGATTTCAGCTCTGGCAGATGCGGCGAGGCTTGAGATCAAGTTAGTGACTGGAGCCTTTGGCGCTTCATTCACCAGTTTTTGTCGATGCCGAGCGGCAGAGGCAGGGCGCTGAGAAGCGGCAGAGCGCGGTCGCTGAAGAAGCCGTCGCCATAGGGATTGATCAGGGATTGGCAGTGGCTTCGGAAAGCCGGGTCTAACAGCCTTTTCAGCCCTTCTTCGATGGCTTGTCGCTGGAAGGGTGCGTCGATGACGTTGCTGGCGCGATCGCGCCCTTTTTGGCGCTCGCCGAGGTTGAGCGCCGGGAGGCGGCAGGAGGCGGACTCGATGATGCCGGAGGAGGAGTTGCCGATGAGGGCTTTGGCATGGCGCATAGCGGCGACGAAGAGCTCCATCCCGAGGTTGGGGATGAAGCGGCTGCCGGGGCGAAGCTCGGGCACGGCGGCGGCGAGTTCGAGGAAGGCTTCGTGGCCGGGGTCGAGGCAGGGAGCGGTGATCAGGATCGGCAGCGGCGAGTGTTTGACGAAGGCGCGCACTTCGTCGGCATATCGCAGGTTGGTGGCGGCGTCGACCTGGGTTTCCGGGTGGATGGTGGCGAGGAGGAAATCGCCTTCCGGAAAGCCGCTGCGGCGGAAGAATTCGGCGCGGCTGATTTCGGGCAGCAGGCGAAGGGCTTCGAGCTCGGGGGCGCCGGTGACGAAGATGCGCGAGCGATCTTCATGCAGGTCGGCAACACGCTGGGCGCAGGTGTCGCTGGCGACCAGGTGGACGGCGGCGAGTTTGCTGATCGCGTGGCGGATGCGTTCGTCGATGGCCCCGAGTGTGAGGTGGCCGCCGCCGACGTGGATGACCGGAACCCTAGCCAGGGTCGCGGCCTGGGTGGCGGCGAGCATTTCGAAGCGGTCGCCAAGGAGGAGCAAGGCGTCAGGACGTCGCGCTTCGAGCCATTCACCGACGCCGCTGAGGACGATGGCGGCCTGTTGGCTCGGCGACTTGCCGCCATGCGGCAGGCGCCAATCGATGGCGATGCCGCTCTTCTCCACTTCGTCGCCGCTGCGTCCGAGTTTTTCATCCCAATGCCCCGCCCCGAGCGCGAGCCGCAGCTCGAAGCGCGGATCGGCGGCCAGTCGCTGGTAAAACGGCGCCATCCGGCCGAAGTCGGAGCGGGCGATGGTGAGGGAGGCGAGAAGCATGGTGAATTAAGAATTAAGAATTAAGAGTTAAGAATTAAGAATTGAGCTCAGGCAAGGTCGTCCCAGGAGATCATGTCATCGGGGGCGAGGCTGCGTTTGAGGCGGCGGCCGAGGAGGGATTCGAGTTCCATGGCGGGGATGCCGGTGCCGGGGCGTTTGGCGCCGAGGTGTTCTTCGCGGAGGACGGTGCCGGCGGGGAGAGGGCCGGCGGCGACGAGGGATTTGCGGGCGACCTTGGCGACTTCGAGTTCGATCGGGAAGGGTTTTTTGAGGCCGTTGCCGAGGGCGCTGTTGATCGAGCGGACGCCGAGGCAGAGGGCGCGGAGTTCATCGGGTTCGAGCGAGGCGGCCTGGTCGGGGCCGGGGAGCTTTTTGTCGATGGTAAAATGCTTCTCGATGACGGTGGCGCCGAGGGCGGTGGCGGCGAGCGAGATTTCGATGCCCGGGGTGTGGTCGGAGTAGCCGACCGGGACGCCGCATTCGCGGGCCAGGGTGGCCATGGCGCGGAGGTTGCTGAGGCTGGGTTCGGCGGGGTATTGGGTGGTGCAATGGAGCAGGGTGACGGGGGCGGAGTCGTGGCGGCGGAGGAAGTCGAGCGATCGTTTGACTTCGGCGAGGTCGCACATGCCGGTGGAGACGATGAGCGGCAGCTTGGTGGCGGCGGCGGCTTTGAGGAGGAGGGGGTTGACGGTTTCGCCGGAGGGGATTTTCAGGCGTTTCATCCCGATGGTGCCGAGGAAGCGGCAGGACGGCACATCGAAGGGCGAGGAGAGGAATTCGACCCCGAGGCGATCGGCATAGGCCTTCAGCTCGAGGGTCTGTTCGAAGGAGAGTTCGAGGCGGCGGGCGAGTTCGAGGAAGTTCTTTTCACCGCCTTTCATGTAGCCGGCGAGAGGCGTCTTGTCGGTCATCACCTCTTCCGCCTTGTAGGTCTGGAACTTGACCACGTCGGCTCCGGCGGCGGCGGCGGCGGCGAGCATGTCGCGGGCGAGAACCATGTCGCCGTTGTGATTGACGCCGATTTCGGCGATGACGAGGGTCTGATCCATGGCGCTCTCCTTGATCGATTTCGATGATTGTCGAGGTCACCAACGCAGGCTTTGTGCCCGGATCAATAAGCGATGGCGAAGCCCGTTTCAGCGGCTTGCAGGCCGATGGTTTCGATGACGAGTTCGCGGACTCGTCCGAGCGGCGGTCCCTGGCGGAGCAAATCTTCGAAGGCGGCGAGGGCGTCGGGTTGACCTTGGGCTTCGGCTTCGACGCCGCCATCAGCGAGGTTGCGGACCCATCCGTGGAGGCCGAGGTGTTGGCCGCTGCGTTCGGCGAAGGCTCGGTAGCCGACGCCTTGGACTCGTCCGCGGATGAGGTAGTGGCGGCGTTCGATCATGATTTCAGAGGGCGGCGAGGATGAGGGGGAGCGACTCGGAGAAGCGCTGCAATTCCGGCGGCTTGGCGGCGAGGTCGATCTTTTCAGTTTCGATGAAGCCGTCGTTCTGGTCGCCGAACCAATCGCGGGCGGCGTGATAAGCGCTGGCCTCGTCATCGAAGACGAAGACCGGGCTGTTGCGGGAGCCGCAAAGGCAGAGGGCGACGCCGCGGCCCTGGTAGCCGCAGAGGAAGATGACGCCTTTGATCGGGCTGTCGCTGATGCGGAGGCGGGTGGCGGCTTTGAGTTCGAGCATGGCTGAGTCCTTGGGGGTTTTGCCGACGAGACATCCAAGGCGGGAAAAAACAAAGGGCGCGAGAGGGCGAATTCGTGTCTTCATTCAGCTTCAATTTATAGATTTTATCGATTAAAAGAAATTTAGTCATTGATTTCATCAATTTTAGTTTGAGTCGCATCGGGAGTAGTATGCAGCATCCTCAAAGCAACTCGGAGAGTCACGATGCCCCTGCTCAAACTTCTTTTTTCGATTAGCGGCCGAGTCAGTCGAGCTGACTTCTGGTACGCCAGCTTGCTGGTGATTTCGGTGTTTGTCGTCGGATTCGTCTTGATCGACGATCTCGCCGGCTGGAAGGCCACTTGGATCTTGTATCCGCCTTTCCTCTGGTCGCTCTTCGTCCTGGCGAAGAAGCGTTATCACGATCTCGGGCGCTCGGTGTGGTGGCTGCTTCTGCTTGCCATTCCCCTGCTTGGCCCGGCCTGGGTGATCGGCACTCTGTATCTGCGCAAGGGCAAACAAAGCGACAATCGCTACGGTGCTCTGCCGGATCGCCAGGAGCTCGACTATCTGGTGGTCGACACCAACAGACAGGGAAGCACCACCATCGTCAACGATGTCACCGGCCTCAATCCGGTCGAGGTTCTGAAGGTGCTCAAGCCGGTCAGCGTCGACGAGATCTCGCGGATGCTGGGGGAGAGCGAGGGGCCGGTCTCAGTGGGCGGCGGACACTTCAGCATGGGAGGTCAGACCGCCAGCCCCGGCAGCGTCCATTTCGACCTGCGCGGCTTCAATCAAATCCTCCAGTTTTCGCCGTCTGAGCGGCGCGTCAGGGTTCAGGCCGGGGTGCGCTGGTGCGACCTGCAACGCTTCCTCGATCCCCACGGCTGTGCTGTCAAGATCATGCAGAGCTATGCCAATTTCACCGTCGGCGGCACCCTCAGCGTCAATGCTCACGGCCGTTACATGGGGCTCGGTCCGGTGATCCTGTCGGTGCGTTCGATCCGTCTGGTTCTCGCCGACGGCAGCGTCAAGGACGCGTCGCCGAGCGACAATGCCGAGCTTTTCTACGGCAATATCGGCGGCTACAACGCCCTCGGCATCATCGTCGAAGCCGAGCTTGACGTGGTCGCCAACAGCCGCGTCGGCCTGGTCAGCCGCAAGCTTGAAGTGCCGGACTACCTGGCTTTCTTCCGCAGTGCGGTGCGCGACAATCCCAAGGCGGTCTTCCACAATGCCGACCTCTATCCGCCGCTCTACACCCGCATGCGTTCGCAGACCTGGGAGGAGACCGACAAGCCGGTCACCGTGCCGGAGAAGACTGTGCCGCTGCGCTCGTCATTCCCGCTCGAGCGCTATCTCCTCTGGGCGATCTCGGAGACGCCTTTCGGCAAGTGGCGTCGCGAGTTCATCATCGACCCGCTGCTCCATTTCAAGCAGAAGGTGCACTGGCGCAATTACGAGGCGAGCTACGACGTGGCTGAGCTCGAACCCCGCTCGCGGCAGAAGTCGACCTATGTGCTGCAGGAGTATTTCATCCCGGTCGATCGCTTCGAGGCCTTCACCGTCCGCTTGCGCGAGATCCTCCAGCGCCACGGCGTCAACACCATGAACATCTCGATCCGCCATGCCGTCGCCGATCCCGGCTCGCTTCTCGCCTGGGCGCCGGAAGAGGTCTTCGCCTTCGTCATGTACTACAAGCAGGAGGTCCACGCCGCCGAACGCGGTCGCGTCGGAGTCTGGACCCGCGAATTGATTGACGCGGCTTTGGCTGAGGGAGGTCGCTACTATCTGCCTTACGAACCCCATGCGACGCCGGAGCAGTTTCACGCCGCCTATCCCCGGGCTCGCGAGCTCTTCGCTCTGAAACGCCGCTACGATCCCCATTTCCGCTTCCGCAACGCCCTTTGGAACAAATACTACAGCCAGGAGAAAGTCTGATGAATACGCAAGTCACCCGTGAGTTCCGCCAGGTCTTTGGCGACGTCAAGCAGAGCGACGCCTTCTATCTCTTCCTGCAAAACATCTTCCACCTCTTTCCGGAGGACAAGTTCCACCGTCTCCTCAGCGAAGTCTCGGTGCAGCACGACACCGACCAGGCGGTGTATCAGCAGGTGCAGGCGAAACTGCCGCAGATCAAGCCCTTCCTGCAGCCCTTGACCTACGGCCTGCCGGCCCTGAAAAAGCAGAAGGCCGTGATCTCGGGCCAGACCTTGAAGATCCTTGGCGAGCGCAAGATGATCAACGGCTACCTCGAGATCGGCAGCACCGGCCGCTACATCAGCGTCCTGCGCAAAAAAGTCGCGGTCACCGGCCGACTGCTGCTGTGCAACGACATCGCCCCCGGCAATGGCCCCGGCGACATCATGGAGCGCGGCCAGTTCGGCAAGCTGGGGGAATTCATCCCGCTTGACTATCTGCCGCTTGATGGCCATGGGATCGCTCCCGCCAGCCTCGATGTCGTCACCTGCTACATCGGCCTGCATCACTGTCCGCTCGATCGCCTCGACGCCTTCCTGCAGTCGATCCGCCGCAGCCTCCGGCCGGGCGGGCTCTTCATCCTCCGCGACCACGATGTGCGGACGCCGCAAATGCATGACTTCGTCTCCCTGGTTCACACCGTCTTCAACCTCGGTCTGGATGTTCCTTGGGCCGTCAACGAACAGGAATTCCGCCGCTTCCGTCCCGCCGCCGAATGGGCCGAAATGATCGAGAAGCAGGGCTTCAAGGATCTCGGTTTCCGCCTTGCCCAGGACAAGGATCCCACCGACAACCTGCTGATGGCCTTCAGCAAAACGGAGCGCCCATGAGCCACCGCCCCCTAGCCCTCGTCGCCGCCGTCTGCGCCCTTTTCGCGCTGCATTTCCACGGCGAGAAGAAGCGCCTTGCCGACGAGGAGAAAAGCGCCCGTCTGGATCAGGCCAGTGCCGTGCCGGTGGAGATGCGTCGCCGCGGCGACAACACCTTCCTCACCATTCCCGAATGGAACCTGGTTTTCGGTCCGGAGGAATACGCCGACTTCATGAAGGACCGCCAGCCCAGCCAGTTTCCCTTCTTCGGCCAGCTGCGCCAGTACTGGGACTGCTACAACGCGATCTATGCCCGGGTCGAACCGGACTATCCCTACAACGGCGAGTACCACCTGATGGACACCGTCATCGGGGTCAGCGCCACCGGCGAATACACCCTGATGTGCGGCTATGAACGGACGGTCGGGCGCTTGTCCGAACTCACCCGCAGCGGCAAGACGGCGGAGGACGAGCTGGCGGCGAAGGTGGCGCGGGACTACGTCGAATTCGTCAAGATCTATCCCTGGTACAAGTTCGATTTCGCGACGCCCCTGAAGCAGGTCTGGACTGGCACCGGCTTCCGGGGCGACAATCAGATCCGCAAGTGGGAACGCAAGTATTTCCTGACCAGCGAATACGCGATCAAGGTGGCCTATGCCTGGTTGATCAAGAAGGGTTCGGAGAGCGCCTTCGAGGTGGAGGAGATGACCACGCCGGTGGTGCTGGATCACTTGCCGGAAGCGGCTCGCCGGGAGTTTCCGGAGATCAAGGAATTGAAGCGTTTTGCCGACGGCTCGCTGCTGTGCACGGTGCCGCGCTACCAGGCCTTTACCGATCATGCCTTGGGACTGGCTCGGCACGGGGTGGTTTTCCGCGACATCGCCGGTAATCACGGGGTCATCCTGGTCAGCATCTTGGCGCCGGACAGCTTTGTGCCAAAGCAGCCCATTCTGCTCAGCCAGGAGCAGCTCACCCACCCCGGCAGCCGCAGGCTGGTGCTTGAAGTCCCGGTGGCCCGGCTGAGCGAAGTCTTGCTGAGCTTGCAGCGGCCCGAGGTCAAGCTCGAGCATGTCTATGATTTCTGAGGATCAGGGCTGACTCCGCTGCGCTGCGTGGCGCTGGGGCCGATGCTGACTCCGCTGCGCCGTGGCGCCGGAGGGGAGCTCAGGGCTGACTCCGCTGCGCTCCGTGACGCCGGAACAGTTTGGCGCTGAGAATGGCGCCGATGTGTTCTTTATCTTCGGGGTAGAGCGAGATCAGGGCCTTGCCTTGTTGCTGGTAGAGTTTTTGCTTCATCAGCATGCCGATCTTGTAGTCGGCGGTGTTCATGCCCCAGTACTCGATGTAGAGATCAAATTCGGGCAGATAGAAGTCGGGGCGGATGGCGTAGCCTTGGAGGATGCGGATGCGTTCGTCGTAGCGATAGTCGATGCTGTTTTGGCTGAGCCACTCGGCGATCAGGCGTTCGCCGTGGCTTTGGACCAAGGTGCCATCGCGGGCTTGGATGGTCTTGTGCAGCTCGATGCGGGTGTCTTCGTTGCGGCGGCGCAGGTAGACCTCGTCGAAGCAGCGGTCGCAGTAGGGGCGGTCGAAGGCGCGGCGGGAGCGGGCATATTCGTCGGCATTGATCCGCACTTGGCAGCGTTGGCAGCAATGGACTGCTTGCTCCTCGGCGATGCGCAGCGCTTCTTTGAGGGTGGTCAGAGCCTTGGTGGCATCGCGCCGGTTGTAGTCCTTTTCGGTGGGATTGGCGGCGATATCCTCGAGATCGTGGCGGGCAGCTTCCGCGGCGGTTCCATAAGCCGATAGAGCCTTGATGGCGTACTGGCGGACCTGAGGGTGCGGATCACGCAAAAGAGGCAGCGCCGCGGACACCGCTTTTGCGGGATCCGCGACGCCTGAGAGTTTGCTGATGGCGGATATGGCGATGCGGCGGACTTCGGCGGATTCGGAGCGCAGAAGCTGAGTCAGCTCGGAGAGGGCGGCGCCCTCTCCCGAGTTGCCGAGCTCAAGGGCTCGGGCGGAAAGCTTCTTCTCCAAATCGCGGTGCATGGCTGACTCCGCTGCGCTCAGCCGGCGATGATGTTCACCAAACGGCCGGGGACGGCGACGACTTTCTTGACCGACTTGCCGGCGATCTTTTCGATCACTTCGGGGCGGGCGAGGGCCCAGGCTTCGAGGCCGGCGGCATCAAGGGTGCTGGGAGCCATCAGCTTGACCAGGGGCTTGCCGGCAAGCTGGACCAGGATCTCGACTTCATCGAGAACCAGGTAGGCTTCGTTGTAGACGGGCCAGGGCTCGTAGGCGAGGGTGCTGCTGTGGCCGAGGCGCGACCAGAGCTCTTCGCCGATGTGCGGAGCGAAGGCGCTGACCAGCTTGACGAAGGCTTCGACCGCTTCGAGCGGCAGCTCGGGGAGCTTGGCGAATTCGTTGCGGAGAATCATCATCTGCGAGATGCCAGTGTTGAAGCCGAAACCTTCGATGGCTTCGCCGACTTTCTTGATGGTGAAGTGAAGGGTGCGGCGCGACTCTTTGCTCAGCTCGACACCTGGCTTGATGTTGGCCTTGACCTTGCCGGTCTCGGCGTCGATGATCAGAGCCCAGACGCGCTTTAGGAAGCCGTAGACGCCTTCGACGCCGGAGGTCTGCCAGGGTTTGGCATCCTGCAGGGCGCCCATGAACATCTCGTAGAGACGCAGGGAGTCGGCGCCGTATTCCTTGACGATCTCGTCGGGAGTGACGACGTTCTTCAGCGATTTCGACATCTTGGCGACGATCTGCTTGAGCTCGCGGCCATCGGTCTTGTGCCAGTACTTGCCGTCCTTGTCTTCGACTTCATCGGAGGGGACGAGGGAGCCGACCTTGTCTTCGTAGGCGAAGGCGAGGATCATGCCTTGGTTGAAGAGCTGCTGGAAGGGCTCGTCGGTGGAGACCAGGTTGAGGTCGAAGAGGACCTTGTGCCAGAAGCGCGAGTAGAGCAGGTGGAGCACGGCGTGTTCGGCGCCGCCGACGTAGAGGTCGACGGGCATCCAGTATTTTTCCATCTCCGGGGCCCAGGCGGCGTCGCCGTTGCAGGCGTCGATGTAGCGCAGGTAGTACCAGCAGGAGCCGGCCCACTGGGGCATGGTGTTGGTTTCGCGGCGACCCTTGCGGCCGGTGCGGGGGCAGGTGTAATCGAGCCAGGCGCCGGCGTTGGCGAGGGGCGATTCGCCGTTGTCGGCGGGGAGGAAGTTGGCGACTTCGGGCAGGACGACGGGCAGTTCGGAGGCATCGACGGTTTCGATGCTGCCGTCTTCGAAGTGGATGACCGGGAAGGGTTCGCCCCAGTAGCGCTGGCGGGAGAAGAGCCAGTCGCGGAGCTTGTAGTTGATCTTCTCGGAGCCGCAGCCTTTGGCTTCGAGCCAGCGGGTGGCGGCGGCCTTGGAATCTTTCACTTCGAGACCGTCGAGGGCGAGGCCCTGGCCGTTGTTCGAGTTGATCAGCTTGCCGTTGCCGGTCCAGCAGGCTTTGCCGGCGAGGACGGCATCGACATCGGCCTTGGCCGAGGCGGCTTCCTTGGCGTCGGGCGCGATGATGCACTTGATCGGCAGGTTGAAGGACAAGGCGAAGGCAAAGTCGCGTTCGTCGTGAGCGGGGACGGCCATGATGGCGCCGGTGCCGTAGCCCATCAACACATAATCGGAGATCCAGACCGGGATGGCTTCGCCGGTGACCGGGTTGAGTCCGTAGGCGCCGGTGAAGACGCCGGACTTCTCCTTGCCTTCCTGGCGGTCGAGGTCGGACTTGTGCTTGGCCTTCTCCACATAGGCGGCGACGGCGGCCTGCTGGGCGGCGGTGGTGATCTTGGCGACCAGTTCATGCTCGGGGGCGAGGACCATGTAGGTGGCGCCGAAGAGGGTGTCGGGGCGGGTGGTGAAGACGCGGATCTTGTCGCTGCGGCCTTGCAGGGCGAAGTCGACTTCGGCGCCGGAGGAGCGGCCGATCCAGTTGCGCTGGTGCTCCTTGATGCCTTCGGGCCAGTTGACGCCTTCGAGTCCGGTGATCAGGCGTTCGGCGTAGGAGGGGATGCGCAGCTGCCATTGTTTCAGCTCGGTCTTGGCGACGTTTTTGGTGCCGCACTTCTCGTGCGAGCCGTCGTTGAGGACTTCTTCGTTGGCGCAGACGGTCTTGCAGTGTTTGCAGAACCACACCTTGGCGCCGGCGAAGTAGGCGAGGCGTTTGCCGGCCTTGAAGTCTCGCACGGCGGCGGGGCCTTGGGCGCTGACTTCGGCGGGGATGGGTAGCTCGGCGATCGGGCGGCCTTTCTGGGCGGCGTCGTCGAACCAGGTGTCGTAGAGCTTGAGGAAGATCCACTGCGTCCACTTGTAGTAGCCGACGTCGGTGGTGGAGAGTTCTTTATCCCAGTCGTAGGAGAAGCCGAGCGACTGGATCTGGCGGCGGAAGGTGTCGCAGTTCTTCTTGGTGGTGATGGCGGGGTGGGTGCCGGTGGAGATGGCGTATTGTTCGGCGGGCAGGCCGAAGGCGTCCCAGCCCATGGGGTGGAGGACGTTGAAGCCCTTCATGCGTTTGTAGCGGCAGATGATGTCGGTGGCGGTGTAGCCTTCGGGGTGGCCGACGTGGAGGCCGTTGCCGGAGGGGTAGGGGAACATATCGAGGGCGTAGAATTTCGGTTTGGAGCGATCGGTGCCGGTCTTGAAGGTCTTGTTCTGGAGCCAGTAGGCCTGCCATTTCGGTTCGATGGCGGCGGGGTCGTAGTCGTGGCGGATGTCGCTCATGGGGGATTCCTGGTGGGTTGAAAAAAGCCGCACAAAGTAGTGCGGCGAAGGTAAAAAACCATAGGAAGAGTGTCGCAGTTGTGGTGGTGCTGGAGGGGTGTGATTCTAAAATTCCCTTTGATTAAGAAGTCTTACGGGAATTGTAATCGTGGGTGGGGGCAGAATTGTCATGAACGCACGATGACGTGTACGGATGAGCAAAACAACAACATGAGGCGATGACGATGTCTGACGAGACTCAAGAACATTCCAGTCAATCCTGGGGAGCCCGAATCATAGAGTCCCTGAAGGGATCTCTTTTTGGTGTGGCTTTGTTCATAGCAGCTTTCCCATTGCTGTTTTGGAACGAAGGTCGCGCGGTGCAGCAGGCCAAGAACTTGGCGAGCGGCGCCAGCAGCGTCATCGCAGTGACGCCGGAGAAGATTGATCCGGCCAACAATGAAAAGCTGGTCCATGTCAGCGGCAAGGTCGTTGTCGGCGGCGCATTGGAGGACGAGGTCTTCGGCGTCAAGGCGGCTGGAGCTCTGGGATTGGAGCGTCGTGTCGAGATGCTGCAGTGGAAGCAGAGCAGCAGCAGTAAGACCGATAAGAAGATGGGGGGCGGCACGGAAACCGTGACCACCTACAGTTACACCAAGGAATGGGCGGAGACGCCGATCTCCTCGGTCGAATTCAAGCAGAGTGCCGAGCATGTCAACCCCCCGGCTTCCGCCTGGTTGTGGAGGAGTTCTGCGCAGAAGTGTGGCGAGGCCCGTCTTGGCGCCTTCGATGTCACTGCGCAGGCGGCGTCCCTGGGCAGCAGCCAGGCTCTGCCGGTCGAAGCGGTGCCAGCCAAGCTGGCGAACCAGCTGCGTCTTCATGAGGGGCGTCTGACCACTTCGATCAATGGCGATGAAGCCCAGGTCGGCGATGTTCGGATCAGCTTCCAGGTGCGTCGTCCGGGGGAAGCCAGCATTGTCGCGCGTCAGGCCGGTGATCGTCTCGCTGCCTGGAACTCGGAGCAGGGGCAGATTCTCATGGTCCAGAATGGCTTGGTGCCTGCCAAGGAGATGTTCAAGCAGGCGGAGAGCAGCAACAGCAAGCTGACCTGGATCCTGCGTCTGGTCGGGGCGGCAGTGATGTTCTTCGGCGTGATGACAGTTCTGCGCCCCCTGGTGGTCCTTGCCGATGTCGTCCCGGTCTTTGGTGCCGTTGCGGAATTCGGAACGGGTCTGATCGCCTTCCTGGTGGCGGCGCCGCTGTCTCTACTGACCATGGCGGTCGCTTGGTTCTTCTACCGCCCCCTGGTGTCGCTCAGCTTGCTCCTGGTGGCTGCGGCGATCGGCGTCGGGGTCTGGATGAAGATGCGTAAGCCTGGGGTGGCGGCACCGGCCGCGGCTTAAATCTTCCTCTTCACCGGAAAAACCCCGGGACGATCGTCCCGGGGTTTTTCCTTGGCCGGATTTCAAACTTGGACTTGCAGGCAGCATTGTTTGAGGCGGCAGAAGTTTTCCATCAGGCGCAGCTGTTCGAGTTGGCGGGCGGGGCTGGAGAGGAGCTTGTCACCGCAGAGGAGGATGGCCTTGCAGCGAGCTCGGGAGAGTGCGACGTTGAGGCGTTCGAGAGAGAAGAGGAATTCGCTGTCGCGGGGCATCGACTCGGCATCACTGCAGGTCATCGAGAAGAGGACGACATCGGCTTCGCGTCCCTGGAAGCGGTCGACGGTGCCGATCTGGTTGCCGAGGCTGGCGGGGAGGCGGGCGCGGAGCAGGGCCTCCTGGGCGCGGAAGGGGACGACGATCATCATCTGTTCCGGGGCGAGGCCGCGCTCAAGCAGGAGGCGGCAGAGGCGTTCGACCTCCGAGGCTTCTTCGGGGCAGGACTGCGAGCGGCCGCGGTGGGAGAGGTTGAGCCAGACCAGGGCCTCCGGGCCGAGGGCGGGATCACGGGGCTCGTGCTGAGTCAGCACATGCAGGGCGGTGGAAGGGTGGGACTTGAGACGGCCGGCGTAGACGCTGCGGCTGAGGAAGCGGGTGATCTCCGGGTTCATCCGCCAGGTGAGGTCGAGGAATTCACCGCGCCGGGGATCAATCACCGCCTCGCCCGCGGCGAAATGTTCAAGGCAACTGAGTCCGCCGCCAGGATGTTGCGCCATCGACACCTGGGGAAGCTGGCGTTGGTCGCCGAGGATGACGATGTTTTTGGCGAGGCGTCCGGCTGCGGCGGCCCAGGCCAGGGGGATCTGGCCGGCCTCGTCGATGATCAGCAGGTCGAGGGCGCCGGGGGGGAGTCGGCACAGCTGGTAGATCGTGCCGGCGAGAAGGTGATGCCGCTTGAAGTCGCGGCTGAGCGAGTCGACCATGTCGACGCCTGAAATCTGATCAAGGCCCTCGCGGTCGCGCGAGCGGACCAGCGACAGGTTGCGGACTCGGCGGCTTTCGGCCAACCTGGCGAGGGCGGCGCAGAAGTTGGCGATCGCCTTGTGCGAAGGAGCGAGAAGGCCGACGCGGCGTTTGCCGAGGATGGCTTCGAGGGCGATGCGGACGCCGACGTGGGTCTTGCCTGTTCCTGGAGGACCTTGGACGGCGAGGCAGGCTCCGTCGAGGGCGAGGGCTCGCCGGACGATGCTGTCGCAGCGGGCGTCGCCTTCGGAGAGTCGTGGCGGCGGGCCGCCCGGGTCGGGCGGCGCTTCGCTGCGATTGAGCAGGGCGAGGGCGGCGGGCCAGGCTGTCGGCTGGCGGCAGAAGGATTGCAGGGCTTCGTCGACGGCATCGGCGACATGGGACGGCGCCGGCATCAGGGTGGCGAGGGGCGGCAGGCCTTCGGCGGCGACGTCGAGTTCGAGGCGGCGCTGCAGGGGGTCGAAGGCGAGGACGGCGGCGCGGCGCGGCGGCCGTTCCGGGGCGGTGCGGTCGAGGATTTCCAGGATCTGGCTGCGGCGCAGCTTGGGTTCCCCGTTATCCCAGCGGTAGACGGCCTGGCGCCCGCCGCTTTCGAGGCGGGCGGAGGCTATCACCTCGCCATCCTGGGCGAGTTCCTCGGGGGTGGCTCGGCGGCGTTCGGTCGCGGTGGCGCGGCTGCTGCGCTCTTCGCGGCGCTGGTAGCCGCTGAGGGCGCTGATCAGGCCGAGGAGATCGGGGCGCAGCTGCATCATCCGGTCTTCCATTGCTGGACTTGAGAGCTGAGGTGTCCGGTGATCCGCAGCCAGATTTCGGCGTGTTCGGGCCGGATCTGGCCTTGCGCGGCGAAGAAGCCGATGGCGGCTCCGGCGGCGTCGAGGGCCTGCAGGACGCGGTGGCGTTCGGCGGCGCTCGGCGGCGGCGAGGCCACCTGGGCGGCGCAGAATTCCATAAGGGTATGATCGGAGAAGTCGAAGAAGAGGGCTCGCCGGGGCGAGCGCCAGGAGAAGTCGAGGAGGCGGCCGAGCCAGACGCAGCGGAGTGCAGCGGTGGCGGGGCCGGCGTCATGGTTCTGGTGATGCAGGAAGCGGGCGAGGGCGAGGGCTTTCCATGCGGCGAGTTCGCCGGCTTCCCGGCCCGGCGGCGGCGGCAGGCGTCCGGAATGGAATTCCTCCGGCTCGATCAGAGGACGGCGGTTCGCGGCGAGGGCCTGCTGCCAGCGGAAGCGTTCTGAGGCCGGCAGGCTGCGGGAAAGCAGCCAGTCGCGCCAAAAAGCCGCATCCGGCAGGGCGGAGGCGGCGGTGAGGGGCGTTTCTGGATCCCAGACGTCGCCGCGCCAGGCGGCGGCCTCGGCTTCGGCTTCAGTCATCGGATCAAGGAGCGGCGGCGTCGGCACGGGGAGTCAGGGTGATCATGTTGCCATCGCGGCGATAGTCGACCCCTTCGGTCAACTTGACGCCCCCCTCGACCGAGATCTTGCCGAGCGAGGGATCGCGGCGAAGGGCCGGGAAGTCCTGGAAGGAGGCGCTGTAGGCGACGATCTGCTTCATCTCTCCGGAAGGTGAGAAGACGGAGTGGACGAAAAGCGATGCCTTGACCTGGATCAAGGTGTGGATCGAGGAGAATCCGTCGACGTCATGGCCGATGTTTACGCCATTGACGTGGGGGCCGAGGCGGTGCAGGCCGTAGACGAACTTGTCGTCGGCGATTTTCAGGCAGAGAATGTCGGCGCCGCCTGCGGCGGGTTTGAAGACGAGGAGCTCGTAGTAGCGCTGCACCACCTTGCGGGTGTCGAGGGGGTCGGTCATGCCGAAGGGGCGTTTCGCGATCGAGATCCCGGGGCTGATCTCCAGCGGGCACTTGTCGGAGGCGAATTTCAGGGCGAAGGCCGGGTGGGCGAGTTCGGCGGTGAGGGAGTATTTGCCGGTGGCGGACATCGGGTAGTGTTCGTTGATGTTGAGCTCGAGGCTGCGGGTTTCACCGGCAGCGAGGACGAGTCCGGCGATGGGATTGAAGTCGTCCTTGAAGGGTTCGATGAGCTGCTGCTGCTCGTTGATCAGGACGAGTCGGAGTCTTGCGCCGGGGTTGTTCTTGTCGAAGCGGAGCTGGACGCCGCTGTTGTTGACAATGGTGATCTTGCCGGTGACCGGTTCGTAACGCAGGTAGTTGTCTCGCTCGGTGGTGACGCCAAGCTGCACCTGGGCGGCGAGATCGAGAGAGAGCAGGCAGGAGAGCAGGAGGATGAACAGGCGCATGCGGGCTCCTTGTGGCGGGTGAAACGGCCCCACATTAGTCCGGCAATTGATGAATGGCGAGATCGGCGCCCGGGCTATTTTTTTGCTTGCAGGGCTTGACTGCAGCTGAGGCGGGGTTAAACTTGCGGCCCCTCGAGACAACAACCAAACAACCAGAAATCGGAGAGAACGCCATGGGCAACACTATCCCTGCGGGACTGACCTGGAGCAAAGTGCAAGAACTCGTCCAAGCCGACGGCCAGCACATCCTGCTTCTCAACCTGCGCAACCGCCGCACCAACAAGAAGCTTCGCAACGCTGGCGAAGTCGACAACCGCACCGTCTGGACCATCATCCTGCAGAGCGACCGCAAGAACTACCAGCGCACTCTCTACCGCAAGAACTTCCACTACGCGGGCAACGAGCTGCTCAGCCTCAAGGCCGATGAGCGTATCGTCGCCCAGCTTAACAACATCCTCGCCCAATAAGCCGGATGCTGTTGCTGCAAGAGCCCTCCGCCGAAACGCGGGGGGTTTTTTAGTCGGCTAGCAAGTCCCATGGGAGCGTGGCAATCCTCTGCCGCTGATTTGTTTGGCGCCCCTTCAGAACAGCAGATTTCGCCGGAGGCGAAAGCCAGGGCGCTAGGGGTGGCGCACTCCCAGGGGTGCAAAGAAGACGAAGGGAGGCCGCTCGCTGCCTCCCTTCGTTCATTCATTCAAGCCGCCACTCGGCTCAGTTCTCGACCAGACCGACGTGCATGGCCTTGATCGCCTTGTCGAAGTCATGCAGGTCGACGATGAACTGCATGTTGACCTGGCGCATGTCCTGGTTCATGCCGAGGATGTTGACCTTGGCGTCGGCGAGGGCCTGGGCGGCGCGAGCGAGGAAGCCGGGGTGGTTGATGTTGGAGCCGATGGCGGAGACGATGGCGGTGTCTTCCGAGCGGATGTTGGCGCCGGGGAATTCGGCGCGCAGCTCAGTCATGAAGAGCTGAAGGCTCTTCGACTTCTTCGGCAGGTAGTGGGTGATGGTGTTGGCGTTGGTGTTCTTGGCGATGTAGCTGATCTTGTGCTTGGCCAGGAGGCTGGTGATGCGGGCGTCGTAGCCCGGGACGCCGACCATGTCGGGATCGTGCACTTCGATGGCAACGAGGTCCTTGCGGCCGGTGACCATTTCGACGCGGGGGCTGGGCGATTTGAAATCCTTCGAGATCAGGGTGCCGGGGTGTTCGGGTTCAAAGGCGTTGGCGACGCGGATGGGGATGTCGAGCTGCTCCATCTCCTTCGAGGCGCGGGGGTGGATGGCTTCCATGCCCATGTCGGCGAGCTGGTCGGCGACGTCGAAATTGGTGCGGCCGATGATCTTGACCTTGTCGATTCCGACCAGCTTGGGGTCGCCGGAGCTGAGGTGGAATTCCTTGTGGATGACGCCTTCCCGGGCGCCGGTGACACAGGCGATCTTGGAGAAGGTGATTTCGGAGTAGCCACGGTCGAAAGTGGTCATCAGGCCTTCCGAGCACTTGGTGTAGCCGGTGGCGATGACCACGGTCTTGTCGAAGTCGATGCCGGCGAAGGAGGCTCGGATCTTGTCGGCGAAGGGCAGGTCCTGTTTGTCTTTCCAGCCGGTGAGATCGGCGAGGGTGGCATTGATGCCTTTGGCCTTGAGGATTTCGACTGAGTTCCAGGCCGAGTGGAATTCACCGAGGGAGGCGAGCATTTCGCGGATGGCGGGGAGGAAGTCGCTGATCTGGAAGTGGCCGTAAGTGCAGACGTTGTCGAGGTCCTTCAAGCAGGCTCGGATGCCCTGGATGCGTTCGGTGGCGATGGTGTTGGCGGCGACGACGTCGAGACCGAGCGAGGCGAAACCGGCGTTGATCTCGCACATGCGGGCGAGGACCTTGTCGAGATCGGCTTCCCATTCTTCATCGGGATTGGCGAAGCGGCTGTAGACGCCGGGCAGGCCCGACTTCTTGTGCTCGAGCAGCATGTCGGTGATGCCGGCGTAGGCGGAGACGACGAAGATGCGGTTGAAGAGCTCGTCGCCAGTGCGCTTGCCGATGAGGATGGTCTCGAGAAGCTTGTCGAACTGGGACATCGAGGTGCCGCCGATCTTCTCGACGGTGTGGGCGCGCTGGCTCATGCTGGTGTTCCTTTGCTGTGTCTTTGGGAGTCAATGGTGTCGGGCGCTGCGGCGCTGTTGCAGCCAGCCCGGGACTTGCGAGATGCAGTCGAGGACTTCGTGGCCGGTGGCGCGGAGGCGCTCGGGATGCTGGTGCCCCTTGGCGATCAGGACGCAGTCTATGCCGGCGTCGCGGGCGACTTCCGCGTCATGTTCGGTATCGCCGAAGAGGACGGTGCTGGCGGGGTCGAAATGGCCGCCGCCGGCGACTTGGCGGGCAAGTTCGCCTTTGCCGTGGGCGGCGTTGTCGCCGGTGCCGAAGATCTTGGTGAAGCGGCCGCTCAGGCCCATGTGCTCGATCGAGGCATGAAGAAGGCGGGTTTCGCAGGCGGAGAGGATGGATTGCGGCAGCCCGAGGGCGGCGACGCCGTCAAGGGCTTCATGCACCGGCCCGTTGAGGCGGCTCATCGCGGCGAAGCCGCCGCGGTATTCGGCGATCCATTCGTCGGCCATCTGCATGTAGTCTTCTCGGGCGAAGTCGAAGCCGATGGCCTGGTAGAACTGGGTCACCGGAAAGGTGAACTGGCGGAGGTATTGCTCACGGCCGATGGGCTGACGACCGCGGCGGGCGAGGAGATTGTTGGTGGTCCGGACGCAGAGGTCGACGTCGTCGACGAGAGTGCCGTTCCAGTCCCAAAGGATGTGAGTGTAGGTCATTGCGAGTCCGACAGTTTGGTGATCGTTGCGGAGTGTAGCGGCGGGAGGCGAGGAATCAATCGCCATGACGCAGGATGGGAATGTGACGGGTTGAAAGTCCGATCCAGCTGATCTTTGAATGACTTTTCAACGACTGTTTTTTCGGTTGGTCTTCATGGCTCGGGATCGGCCTCCCGGGACGTCTCGGGCTTGGCTCTCTTGCCGAGATAGGCCGGATCGGCGCTGCGAAGACGGCGGTTGAGCTGGGCGATCTGCGCCGCCAGCTCGTCCATCTTCTGCGTCATCTCCTCAAGATCGTGATGCACGGTGCGGGCCTCGCCTTCGCGGCGGCTCTTCTCGTCTTCGTCCTGTTCGCGCTGCGCTTCTTCCATCCCTTTCATGATGATGCCGATGAAGAGGTTCATGATCACCATCGTTCCGACCAGGATGAAGGAGACGAAGAAGAGCGGCGAGCCCAGGGGCATCTCCTTCATGTTGATGTACATCAGCTCGGTCCAGCCCTCCAGGGTGACGACCCGGAACATGGTGAGCATGCTGATATGGAGGGTGCCGAAGTGTTCGGCGTCGTGGACGCCGAAGAACATCGTGCCGCAGACCGAATATGCGTAGAAGAAGAGGAAGAGAAGGATGCTGACATAGCCCATCGAGGGGATGCTCTTGAACAGGGCGCCGACCAGCACCTGCAGCTTGGGAATGGCGGAGACCAGGCGGAGTATCCGCATCACCCGGGCGAGTCGCAGCACCGACACGTACTGGCCGCTCACCGGCAGGTAGCAGACGGTGACGACGAGGAAGTCGAAGACGTTCCAGCCGTCCTTGAAGAAGTCTTGCGGCCGCGAGCCGCGGGCGATGAGCTTGACCAGGAGCTCAAAGGTGAAGATTCCCAGGATCGCCTTGTCGAGCCCATGCAGGATTTGATGGTGAGCCTCGTAGAAAGAGTGGTAGGTCTCGGCGCCGACCAGGATCGAGGCGAGGATGATCACGCCGATGATGAATCGCTGGAAAATCGGCGACTTTTCAATTTTTCGGCACCGTTCGACCATGAGAGAGTCCTTGCGTTTGGCATTTTTCCTGTTGTGCGGAGCCTAGTATTCCTCCGACGCCGCGAAGATCAATCAAGAAATCGCGTCAAGCTTCCCTTCCAGCCCGAGAATCCGAGAATCCGAGAATCCGCCGATCCTCTTGCTCCGGCGCCGCCAAGGTGTACACTGCTTTGTTCAAGCCCGCAAGGAGAATCTCATGGCCTTCAGCTTCGCCGGACTTCGCGTTCTCGTCACCGCCGGCCCGACCTGGACCCCAGTCGACCGCGTCCGCGTCCTCACCAGCGTCTTCTCCGGCGAAACCGGACTGCGCCTCGCCCGCCACTTCCAAGGCCTCGGCGCCGACGTCACCCTGCTGATGGGGCCGGGACGGGCGAAATACACCGCCGACGACTGGACCAGCATGCGGATCCACCAGTTCTTCTACTTCGATGAGCTGAAAGATCTGCTCGAAACCGAGTGCTCCCTGCACCGCTGGGACTTGATCCTCCACTCCAGCGCCGTCTCCGACTTCACCGCGGCGGAAGTCCGCCCCGGCAAGACCTCGTCGAAACGCGGCTTCAACCTGAAGCTGGTGCCGACGCCGAAGCTGGTCGACGCGGTGCGCGCGGCGCAACCCGAGGCCTTCCTGGTCAAGTTCAAGCTCCAGGTCGGGTTGAGCGACCGTCGCCTGCATACCATCGCCCTGCGCAGCCTGCACGCCTCTTCCGCCGACCTGATCGTCGCCAACAATCTCGACGAAGTCGCGGGCGAACAGCACCGCACCTTCGTCATCAATCCCGATGGCGACTCCGCTCCCTGCGCCACCAAGAAGGAACTCTGCGACAAGCTCACCGAGTCGATCGCCCAGGGCCTGGCCAAGCGCAAGCTCAAGAAGGCCAAGAGGAAGAGCTGAGGCCAGGGCCTTCCGAAAAAATCATTCTCTCGGATGTTGCGCAACGGAGCTTCCCCGGAATATTAGCGGCCCGCTTTCGCCCCTGGGCGGACACGGGTCTGCCCGCGTACACGAGACTTTGCCTGGAGAGATGCCGATGAGCCCCCACCCCGCCAAACACCCCGCCGCCGACAACGCCGACGCCTGGGACCCCGACCACTACTACAACGTCTCCCGCTGGGGCGATGGCTTCTTCCACATCAACGACAAGGGGAACCTCTGCGTCCTCGCCGAACGCCGCGTTGACGGCCCGACCATCGACATCTCGGAAGTGATCGAGGAAATGATCGCCCAGAAGATCGAGTTCCCTGCCGTCATCCGCTTCCAGGACATCCTCCGCGCCCAGGTCAAGAACCTCAACAAGGCCTTCCGCAACGCCATCGAGGACAATAACTACCGCGGCCGCTACTGCGGCGTCTTCCCGATCAAGGTGAACCAGATGCGGGAAGTGGTGGAAGAGGTGGTCGACGCCGGTGCCCCCTACGACTACGGCCTCGAGGCCGGCTCCAAGCCCGAGCTTCTCACCGTCCTCGCCTACAACACCAATCGCAACTCCCTGACCGTGCTCAACGGCTACAAGGACCGCGACTTCATGCGCCTCGCCCTGCTTGCCAACAAGCTCGGCCGCAAGTGCATCCTGGTGATCGAGAACTTCTCCGAGGTGGCGCAGCTGATCTCGGTGTCGAAGGAGATGGGGATCAAGCCGATGGTCGGCCTGCGCGCCAAGCTGGCGATCCAGTCGAAGGGCAAGTGGGCGTCGAGCTCCGGCGACCGCGCCAAGTTCGGCCTGACCCTGCCCGAGATCGTCTCCGCCGTGCGCACCTTCAAGGACGCCGGGATGAGCGACTGCCTCAAGCTGCTCCACTTCCACATCGGCTCGCAGATCGCCGACATCGCGGTGGTCAAACAGGCCGTCTCGGAAGGCGCCCGCATCTACGCCAAGCTCCACAAGATGGGCTGCGCGCTGGAATACTTCGACGCCGGCGGCGGCCTCGCGGTCGACTACGACGGCACCCGCTCCACCAACGACTCGTCGCGCAACTACCGCGTCGACGAATATGCCGCCGACATCGTCCACGGCCTGAAGCAGATCTGCGACCAGGAAGGCGTGCCCCACCCCAACATCGTCACCGAGTCCGGCCGCGCCATCACCGCGCACCACTCCTGCGTCATCACCAACGTCGTCGATACCATCCGTTCGGCCGACGACGGCTTCGACACCCGCGCCGTCACCGGCGAGCACATGCTGGTGACCAACATGCGCGAATCGGAGGATTCGCTCAACGGTGACAACTTCCAGGAAGTCTTCAACGACGTCTCCCAGATCAAGGGCGACTCGAACAACGCCTTCAAGCTCGGCATCCTCACCCTCGAAGAGCGCGCCAAGATCGAGGCGATGTATTTCCGCACTATCGGCAAGATCGCCCGCCTCCTCAAGACCAAGGACTTCGTCCCCGAAGACCTGCAAGGCCTCGAGTCCCTCGGTGCCAACCACTACCTCTGCAACTTCTCGGTCTTCCAATCCACCGCCGACATCTGGGCCATTGACCAAATCCTGCCGGTGGTGCCGATCTCGCGCCTCCACGAAGAGCCCACCGAGAACTGCTCCCTCGTCGACATCACCTGCGACTCCGACGGCAAGATCGACCAGTTCATCAACGGCGACGGCATCGGCGACAGCCTGCGACTGCACAGCGTCGAGCCCGGCAAGCCCTACTACGTCGGACTCTTCCTCACCGGCGCCTACCAGGACGTGATGGGTGACTCGCACAACCTCTTCGGCCGCCTCAACGAGGTCCACGTCTACGCCGATGACGACGATCCCTCCGACTTCTACATCGAGGAGATCATCCGCGGCTCCTCGTCGGAGTCGGTGCTTGCCACCATGCAGTACCACCCCACCTTCATGGCCCAGACGGTGAAGAAGGAGATCGACCGCCTCGTCACTCAGCAGAAGCTCCCCCCACGCGAAGCTGTGAAGCTCTCCGACTTCTACGAGAAGTGCCTGAAGGACTACACCTACCTGAAGATCGAAGATTGATCGAATCCGCGCCGGCCGCAAAAGCCGGCGCGGCTGATTTCGCGGGTGATGCGCAGAATTTGGATCATCTGCCGCCAAAACTTCCGCAAACGGGCGTTTGTGGAAGGAGGCCGCCCGTGTCGGGCTTGATCTTGCAAAAACCTGTTGCAGATTCAACGCCAATGGCAATAGGAATTTGCAACGATTACCATCGGCTACGTCCGGGTTTCCCCCCAAGAACAGGACAACGCCGCCCAGATCGCCGCCCTCAAGGCGGCGGGATGCGAGCGGATCTTCCAGGAGAAGGCCTCCGGCGGACGTTGGGATCGCCCCGAGCTGCAGGCGATGCTCGGCCATCTCCGCCCTGATGACGCCGTGGTGGTGTGGAAGCTCGACCGGCTGTCCCGCTCGCTCAAGGAGTTCCTGCTCATCCTCGAGAAGATCGAGGGGGCGAAGGCCAGCTTCAAGAGTCTCGCCGAGGCCGTTGACACCGGGACGCCGGCGGGCCGGATGATGATGCACATCATCGGCAGCTTCGCCGAATTCGAACGGGCGATGCTCAAGGAGCGCACCAAGAGCGGCCTCGATGCGGCTCGCAAAGAAGGCCGCATCGGTGGCCGGAAGCCTAAGCTCAGCGATCTGCAACGCAAGGAGATCGTCGCCCTGGTCAGCTCCGGCCAGAAGACCGCCGCAGAAGCGGCGCGCCTCTTTGCCATCAGTCCGGCCACGGTGTCGCGAATGATCGCAGGCACCAGATCGAGCCATAAGGAATCAGCCTCCCCGGCGTTTGCCACGATCCTCCTGTCGCTGCGGATCGACAACAACAGCAAGTTCGTCCACGGCAAGAAACGGGTGGTGGAGCGGATCGAAAATCTCTACCTCAAGGAATTCCAAGCTCGGCAGCCAAGCGGCGACTACCTGCTCAAAGTGCCCTACAAAAGCGACAAGGATCTCGATATCAGCATTACCGAACTGTTGAGCGATATCGCCAACGATGCCGAGGATCAGAACTGCTTCTCGGAGAGCGAGGCGCGCTTGGATGGCTCAGATCGTTGCTGGTAATGCCTATCCATAGCGAAAACCTACAAAAATCGAGTAACTTGCAAGCCATGAACACGCCTAAAAAACCCTTCATCAACAGCTCAAGCTGAAGGTGGCGTCGACGAACTTGCGAAAGCCGTTCAGGACTTCTCTGTTGGGGAGTTCCACCGCCTGCGGCATCCTGAGCGCTCCCGGACAGGCCAAGGTGAGCCTCGTTGCCCGCTGCTACGCCACGCTATTCATCCGCTTCCTCGCCTTGATGCAGGCGCGAGACTTACGCAGGATCAACCTCTGTCTCTTCAGCGATGGCGAGAAGCAGATCCGCGAATCGGCGCTGGTGATACTGGCGGGCAAGATCAAGGGTTTTCACCGGATCCCCGTCTATTCCATCCGCAAGAAGCTCGGCCTGCCTCTGTCGAGCAATCCGGCCGAGAAGGCCTGCGACCTTTGCGTCAGCCAGCGCCAGAAGGGGCGCGGCATACGGTCGAAAGACCATGGTTAGCCGGCGAAGGGAGGGAATCAACGTCGTACCGGCGGCGGCGCGGTGTCATCACCATAGCCATTTGTCAACAGCTTGGGACTCCCCTTGCCTGAGCACTGCTTTGTGAGATCTTTGATATCAAGCGGCAGGTTTTAGGACTCGATCCTTCCCGGCATCGACCAGGACTGTGCTTCGCCTCCTGACATTTTGCGGAGGAGTGCGAGCATGCTCCGGCGTCCGAGCTCATCGTAATCATAGACGACGCCGGGGAGGGGGGGATTGCAGCTGAGTGCTGCGACGTCCTTTTCCAAGCCGCAGATCCGCAGCTTCAAACCTTTTTCGAGACAGGCTCGGTGCAGACCGGCGGCGGCGACGCTGTCGAAACAGAGCACTGCGTCAGGGCTCTCGCCTCTGAGCAGGTTGGATAGAGCGGCGAGACCTCCTTCGTAATTCTGTCGCAGCATCGCCAGGTCGCCGCTTTCGGCCGGCACGGGATAATGGACGATTCGAGGCGAGAGGCCGGCTTCCGCGATAGCCGCTAGGTAGCCCTGCTGGTTTTCCCAGGCGTTGAAGAAGAGTCCGCCGCGGCAGGTGGCTGTTGCGCTGTGGGTGAGGAGGGCGATGCGGCGGCGGCCTTCAGCGATCAGATGACGGGTCAGGATTCGGCCGGTCCCTTCGTGATCGGGATTGAAGTGCGCGGCGCCGGGGATCACCTTGCCGAAAAGTTCGACCAGCGGTCTTCCCTGCCGCTGCATATCGAGCAGGGCTTCCGAAGGGCGTCCGTCGCGATCTTGCGCTGCCGTCGCGATCAGGCCGGCGACTCGGCGGTGGCGCAGCCGGAGCAGGGCAGCGGCTTCCGAAGCGGCGTCGCGGTGCATCTCGACGACGACCGAATAGTCGCTGCCGGAGAGGGCGGATTCGATGCCTCGAAGGAGCGGTGCCAGGATGTTGCCGTTGCTGTCGTAATAGCTCAGGCCGATGAGGAAGGAGTGCTTTTGCTTGAGTCCCTGGGCCAGGATGTTGGGATGGTAGTCGAGGGCCGCAGCCGCGGCGAGGATGCGATCGCGGGTTTCTTTCGACATGCGGATCGTGCTTGGCCGTCCTCCGAGGGCGGCGGAGACCATCGCCGGACTGACTCCAGCGGCCGCCGCCACTTCTTTCCTGGTGCTTTGCATTGACGCTCCCGAAACTGATTGGGAATGACAATGAGGCGGTGCCGGTCTTTGCCAAGTCGCGGCGGCGGAAGGTTTCGGATCAAGGCAGGAGGAAGGCGTCGGACGGCAGTTCCGACCAAGGGTCGCCGCTGTGCAGGACGCCGCCTTTCAGGTTCATCGGGCTCCAGCCGCCGGCCACTTTGACTAACGGCACGAAGCCGAGGAGATTCTTGCTTTTCACCACCGCCACCGGGCCGCTCCAGCTGCGGCCGATGCAGAAGAGAGCGTCGTTCTTCTGTTTTTGGAAGACATAGCTGAAATCCACGGTCGAGAGGATGACGCAGGGCCCGTTGCCTGTGAAGATCCTCCAAGCCTGGATTTTCAGCCCGCGGTCGAAGCGTTGCGGGTCCTTGAGGAGGCGCTGGTTCTCAATCTGTTCGTTGTTGTCGCGGAAGATCTGCGACGCCTCCTTCGAGCTCAGGACCTTGATCGTGAAATCCTCGTTTTCGAGGACGATCCTGGTCTTGTCGGGATCGTCGGGGGCGGAGGGAGGGGACTTCGCCGCTTGGGTTTGCGGCAGAGCCTTGCCGGGGGGCAGTTGCTGGCGCGTCGCAGATCGGTCAGCAGGCAAGAGGGCGGCGGCGAGTCCTGCGGCGGCGAGAAGAGGCAAGGCGATGACGGCAAAGATCGGCCAGAGGCTCTTTCTCGCAGGGACGGGGGCGGGCGCCGAAGCGGGGGCCGCGGCGAGCGCCGGTCGCTCCTCCGGCTGTTTTGCCAGGGCGCGGTCGATGAAACTGCACATCGCTGCCGGCAGGTCGGGGCGGAGGCTGTGAAGGGGCGCCGGCTGGTGCGACAGGATGCGGGCGGCGGTGGCCCAAGGCGTCGCCGCGGCGAAGGGATGCTCTCCCGCCGCGGCTTCGTAGAGGGTGATCGCCAAGGAGAAGAGGTCGCTCGCCGGCGACAAGGACTCACCCCTTGCCTGTTCCGGCGCCATGTAGGCGGCGGTCACTGGAGGCGAGGAGTAGCCGGTGACGGCGGAGCTGACGGTGCGGGCTTCGCTGATCATCCGTCGGGCGAGGCCGAGGTCGACGAGCCAGAGCCGGCCGGATTCGTCGAGCAGGATGTTCTCCGGCTTGATGTCGCCGTGGATCAGTCCGGCCCTGTTCAAGCTGCGCAGGAGCTGCAGGCCTTCCTGGAAGAGGACATCGAAATCAGCCGGGATGAGGCGGCCGTGGCGCAAATGCTGGCGCAAGGTGCCGCCGCCAAGGAAAGGAGTGACAAGGTAGGCGGGCTCATGTTCGAGCTCGGCCGCCAGCAGCGGCGGGATGCCGCCAAGCCTCAGGGCGGTGCAGCTGCGCAGCGCCTCGGCTTCGCGGCGGAAGAAGGGCAGAAGAGAGCGCAAGCGGCAGACCTTCACCGCCACCGCACGGCCTTCCGGGTCGACGGCGTGGTAGATCAGCGACATGCCGCCGCGGGCGATCTGGCGGGCCTGCCGGTAGGGGCCGAAGTGGAGGTCGAGGATCGGTTCCGCCTGGGTGCCGCCGCGTCGCCGCAGTTCGCGCAGCAAGGCTTCGTCGTCGAGCTCTTCCGAGCCGTCGGGATCTTGCGTCACGGGATCTTGCGCCACGGAGTCCTGCCTGTTTGTCGTTGTTTCCACCTAGCTTACACCCGGGTGTGCTGCTGCCGCAAGGAGAGAGCCGCCGTCTTTCATTCATCGAGGTGTTTGCGCAGCCGGTGAAGAAGCCGATGGCGGATCACCTTGACGTTGGCCTCGCTGAGGCCGCTCTGGCGGGCGGTTTCGGCGACGCTGAGGCCGGCGAGCGCGCTCTGCAGGATCGGCAGGTGGGCGGGGTTGACCTCGGGGTCGGCGGCAAGGGCATCGAGGGCGTGCTCGAGGGATTCCTTCTCCTCTGTGCTGGCGTCGCTGGGCGCGGTCAAGGCATCCTCCGGCAGCAGCGTGATTTGCCGCATCTCGCGGCGCACCTCGTGGATCTTGAGTTCGCTCACCCGCAGGATGTAGTTACGGAAGCGTCCTTTGTCGGCCGACTCGTCCCAGTCCTGGCGGGCGCAATGGATCATAACCGCCTGGACCACCAGGGCACGGGCCTCTTCGCTAGTCACGCCGCGGCGGCTGCAAAGCCAGAAGATCAGGGGCGAATAATACGCATAGAATTCCGCCCAGCCCGGCTCGTCGCCGGTCTTGACACGGCGGAGCAGGGTGGGGCGGGTGCGGTAGCGGTCTTCGGGGAGAAGGGGTTTCATGGGGCTACAAGAATTCGGCCGGGGACTTCGGCAAGCCGCGGCGGGCGAATCTCTCGTCCGCCGCGGCCCGCCGCCGCTCAAGGGAGCTGCAGCTTCTGGCCGATCTGCAGGCCGGTGCTGTCGAGTTCGGGATTGGCGGCGAGGAGATCGGCAAGCTTGATCTTGAGGCGGCGGGCGATCCGCTCCGGCGTGTCGCCTTTTTTCACCGTGTAGGTCTTGCCGCCGGGCGCCGGAGCGACGGCTTCAGCCGGGATCTCCGCCGGATCCGCGGCTGGATCCGCGGCGACTTCTGCCGGAGCGCTGGCTGGGAGCAGCAGGATCTGGCCGATCTGCAGGTTTTTAGGGTTCACCCCGGGATTGGCGGCGAGCAGATCCTTGAGCTTGATCTGAAGGCTCTTGGCGATTTTCGCCGGCGAATCGCCTTCCTGGACGGTGTAGGTGTTCGCGGCGTCTTGCGCCAGGGCGGCGAAACTCAGGAAGCTGCAGCAGCAGAAGGCAAGGAGGGTTTTCATCGGGGATCTCCAGTTTTTTTGTTCCGGCTCGGCTTCCGGCGGAAGCGAGTCTGAACACATCTGTCGGAGCCGAGGGCCTGGGTTACACGGTGGCGGAGGATTTTTTCGAGCCGCCAGTCGATTGTTTTGAGCTCGTCGCCGCGGCGAGCGGCACATAACTCAAATCATGCTTGGTTTAGACTTGTGCAGCTCGGATCTCTTCGTTGTTCAATGCGCCACGAGCTTGCCGAAGCCGAATACAAGATGCGATGCCCGGCACAGGGATTCGGAATGCCGGGGGCATCTTTTTTCCGTCCCGGGCGCGGCGAAATCGCGGCGTCCCCCTTGCCGGGCGGCAACTCCGGGCGAGTGTCGGTGTCGCAAGAGCCAATGACCGAAGGAATCCGATTCTCCATGAGCGTCTCTGAAACCCTGATCCGCTGTATCGCCCTCAGCCGCCATTACGGAGAAGGTGAGTCTCGCGTCACCGCGCTCGACGCTGTCGATCTCGAGGTCAAGGCCGGCGAGTTCCTGATGATCGTCGGCGCCTCGGGCTCGGGCAAGTCGACTCTTTTGCAGTTGCTGGGCTTGCTCGACGGCCCGAGTTCGGGGCGACTTGAGCTGGCGGGTGTCGACATGGCCGGGGCGAGCGACGACGAGCGCAGCTCCGCCCGCAATGGCCGCCTCGGCTTCATTTTCCAGAGCTTCCATCTCCTGCCCCAGCTCAACGTCCTGGAAAACATCGCACTGCCCCTGACCTACCGCGGCGTGCCGCGTCCCGAACGACTCGAGCGGGCCCGGCTGATGGCCGAGAAGGTCGGATTGGGAGCGCGTCTGCACCATCGCCCGACCCAGCTCTCCGGCGGCCAGAACCAGCGCGTCGCCATCGCCCGCGCCCTGATCGGCGACCCCGCCCTCATCCTCGCCGACGAACCGACCGGCGCCCTCGATTCGGCCACCGGCCGCGACATCATGAAGCTGCTGCAGGATCTCAACGCCGAAGGCTGCACCATCGTCATGGTCACCCACGACCGCGATCTCGCCCTGCAAGGCACACGCCGAATCTCGATGCGCGACGGACGGATCGTCGCCGACGAACCGGGAGTCAAGGAGGCACGTCCGGCGGCGATCCCGCCGGAGCCGGGCAGTGGACGCATCGGTCTGGCCGAGCTCGCCGCCGTCGGCTGGCGCGAAGGCCTGTTGCCTCACAAGCTGCGTTCGCTCCTCACTGCCCTCGGCATCATCATCGGCGTCGCCGGAGCGGTCAGCATGGGCTCCTTCTCGCTCGCCTCGAAGAAGAAGCAGGCAGACCAGGTGCGGGCACTCGGTTCCAATCTGGTGAAGGTGGTCGATTCCCGTCTCGAGTCCGAGCGCCTGGTCGAGGCGCGCGCCGCCGGTTCGGCCGGGCTCAACCGCCGCGACCTGGCGTCGCTACGGGCTGCCGTGCCAGGCGTCGTCGCCAGCGCCGTCTGCCGCGAAGCCTTCATGAACGTCCTGCACGAAGGGCAGCGCCTTGAAGCCCGGGTCATCGGGGTCAGCGGCGAGATCCTCAAAGTGAGCAATCTCAGCCTCGCCGCCGGCCGTCCCTTGTCGAGCGCCGACCAGGATGCCGCGGCGCGGGTCTGCGTCATCGGATCCAGCCTTGCCCGCCAGATCGGACCTGAGGCCCTCGGCAGCACCCTGCATCTCTCCGGCATGCCCTGCCGCGTCATCGGCGTCCTCGCCAGCCGCGACGTCGACCTTGGAGGCCTCGAAGCCTCCGGCGTCCGCGACGCCAACCGCGACATCATGCTGCCTCTCTCCACCGTCCTCGCCCGCACCACCTGGAACGACCAGCGCTCCGAACTCGACGAGATCCTCCTCCAGCTCGATCATGAAGACCACATGGCCAGCGCCGGACTCAAGGTGCGGCGGGTGATGGAGGCGATGCATCACGGCGCCAAGGACTGGCAGCTCTTCATCCCGCTTGACCTGCTGCGCCAGAAGGAGGAGGCGCAACGGCTTCTCGACGTCCTGACCTTCGTCATCTCGTCGATCTCGGTGCTGGTCGGCGGCATCGGCATCATGAACATCATGCTGGCCAGCGTCAACGAGCGGATCAAGGAGATCGGCCTGCGGCGGGCGATCGGCGCACCGCGCGACGCGGTGCTGCGCCAGTTCCTTCTCGAGGCGGTGATGATCTCCCTCGCCGGCGGCATCCTCGGCCTGCTCCTGGCAGGTCTCTGCGTCAGCCTTGTCTGCTTCAGCGCCGGCCTGCCCCTGGTGGTGTCGCCCCTCCTGGTCAGCTGCTCCTTCGTCGCCGCCGCGAGCACCGGACTGGTCTTCGGCTGGTGGCCAGCACGCACCGCCGCCAATCTCAACCCGGTGGAAGCATTGCGGACGGAGTGAGTTCCAGACCCTGAGAGCTCTGGGAGCCGGCCTCCGTGCCGGGTGCAGCTCAGCCTAGATCTTGTGACCTGCGGATCTCCAGAACCGCAGCTTCACAGCAACACAAACCGAGCTCCTGGGAAACTTGCTTATCGCCGAGCTTTGGTGCTATCTTGCCGCAACGCAGCCCCCCGAGGCCAAGAATGGATTCTGTAGCGCCACCCCTTCGCCGATGGACCTTCTCGCCCGCGATATTCGGCGGGGTGCTGCTCGTTGCTCTGCTGCTTGTCCCTGATCGAGACTATAGCGGCAAGTGTGCGAGGCTAAGCTTGGGCGCGGCATTGATCGCCGCCGTTTTGATTCCCTCCCTCCGCCCCGCCGGATTCCACCTGATCCGTCAATGGAACTGGTGTCTTCCTGGAGAAATCCCCGCCGCCTTGATTCCTTGGCTGCTGCTCGCACTCGAGTTCGGCCCGTGGTCGATCCGCGAAGGTCGGGATGAGTGGCTCATCCACTTGCCTCTGATCCTTCCGTGCGGCTTGATGTTAAGTTGGGTCGTGACCCGTTTCCAGCACTTTTTGATCCGTCTCGCCCGACATCGCTTCGGTCGCTGGCTGCTGCCTTTGCCGCTTGTGGTTTTTACCGGTCTCTGGCAGTGGGATGCACCCCAGGCGAAACTGGCGCCTCTACCGCTGGATCTTGCCGCCGATCCAGCCTGGGAAGAATCGGTCAAGCAGTCGGAGTTCTTGCTGTCGGAGTTGAGATATGGCAATCCTTATTTCAATCGCGAGCTGGACTGGGCCAAAGCTTATTTCGTCGATTTGGAACATCTCGCCAACTCTTGGGAAAAGCAGCCCTTGTTTCTGCGGCTGACCGATAGGACGGATATCATTTGCGATGGTGAACTCCACACTCTGATTGAGCCGGACATCGCTGGTATCAATGGCGTGCTCCATAGCCTGCAGCAAGCCTTCACAGGTGCCCCGCTCTCGGAAGCCTGGCCCATTCTGCAGCTCACTTGGCGATTGGCTGGGAGCCTGGAGCGGATCAAGCCGGTCTGCAACAAAACCCTCCAGATCTATGCCGGACATCGCCGCCGCCTCTGCGACAGCAGCGCTCTTTTGATTCCCCAGATGGAGGCGAAGCAATGTCAGGAGATACTCCAGTGCCTGAGAGCTCTGGAGCCTTTCGGCGAGCTCTTTGCTCAATCTCGCCCCTTGGCTCTATCCACCGGGGCTTGGCAGCTCGATCAAATCATGATTCATCGGATTCTTTCCGATGTCACCAAGCCCTGCATGTGCGGCAACAACGAGGTCAACAAAGCCATTGCAAAGCTGAGTTCCTGCCGCTACTGGTACAAGCCCGGACAATGTCTAGCCCTGCTTGAAAATGCCGAAGAGCGTCTGGCTGTCCTGCCGCCCTTGGGTGTCGATTCCGCCTTGATGAGCCGCGAGCTGTGTTCCATCTCTTACTACAACAGCTTCATTCCCTACGACCATCACAGGAGCGATCTCCCTTGGTATTTCGGTTGTCTCGCACCGAATTCGCTTGGCCGACACGCCACTCGCCTGCAAATCGATGAGCGGGTTTGGACTCTCCGTCATTTGCAGCTCGCCGGCGAAATGCAGCTCGCCCTCCAGCTCCTTCTCGAAGCCCGCCTCTTTGAACTCGAGAAGGGGCACGCCCCGGAGAAGATGGTCGAATTCCACGCCCGATCAGTGATCAGCCCGCTGACCGGCAAGGAAATCCTGTGGACGCCGAAAGGGGTCGAATTGACACGGCCGGGCTCGGCTCAAATCCCGGGAAGCAGCGACCGGATCGAGCTTTGGCCGGCAAAGCCGAAGGAGTGATTCGTGCCGCTGCAGTTCAGCCTTTCGTTCTCGCCCATCCGAGGCGGATCAGGAGGTGGATGAGCAGCCAGGAGAGGTCGATCTCGCCGGGGCGGCTGCTGTTGCGCGGCGAGCTCGGGTAACGGTGGTGCCGGTTGTGGTAGGATTCCCCGAGAGTGATCAGGGCGGCGCAGAGACCGAGATCTCGCCCCTGCACCGCCACTCCCGGCAGCCGGTGCGGCGTCGTGCCCCTCCGGTGCAGCTGCCAGGCGAAAAGCCAGTGCAGGAAGGGCAGGACGAATAGCTTCAGCCCGACTCCGCCAGCCACCGCGCTCCATGAACCCATCTGCCAAAGCAGCAGGCCCAGGGGCAGCTGAAGGAGAAGCCAATGACGCTCGAGCAGCCGAAGGAAGCGATCGCTCTCCTCGGCAATCTCCATCCGCGGCGGATCCGCAAGCTCAAAGCGGCAGAAAAGCTGCTCCCAGGCGTCGCGGCAGAGGCCATGGCTGTGCTTGAAGTAGCCGGCGCAGTCCGTCCGGGTCTGGGCCCACTCCCTCAGATCGTGGACCCGGATCAGGCTGAGAGGCCCGCCCATGCCGCTCAGACTCGCCCCCAGAAGCATCAGCCGCTCGAGGCGCAGCGAAGTCTCGAAGCTGCGATGGATCAACAGCCGATGCACCGCCACCACCCCCAGCGCCATCGCCGGCCAGCCGCAACACGCCAAGGCAAGAAGCACCACCCCGGGATCCCCGAGCGTCAGACCGGCCAAGCCGGCCGCCAGTCCGCCGCCATGTCGCAGCAGCTTCCCCATGTCCAGAAGCAGCGCCCCTCGCACCGCATCTCCGCCGCCCTGCACCCGATTCATCGGCTAGCCTCCTTTTTATTCATTTATTTCCGTCTGCACAGAAATTAATATCAATTTATAATAAAAGTCAAGGGAAGCCGAGAGCCATCGGCATGTCGTGCCGCTT
The DNA here is from genome assembly GCA_039798785.1 of Verrucomicrobiota bacterium. Classification (GTDB taxonomy): domain Bacteria; phylum Verrucomicrobiota; class Lentisphaeria; order Lentisphaerales; family Lentisphaeraceae; genus CAMCSH01. Next base: position 7,704 of record JBDKFG010000014.1, on the reverse strand, counting down.
TGTCACGGCAGTGATGACCAAGTGGCACAGGAGGAGGCCGATCTGACACATGGGCAAGCCAGGACTCAGCTGGAGAAAAAAACTCAATCGATTCATTTCCAATAAATTAATGAAATCTAAAACAGTGTGGATGAAGCGCTTTTCTGAAGACTTCAGTGTCAAGCCGCAAGGCGAATGCGACAGAGTCCGCCGAAAGAAACCATGCCATAACAAGGAGAACGACCATGAGCCAAGCCGCCACCGCCCCTGCCAATGTCTGGGAGCTTTTCGACAATCTTTTCGACCGCCAAGCCCGTCGCAGCGGCGTCATCCAGCCGCCGACCAACATCGCCGAGGACGCCTCTGGCTATCTGGTCGAGATGGAGCTTCCTGGGATCGAGGAGGGCGCCATCGATCTGCAAGTCAAGAATCGCATTCTCAGCGTCAAGGCCGAGCGCAAGCTGCAGGTGCCGAATGACAAGTTCCGATGGCATCGGGTCGAGACCGCTTCCGGAAGCTACGAGCGTCTGCTCACCTTGCCGGAAGGCATCGACGGAGAGGGGATTCGCGCCTCCTTCCGCAACGGTCTCCTGAGCATCGCGCTGCCCAAGCTTCGCCGTCAAGAGGACTGCCGCCGCATCAGCATCAACGCCGGCTGAACGGAGGGAAGAGGAGAAGCAATCGCGGCCCGGGGGATCCGGGCCGCGTTTTGCTTGACAAGGAACTTAGCAGGTCATTTCTCTTCCAGGGCTTCCTCGAGGAGAGGCGCATCGATGACTTGATCGAGATTGACGGCGGGAGGAGCGGGCTTGGCGAAGGCGGAAGGGTCGATCTGGTCGCGTTTTTCGCAGGTGACGCTCATCTTCATGGTGACGCCGCCGGTGACGCAGGTGAGTTTTGAGGCGTAGCGGTAGCCCTCGGGGGTCTGGACGTAGTCACTCATTTCCGAAATGATCTTCTCCTTGCCTTGCGGACTGACCTGATGCATTTCGGTGCCGATGGGCAGGAGGCTTTCCTTGTCGAGGTGCAGGATCATGTCGTCGATGTCCTTCTTCGAGAACTTCAGTGTGACGCAGGCCTTGCCCTTGAATTCCTTGTTGTCGGTGAGCTCGATCTTGTCCCAGAGGCTGGAGTTGTCGGCGAGGTTCTTGAGGGTGGATTGGCGGAGCTGGAAGAGCTCGGCGCCTTCGAGCTGGCGTTCGCCGAACATCGGGTCGCTGGACCAGGCGTTTTTGCCGTCGTAGACCTGAACGAATTTGAGGTTGGCCATGCTCTGCTGGATCTGGGCTTTGTCGGGGCTGCAGAGGAGGCTGCATGAGCCTTTCAGTCCGAGGCCGACGAGTTCAAAGCTCGACTGCATCTCGAATCCTTTCATCTGGCCGAGCTTGTCGAGGCCTTGGGCCTGAGCGCTTTTGCGGTAGACGGCTTCTGCGCCGGCACCGAACTGAGCTCCGGCCTTGACTTCGGTTTTGACGGCCGGAGCGGCGGCGGGGTTTTCAGCGGCGGCCGAGAGGCAGAGGCAGGCGACGGCGAGGAAGGACTTGATCATGTTTGGACTCCAGGGATTGGCTTGCAGGATTCCCCAAGATAGGACCAGAGCCTGCCGGAAGTCAAGAAAAATCCGGGAGAATCTGAAACTCCGTCAATCTCTGTGCTGCTGCGCTGTTGATGAGGACAGGCGGAGCTCAACGCCAGGCGAGGAAGATGGCAGTCAAGAGGAGGGTTGCGGCGGCGAAGAGCAGCCAGGCACGGCGGCGGTAGGCGGGGAGGACAAAAAAGAGGCTCAGGCCGCTGAGGGCAGTGAAAGCGAGGAGCGGAGCTGAGATCGATGGAGACATCGTGGCTCTCGCCCAGGCTTTCCAGGCGCAAGGTGATCCGCTCGTCGTCGATGGAGCAGTCGCTGACTTCGCCGCGCAGGCCGAGGCGGCGCAGGTGGACGGCGAGGAAATCGGCCTCCGGCTTGGCCAGAGCCGAAATCTCGAGCTGCAGCGTCGCGTCGCTCCGGGTCACCGAGTCGAGCCCGAAGGCGTCGCGATGATTGAGGATAAAGCCGGTGCAGGCGAAAAAGAGCAGCAGGGAGCAAGCGAGAGCCGAGGCCCAGAGATGTGTCTGGCGCAAAATCCGGTTCCAGGAGAGGCCGGGCTTGGGCGGCACTTCCGGGAGCGACAGCGTCGCGGCGATGCGTTCGATCCTGGGGCGGCAGCCGCCGCACTGATGTCCGGAACCGCAATGCCGGCGCAAGGTGTCGGGATGGCGCGATCCGGCGCGGCGGAGGGTCGCTTCGATCTGGCCGGCAGTCCTGCCGGTGCAGTCGCAGATCCGCTGCTCCGGATCCGGAAGCGGAGTCTCGCCGCCATAGAGTTCGTCTTCGGTCGACATGGGGTCAAGGCTTGCGGCTGACGCTGAGCTTGAGGATCTCGGAGCAGTCCTTGCCTTTCTCGGCGAAAGCCTTTTTGGCGGTGTCGAAGGCGACTTTGCCGAGGATAGGCTTCTCTTTGTCGGGGCCGTGTTCGCGGTTGACTTCGACGCAGAGGGTGTATTTGCCCGGCTTCACCGGTTTACCGGAGGCATCGGTCAAGTCCCAGACGAGGCTATGGGCTCCGGGGGCGCGGGAGGGGCCGCTGATCACTTTCATCACTTCGGCCTTCTTGACGCTGTCCTTGCCTCCGGCCTTCCACCAGGCTTTCAGCGAGGGATAATACTTGGCCTTGCGTCCCCAGAGGGCGAGATCCGCGATTTTCTTGCCGGCGGCGTCTTCGATCCAGACAGCGGTGAAGTGGTTTTTGAACTTGCCTTTCGGGGTGGAGTTGCTGAGCTGGAAAGCGATCTCGACCCCGGCGGCGGCAGCCGGGGCGGCGAAGCGGCGGGCGACGGCGGGGAACTCGGGGCTGGCGGCGAGTGTTCCATCGCTGCCGATCTGGAGAAGGGAGCAGCCGGGGCGGGCGGCGACGAGCCGCTGCGCTTCATCCGGCGGCAGCAGGCTGAGAGCGGTGGCGAGACCGTCGGCCTCGGCGCAGCTAGGGGCGATGACGCTGCAGCACAGCGAGGCGTCTGCGGGGAGGCCTGAACGGGCGTCGACGATGTGGGAGTGGCGTCCTTGCGCATCGGCGTGGCGCTCAGTGCCGCCGCTGCTGGAGATCGCCCGGGGCGCCGGAAATTCAGCCAGTCCCGGAAGGTTTTCGGCGCGGCGGGCGGGATCGGGGATGGAGACCGACCAGGGGTGATTGCCGGGTGAGCAGGCGATGTCGCCGCTGACATTGACGAGCGCGGCTTCGATTCCTGGGACGGAGCTGAGGCGGCGCAGCAAGGCGTCGGCGATGAAGCCGCCGCAGAGCGCGTCGAGATCGAGCGGGCCGGGCCCGGCGCGGATGAAGAAGTGGTCGCCGGAGCTTTCGCTGAGCTGGTAGTCGGCGAGGCGGCTGGCTTCGCGGCAGGCTGCGGCGAGCTTATCCGGGCTCGGACGGCCCTCTTTCCAGGCGGCGAGCACCGGGGCGATGCCGGGGCTGAAGCGGCCGCCGCTGAGCTCCTGCATCTCTTTCGCCAGGCGCAGCACCTGGGCAAGCTCCAGCGAGCAGACCTGCCGGCCGCGTCCGGCGCAAAGCCGGGAGATTTCGCTGGCTGGATCGCGGCGGTCGAAGATCGCGGCGAGTCGTGAAAGCTCGTTGCGGGCCAGGGCTTCCGCCGCGTCGCGAGCGGCTTCGTCGCGGGCGGCGAGGCGGATTTCCAGCCAGGAACCCATCACATCCTCCAGATAGAGCTCGGCATCGAGGAGGCTGGTTTCAGCCGCCGGAGGGACGGCGCTTTCGCTCTTGCCGGGTTCGGGAGCCTGGAGGAGGCAAAAAAGGCAGATTAGGAGATTTTTGATCATGGGTTTTTCCTGTCGCCGGGGTTGATTTGGAGGCTCTTGCTGAGAATGGAACCTCTTTGCCTTGGCCGCCGCCTCTGTCGATTTACAAACTTGTAAGCCGCTAGGGACGCAGGATGCTTCTAGTCGAACTACACTTACGGCAAAGTGGAGGCAGCCATGGCGCGAATACTGTTGGTGGAGGACGATCCAGGCCAGGCGAAGCACTTGCTGTCGGGTTTGCGTGCTGAAGGCTTCGAGCTTCTTTTTGCGGCGAGCGCCGAGTCGGCCTGGGAAATGATCCGGGAGCACGCCGTCTTCGATGCCCTGGTTGTCGACGTCATGCTTCCCGGTGAAGACGGCTTGAGTTTCATCCAGCGACTCCGCCAGGCCGGTTTCAGGCAGCCGGTCCTGCTGCTCTCCGCCCTCGGCTCGGTCGATGACCGGATCAGGGGTCTGCGCCAAGGCGGTGACGACTATCTGGCGAAGCCGGCCAGCCTGGTTGAACTGGCGGTCCGCCTGGAAGTGCTCCTTCGCCGCCAGGCGCCGCCGACGCGCCTGCGGGTTGGCTCGCTCGACCTCGATTGCGACAGCCGCAGCGTCCACCGCGAAGGACGGGAGATCCCTCTCAATCCCCGCGAGTTCCGCCTGCTTCTCATCCTGGCGAGGCAGCGCGGGCGCATCCTCAGCCGGATGATGCTGCTCCGACAGGTCTGGGATTTCGATTTCGATCCCGGCACCAGCATCGTCGAGACGACGGTCAGCCGCCTCCGCGACAAGCTCGGCAAGCAGGAGGAAGGTGCCTTGATACGCACTGTCAAAGGAGCTGGCTATGTCCTCGATCCGGAATGAATCCCTGCCTCTTCACTGGCGCCTGAGCTTCAGTCTTCTTGTCTGCCTGGTGGCCGGCCTCGCAGCCCTGAGCTGGTGGCTGATCGAGCTGCAGACCCGGGAGATTGAAAAAGTCCATGAACTCTCCGTGCAAGCCGTCGGCTCGGTCATCGTCTCCAGCTATCGGACCGAATCTCGCGGATATCGCGATCTCAGCCATGGGCGCAAGGATCTTCTGGGCTTCCTCCGCAACACCAAAGTGACGGAGGGCGGCAGCAGTCTGCGCGGCTATCTGCTGCATGTTCCCGGCTTTCCTGATGCCTGCGAACCGGCGTTTGACGATGCCCGCCTCGAGATTTTGAGATCCTCGGCATCGACGCTGCTCACGCCGCTCCGCTTCCCGGGCGAGCCGCCGAGCTCGGTCCTGAAGCTGCCTCTGGGAGAGGAGGCTTATCTGATCCTCGTCCTCGACCGCAGCGAGCTCGAGTCCTTGATCCGCGAATCGCGCCGCGATTTCTGCTTGGCCGCGCTCCTGTTTCTTGTCCTTCTTCCTCTTCCCGTCTGGCTTCTGTCCCGCCGGGCGATGGCCGGGGTCCGCGCCGTCAGCCGTGCCGCCGCGGAACTGGAAGGCGGGCGCTTCGGGGCAGTCCTCCCTCCCGTCGACGGCGAGGCCGCCGAAGTGCAGCAGCTCTTGCGCAGCTTCGGCCGCATGGACGAGCGCTTGGGCCGGGTCGTCGAAGAGCTGAAGCTGCAATCGGCGGCCCTCGCTCACGATCTGCGCAGTCCGGTGGCGCGCCTGCGACTGCAGGCGGAACGCTGCCTGCGCGACCAGGACGCCTTGACGGGTCTTCCGGGCGAAGTGCTGATCGAATGCGGCTATCAGGAGGCGATCATCGACTCGGTCCTGACCCTCGCCCGTTACGAAGGTGGACGCCAAGCGGTGGAGAGACAGAGGGTCGATCTCACCGCTCTGCTCCGAGATCTGGTCGAGATTTACGAGGAGCCGATGAGAGTCAAAGACTTGACTCTGGAATTCGATGTCGCAGAGTCATTGCCGCTTGATGCCGATCGCGGCGGCTTGCAGCGGGTCTTCGCCAATCTCCTCGACAATGCCGTCCGGCATTCGCCGCAGGGAGGCATGGTCGAGCTGAAGGCAAGCTGCGAAGCCGGGGTCTTACGCATCCGCCTTGCCGATGCGGGGCCAGGCATTCCGGCTGCCGATCGCCGCCGGATCTTCGAACCCTATGTGCGTCTCGACGCCAGCCGCCAGGTTTCGGGCAGCGGCCTTGGGCTGGCCATTGCCCGTGCCGTCGTCCTGGCTCATGGCGGCGACATCCGTTGTGAAGAGGGGGTCGGGTGTGGCGCCTGTTTCGTCGTCGAGCTGCCGCAGAAATGAAGGTTGAGCCTGGATTCCGAAGTTGAGCTTGGGCTCAGCTTCCGAATCCAGGATTCAGTCGAGAACTTGCCGCCGCTTGCGCTTTAGGCAAACCGGAGGAGGCATGGATGATCTCGGCGGTCGATCGCTCATCGCGCCCTGAAAGAGCGGTCAGATGTCAGCCCAGGGTGTAGCGATGAGGGACGATTCGCAAACCCTGGGTAGAGACAGAAACGGATCGGAGCCCCGGGGGGCATGCGAATGGGGCTAATTATTGCCGTCCAACGACTTTCTCAACGCCCCGTTGGAGCTCGGACACATTCCTTCCTGAACCCAGGGTTTGCCCTCGTCCCTCGGTCTACACCCTGGGCTAACTGCCGGCTGCCCCTTTGGGGCAAATCTGAGAGGCCGCCAAAAAACCTGCAGGGCGGATCAAGGTCAGACTGAATTTGCGCACACCGCAGCGCGGTCGAAGCTGGCTTAACTCTGGGTGTTGCCTTGGTGCAGCTTAAGCCGGCCTTCCAACCTGTCTTTGAGCCAGGAGATGGCGAAAAATTCCTGAAAATCACTTGATCGCATCAGGACCCGTTTCTCTCCCGAAGATTCTACCTGGGAAAGTTCCAGGGTGCGATTCCCTTTTCCGGATTTCATCCAAGACAAGTGCAAGGCTCCACTCGCAAGCGGAACGCATTTCCTGGACACCCGGCAACCGAAAAGTCGCGTCTCGGAAATCAGCTCGCTGGCGCTCAGAAGCAGGCGGCGCTCGGTCCATGCCGGAATCAGCATCAAAACGCTGGAGCCCAAAAAGAGAGCCGCCAAAACCAGCGGCATCCACGCTTCGATCCACGTCATCGCCAACAAGGCGCCGTCAAGGAGCAAGCAGACTACCAGCACGGCCCCAGTGAAGCCTAGCGACTGACGGCGGTTCATCTGCCGCCACAGCAAAGAGTCGCCGTCTTCATGGAAATACGGAGGAGCCTCTCGGGATCCAGCCTCCAACCACGCTTCGGCTTCCGTCTTTTCGAGCACGGTATCCGGTGGCAAGTCGAGAAATTTCAGCAATTCGGCACGCCCCTCAGGCGAGCGCTCGCCGAGGTAGCTTTGCTGTCCTTGCGGAGAACGCACAAACACGTGCTCCGTGCCCCCAGAAGCTTTGACGGCGACAAGAATGCTTCCCGGCTGCAGCTCAAAGGACCAGCAGGAGCCGCCCTGGCGGACTTCCAGTCGAGTTTCCTGACGGGAAAGCTGCCAAGGACGGGTGCGCCGCCACCCATTGCGGCTGAGGACAAAAACCCCAAGGCCCAGAAAGATGGCGAGCATGAAGTCGCCCCACACCGCAATCGCCAAAACAAGTGCCACGCAAACCGCGAGCACGGCAAAAACTTGACGACGATCGTTGGCGCTTTGGTTATTCCAGCGGAGGCAGGTCTCCATTGCCGCTTCAGCTCCGGTAGGCCTGGCGGCCGATGCCCTGCACCGGGATGCCTTGGGCCTTGAGCACTTCGCTCTGCAGGGCGTACATGCAGGCGGCGGCTTCGTCGATCTTGCGGGTGAAGGCGAGGGAGCCCTTGAGGATGGGGAGAAGCTTCTCCTTGTCCTGGATGCGGGCGGCGGGGTATTCGTGTTCGACGACGAGGGGGCAGGTGGCGAAGTCGAGGTCGAGCAGTTCGCGGGC
>JBDKFG010000013.1:0-74206 GCA_039798785.1 Verrucomicrobiota bacterium | reverse complement strand
GCCCCTCCGGGGCTGAATTTCGGGGGACCCGAACCCAGGGTTTGCCCTCGTTCCTCGGGCTACACCCTGGGCTTTCCGCCGGCTGCCCCTCCGGGGCAAGGGCTTCGCCTGCCGACGGAACCGGCTGGCAGCCGGCGCTCCCAGGAGTTTTCGTCAAGCTGCGCTGCGGTCGGTAGGCCAATTGAGCGGGTTGTGGTCTGGGTTCATCGCCCGAAGGGCGAAGCTTGCGCCCCAGCGGGGCAAAAGCTGCGCGACGCACAAGCCGAGATTCGCGGCCACCGCAGATTCTTCGGCGCAAATCTCGTCCGGGGCGCGGGGATCGATCTGGCTGCTGGGGTAGAGGAGGAGCATGAGGTTGGGGTCCGGTTGGGTGAGGTGAGAGGGCTTTGGTCGATATCTGTCGATGTCATCGATAGCTATCGAAGGTATCGATAGACATCGAGGGGGCTGGGTTCATCGCCCGGAGGGCGAAGCTTGCGCCCCAGCGGGGCGGCCGGCAGATAGCCCAGGGTGTGTCGCCTCATATCCCGGGCTCGCGGCCGTCAGGCATTCGTATTCAATCAAGGTCAATCTAATTTCTATCATAAAACATATCTAATTTCATAATTATCAATTAATCTCATGCTTCGATATAGTTCAGCCCACATATCACCATTCATGACTGGTGAATTACACGGGTTAATGATTGATCTAGAATAAGTTATATCGTTTATATCTATTTGCTTGAAAGAAGAGCGTAATTCTCTAACGTATATTCCCGCATAATGATGAATGAGAAGCTCAAAGGCATCCTTGGTGGTCGGATTTTCGATGAAACCAATAAATAATTTTCTCCAAGAACCGACATTAGAACTCTTCGGGAATGGATCATCATTAATGGAAAATGAGACGTCAAAATCTTTAAATATATCAGTAAATAATGATGCCTCAAAAGAGCTAATTTTCTCCAATGTTCCATCCATAGATAAACGGCGAAGCCAATAGAATGCAACTAAAATCTTCTTCTTATCATCTTTAATTAAATCAAAAGATTTTTGACATAAACATTCAAATGAATCAGAGACATGCATGGATAGTAATCTGCGGTCGTTTGTAATAAAATTAAAGCCAAGGTCATTGCCTATATTTATGGTTTTCACTTGGAATCGACGATTTTGCAACAAGTCGCTGCAGTTTTTATAAATCACACGCTGTGAAAGTCCAAGTTCACGTTCAATATATATGACTTCTGGGTCATTATTAAATGTAAAGTCCAAAGCGATGTGATAATGCCCATCGCCATCAAGATAGAAAACTTTGTCGCAGTCAGAAATGAAATCCTTACATTTTCCATTATGTAATTCGTTTATTTCAATTTTAATATCACTCGCAGGTGTTAGTCCAAAAATATGGTTATCATCATCACTCAATCCGGCAATTTTTTCTAATCCATTTATGGATCCTTTTTTTAGATATCCACCATTTCGCACTTTGTATAATTTTTTAAGACATTCTGGGAGTTTTAAATTGTGGCGTTTTTCCCATCTATTAATGAGCTCATCACTTGCAGCCGGTAATGGCCAGGGCAAGGAGTCATCCCAAAGATCTTGAGATTTATTTTTATTTCTATTATGCGATGAGTCAAATGTTTGATTTTTCATAAGACCTTTTTTGGGTTTAACATTTCAATTTTCAGCTTCACATTTTTAAACGCCGGCGTCCTCGACTGCGGATCGACCTCCCGCGGCACCAGGACGTTGCATTCGGGGTAATACATCAGGGCGTTGCCGGGGCGGATTTCGGGGAAGGAGCGGACCAGGATCTGGTCCATCCGTCCGACGGAGCTGCTGATGCTGACGCGTTGCTCCGGCTTCAGGCCGAGGCGGCTGATGTCGTCGGGGTGGAGGAGAATGACGTCGCGGCGGTCCTGGTGGCGGTAGAGGTCGTATTCCTCGTAGACGACGCTGTTGAATTGGCCTTCGCTACGCACCGTCATCAGGCGGAGCTGATCGGTGGCGAGGGCGTTCTCCGGCAGGCGGTGGCGGAAGAGCTTGGCCTTGCCGCTGGGAGTGGGGAATTTCGGCTCGTGGAGGACGCGTCCGGCCACCGGGAATTCGGTGTGGGTGGCGTCGACCTGGGCGATGGCGCCGTAGCCGGGCACCGTCTTGGCGATCATGTCGCGGATGGCGCCGGCTTGGCGGAGACGGGTCCAATCGAGGCCGCCGCCTTGCTCACCGAGGATGCGTTTTGCGAGCTCCGCAATGACTTCCATTTCGCTGCGCGGGCCGGCGTGACGGGCGGGACCGCCGTCGCTGATCCGGACGAAGTTGAACATCGATTCCTGGGTGCTGCGTTGCGGCTCTTCGTCGCGCGCCAGCACCGGCAGGATGAGCGTCTCTTCGGCAAGCGCCTGGGCATGGCCGGTGTTGAGCGTGGTGCTCAGGTAGACGAGCTGCTCGAGGCGGCCGAGGGCTTCGGCGGCGTAACGCGAATCCGGACTGGAGCCGAAGAGATTGCCACCGAGGCAAAAACCACTGGTCAGTTCGCCGCGAAACGCGCCTTCGAGGCAGGCGAGGGTGTCGAGTCCGGGCGTCGTCGGCAGCTTGAGGCCGTATTCCTGGCTGAGCTGAGCGAAAATGGCGTCGCGAAGCTTGGGAGTGACCCCGACGCTGCCGAGACCCTGGACGTTGGAGTGGCCGCGCAGGGGCATGAGGCCGGCGGCGCGGCGTCCGACCATGCCGCGCATCAGCGCGAGGTTGGTGATCGCCTGGACATTGTCGACGCCATGCAGATGGTGGGTGATGCCCATGGTCCAGGCGAAGACGGTGTTCTTCGATTGGCGATAGGTTTCTGCGGTAGCCGCAATATCGGCGCGGCTGACGCCCGACTTGGTGACGATCTCGTCCCAGGGCATCTGCCGCAGGTGAGTCAGCCATTCTTCCGAGTCGAGGCAGTTGGCTTGCAGGAAGGACTTGTCGACTCCTGGGAGCCCCACCCTCCGTGGTGGGCCTTCTTCCCTGTCGCTTTCATCGAGCTGCTTAGCGATGCCGGAGAGCAGCGCGAGGTCGCCGCCGATGTGCGGCTGCAGGTAGGAGCTGGCGATTTCCGAGCCGAAGAGCATGGAGCGGACATCGCTGGGGATGCGGAAGTTGACCAAGCCGAGTTCGCGCACCGGGTTGATGACGATGACCTTGCCGCCGCGGCGGCGCAGCTCCATCAAACTGGTCATCAGGCGCGGGTGATTGCTGGCCGGGTTGCCGCCGATGAGGAAGACCAGGTCGGCCTGGTGCAGGTCATCGAGATCGACCGTGGCGGTGCCGCTGCCGATGGCGCTGGTCAGGCCGACGCCGCTGGCCTGGTGGCAGAAGTAGGAGCAGTTGTTGACGTTGTTGGTACCGTAGAGGCGGGCGAAGAGCTGGAGGAGGAAGCCCGCTTCGTTGGAGCTGCGGCCGCTGAAGTACCAGAAGGAGCGATCAGGCGGGGTGTCGCGCAGTTTTTTGGCGATGCGGTCGAGCGCTTGTTCCCAGGAGATCGGCTCGTAGTGGCGGCTGCCGCGGAGGTGGATGAGCGGCTGGGTCAGGCGTCCGCAGTGTTCGAGTTCGCGCGGGGTGAAAGTGGCGAGCTGGGCCACGGTGTATTTGCGCCAGAATTCCGGCGCGATGGCGCCCTGCATGTCGGTGGCCATGGCTTGCAGCGACTTCTTGCAGACCTCGGGGAAGCGACCGGCCTCGTTGACCATGCCGCCTTTTTGTCCCCCCATGCCGAGGGCGCAGGTTTTGCAGGCGTTGCGCGAGCGCATCGCCTTCCAGAGCTTCCAGAAGCCGCCGGCCTCGCGGGACTTCTTCCAGGTGTAGGCGACGGCCTGCCAGCCGCCACCACTGTCTCGTTTGCGCATCAGGGGGATTTCTCCGGGAAAAACTGATGCCGGCTAGTGTAGCACGGCATCAATCGATTTGGGACACTGAAGGAGGGAATGCTTACGAATCGAGACGACCAGCTTCTTGTGGATTTCCAGGCTGATATCTACGCTTCAATCGATCCATGAAGGTCTTGCAGACCTCCGTCGCTTCCCAGGCATTGTCCCAGAAGCACAGGTCGTTGGTCCACCAGGCGCTGTAGGGGTGGTATTTGAGAAGCTCAGGAACGATGACATCGAAGTTCAGGAGGCCGAGGCCGAAGGGCGGGTGGGCGGAGGTCTCGTCGTTGCCGGCGGCGTCCTTGTGGCAGCTGTTGTCGGAGTCGATGAGGTGGATGTGGTTGATGCGGGGTCCGACCATTTTGAGGAACTGGGTCTGGCAGGCGAAGGTCTCTTTGACGCCGTTCTGGCGAGCGCCGACGACGCTGATGATCTGGGCATGGCAGGTGTCGTAGAGGAAGCCGAAATTCTGGTTGGGAATGGCGGCGAGAATCTCCATGATCTCGGAGGGCTTGTTGAAGGCGAAGCCGGGCTCGGCCTCCCAGCTCACCTGCAGGCCGTATTCGGCGGCGATGTCGGCGCAAATCTTCCAGGTAGAGACGAGGCGATTCTTGGCGGTGGCGTAGTCGACTTCGGCAAAGATGGTGGGCGGCTGGACGGTGTCGACGCGGATGCCGTGGATGCCGAGATCGACGGCGAATTCGCAGTTCTTGCGGAATTCGGCGATGTACTTGCTGGGATCGTCGGTGTTGAGGAGTTTTTCACCCCATAGGTTGGCGGCGATGCCGCTGATCACCAGGCCGTAGCCGTGGATCTTCTCGACCAGTTCGCGCCGGCTTTCCTTGGTCGGATAGTCGTCGGGATTGGGATGCGGAGGGAAGGCGCCGAGCTCAAGGGCGTCGTAGCCGAGGGCGGCGAGCTTCTGGCAGACGGTGTCGAAATCGACGGGCTTCTTGGCGTAGGGGCCGATGCTGTAGGCCCAGGTGCCGATGGAGGTTTTCATGAGGGGAGTTCCTTGGGTTGGTTTAGGGGGTGATCCACAGATTCACACAGATTGACACAGATTAACGAAGGGTTTTTAGTGGTTTGGTGGGGCGGTCAAATCGGCAGCAGGTCGTGGCTCTCCTTGGTGATGGAAAGAAGTCCGATCATTTTTTTGAAGTTCTGGGTGTGGGGAGCCTGGCGATGGGCTTCGAAGGCCGCTTCGTCGCGCCAGCTTTCGAGGACGGCGAAGGTGCCGTCGCCGCAGCGGAAGGCTTCGTAGCCGAGGCAACCGTCTTCGTGGAAGGAGGCGTCGGCGAGCGTCGCCAGGGCTCGGGCCAGAGTCTCCTCGTCCTGGGGAGCGACCTTGAATTGGATCCACTTGCAGACCCGAACAGCCAGCCATTCTGAACGCCCCTCCGGGGCTCGGCCGTTCTGGACTGCCAACCCAGGGTTTGCTCCTGCGTCGCTACACCCTGGGCTATCTGCCGGCCGCCCCGCTGGGGCGCAATAATTCTCGATCATGGCAGGCTCCGGTAGCCGGGGCTGTCGGCGGTGGCGTCGTAGAACTTTTTAAGCTCATCGTCGAGGCGCATCAGGGTGACCGATACGCCGCCCATCTCCTGCGCGGTGCAGAACTCGCCGAGCTCGGAGGCGTGGATGCTCATGCCCTGTTCGGTAAGCCAGGAATGGATGCGGCGCATCACCAGGAACATCTCCATGCGAGTGGTGGCGCCGTAGCCGTTGACCAGGGCGATGACCTCGTCGCCGGCGCGGAAGGGCAAGTCGGCGACGATGGCGGCGAGCAATTGCTCGGCGGTGGCGTCGGCGCTGAGGAGCGCGCACTGGCGGATGCCGGCCTCGCCGTGCAGGCCCATGCCGAACTCCATGCGGCCGGCGGGAAGATCGAAGGTGCTCAAGCCGGTTTCCGGCAGGGTGCAAGGAGCGGTGGAGACGCCGAGCGAACGGGAGTTAAACACCGCCTTGCGGGTGATGCGCAGCACTTCGGCGAAGGAGGCGCCGCTTTCCGCCGCGGCGCCGGCGATGTGGATGACGAGGTGGTCGGCGGTGGTGCCGCGGCGCTCCTCGGCGCGCTCCGGCGGGAAGGCCGAGATCTCGTCGTTGATCAGCACGGTTTCGACCTCGATGCCCTGCATCCGGGCGAGCTCCTGGGCCATGTCGAAATTGAGCACGTCGCCGGCGTAGTTGTTGTAAAGCAGCAAAACGCCCTGGCCGGCATCGGCGGCCTGGATGGCGGTGAGAATGGCGTCGGGGGTGGGTGCGGCGAAGATCTGGCCGTGGACGGAGACGTCGGCCATGCCGCGGCCGATGAACTCGAGGAAGAGCGGTTCGTGTCCGGCGCCGCCGCCGATGACGATGCCGACCTTGCCGGCAATGGGAGCCTCGCGTCGGGCGCAAACGTGGCGGGCGACGCGCTTGACCTTTTTCGAGTTGGTCAGGACGAAGCCGTCGATGAGTTCGACCGCGAGATCGTCGGGGTGGTTGATCAGCTTGCGCATGAGGTCTCTCCCTTGGCGTTGTTGGCGAGGCATTCGAGCATCAGGGCCATCGAGGTGGCGCCGGCGTCGGCATGACCGAGACCGCGCTCACCGGCGTAGCGGGAGCGACCGCGCTTGGAGACGAGGGTCTTGGTGTGTTCGACGCCCTGCCAGGCGGCGGCGCTCATCCGCTGCAGGCAGGTGGCGAAGTCCGCGCCTTCCGCAAGCGCGGCTTCATAAGCCTGGATCGCCGGCAACAGGGAGTCGATGAGGGTCTTGTCGCCGGGCTCGGCCTTGCCGATCTTCTGGATCTGGGCGAGGCCCTGCTTGAGCATGGCGAGGAAGAGCGGAGCGTCGGCGGCTTGATGACCTTTGGCGGCCATCGCCATGCCCTGGAAGAAGCTGCCGTAAATCGGGCCGGAGGCGCCGCCCATGCTGGAGAGCATGCCCATCGAGAAGCTCATCAGGTCCTCGCTGAGGCTGGCCGGAGGGGCGGCCTGCAGCTTCTCGAGGCCGGCCTTGGTGCCGCGCTGGATGGTGGTGCCGTGATCGCCGTCGCCGACGGCGGAATCGAGCTCGCAGAGGTGCAGGCACTCGGCGTTGATCTTCGCCGTGATGGCGGCGGCGGCGCGGCGGAAATCGGCGGGGCTCATTTGCGGGCTCCCTGGCGCTTCTGCAGGTAGATCTCGTAGGCGGCCTCGGCGGAGGCGGCTTCGTGGACAACGGCGCGCACCGCCTGGATCATGGCGACCGGGTGTTCCGACTGGAAGATGTTGCGGCCCATGTCGACCCCGTTGGCGCCTTGATCGAGGGCCTTGCGCGCAATGCGCAGGGCGTCGAGCTCGGGGATCTTCTTGCCTCCGGCGATGACGATGGGCACCGGGCAGCTCGAGCTGACTGTATCGAAGCCGTCTTCGATGTAGTAGGTCTTGACGATGTGGGCGCCAAGCTCGGCGCACATGCGCGAGGCGAGGCGGAAGTAGCGGGCGTCGCGGGCCATGTCCTTGCCGACGGCGGTCACCGCCATCACCGGGATGCCGTACTGGTTGCCGAGGTTGACCATGCGGCTGAGGTTGTCGACCGACTGGGTCTCGAATTCGCCGCCGATGAAGACCTGCACCGCGAGGCAGGATGCGTTGAGGCGGATGCACTCCTGGATGTCGAGGGCGAGGACCTCGTTGCTCATCTCCTTGAGGATCGAGGGGCCGCTGCTGGCGCGCAGGGCGATGGAGCGGCGGGTGCTGCCCGGGACGATGCTGCGCAGGATGCCGCGGGTGAGCATCAGGGTGTCGCAGTAGGGTTCGAGCGGCATGACGCTGATGTCGACCCTTTCCAGGCCGGTGGTGGGACCCTGGAAGTAGCCGTGGTCGAAGGCCAGCATCAGGGTGTTGCCGGTGGTCGGATTGAAGATCTGCGACAGGCGGTTTTTCATGCCCCAGTCGTAGTTGCCGCTGCCCTTGAGGAAGAAGCCGGGCGTCTGCTGCTTGATCTCGGGGTAGAAGAGTTTGCCTGCTTTGCGGACTTCCTGGATGTCGTCGAGGTCGGCCATGTGATGTCTCCGTGTTGTGGTGTTTGCGATTGCGATTGAATGCGGTTTCTGGACGCCCCTCCGGGGCAAAAAACGAGTCCCAGTCGTTCCCCAGTTGTGTCCCAATGGTGTCCCAGCCGTGTCCCAGTTGTGTCCCAGTTCAAATGATCCGGTCGTTGCCGCCGTCGACGGGGACCTGGGCGCCGGTGGTCTTGAGGAAGAGCGGACCGCAGAGGGCGACGCAGACGCCGGCGACGTCGGGCGAGGTGATCTCGGTCTTGAGGAGGTTGCGCTTCTTGTACTCATCGACGGTGAGCCCGTAACGAGTGGCGGAGCTGAGGAGTTTTTCGGGGGTCCAGAGCTTGGTGTCGAAGACCGCGTCGGGGTGGACGACGTTGACCCGGATGCCCTCGGGGGCGAGCTCGAGGCTGAGGACGCGGGCGAGCTGGGTGAGGCCGGCCTTGGACACCGAGTAGGCGGCGGCGCCGGGACCGGGAGCGCCGACGTTGCGCGAGCCGACGAAGAGAACGGCGGAATCGAGGCCCTGCTTGAGGAAGGGAATCGCGTATTTCAGCAGCTGGCGGTTGGCGGTGAGGTTGATCTGCAGGGTCTTGTCCCAGACGCTGTTTTCGAGCTTCTCGACGTAGTCCCCGGCGATGAAAATGCCGGCGTTGCAGATGACGATGTCGAGGCCGCCGAACTCGGTCACGCAGCGTTCCACCGCGGCCTTGAGTTCGGCTTCGACGCCGAGGTCGCAGCGCAGGCCGAGGAAGGACGGATGCTTGAGGTCCTCGAGCTCGGCCGAGATGTCGATGCCGACGACGCAGGCACCTTGGCGGAGGAGTTCTTCGGCGCAGAGGCGGCCGATGCCGGCGGCGGCGCCGGTGACCAGGGCGATCTTGCCTTGCAACTGCGGCCGGGCGGCGCTGGACTTGAGCTTGCGCTGCTCGAGTTCCCAGTATTCGATGGCGAAGAGCTCGGCGGCGCTCAAGGGCGACCAGCCACCCAGGCTTTCGGCATCGAGGATCGACTGGGCCGTGTGCGCGGCGATGTCGATGATCTGCGACGCTTCCTGACGGCTGGCGCCGAAGGAGAGCAGGCCGCGGTCCTGCCAGACGGCCCAGCGCGGGGCCGGATCGAGGCGGCGGTGTTCAGCCTTTGCGTGGAGATCGAAGTAGCACTGGTACTCGGCGACGTAATCGGCAAGCGCAGCCTCGGCATTTTCGCCGAGAATGACCGCAGGCAGGCGCTTGGTGCGGATGGTGTGGTCGGGAGTGAGCGGGCCGCGGCGGGCGCAATCCGGCGTTTGCGACAGGCGCAAAGCGGCGGTCGATTCGTCGCGGCGGACGATCACCGGCTGTCTGCGGAGCAGAGACACCTGTCTGCGCACGGCGCAAAGGCGGTTCAAGTCGAG
Source organism: Verrucomicrobiota bacterium (assembly GCA_039798785.1). Classification (GTDB taxonomy): domain Bacteria; phylum Verrucomicrobiota; class Lentisphaeria; order Lentisphaerales; family Lentisphaeraceae; genus CAMCSH01. Next base: position 64,889 of record JBDKFG010000013.1, on the reverse strand, counting down.
CGGCGGCGTGACCGGCAGAGAAGATTGCGAGGTCCTGGCGGCAATGAAGGCTTCGGCGCGGCTTACCGCTTCGATCATGGCTTCGTAGCTTTCCTTGGCGCTGTCGGCGAAGGTGAAGATTCCGTGGCTCAGCAGGATGAAGCCCTTTTTGCCCTTGAGTCGACCGCTTTGCACCGCTTGGTGAACCTGCTTGGCCAGGTCGAAACCGGGCATGACGTAAGGCAGGATGAGGAAGTCGGGGAAGAGCTCGGGCAGGGCGGCGCGTCCTTGCGGCGAATTGCTGAGGACGAGGATGGCGTCGGCGTGGGTGTGATCGACGAAGACCGCAGGGATGCAGGCGTGGACGAGGGTTTCGATCGATCCGTCGGGAGCGGCGGGATCGAGCAGCGCGAGGCGGAGCTGCTTGACCATTTCGGCGTCGCTGAGTTCCGGCAGGGCGGCGAGGCGCTGACACTCGTGCAGACGCACCGCCGAGAAGCCGGCGGCGCTGATGGTCTTGAGGTCCCAGCCGCTGCCCTTGATGTAGAGGGTCGGGACCTCCTCGCCGAAGATGTTGCGGCAGGTGGCTTTCACCGAGGTGTTGCCGCCGCCGTGGAGGACCAGCGAATCCTCGGCCCCGAGCAGGCGCGAGCTGTAGACACGCTGAGCCAGCAGGTCGGGCCCGAAGCCGAGGGCGGCCTCGTTTGACCAGAGGCTGTTCATGAGAGGCAGACCTGTTTGGCGACGATCGGCTTGAGGACGCGGCGGACGTAATCGCCGCATTCCTGCGTCACCTGATCGGGCTCGTGGACGGCACGTTCGCACTCGTCCTCGACCACGATCCAGCCTTGGTAGCCACTGTCGACGAGGTCTTGGGTGATGCCGGTGAAATCAATCACACCCTCCCCCATCAAGGCCCAGTCGCAATGAGGGCTCATGTCCTTGTAGTGGACGTGATTGACGAGGCTGCGGTAGTCGCGCATCATGGTGCGGGGATCCATGCCGCAGATGGCCATGTGGCCGACGTCCGGAGTCCAGCCGAGGACCTTGGCGTCAAGCATGGGCAGGAGGCGATCGTAATCCGATTGGGTCCGCCAGATGGATTCCATCGGCGAGTTGGGGTGATAGGAGCATTTCAGGCCGCGGCCGGCGGCGCGACGGGAGATCTCGTTGATGCAGGTGATAAGATTGTCCTGGCGGGTTTTCAGCTCCGCGACAGGCCTTGTCGTCGGCATCTGGCAGAGCATCAGGACGGCCTTGGGGAAGTGACGCGCGAGGAGCTCGATGAGGCGGTCCGCGGCGGCGCGTTCGGCCTCGGTTTCGCGAGGGTGGAGCCAGTCGTCGAGGAGGACTACGGAGGAGAGCTCGACGCCGCCGCCGGCGAGGGCCTTGGCGAGGCGTTCGGCGTCGTAATGACTGTAGAGGAATTTGTCGATCGGCTCGAAGCCGGCGAAGCCGGAGCGGCCGACGACCTGGGAGATGTGGGGGAAGCGGTCGTAGTAGGGTTCATCCGGCTTGATGCAGCCGGCCATCACCCAGGCGTATTGTTCGCAGGAAAAACGAATCTTGTTCATGAGGGATCTCCGGGTTCAGTGTTTGAGGAGGAAGTCGGTGGTTTTCTGATTGAAAAGCTCGAGGCTTTCCCAGTGGTGGGCGTGTCCGGTGCCGGGCAGGACGACGAGTTCGGAGCCGGGGATGAGGCGGTGCAGCTCCTCGGAGAATTTCAGCGGCGTGAAGATGTCCAGATCGCCGACGGTGATCAGCGTCGGCACCCGGATTTGCGGCAGCCGCGACACGGCGTCGTGGGCGATGCAGGCCTCGGCCTGGGCGAGGAAGGCGTGCCGCGGCATGTAGCCTTCGTGCGCCTTGTCGCAGCCTTCCGCGAGAGCCTGGCGGTTCGCCTCGACGGCGTAGAAGGGAGCGGCGAAGATCCACAGCTGGAGGAGCTGCATGAAGTCGTGCGGCGAGGCGACGCGGCGCATCGTCTGGAAGTGGCGGAAGACTCCAGCGGCGTAGGCGTCGCACTTGGCCCAGCTGCTGATGATGACAAGCGAGCGGACCAGGTGCGGATGGCGCAAGGCGAGTTCCTGGGCGATGGCGCCGCCCATCGAGATGCCGGCGACGGCGCAGGGCCCCAGCTTCAACTCGGTGATCAAGGCCGCGACGTCGTCGGCCATCATCGCGGTGGAATAGGGGCCTTCCGGCTTATCAGAATCACCCGCGCCACGGTTGTCGACGAGGATGCAGCGGAAGTGTTTTTCATAGGCCTTGACATGCTCTTCCCAGACCGCGCCGGGGGCGCTGAGGCCCATGATCAGGACGAGCGGCCGGCCGCGGCCGCGCTCTTCGTAATTGAGCTTGATTCCTGCACAGGTGACAAGTGGCATGGCGATGGACTCCTCTCTCGGGGTTCTTGCGTCCCCTTTAAGATGGAATCCACCGGGATCTTGATGCCGGAAATCCTGGAATATGCGCCGCCGATTTTGGCATGATCACGGAAAACTGCGGCTTCCCCGCCGCCGTCGGCCGGCAGTTTCTATTCGGCTGGGGCGGGGCGGCTGCCGAGGTGGCGTTCCTGCCATTTCTTCGGGGTGATGCCGAGGGCCTGGCGGAATTCGCGGGTGAAGTGGCTTTGGCCGCAGAAGCCGGAGCGGGTGGCGGCTTCGGCGGGGCTGAGGCCGCGCAGCAGCCATTCCCCCGCCTTTTCGAGGCGCAGGCGTTTCAGGTACTGGCCGGGGGAGGCGCCGAAGTTCTTCTTGAACTTGCGTTCGAAGTTGGAGACCGACATGGCGCAGACCGCGGCCAGCTCTTCGAGCTTGAGCGGGCGGTGGAGGTTCTCGCGGATGAAATCCATGCAGCGGGAGAACTCGTGGAAGGGTTCGAGGCGGGCATGCGTCTGGCGGGCGTCGCGGGTGACGGACTCGATGCCGACGATGCGGCCCTCGGGATCGCGCAGCGGGCTTTTGACGGTGATAAACCACTTCAGCTCGGTGGCGGCCGGGACCAGTTCGAGCTTGTCCTGGAGCATCTCGCCGCTCTGCATCACCTGCTGGTCGTCGCGCTGGAAGTCGGTGGCGAGCTTCAGGCTGAAGAGCTCGTCGTCGCGGCGGCCGAGAACTTCGGCGGCGTTTTTGCCGAGGAGATCAAGGAGGCCGCGGGTGACATGGACGAAGCGGCCCTCGGCATCCTTGGCGAAGTAGAAGCTGTCGGCCTGGTGGAGCAGCAGCGGCGAGGGCGGGGGGCAGCCGGTGCGGCGGTAGAAGGCTTCGTCGCGGAGTGCGTTCATGGGCGTCCTTCTACGTTTTTTACAATGGGGCCCGATCGGGCCCCATTGATGGTTGCAGGAGAGGCACTCGATCGGGCCGCATCATTTCAGCATCAGCTCCTTGAACTGCACCTTCATCGCCGGACCCTGGTGGATCTGCAGGGCGAGGATGCCGTTCAGGGCGGCCTTGCCGGCGGCGGGGTCGGTCACCTCGAAGCTGCGCTGGCCGTCGATCTCGGCGAAGAGGTGGTGGCCCTTGGCGACGATGCGGTAGGAGTACCAGCGGCCCTTCTCGAGCTTGAGGGCTTTGACGCCCTCGAGCTTGCCGTCCTCGACCCGTTTGCCTGCGGCGTCGAAGACCAGCTTGCCGCCGCGCGGGCAGAGGATGCCGCGTCCGTTCTGCTCGTAGAGGATGCCGGTGTATTGCGGGCCCATCTCCATGTCGGCCTGGTAGCCGTGCACCTGGAACTTCGCGGCGTCCGCAAGCTTGCTGCGGAACTGGATGCCGGAGTTGCCCCAGTCGGAGAGGAAGCGGAACTTTGCGGTGAGCTCGAAGTCGCCGACGGGGTGGTCCTTGAGCACCAGCCAGGTGCTTTGCTTGCAGGGGTGGGCGGCGGTGGATTCGCCAGTGATGGCGCCGTCCTCGACCCGCCAGAAGGAGGTGTCGCCCTCCCAGCCGCTGAGGTCCTTGCCGTTGAAGAGGCTCTGGGCGGGCTTTTCGGCGGGGGGCGGCGCGGCCGGTTCGGCGGCGCAGGCGAGTCCGGCGACGAGGAGCAGGGAGTTCAGGATTCTCATGATCATTTCTCCTGGACGGGGGATTCGGTGAGGAATTTCATCAGGTCGCGCAGCTCTTCGGGGCTGAGGGCGCTGATCATGCCGGGGGGCATGGGCGAGAGCGGGGAGGGCTTGATCGAGGCGACGCGGTCGCGTGGGATGGACTGTCTCTGGCTGAGGTCGAAGGGGTTGCTGGCCAGGCTGATCTGCTTGTCGCCGCTCTCGACGATGCGGCCGAGCAGGGTGCCGCCGTCCTTGAGAGTGACGATGGAATTCTGGAAGAGTTCCGACACCACTTCCGAGGGGGCGATGATGTCGCGCAGGACGTCCTTCCGGCTGGAGCGCTGGGCGAGCTGGCTGAGGTCTGGGCCCGAGCTGCCGCCGGTGCCGCCGTGGGTGTGGCAGTCGATGCAGTAGGCGGCGGCGAAGAGGCGGCGGCCGTTTTCCGCGTTGGCGCGGCTGAGGTCGGCGGTCTCCTTCACCGCCTCGTCTAGGGTCCAGGCGCGGCCAGGGCCTCGGGCGAGGGGCCGGGCGGTGGCTGGCGAGGGCTTGGCGAGGATGGCTTCGGCGCGCTGGCGGAGGGCGGGATCGAGCTGCTTGAGGGCGAGCTTGGCGACTTCCTTGACGAAGCCGCCGTAGCTGTGGCCGCCGTTGCGCTGGGAGGCCTGGGCGAGCCAGTTGAAGTAGAAGTCGACATCGGCGGCGGACCAGGGGCCGGGGCAGTGGGCGAGGCAGAAGGCGTAGTGCAGGCCCTGGCTGTCGGGGGCTTTCTCCTGCATGCCCTTGAGGGCGCTGCCGTAGTCGCGGATGTCGCCGGCCAGCAGGCTGTCATCGATTTCGGCCTTGACCGCGACCGAGCCGCGCATCAGGTTCAAACCTTGGCTGAGGCAGCGGGGCGAGCCGAGCCAGGCGAGCAGGCTGAGGGCTTCGCGGCGGAGGGCGGGCGAGGGCGAGGCGAGATCCCCTTCGATGGCTGCGGCCAGGCGTTCGGCGGTGGCGGGCGCGGGCTTGCCGAGGCGGATGCAGCCGAGCTGGAGGGCGCGGTGCCAAGCGAGGCGGCGGGATTCGTCGAACTTGCCGCTGTCGAGGGCGAGGAGCTTGTCGAAGAGCGTCGCGGCCTCGCCCTTGTTGCGGGCCCAGGCGAGCGAGGCCTCGATCACCGTGGCGGCATCGGTCTCGGCCCGGTAGCGGGCGCTCCAGGAAGCCAGGGGGGCGCGTTCGAGGCGGACCCGGGCGGTGAAGCGCAGCAGGCGGTCGGCGTCGCCGAGGCTGGGCCAGAGGACGGCGGGGTCTTCGCTGGCGCGCAGCTCGGCGAGCTTCCTGACCGCGGCGGAGGGCTCCGGCAGGGGCGGCAGGGAGCAGTCTTCCGAGCCTTTGTATTCGAGGCGGTAAAGCGAGGATTGCAGGCCGCGGCCGCCGGCAAGGAAGTAGAGGGCGCCGTCCGGGCCGACGGCGCCGTCGGTGAGCGGCAGGGGGCGGCCGCTGACCAGGATGCTCTTCTCGAGCTGGTAGCCGGCGCCCTGGCGCTTCATCTCGAGGCTGTAGATGCGGCCGAAGGTCCAGTCGAAATGGAAGACGCTGTTGCGGTAGCGGCTGGGGAATTTGGCCTGGGCGCCACTGACGACGCCGGTGGGCGATCCGGGGCCGATCTCCATCATCGCGCCGAGGCTGTCGGGCCAGGTGTCGGGCCACTCGCCGTTGCCGGTGCGCCAGCCGTATTCGCCGCCGGGGACGAGGTGGAGGATGCGGGTGGGGCGGTACCAGGCGGTGCCCATGTTCCACTCCATGTCGGAGTCGTAGGTGGTGAGCTCGCCGTCGCGGCTGTAGGCGAGGTCGTAGGCGTTGCGCAGGCCGGAGGCGAGAAGTCGGCGCTCCTTGCCGTCGGGCGAGACCTCGAGCACCCAGCCGCCGGGAGCGGTGATGCCGACGGCGTGGCCGCTGGGGTCCTGGATCTGCGGGAAGAGCCGGTCCTCGCCCCAGTTGCCGCCCTGGTCGAGATCGACATCATTCGGCAGCGGCGTGTGGTTGCCGGCGGTGAGGATGAGCTTCTTGCCGTCGAAGCTGGGGATGACGGCGTGGGGGCCGTGCTCGCCGCCTCCCTTGAGCGGCAGGATCAGTTCGTCCTTCTCGAAAGTGCCGTCGCCGTCGAGATCCTGGAGGCGGTGCAGGCCGCACTTGGGGCCGAAGGCGACGACGGAATAGAGGCTGTCGAAGGCCCAGCACAGGCCCTGGGCCATGCCCGGGATGCTGAGCTTTTCGGATTTGGCGATGGCGCCGTCCTTGAGGATGAGCCGAAAAATATTGTCGCCTTGGTCGCTGACGATGATGCGTCCCTTGTCGTCGAAGCACATGCAGACCCAGGAGCCTTCGCTCTTGCGGTCGACGAGGTGGATCTTTCGGATGGCGAAGCCGGGCGGGACCTGGAGATGCTCCTCGGCTGCGGGTTTGGCGGTCTCCGGTTTTTCTGCGACTGGCGGGGTGGAGCGGCTTAAGTTGGCGCCGATGTCGAGGCAGAGCAGTAGGGTGGCAAGCTGATGGATCATGAGGTTCCTCCTGGGGGTGTCTGCCTTTTCGGAGTTGATCAAAGCCGGCGGGTTGCAGGAAACTTTAGTCCAATCTTACCAAAACCTATCACATTCACGGATAACTTCGGATCATTCGAATTTGATTTCGCTGTCAAAACGCAGAAAAAACTCTCAATATATAAAGAATTCCGCCGGAACCGCGGCGTCGGTTCCGGCGGAGCGCCCTTCAGAAATCCTGCGAAGATCAGGTCGCGGCCAGAGCCTCGCGCTCACGCCGGCGAAGCTGGGTGACCACCAGGAGAAGCCAGGTCAGGCTGCAGAAGGTCAGTCCGACGAGGACGAGGAAGGCCGACTGACGGATGCCACCGCCCTCGATCATGCCAAAAAGGGGCATCATGAAGAAGCCGCCAAGAGCCCCGAGAGTGCCCACCAGGCCGCCGACGGCACCGACGTCCTTGGGGAAATAATCGGGAATGTAGCGGTAGACCGAAGCCTTGCCGACGCCCATGCCGACGCCGACCAGGACGACAAGCGCAGTGAAGAGCTCGATCGGCAACTTCAGAGTGCTGCCGTTCATCGACAGGGGAACGCAGAGGGCGAGCATCCCGAACATCACGGCAAGAGTCACCGGGCGGGCGCCGAATCTGTCCGAGAAATACCCGCCAAGAGGACGCAGGAGGCTGGCAGGGAAGATGAACAGGCAGGTAAGCAAGCCGGCTTGCGCCAGGCCGATGCCGTAGATGTCCTGGTAGTACATGGGCAGCCAGAGCGACAGGGCGACATAGGCGCCGAAGACGACGATGTAGTAGAGCCCGAAGCGCCAGACGCGAACTTCACGCAGTGGCGTCAACATGTCCTTGAAGCTACGGCCCTGGCCAGGGCAGCGCTCAGGGCGTGGGCTGCCGAAGTAGACCACAGCGGCCATCGCCACCAGCAGGACCGAATAGATCACCGGGATGGCACGCCAGCCGCCAGGAATCAAGCCGCCCAGCAGGCCGGCAGCGGGCAAGGCGGCCATCAGACCGGGCGCCAGGACCTTGGTCACCGAGGCGCCGACATTCCCGGCACCAAAGGTCCCAAGAGCCGTGCCCTGCGTCTCCTTGCTGAACCAGGCCGAGTTCCAGGCGATGCCCACCGAGAAGCTGTTGCCGGCGATACCGAAGAGCGCGGCGCAGACCAGAAGCTGAACATAGCTCTCGCAGAAGGACACCAGGGCGCAGGGCAAGGCCGTCCACAGCAGCAAAGCCACCATGACATTGCGTCCGCCGATCCGGTCGGCGAGAATCCCCAAGGGCAGCCGCAGCAAGGATCCCATCAGCACCGCTGTCCCCCCTAGCCAGTACATCTCGCTCTTGCTCAGACCGAAAGCGGCCGACACCGGCTTGCCCAGGATGCCAAACATCAACCACACCGCAAAGAGCAGTGTGAAGGCTAGCGTCGATAGCACCAGCACGCGCATTTGTGGCCCCATAAGATCCCCCATTTTTTGTTTTAAACTAAAGATAAATATCCCGAAACGTTTCTTATTCAAACATAATAACCAATTAAGAAATATCAAACACACAAAAACTAAAATCGTGACATAAAAATAAATAATTTACATAATTGACTTTTAAAATTATAATATTACTGTTTTGTACGTCAAGATCAAAATACATACAAAAATGTAAAGATCTCAGCATGATGATCAACGCAAATCACAGAAACAACAAACACGCAAGGAGAAAGATCATGAACAAAAAACCCAACTACGGCGTCCTCATCGACATGGACGGCGTCATCTACCGCGGCGGCGAGCTCATCCCCGGAGCCGCCGAATTCGTTCGCCAGCTGCAGTCCCGCGACGTGCCCTTCATGTTCCTCACCAACAACTCGATGCGCACCCGCATCGACATCGCCACCAAGCTACTGCGCATGGGCATCGAAGTCGATGCAGAGCACGTCTACACCTGCGCCATGTCGACCGCTCGATTCCTAGGACGTCAAAGCCCTGGCGCCACCGCCTTCGTCCTCGGCGAATCCGGACTCACCACCGCCCTCAATCGCGCCGGCATCGCCGTCGTCGACAAGGACCCCGACTACGTCATCGTCGGCGAAGGCCGCACCTACACCTTCGAGATGCTCGAACAGGCCACCAACTTCATCAACCGCGGCGCCCGCCTGATCGCCACCAACTTGGACCCCTCCTGCCCCACCGACAAAGGCAGCCGCCCCGGCTGCGGCGCCATCGTCCGCCTCCTCGAAGAAGCCACCGGACGCAAGGCCTTCAGCCTCGGCAAACCCAGCCCGATCATGATGCGTGACGCCCGCAAAATGCTCGGCCTCGACGCCACTCATACCTTCATGGTCGGCGACACGATGGAGACCGATATCATCGGCGGCCTGCAACTAGGCTACCACACCGTTCTCGTCCTCTCCGGCGGCACGCGCCAAGAAGATCTTGCCCATTACGCCTACCAGCCCAGCCGCGTCGTCCGCTCCGTTGCCGAACTCTCTCCTTCATGGTTTGACCAGGTAATTGCCAAAACCCCAGCAATCACCGTCGAAGACCTCGTATCCTAAAAAACTGCAGGGGACAGATACCATGAAAGACCAGCGTCCAACCCTGATCGTCATCGGCCACGGCATGGTCGGCTACAAGTTCTGCGAACGCTTCAGCGCCAGCCCCGCCGCGGCTGACTGGAAGCTGATCGTCTTCGGCGAGGAACCGCGTCCCGCTTACGACCGGGTCCACCTGTCGGAATATTTCGCCGGCCGCACGGTCGAAGATCTGACCCTCGGCACTCGCGCCTGGTACGCCGAGCGCGGCATCGAGCTGCGTTGCGGCGAGCGCATCCTCGCCCTCGACCGCGAGCGCCAGGCGGTGGTCTCCGACCAAGGCGCCGAATTGCACTACGACGCCCTGGTGCTGGCCACCGGCTCATCCCCCTTCGTCCCTGCCGTCCCCGGGGTCAATCTCAAAGGTATCTTCGTCTACCGCACCATCGAGGACCTCGACGCCATCCGGGCCTGCGCCCACGAATCGAAGACCTGCGCGGTGATCGGCGGCGGCCTGCTCGGACTGGAAGCCGCGAAAGCCGCCCAGGACCTGGGCCTGAAGACTTCGGTGGTGGAATTCGCCCCCCGCCTGATGCCGCGCCAGCTCGACGAGGGCGGCGGCGCCATGCTCCTCGGCGTCATCAAGTCGCGCGGCATCGAAGTCCTGCTGAACCGCAACACCAAGCACTTCATCGACAAGGAAGGGGCGGTCGACGGGCTCGAGTTCACCGACGGCAGCGCCCTGCAGGCCGACATGGTGATCATCTCCGCCGGCATCCGCCCCCGCGACGAGCTCGCCAGGAGCTTCGGCCTGGAAGTCGGCCCGCGCGGCGGCATCCAGGTGGACGACGCCATGCGCACCTCGGACGCCAAGATCTACGCCATCGGCGAGTGCGCCCTGCACCGCGGCATGATCTACGGCCTCGTCGCCCCCGGCTACCAGCAGGCCGACGTCGCCGCCGCCCAGATTTTGGGGCGCGACGTCCGCTTCACCGGCGCCGATCTCAGCGCCAAGCTCAAGCTGATCGGCACCGACGTCGCCAGCTTCGGCAACATCGAGCCCAAGGAAGCCCACCACGACCTGGTGGTCGCCGAACGCGCCAAGGGCGTCTACAAGAAGATCTTCGTCAGCGCCGACGGCAAGCGCCTGCTGGGCGGCATCCTGGTCGGCGACGCCTCGGCCTACGGTTCGCTGCTGCAGCTCTACCTCAACGCCATGCCGTTGCCGCCTGAGCCCATCGTCCTGATCGCCCCGGCGTCCAGCGGCGCCGCGCACAGCTCGGGTCCGCTCGATCTGCCCGACACCGCCACCATCTGCTCGTGCGAGAATGTCAGCAAGGGCGCCATCTGCGCCGCCATCGACTCCGGCTGCGGCAAGGTGCCGGAGCTGAAGAAGTGCACCAAGGCCGGCACCGGCTGCGGCGGCTGCGTCCCCCTGGTCACCGACCTGCTCAAGTCCTACCAGAAGTCGAAGGGCCTGGAGGTCAGCGAGGCGATCTGCGAGCACTTCCCGCACAGCCGCGTCGCCCTCAACGCCATCGTCCGCGCCTCCGGCATCAAGAGCTTCGAGCACCTGATCGAGAAGCACGGACAGGGCAGCGGCTGCGAGATCTGCAAGCCGGCGGTCGCCTCGATCCTGGCCAGCACCTGGAACGAACCCATCCTCAAGCACGCGCCGCTGCAGGACACCAACGACGCCTTCCTCGCCAACATCCAAAAAGACGGCACCTACTCGGTGGTCCCCCGCGTCCCCGGCGGCGAGATCACCGCCGACAAGCTCATCGTCCTCGGCGAGGTGGCGAAGAAGTACAAGCTCTACGTCAAGATCACCGGCGGCCAGCGCATCGACCTCTTCGGCGCCCACCTCAATGAGCTGCCGTCGATCTGGAGCGAGCTGATCGCCGCCGGCTTCGAATCCGGCCACGCCTACGGCAAGGCGCTGCGCACGGTGAAGTCCTGCGTCGGCTCCACCTGGTGCCGCTACGGCGTCCAGGACTCCACCAGCATGGCGATCCGCATCGAGGAGCGCTACCGCGGCCTGCGCTCGCCGCACAAGCTCAAGTCCGCCGTCTCCGGCTGCACCCGCGAATGCGCCGAGGCGCAGAGCAAGGACTTCGGCGTCATCGCCACCGAGAAGGGATGGAACCTCTACGTCTGCGGCAACGGCGGCATGAAGCCGCGCCACGCCGACCTGCTCGCCGGCGACCTCGACGACGCCACCCTGATCCAGTACATCGACCGCTTCCTCATGTACTACATCAAGACCGCCGAGCGCCTCAACCGCACCTCCACCTGGCTCGACAAGCTGCCCGGCGGCCTCGCCCACCTCAAGGACGTGGTCATCCACGACTCCCTCGGCATCTGCGAGGAGCTCGAAAGCCAGATGCAGCAGCTCGTCGACACCTACGAGTGCGAATGGAAGAACGCCGTCAATGACCCCGAGAAGCTCAAACGCTTCCGCCACTTCGCCAACAGCGACGAGCGCGACCCCACCCAGGCCTTCGCCAGCGAACGCGGCCAGATCCGCCCGCTCTCCGACGAAGAACGCGCCGCCGCCGGGGTCACGGCCTGAGGATTCAAGATTCAAAATTCAAAATTCAAGATTGAGGAAACGAGCATGAACTGGAACGACTGCGGCCCCGCCGCCGACTTCGCCCCCGAGCTGGGCACCTGCATCAAGATCAACGACGAACAGATCGCCGTCTTCAACCTCCAGGAGCGCGGCTGGTACGCCAGCCAGAACCTCTGCCCCCACGAGAAGCGCATGGTGCTCGCCCGCGGCCTCACCGGCGACGTCGCCGGCGAGCCGAAGATCGTCTGCCCCCTGCACAAGCGCAGCTTCTCCCTGCAGAGCGGCTGCCAGATCGGCGACAGCGACTGCGGCCACATCCGCACCTACCCGGTCAAGATCGAGGGCGGCCGGGTGCTGGTGCAGGTGTGAGTCGAAGAGGTTGAAAGGTTGAAAGGTTGAAAGGCGAACAGCCTGAAAACCGACTCAAGACGCATTGACTCAAGACTCAGCCACTGCGGCATCGCTTCTCAACCTCGCCTCTTCTTGCCTTTCAACCTTTCAACCTTTCAACCCGGTTCGAAAATGAAATCCACATGCTCTTACTGCGGCGTCGGATGCGGCGTGCTGGTCCACCAGGACGGGCGCGGGCTGACGGTTGCCGGCGATCCGGATCACCCCTCCAGCCGTGGCCAGCTGTGCAGCAAGGGGATGAACCTGCACCACACGGTGGCAGACCGCAGCGACCGCCTGCTGGTGCCGCAGATGCGCAGCGCCCGCCACCATCCTCTGCAGGACGTCACTTGGGACGAGGCGATGTTCCGCGCCGCCGCAGTCTTCCGCTCGATCATCGCCCGTCACGGCCCCGATTCGGTCGGTCTCTTCGTCTCCGGCCAACTGCTGACTGAGGAGTACTACCTCGCCAACAAGCTCTGCAAGGGCTTCCTCGGCACCAACAACATCGACACCAACTCGCGCCTCTGCATGTCGAGCGCGGTGGTCGGCTACAAGATGAGCCTCGGCGACGACGCGCCGCCCTTCAGCTACGACGACATCGAGGCCAGCGACTGCCTCTTCGTCACCGGCGCCAATCCCGCCTGGTGCCACCCCATCCTCTTCCGCCGCGTCGAGGCTCATCGCGCCGCCCATCCCGAGGTGAAATTGATCGTCGCCGACCCCCGCCGCACCCAGACTGCCGAGATGGCCGACCTCCACCTCGCCCTGCGTCCGGGCTCGGACATCCACCTGCACAACGCCCTCGCCGCCCTGCTGGTGCGCGGCGGCTATGCCGACCTGCCCTTCCTCGAGCAGCACTGCGAGGGCTGGCAGGACTTGCGCGATCTGCTCGCCGGCCTCGACCTCGCCGCCGAGGCCGAAGCTTGCGACCTTCCCCTGGAGCAGATCGAGCTCGCCGCCCGGATGATCGGCGAGTCGAAGACCCTGCTCACCCTCTGGGCCATGGGCCTCAACCAATCGCGCGGCGGCGTCCGCAAAAACACCTCGCTGATCAACCTCAACCTGATCACCGGCCGCATCGGACGTCCCGGCTGCGCCCCCTTCTCGCTCACCGGCCAGCCCAACGCCATGGGCGGCCGCGAGGTCGGCGGGCTCGCCACCATGCTGGCGGCGCACCACGACCTCGCCAATCCCGAGCACCGCGCCAAGGTGGCGGCCCACTGGCAGGCCACCGCACCGATCGCCGCCAAGCCCGGCCTCACCGCACTTGAGATGGTCGAGGCGATGGAGAGCGGCAAGCTCAAGGCCATCTGGATCATGTGCACCAACCCCGGCTACTCCTTCCCCGATCTCGAACGCGTCGAGAAAGCCTTCGCCAAGACCCGCTTCGTCATGGTCAGCGAGTGCTCCCGCCAGGCCGACACCCTGCGCTTTGCCGACCTCGTCCTCCCTGCCGCCGGCTGGCTCGAGAAGGAGGGTACGATGACCAACTCCGAGCGCCGCATCACCTACCTGCCCAAGCTCCTCGAGCCGCCCGGCCAGGCCCTCTCCGACGCCCACATCCTCCTCCGCTTCGCCCGCGCCATGGGCTGGGAGAAGCAGTTCGCCTACCCCGACACCGAGGCCGTCTTCAACGACTGCCGCGAGCTCACTCGTGGCACCGCGGTCGACATCTGCGGCGTCAGCTACGCCCGCCTCCGCCAAGGCTCGCTGCAATGGCCTTGCCCCGACGCCCAGCACCCCGGCACGCCCCGCCTCTTCGCCGACCATCAATTCCTGACCTCCTCGCGCAAGGCCAAGCTCCACTGCGTCGCTCCCGAGATCGACGACGAGAAGACCAGCGCCGAGCACCCCTTCCTGCTGATCACCGGCCGCCTCCGCGACCAGTGGCACTCGATGAACCGCACCGGCAAGGTGGCCCGCCTGCGCCAGCACGAAACCGAGCCAGTGATAGACATCCACCCCGACGACGCCGCGGCCCTCGGCATCCTCGAAGGCGCGCCGATGCGCCTCAGCAACCGCCGCGGCCAATGCCGCGCCGCCGCCCGCTTCGACGCCGGACTCCGCCGCGGCAGCGTCTTCATGTCGATCCACTGGGGACGCCACAGCGGCGGCCTCGACGCCCGCGCCAACAACCTCACCCCGATCCTCTTCGATCCGGTGTCGAAAGAGCCCGACCTGAAGCACAGTGCGGTCAAGGTGGAAGCGCTCTTCCCCGATGCCGGCCGCATCCTGGTGGTCGGCGCCGGCGCCGCCGCCCTCGAATTCTGCTCCCAATTCCGCCAGCAGGGTGGCCGCGGCAGCATCGAGGTCTTCAGCCGCGAGCCCGAGGCCTTCTACAACCGCGTCCTCCTCCCCGACTACCTGCACGGCGAGAAGTCTTGGAACGAGCTGCTCTCCACCAGCGCCGACGAGCTCGACCAGCTCCAGGTCAGACTCCATCCGGAAGCCGAAATCCTCCGCATCGACCCGCAGGAGAAAAGCGTCTTCGACGCCAAGGGCCGCCAGCACCGCTACGACACCCTCGTCCTCGCCACCGGCTCGCGCCCGGCGATCCCGCTCAAGCCCATGCCCAATCTGAAGGGCATCTTCGGCCTGCGCACCCGCCGCGACGCCGACGCCATCCGCGACTATCTCCGCGACGGCGGCCGCGCCGTGGTCAGCGGCGGCGGCCTGCTCGGCCTCGAGCTCGCCGGCGCCCTGGTCGAAATGGGCGTCGAAGTCACCCTGGTGCAGCGCTCCTCGCAGCTGATGCGCGGCCAGCTCGACGCCGTCGGCAGCGGCATCCTCGCCGAGGAGATCCGCGCCCGCGGCATCCAGCTGATCTTCAACGACGAGGTGGAATCGGTGCACGGCGACTTCGCCCTCAAGGAGGTGAAGCTCAAGAGCGGCCGCCACCTGATTGCCGACGCCCTCTTCTTCGCCGCCGGCATCAGCCCCAACTTCGAGCTCGGCCGCGCCGCCGGGCTGAAGTGCAGCCGCGGCATCCTCGTCGACGAGCGCATGCGCAGCAGCGATCCCGCCATCTTCGCCATCGGCGAGATCGCCGAGCATCGCGGCCGCCTCTACGGCACCACCCCCTCGGCCCAGGACCAGGCCCGCGTTGCCGCCGCCGCCCTCGCCGGCCACCCCCACGCCGAATACCGCGGCAGCCTCGACTTCAACGTCCTCAAGATCAAGGATCTCGACCTCTGCGCCATCGGCAATCCCGGCCTCGGCGACAAGGACGGCGCCGAGGAGATCGTCCTTCTCGACCGCCAGCTGCGTTTCTACAAGAAGGCGGTGGTGCTGCGCGACCGTCTCGTCGGTGCCATCCTGATCGGCGACAAGACCGAGTTCGCCGAGTTCAAGGAGCTCATCGCCCAGGGTCTCGAGCTCGGCCCCCGCCGCGCCTCGCTCTTCCGCGGCGGCCAGGCCCGCCCGCCTCCCGAAGGCCCGATCGTCTGCTCCTGCGCCAGCGTCGGCAAGATCGACCTCGAGAAGCTGGTGCGCGGCGGCTGCCGCGACTTCGCCGCCCTTTGCTCCGCCTCCGGCGCCGGCCTTGGTTGCGGCTCCTGCAAACCCGAAGTGAAGCGGCTGCTGGAAGCTTGTCCGCAGGAGACGACCCCATGAACACCATTGCCAATTCCCCCATTCGGCATCATCTTGCACCATGCCACACCACCTCCAACTTGATCGGATGTCCCGTCAGGAGAAACTCCTGGCCATGGAAGCTCTTTGGGCTGATCTGTCTCATCCGCAGTCGGCCTACACCTCTCCTGACTGGCATGCCGCAGAATTGGCTGAAACCGAGGCGGCCGCAGCTCGTGGCGAAGAAATTCCGATGGATTGGCAAGCTGCCAAGGAACTGCTTCGCAAGCGACTTCCATGATTCTTCGGATCATGCCGGCGGCTTACCGGGATCTCAACCGCGCCATGGACTTCTACGAGGCGCAGAATCTCGGCCTCAGCGCTTACTTCCTCGAATCCTTGAGCGCCGAAATCGAATCTCTGCGGCTGTACGCAGGAATTCACCCACGCTTCCATCGTCATTATCGGATGCTGGCATCACGCTTTCCTTTTGCGATCTATTACAAGTTGGAGCAGCAGACCGTTACGGTATGGCGGGTGCTCGACTGTCGGCAAGATCCGATCAGCATTCGCCGAGCATTGAGGCCCAGCCGCTGATTCTCCTACAGAAAGGAGGCTGCCGATGACGCCCCTCACCGCTATCCGCCCCTTCGGCGGCGCCCTCTCGCCTCGAGAGCTCGAGGAAGCCGCCTTGGCCGCCCAGGACGCTCCTTACGGCCTGCTTCACCTTGGCCCCCGCCAGGAACTCCTGATCCCCGGCGTCGCCCCCGATCACCCTCGCCTGCGCGGCTTCGGTGCGGTCGCCCGCGACTCCCGTGCCGCCCCCGGCTTGATCAGCTCGCAGCTCGCCGGCGGGCTCGGCGGCAATGACTGGGCCTCCTCCCAGGACGCCTATCGCGACATCTGCCAGTCGCTGCCGGCAGACCTGCCCCTCGCCGTCAACCTCTGCCATGCGGCGCAGGCCTTCGCACCGCTCTTCAGCGGCCAGTTCAACTTCGTCGCCGCCGATGAGCCCGGCCAGTGGTTCCTCGTCTTCCGGCTGAAGCTGCAGCGCCAGCTCTTCCCCTCCCTCATCCCGAGCGAGCTGATCGCGACCGCCCTCGCCGCCTGCCGGAAGCGCCTCGCCGCCGACCCCGACTGCTCGGTCCTGGTCCTGAGTTCCGCGCTCCTCGAGGCTCTGCCCCGCCTCAAGCCCGCGCCCGCCTTCCGTCCCGCCGCCGCCCCGGCCGCCGCAGTACCGGGCTTCCTGCGCCAGGACGACGGCCGCTTCTCCCTGCTGCTCGACAACCGCCAGCAGCCCTGGCGCTGGCAGACCCTGCAGGCCCTCGCCGCCGCGGCCAGATTGCAGGGCTTGGGGCAGATCTTCCTGACGCCGCAGCGCCAGCTGCTCTTCAAGCACCTCGCGCCCGAGCGCCTCGAATCCTGGCGCCGCCTCTGTGCCAGCCTGCGCCTGCCGCTCCAGGGCGGACGCGACGCCAGCTGGCAGCTGCCGCCCGGAGATGCGGCCGCATTGGCCCTGGCGCAGCGCCTCGACAGCCGCGAGCTCAGCGGCCTCAGCCTCGCCGTCGATGGCGATCCCGATTGCGGCGCGACCGTGCAGATCGAGACCCAGCGCGGGCTCTTCGGCTTGCGCCGCTATCGCCTCAGCCACAAGGAGGGATTCGACCCCCGCTCTCCGGTTCTTAAGCCGGTCGCCTCCGAGCTCGGCCTCGGCGGCCTGCGCCAGGCCCTGGCCCAGCTGCAAACCGCATTCGTCCAGACGCCTTCGCGCGATCCTCAGCCGCTGGCCCTGCCGCTGCCGCCTCCCAACCCGCCGCAGCGCCACCGCTGCCGCGAATGCTTCAGCGAATACCTGCCGGAACTCGGCTCGCCCGGCATCGCCCCCGGCACCCCCTTCAGCCGCCTGCCCTCCGACTGGGTCTGCCCGCTCTGCGACGCGCCGAGAAGCGCTTATCAGACGGCGAGTCCGAACGCGACGATCCTGGCCTAGCGAAGCGGCTATCGAAAGGAACGGAAATCGGTGGCTTTAAGCTCGCGACTGGCTCCGGGAACGAGTTCGAGGTGAGCTTTGCGGCCGACGCACGTGGCGGTGCGTTTGATCTCTTCCTCGCTGCGGTTGATAAAGATGGAGCTGACTAGTTGGCCATCCTTCCAGACGAGGTCGACTTCGATTCGGATCATAGTCCAGCAAAGCTCAATCCCATGGCCGAGCCGCCCCCATCACGAAGGCGACTTTGTCGTTCAGTTTACTAGCGATGCCCAGCGGACCACGGACCGACTTCCCGTGATATTCCATTGCCATTTAACGAGATTCCATAATGATTTCGGAGGAACTCCCTCGCAACCCGGACATCGGAAACGGCGCCATCAATCACCCAAGGAGCCCTCGATGAAACTGCTCGATCTCGCGCTTCCCCTGCTTCTCGGAGCCAGCTGTGCCAGCACGCCCCCGCTGGCCCAGCCCGCTCCGGCCCCCGCCGGCTTCGACCCCTTCCATGAATCCCAGGCCGACTACGATGCCCGCGCCCAGTGGATGCGCGACGCCAAGTTCGGCGTCTTCCTCCACTGGAACCCCTCGGCCCTGGTCGGCCAGGAGATCTCCTGGTGCCGCCCCGCCGTCGGCATCGAGAAATACGACAGCCTCTACAAGCAATTCAAGGGCGAGAACTTCCACGCCGGGGAATGGGTCAAGCTCTTCGAAACCGCCGGCATCCGCTACGCCGTCATCGTCCCCAAGCACCACGACGGCTTCTGCATGTGGGACACCAAGACCTCGTCCTACAACGTCATGAAATCCCCCTTCGGCCGCGACTACGTCAAGGAGATGGCCTTGGCCTGCCAGGGCAGCCAGGTGCAGTTCTGCCTCTACTACTCGGTGCTCGACTGGTGGAACCCCAAGTACAAGGGCCAGGCCGGGGCCGACCTGACCGCCTACAAGAACGAGGTCTTCAAGCCGCACATGAAGGAATTGCTGACCCAGTACGGCAAAGTCGGCTGCATCTGGTTCGACGGCCACTGGGAGGCCAGCTGGACCCACAAGGACGGCAAGGAGATGTACGACTACATCCGCCGCCTGCAGCCCGGCACCCTGCTCGGCAACCGCATCGACCAGCGCGCCGCCAAATCCGGGCCGGTGTGCTCCTGGACCGGCAGCTTCCATGACGGCGCCCCCGATCCCGCCGGCGACTACCAGGCCCGCGAAGTCGATCTCGGCGAATTCTACATGGACAAGGCCTGGGACTGCTGCTTCAGCCTCTGCGGCGTCAACTCCCGCTGGTCCTGGTTCCCTCCCATGACCCCCCGCCCCAAGACCGAAGTCCTCGGCTGGCTCATCCAATGCATCGGTCGCGACGGCTCGCTCCTCCTCGGCGTCGGCCCGCGTGCCGACGGCACCATCGACCCCAGCCACGCCCAGGCCCTCGAGGAAATCGGCGCTTGGATGAAAGACAACGGCGAAGCGATCTATGGCACCCGGGGCGGCCCGTGGAAACCCAGCGCCAACTACGTAGCCACTCGCAAAGGCGACAAGGTCTATCTCTTCGTCACCAAATGGCGCGGCGACGACCTATCCTTGCCTCCCCTGCCGACCGAAGTCAAATCCGTGCGCCTGCTTTCGCCAAGCGGCAGCGCCAGCCTGACCACCACAGCCGACAAGTGGACCCTGTCAGTGCCGGAACGCTTCCACCGCCAGCCTGCCACCATCGTCGAAATCACCCTCGACCGCGCCGCCCTGCGCCTGCCAGCCGTCGCCCCCTTCCCTCCCCCTGTCAACCTGGCCCTCGGCAAGCCGGTGACGGCCACCAGCGTCTGGCCGGGACGCGACCGCACCGACCTCAAACCCTCATCTATCACCGACGGCAACCCCACCACGCTCTGGGGCGCAGACGACAAAACCGCCAGCGCCTCGGTGACGGTGGACCTTGAGCAAGAACGCGAAGTCGGCAGCACCCGTCTCAGCGACGCCCCACATGGCCGCACCCGGGCCTTCGATCTGGAGGCGCAGATCAACGGCCAGTGGAAAACAATCGCCTCCGGCGAGAGGATCGGCTCGGATTCGGAACTTTCCTTCAAGCCCGTCAAAGCCCGCCTGTTCCGCCTGAACCTCCGCAAGACCGACGGCACGCCGACCCTGGCGGAATTCCAACTGTTCGGCCAGCCGCAATAAGAACCCTGCCCCGCCCTCAATCGCAAGCTCGCCCGGCTTCAAGCACGCCTGCCTCCATGAACACACCCAAAAACCGCCGCCGATGGGCCTTCGGGCCCTTCGCTGACCGCGTGGGCGATTTCCGAAACGTAGAGCCAGCCCTTCATGCCGCGAGGGTTGCGCGGCTCCAGCGGTCGTAGAAGAGGTGGTAGCGGCCGTCGTCGCCGAGGACCGGCGTGCCGCCCCAGTGGAAGTAATCCGGGTCGGCGAAGACGAAGGGCCGGGCCTGCTGGTCGGCGAGGGAGGCGCGCGAGGCGGCGGGGAGGAAGGGAGGGAGAAGAAGCGGCAGGCGCATGGCGAGGCCTCAGGGTTGGAAGTCGGTCGCCTTGAGTTGGCGGCTGGCGCCGGGGGCGAGTTCGACGAGAACTTTGTGGCCGGCGCAAGTGGCGCTGCGTTTGAGCGCTTCCTGGCTGCGGTTGGTGAGGGTGGCGCTGAGCAGTTGGCCGTCCTTCCAGACGAGGTCGACCTCGAGGCCGCCACGGGCGCGCAAGCCCTTGACCGAGCCGCTGGACCAGACTTTCGGCAGGGCGGGCAGGAGCTGCAGTTCGGCGGTGTGTGACTGCAGCAGGGCCTCGCAGTAGGTGGCGGTGATGCCGAGGTTGCCGTCGATCTGGAAGGGTGGGTGGGTGGCGAACATGTTATCGAGCATGTTGTAGGTGATCAGGCCCTGGATCATGGTGTGAGCCTTGTCGGCCTCGCCGAGGCGGGCCCACATGGCGCCGCGCCAGGCCCAGGTCCAGGAGCGGCGGGAGTCGCCGACGGTGGAGTCGACGGTGAGGGCGCGGCCTTCGTTCTTGCCCCAACAACCGCTGCGGCTGAGCAGGGAGAGGGTGGCGGCCTTGGCCAGTTCGGGGGTGGTGGCTGGGGAGATCTGGCGACCGGGGAAGACGGCGAAGAGCTGCGAGGTGTGGCGGTGCTGGTCGTTGGGATCGTCGCGATCGACCTGCCACTCTTGCAGCTGGCCCCACTTGCCGATCTTGTTCGGCGCGAGCTTGGCCTGGGCGGCGGCGACCTGGGCGCCGAAGGCGGTGTCACCAAGGATGGCGGCTGCCTCCTGAGTGTTCTGGAAGAGGTCCCAGATGAGCTGCTGGTCGTGCATCACGCCGTCTTCGACCGGGCCGTGTTCGGGCGACCAGCCCTTGGGGGCGACGAGGGTGCCGTCGGGCAGGGCCTTGAGGTGGGCGAGCCAGAACTGGGAGACCTCCTTGAGGATCGGGTAGCCGGTCTTCTTGAGGAAGTCTTTGTCGCCGCTGAAGGCGTAGCGTTCCCAGACGTGGAGGGCGTACCAGGCGTTGGCGGGGATGTTCCAGTTCCAGCCCTGGCCGCCGAAGATGTTCTCCGAGGTGCGGCAGGTCCAGCCGGGCAGCTCGGTCGCGTGTTCGCCGAACTGCTTCTTGTCGGAGCGCACGGCATCGCGGCGCGGCTGCTGCAGCTTGTCGATGAAGTCGATCAGGCTGGAATGGCAGTCGCCGAGGTTGGCCTGCTCCATCCCCCAGTAGTTCATCTGGATGTTGATGTTGGTGTGGTAGTCGGAGGCCCAGGGAACGTTGCTGATGCGGTCGTTCCAGATCCCCTGGAGGTTGGCGGGGAGATCGCCTGGACGCGAGCTGGCCTGCATCAAGTAGCGGCCGTAGGCGAAGAGGGTCTCCTCGAGGTCGATATCCGGCTTGCCTTCGCGGTAGCGTTTGAGGCGGGCGGGGGTGGGCAGCGCCTTGACCTCGGCCGGGCTGTCGCCGAGGTCGAGCTGGACGCGGTCCATGTAGGAGGCGGTCTCGGCCATGGCGGCGGATTTGAGGGTGTCGTAGGACTTTGTGGCATTCGCAAGATCGCGTTTGACGGCTTCGGTCGGATCGATGCCGCTGCGGCAGTTTTTGCTGACATCGAGGGCGTAGTCGGTACGGGCGGCAAGGAAAAGCGTGAGGCTGTCACAATTATTGAAGGATGCGACATCGCCGTCCGTGCCGATCATCCCCCCGTCGATTTTGGCGAAAACCTCGGAAGCATAGGAGAGGTCGTTTTTCAGTTTCCCGGAAGCGCCGATGTGCATCAAATAAACGCCGCTGCCGATGTCCTGAGCGGTCGTTTTTGCGCCATGCGCATCCACCAGCCGGATCTTGCCGGAGAGGGCGCCCTTCTTGTCGGCGGTGTAGCGCAGGACGATGCATTGCGAGGCCTGGCTGACGAAGGCTTCGCGGCGGTAGGTGACGCCGTCCTTGACGAAGGAGCAGGAGTGCAGGCCGGTGCCGAGGTCGAGCTGGCGGGAATAGGCGCTGAGCGCTTTGTCTTCAGCCGCGAGACTGACACCGGGCAGTTCGATTTCGCCGATCTGGAAATGGCTGGCCTTGCCGGGCTGGAAGACGAGGCGGTAGAAGGCGTAGGCGCTGTCGTTGGCGAACTTGAACTCCTTGCGCAGGTGGCGTGAAGCGAAGGGCGCTTCGTCCTGGTGCGAATCGAGCTTGGTCCAGGCCTTGCCGTCGTGCGAGCCTTCGAAGGTCCAAGTCGAGGGATCGCGATCCGGGACGTCGTTGGCGGAAGTGAGGGCGTAGGAGGCGAGGGCGGCGGGTTTGGCAAGCTTGATCTGGGCGATCACCGCCTTGCCCTTGTGCTCGAGGCACCACTTGTTTTGTGCCTTGCCGTCGAAGGCGTTCGCCAGGCCGTTGCCGTCGCCGTTCTCGTGGCCTGAGGGAGAGCTGAGCTCGTTGCTGCCGCCGCCGGCGAAGTCGACGAAGAGATCGCCGAAGTTCTGGTAGGAACCGAAGGAGTTCTGGTCCTGGCCGTCAGGGCTCCAGCCGCCGGAGGGGTTGGGGCCGCCGGTCCACAGCGATTCCTCGTTGAACTGGATGCGGTCGGAGTCGACGCCGGAGAAGAGCATGGCGCCGAGGCGGCCGTTGCCGATCGGCAGACCTTGAGATTCCCAGTTCTTGCCGCCGGGTTGTTCGAAGCGGATTTCCGGGGCGGCGTGGAGGCCGATGGCGGCGAGGAGGAGGGCGGCGGAGAAAAAGCGCATGAGGACTCCTTGGGGCTTTGAATCGATATCCGTGAATTTCCGCGATTCCTTCAAGATCATTCGGACTCAGAACGAATTATGACACTTAAAAGATCGGGTTTTTTATAAAATCCACCGACCAGCCCTCAAGCGTCATCGGGCATGGAGACTGCGGCTATGTTTACTTGCAATCAAGACTGGGAGTTCGGCGATGACGGAAGAAGAGATCAAAAGTGCGCCGGTTTTGCTGGTGGGGGGCCGCGGCTATCTGGGCCGGGCGCTGACCTTGCGTCTGGTCAATGCCGGCATTCCGGTGATCCGTCTGATCCGCGGTGCGGAAGCCACCTATTCCGAGCGGAGCTGGGATCCGGAAAAGGAGATTCTCGATGTCGGAGTCTTTAACAACATCCGCGCCGTCATCCATCTCGGCGGCGCGGGGGTGGCGGATCGTCCATGGACCGCGGCACGCCGTCAGGAATTGCGTGACAGCCGGATCAAGACGACGGAGCTTTTAGTGGGGCGGATGATGACGATGGAACGTCCGCCGCCGGTTTTCATCTGCGCTTCCGGAGTCAATGCCTGGGCGGGCGGCGAGACTCTTTGGTCTGAAAAGATGCTAGGGCCGGAGTCCTGGGCGCAGGATTTCCTCGGCGATCTCTGCCGCGACTGGGAAGCTGCTGCTGCACCTTTGGCCGAGCGGGGCGACGTGCGGGTGGTTCACCTGCGTTTCGGCGTCGTCTTGGGGCGACGCGGCGGTTTCCTCGAGCGGATGGAAAAGATTTTCGCCTTTGGAGCCGGCGGGCGTCTTGGCAAAGGCACGCAGCACCTTCCGTGGATCTCCGAGGAGGATGCGACGGCGGCGATTCTCCACATCCTGGAAAAGCCGGAACTGGCCGGGCCGGTGAATCTGGTGGCTCCGCAACTGATCAACAATCGCGATTTCACCGCAATCCTGGCGGACGCGATCGGCATGCCGGCATTTTTCCACGTACCCGCGTTCCTCCTCAAGCTGCTGCCGGGAGACATGGGGCCGGTCATGATGCTGAAGGATCTGAAGATCGAGCCGGCGACGCTCAGGGCTTCAGGCTTCGCCTGGCGCCATCCCGAGCTCCGCCCCTATCTCGAGAGTCTTTTCACGGTGGAACTGCCGGCAGACGAAGACGCCAACTGACAGCTCGCCCCTGATCGACGCTCACGACGTCAAACTGGCCAAAGAGTTTCGGATCTTTTCGAAATCGGCGAGAAGCAGGGGCAGGCGCGGACCGGGGATTTGGACATGGTCACCGGTGAGGAGATGGATGGCTGAAGTCTGGACGGCGCGCAAGGCTTTGAATCTCTGCCAGGAGGCGAGTTCCCGAGCCTGCTGAGCGTCGGAGAATCCGGAGGCGATGACGATGATGCGCTCGGGATCGAGGCGGCGCAGCTGCTCCGGCCCGAGCAGGGGATAGGCGAGCTTGTGTTCAAGCCGGTTGTCGAGTCCGCAGGCCTCGAGAAGCGGGCTGAAATAGCCGTCGTTTTTCGACGCAGCGCAGACTTGCGGCGCGGCGCCTGAGTCTCCAAGGGGATTGAGGAGCAGCAGAACCGAGACCCTGGGCTGCCGGGCGGCTCGAGCCCGGCAGGACTCGATCTCAGCTTCGACACGGCTTCTTTCACGGGCCGCCGCCGTTTCCAGTCCAAGGTTTTTTCCCAGCTTGTCAAAAGATTCTAGGAGAAGCGGCAGGCTCGACTGGTCGAAGCTGTCGATCCGGCAGCCGGCGAGCCGCCAGGAGGGCGGCGAGCCACTGCAGAGGACGAGCTCCGGGCGCAGAGCTTTGATCGCCTCGAAATCGGGCGTGAACGAGGATCCGCAGCGGGGCAGGCCGGCGATGGCGGCGGGATGCCTGCACCAGTCGCTGACGCCGCGGAGTAGCGGGGCCCCTCCCAGGGCGCAGAGCAACTCGGTGAGGGAAGGCGCCAGCGACACCAGGCCGGAGGGTGCGGCACCGGGTCGGCAGGAGGCGAACAAGCCGCCCAGCAGCAGAGTGCGCCGCGTCATTCTTTCTTCGCCCGGCTCTGCAAGCTCCTGCGCGGCCGGTTCCGGGCGCAGCTGTCGCCTCCCTCCGAAAGTCTCTGGGAGGGCGGCCGGAAAGGCTGCGGTCGCCGCGAATGAGCCCAACTGGCGAGCACTAGAAGCAGAACGATCCACTTGATCGGATAGGTGTTGGTGGAAAAACCGTCGAAAGGGAATTGAATCAGATGCGGAGCTTGGCTCCGTAGAATCTCATCGACCCTGACGTCCTGATACCAGCGCTGCAGACAAAAATAGGCGAAGGCGCAGAGAAGGTTGAGAGCGATGGGCAGGACGGCTTCGCGAAAGCGGTGCCGCGAATCGATCAAAAAAGGCAGCAGAATGAGCAGGGCGATCCAGAGTCCCCAGGCCCAGTTCCTCACCGTCTCGGGCCGAGGAGTCTCGACCAGAACCTGGGGGTGAACCTGGACAAGATGCTTGACCATGGCGACCTGGATGTCGCCGGAGAACCAGCCGGCTCCCAGACCGCAGAGCAGGCTGAGAATGATGCCCGAAGCGATACGGATCTTCATCCATCTCGTCGCCATCTCCTCGGCGCCTTTCGAAGTTTCTTGCATTCCGCCTCTCCCTGATGGTATAATAGCTTGGACAAGGAGCCCATACGATGCGCATCAACGATCTGCTGTCAAGAATGATCGAGCTCAACGCCACCGAGATCCACTTCATCGTCGGCCGCCCGCCGGCGATCCGGCGTTTCTCCAACATGATCTTCCTGGTGGAGGAGAGGCCGATGCAGGAGGACGAGATCCGCAACTTCGTCACCGTCGACCTGCACCCCAGCCACCTGTCGCGGATTGAAAAGACCGGATTCCTCGACATCACCTATTTCCACAAGGACATCCGCTACAGCCTCTCCTTCACCCGGCAGCAGCGCAGCATCTTGATGGTGGCCCGCCGCACCGAATGCAGCACCCTCGACATCTCCGACCTCGGACTCGACGAACGGATCAGCGGCCTGGCGATGGAACGATCGGGGCTGGTGATCATCTCCGGCCCCAACGGCGGCGGCAAGACCACCACCTTCCACGCCATCCTGCATCACATCAACTGCCTCCGGGCCGCCCATATCGTCTGCATCGAAGACCCGATCGAAAACCACCACCGCGACATCATGTCCCTGATCACCCAGGTCGAACCCTCCTCCGACTGCGAGAAGCTGATCGACGGGGTCAAACACGCCATCCGCAAGCGTCCGGACGCCCTCTTCCTCAGCGACCTGCATGACGCCGAAGTGAGCAACCTGGCGATCGAAGCCGCGCTCGCCGGCATCCTGGTCGTCGCGATCATGCATGAGAGCGGCGTCCGCGCCGTCCTCGAACGGCTGATCGCACTGCGCCCGGAGGAGCAGCGCGAAGCCCATCTCGCCGATTTGTCGCAGGCCGTGCGCGGCATCGTCTCGCAACGCCTGGTGCCGAAGGCCGACGGCCCCGGCAAGCTGCCTCTGCAAGAGATCTTCATCAACAGCGGCCGCATGCCGACCCTGCTGCGCCAGCGCGACCTGAACGAGATCGAACGCAGCATCCACAGTGGCGAGCAGGGCTTCAACAAGACCGTCACCGACCTGATCCTGAGCGGCACCCTGAGCGGCGAGACGGCCCTCGCCGGCACCCGCTTCGGCCGCGAATGCACCGTCATGGCCCTCGCCGGCGGCAGCCGCGACGGCCTCGCCCTCGGCGACTCCGCCGACGCCGAGCTGGTGCGCGAATGCCTTTCCACCCTGGTCGAGAACAACGCCACCGACCTGATCATCTCCGAAGGCACGCCGCCGATCCTGCGCATCGACGGCAACCTGCTCGAGATGGAGCACGCCGCCCTCACCCCCAGCGAGACCCGGGAATTCCTCTTCAACCTGATGAGCACCGAGCAGAAGAAACGCTTCGAGGACAACTCCGAGGCCGACTTCGCCATCAGCATCCAGTTCGAAAGCTTCGGGATGCGGCGCTTCCGGGTCAGCGGCTACCGCCAGCGCGGCAACGTCGGCTGCGTCATCCGCCTCGTCGGCGGCCGCCCGCCCAGCCCCGACGAACTCGGCCTGCCGGAACAACTGGTCGAACTCTCCGACTCCAAGTCCGGCCTGCTCCTGATCACCAGCTCCTCCGGTCACGGCAAGTCCAGCACTCTCGCCTCTCTCATCGCCCGGATCAACCAGACGCGACCGGTCCATATCATCACCATTGAAGACCCGGTGGAAACCGTCTTCCCCAACCGCAAGGCGATCGTCGACCAGCGAGAGATCGGCTCGGACGTGAAATCCTACTCCGCCGGCCTTGCCGCAGCCCTCCGACAAGGACCGGAAATCATCGTCAGCACCGACCTGCCTGATTGTGAATCGATCAGCACCGCGATCACCGCCGCCCAGACCGGCCACCTCGTCATCGCCACCCTCCGCACCCCGGGCCCGCACCAGGCGATCCAGGGTCTGCTGGAATTCTTCCCGGCGCACCAGCGCGAACACATCCGCACCCAGATCGCCTCCTGCCTGATCGGCATCTCCTCGCAACGCCTCATCCCTCGCGAAAGCGGCGAAGGCCGCCGCCCGGAATTCGAACTCCTGGTCAGCAAGAAGGACTCCTGCCCGATCAACCTCGGCAAGATCAAGTCGGGCACCGACACGGTGATCTTCCGCCGCACCTGAACGGCAAACGCCAGAAGACAGTAAGCAAAGAGGACCTGCGGTTTCCCGCAGGTCCTCTTCTTGACTCCGGAAAGGCCGATTACTTGGCTTTTTCCGCGGTCTTGGTCGCGGGAGCGGCGGCGGGAGCGTCTTTGCGCTTCAGCAGCTGCTGCAGGGCCTGGCTGAGCTGGAGAGCGGCAGCCGGGGCGAGGACGATGCGGCGCGAGAAGTCGAGCTGCGAGTTCTCTTTGCCGGGGATCTCGATGCCGAGATCGACGCCGACGAGGCCGCCGGCGGCGGGGAAGATGCGGAAGGTGTCGGCATAGACGGGCTCGAGGCCGCTGGCGCTGACGGTGGGGGCTTTACGTTCGGTCTTGGGGGCTTCAGCCATGGTATTTCCTTTCTGTTTGGGGGGAGATTAAACGATGTTGATGTCGGTGTCGATGAGTAGTGTCGCGTTAGCACCACCCAAGACGCTGGTGTAGGTCTTGTAGCCGCCGGAATTGCCCGCCAGTTGATAATCGCCGACAAGGTCGACGGTATCGGTATTGGTGCCATCGATCTTCAGGTTGCCGCTGCTGCGCGCGGCGATGACATCGTCGTAGCTCAAGCGCAGGCGCTGGGCGTTGGCGGTGTAGGTGGCCATGTCGATGACTTCGATGTTGGCCAAGGCGGAAGTGGCGAACTCGGTGAGGTCGAGGTTGGCGGTTTCAAGTCTCAAGGTGTCGCTTCCGGCACCGCCATCGGCGAGGACGAAGTCAGCCGAGGTGATGACCAGGATATCGTCACCTGCCTCACCCTTCAGAGTGTCAGCACCGCCGTTGCCGGTCAGGGTATCGGCACCATCACCGCCGCTGAGGACGTTGGCGACGTCGTTACCTTGAATGACATCATCGAAGCTGCCGCCTTTGACATTTTCGATGATGACATTGAAGGGCATACCGAGATTGTTGGTCCCCACATCCGTATTATTGTACAAGTCGCTGTAAGCGCCGGAACGAATATCGACCTTGAGTCCATAGGTCGCAGCGGAGAAATCATATGTATCATTGCCACCTGCATCCCAAGGAGTTAAAACCTTGCCGTCAAAATCACTAAAGGTGTAGGTATTGTCGCCCGTGCGGGTAGACATGTTCGCTCCGTATTGCGACTGCAAGACTGCGACGTCATGAATCAAGTAGGTCTCAGCGCCGCGCTCAAAGGATGGGATGGTGCCTTCATTATAGGACATGACGGTGATATTCCTGTTGGCACCTTCCCAGCCACCATCCGAGCCGCCACCACTGCCGAAGGTCACGCCATCACCATAGGGGTGACTCAGACCAAGTGCGTGTCCGATTTCGTGGAGGAAGGTTCGATAAAGATTGACGCCAGGAACCACCTGCACCGTAGACTCGCTGTCAAACCAGAAGTCACCGCCTTGATCATTGACAACGTTAGTCGGGAAGTAAGCAAAGGCAGCAACGCCAGGCTGCTGAACACAAGAGCCAAAGGTGAGTTGCGACTGGCTGACATCAGTAACCTCGGCAAACGTCAGGTTAGTAAGGCTACTGATATAGTTTAGAATATTGCGGGCGGCGGTCTTTTGGACATCCGTGAAGGCTGCGAATCCATTCCGTTCCTGAGCGCCCGGATCGTAGTAATTGGGAACAGCTGTCAAAAATGTGAAGTTCAAAGTCCTGTCTGTCCAGGGCCCTGTATCTAGCATGGCATGGTCGTGAATCGCCACGCTGACAGTTCTAGCTGCTCCTTGACCATCCACAACAGTGAAGTCGACCTCCTTGTCGATGATGCCAGTGTCACGTCCGGGAGCTCGATAAGCCGTGATCAAGCCCGCATCGACATCCGCCTGTGTGAATGTCGTCACATTGACCCCGCTCTTGCGAATTACGACGCGGGTATCCAAGCCAGCCCATGTGTACGTCAGCCTGGAGGCAGCGTCAGAAGCATCAATATCAGTGGCATGGAGAACGTCCTGTAAGTTCACAATATGAGTGACTGCATCAAAGATCATCCCGTCAGTAGCCAAGATCGGCGTGTCATTGGAGTTCGAGAAGGTGATCGTCATGTTTTTGGCGGCGGAATCAAGGATGCCGTCAGTGGCTTTCAAGCTGATGGTGGGAGCGGTTTCGCTGCCGTCGTGCTTGAAGCGGACCTTGCCTGTTTCCACTTCGGTGAGCGAGAAACTGGTGGTGACGGTCCAGGCGGAGCCGACGAGCTTCTCGAAGGAGCCATGGGTGACGCTGGCGACCTTGAAGCCGAGAACCGAATCGGAGGCGGTGAGAGAGGAGGCATCCATCATCGCAGTGGTGATCTCGATGGTGTCGCGCTCGTCAATGATCATGCTGCCGAGAGTCAGGGTCGGTTCCGGATCGGTGTAGCCGATGACGCTGATGTCGAGTTCGATCTCGGTGCCGTCGAAGGACTGGACCTTGATCAAATCATGCGCGGTGGTGCCATTGAGAAGAAGGTTGGTATCAGGGTCGGCGTTATACAAGGTATAAGACCAGTAGCCATTGGCATCAACCGAGACCGAGCCATAGATGCCGCTGTAAGTCGCCTCCTTGAAACTGGCTTCTCCACTGTCGGTATCGGTGACCGAGAGAGTGCCGGAAGCGGTGCTGACCGCGCCGTCAACGGCGGGGATGCGCACACTAGCGTCCTCCCAGACAGTGCCAGTGGTGGTTCCCGTGATCAAGGCGGCATCGTTGCTGCCCTGAATGGTGACGACAAGATCGGATTCGGCGAAGTTCGGCGTCGTCTTGTCAGCGGACGCGACATGCATCGAATCGGTGAGGGTCGAAGATCCGCCCAGGGTCTGGATGACAGACTTGGCATTGTCGAGAGTGTAGGTCCAGACGCCGGCGCTGCTCAGCGAGAAGACGCCGTAGGTACCCGAGACATTGTTGATGACATCAAAGGTTCGATTGGCTTGGAGGGGCGCATCGCTGTCGGGATCATAGATGAAGATGCTGCCGCCGGAGAGGAGGAGTTCATCTTCGATGACGTTGGTCTCGAGGGCACCTTGAACCTCCGGAGCATCATTGACGCCGGTGACGGTGACGGTGACGGATTGGGAAGTCTTGCCGTCGAAGGAAGTGGCGAGGAAGACATCCTGGACGGAATCGCCATCAATCAGCTGTTGGGCGTTGGGCGTGAAGGTCCAGCTGCCATTGGCCGCGATGCTCCAAGATCCGTAGGTGCCGGTCTGTGTGCTGACCTTGAACACGCTTTCGCCGACATCGACATCGGCGATGCTGAGCGAGGAGGTCAAGCTGTGATCTTCATCAGTCGTGCCGTTGGCGCTGCCCGAGATGGTCGCCAAGTCGTTGGTGCCGGTGATGATCATGTTGACGGTCTGGGAGGCGCTGCCATCCTTCGATACGACCAGGAAGCTGTCGATGGCGGTGGCGCCGGCGGCAAGCCTCTGGGTGGCGGCCTGGTTGTTATCGAGGACGAAGGTCCAGGTGCCATCGGCGAGATTGCTGAAGGTGCCGTACTGGCTGGTCGAGCTGCGGACTTGCAGGGAGGACTCATTGGCATCGGCGTCGGAGGTGACGATGCGGCCAGTGGCCTGGTTGCTCAAGGCGTCTTCCGTGACGCTGCCGAGGAAGTCGCCGGCAAAGGTGGCGATGTCGTTCACGCCGGTGACGGTGATCTCGACGGTCTCCGTGGTATGGCCATCGAGGGTCAGGACCACGAAGCTATCGACGGCAGTGGCTCCGGCGGCAAGGGACTGGGTGCTGGCAAGCGAATTATCCAAGGTGTAGACCCAGTTGCCATCCCGGTCAATATTGAAGCGGCCATAGATGCCAGACTCATCGACCTGGCCGTAGAAGCTGTTTTCGAGGGCATCGGAATCGGTCACGACGAGGACGCCTTGGGATTCGTTCGCTTCCGCGTCTTCGAAGAGGAGGCCGGCGACGTCGCCGCTGATCGAGCCCGGGTCGTCGGCACCGACGATGGTGACGGTGACGATCTGGGAGGCGGCACGGTCTTCCGAGTAGACCAGGAAGGCGTCTTCCGCAAGCACCCCTTCAGGCATGCTGCCGGTGACTTCGAGGCTGTTGTCGAGAGTGTAGGTCCAGACACCGTCGGCAGTGATGGAGAAGAGACCGAAGGCGCCGGAGACGGAAGTGCGGGCTTCGAACTTGGGGGCCACGGCTTCCGGGTCGATGACCGCAAGGGTTCCGGTGGCGACATTGACCGCATCATCTTCGACGATTCTGCCGTCGGATTCCCCGGCGATCACCGCCGCGTCTTCGATGCCGCCAATGGTCACCGAGATGGTTTTCGAGCTGCCGCCATCGAGCGATTGAACGACGAAGGTTTCAACCTGGCTTTGTCCGGCACCGAGAGCTTGCGCCCGGGCGTCCGCCACATAGGTCCACAAGCCGGCGCTGCCGATGCTGAGGGAGCCATAGTTGCCGGCAAAACTGGCGGCAGTGAAGGCTGACTGGTCATGGTCGGCATCGACGGCGGTGAGCTGATGGCTGACGCCAAGGGAGTCTTCGTTGATGCTGGCCGACACGGTTCCGGTGATGGTGGCGGCGTCCTGGGCGCCGACGACAGTGATTTTGACCTCTTCCTGGGTGCTGCCACTGAGGTTTTTCACTACGAAGGACTCGACGGCGGTTTCGCCGAGCTGGAGACGATTGGCGAGGGCGGTGTTGACGGTGTATTTCCAGATGCCGCCGCTGCTGATGCTGAAGCTGCCGTAGACGCCGGTGGCGGAGCTGGCCAGGAAGCTGGTGGTCAAGCCGTCGGACTGCAGTGTCAGGCTACCGGTTTGCGTCGATCCATCTTCGGAGATCGAGCCGGTCAGGGTGCCGGTGATGAACTCCGGATCAGCGACGCCGTTGACGGTGATGCTGACCGTCTGGCTGTTGCTGCCGTCAAAGGATTTGACGATGAAGGTTTCGACCACAGAAGTCGCCAAGGGCTGGGCCTTGCTGTTGTCGAGGATGTAGGTCCAGGCACCGTTCGCGCTGATGCTGAAGGAGCCATAAGTGGAGACCGAGCTGGTCACCTGGAAGCTGGATTCATTGGCGTCGACATCCGACACCGTGAGGGTGCCGCTAGCACTGAGGCTTGCGTCTTCGGTGACCGAGCCGCTGCTGAGGCCGGAGAGGACGGGGACATCGTTGACCGGAGTGACGTTCAGGGTGATGGTCTGGCTGACGGTGGCGCCCTGACCATCACTGACGGTGACCAGGAAGCTGTCGCTGCCATTGTAGTTGAGACTCGGAGTGTAGGTCCACAAGCCGCTGCTGGCGTTGATGGAGACGCTGCCGTGCTGGGCCGAGCCGACGCTGAAGCTCATCGTGCCGCTATCGGTGTCGACTGCGGTGACCGTGCCTGATGCGACCTGATCTTCCGGAATGGCGACATTGAAGCTGCCGCTGAGGACAGGAGAATTATTGACGACGACGGAAACGACTTGAGTGACCAAGGCGCCGATGCCGTCGCTGACGCCGACGGTGAAGCTGGCGGCACCGGTGAAGCTGCCGGTGGGAGTGAAGGTCCAAGCACCGGTGGCGGCATTGATCGAGGCCGTGCCATTGACGCTCTGGGAGGCAACCGAGTAGGTCAGTGAAGCGCCGTCATCAACATCGCTAGCACGGACCGTACCCGCAGGGATGTTGCCGTTGGTCACAGTGGGAGAGCCGAAGACCGGCAGGTCGTTCAGACCATCGATCGACACTTTGATCGCCCCTTGGGAGCCATCCGCGGCAGTGACGGCAAAGAAATCGGCGGCGCTGGCGCCGACAGCGAGAAACTGGGTCTTGGAGGTGTCTACGGTGTAAACCCAGTTGCCTTGGGCATCCATTTGGAGACGTCCGTAGACGCCTTGGGAGTCGACAGTCGCGAAGGTGCTGGAATCGCCGACATCGACATCCTTCACCACAAGCGAAGCTGAGATGGACGAGCCGTCTTCGGTGAGGGATCCGGCGGCGGTGCCGCTGATCACGGCGGCATCGTTCTGGCCGGTGATCACGACGGTGACGGTGGTGGAAGCGAGGGAGTCGGAAGTTCGGACCACGAAGGAGTCGGTGACCGTGGCGCCGGCAGCCAGGCTTTGAACGGCTAGGGTTTTATTCGCCAAGGTGTAGGACCAGTTTCCACCCGCGGTGATCGAGAAGGAGCCATAGGCCCCTGCCTGAGTGCCGGAGGCGACTAGAGGCAGGATGGCATTGACATCGACATCCGTGACGGTGAGTTTACCGGCGGCATCCGTGCTGAGGTCTTCGGTAACCGCGCCGCTGATGTTGCCGACGAGAGTGGCAGCATCATCCGCTCCGAGAACGGTGATGGTCAAGAGCTGAGCGGCACTGCCGTCCGCCGAAACCGCGGTGAAGGTATCGGTGGCGCTGCTGCCGGCCTTGAGAGTTTGAGCGTGCGCATTGGGAGTGTAGGACCAGGTGCCGTCGGCGTTGAGGGAGAAGGCTCCGTAGGAACCTTCGACGCTCGAAGTCCGGAAGAGACTTTGACCGGCGTCGGCATCGGTGACACTGAGTTTCCCGGTCAAAACCGAGTCTTCACTGGTGCTGAAAGTGCTGTCGCCACTGATCACGGCCGGATCATCGGCGCCTTGGACCAGGATGCGGATGAGCTGGGGACCTTGCGAGGTCTTGACCAGGAAACTGTCGACCAGGGACTGGCCTTGAACGAGTCCGTGGAGATGGGAATCGGATTCCGAAGACCAGGTCCAGGCGCCGCCGCTGGTGATTTTGAGGCGGCCGATGCTGCCGACCAGTTCGCTCGCAGTAGCAGAGAGATTGCGCCCTGTGTCGAGATTTTTGAGCTGCCCGGCGACTGATAGGAGTTGCGATTCACGCAATTCGGCTTCGGCACCACCGATGCTGGTGTTGCTGACGCCATCGATCTTGACGCTGATCTTGGTGCTGGCGCCATCAAGGCTGTATACGGTGAACTCGTCCCGGGCGGAACGGCCGGCGGAGAGGATCTGGATGCCACTGTGGTTATTGTCGGCTTGATAGGTCCATTGGCCATCGGCGGAGAGGCTCAGAACGCCGAACTTGCCTTCGATCTGCTGGCTGCGGAAGGCGTTTTCATTGGCGTCGGCATCAAGGACTCGCAAGGAGCCGCTGGCGACCAGCACGCCCTCTTCAGCAGAGTCTTCGACCAGGGACGCACTGGTGTCTCCTGCGATGCTGGCATTGCTGACGCCATCAGCGGCGCCGCTGATGACGACGCGGAGCTTGGTGCTGGCGCTGCCATCGAGGGAGTGGATGACGACGGAATCGACGGCCGATTCGCCGAGGTGGAGGCCTTGGACACCGGCGTTGCTGGCGGCGTAGGACCAGACATGCTTGCCGGCGACCAGCTGCAGCTTGAAGACGCCGAAGGTGCCCTGGATATACATCGGCTCGATGCTCTCGCCGGCGAAGAGCGACTCGCCTTTGTCACGGTCGGTGATGCTCAAGGTGCCGCTGGCGGCCAGGACCTGGGTTCCCGCTTCGTAACCGAAATCGCGGTCGGCGAGAGTGACGAATTTATCCTCCACGACCTTGCCGGGGGCGACCGCCTTGATCACCGCGATGTCGTTGGTGCCGGTGATCAGGACGTCGACCGTCTCCGTGCCGCCGTGAACCTTGTTGACGACGAAGCGCTCAAGCACGGTTTCGCCGTGGCGCAGCGACTGCAGTGCGGCGCTGCTTCCCGCCAGCGACCAGGACCAGACGCCAGAGGAGTTGACGGAGAAACTGCCCTTGATGGAATCGCCGCTCTGCTTCGCCGCGACGTACTGCCCGGGAGTCAGGGCGCCGCCAGTCTTCAACACTCCGCTGACCAAGCGGTAATCCTCTTGGACGTGAGCTTCCGCTCCCGTGGCGCCCGAATAAGTGACCTTGACGTAGAGCGCATTGCCGTCGCGATCCCAGATATTGAAGCGCTCCGACAAGGATTCCCCGCTGCGCAAACCGGCGAAGCGATGCTCCCCGCTGCTCAAAAAGCTGAACTGGCCCTTGGCCGAGACCGTCAATTCACCGAAACGTGAGTTGTAAACACCTGGCACATAGTCTCCACTGGGATCAAGAGTGCCTGTGAACGGAGTGCCGAGATTGGCGACATTGATCGAGAACTCAGATTCAGACTTGAACTGCGACATGCCACACCTGCCTGCTATGATTTTTTACGAGGATGCATCCGCGTAAGAGAGCGGGCGGAGGAGAATCTTCAACCCTGCCGCAATGACATTTCAGATTTGGCGGATCAAGAAAAAACACCTCATTACCAGGCAAGAAAAACCGAGCCCGCTTTTCAGCGGGCCCGGCTTCAGCAGGTTCAGGATGTAACCGAACCGCTAATCGTCATCAAGCTCCGTTGATATCCCGGATGGTGATCGCCAGCAACTGCAGATCGACAAGTCCAGCCGAATCAACGACTTGAACATTGACATCATAAACGTTGTTGGCACCGACATCCAAGGGAGTCTCGAAGTCAGGTGCAACCTGGAAGGTCAGCACGCCTGAATTGGCGTTGATGCTGAACTTCGCCGCATCTGCCCCGCCGACGATGGAGAAGCTGCGCAAGGGATCGGCAGCATCGGTAGCGGTGACAGTGGTGACTGCAGTCGTGTTCTCATTGATGGTGATCGCAGCATTGGCGCCTCCGCCATTGGAGGTGATCACCGGGGCGACCGGAGCGACCACCAGGTTGATGGTGTTGGGAGTGGCATCGACATCTACACCGCCGTTGAGAGTGCCTCCATTGTCCTTGACGCTGAAGGTGAAACTGGCGTAGGTGCTGCCGTTACCAACACCGCCGCTGAATTCATCCGTGGTCGGACGGAAGAGGAGAGAACCCAAGGCTCCGACAGCAATCTCCTGACCATTGACCACGGCCACGCCATTGAGGGTGAGAGAACCGCCATGATTGAAATCATTGGCTCCGTAGTTGATGGTGTTGATGAAGACGCTGCTGAAGATGTTGGACGGGCTGTCGTTGCTGTCGGTGAAGCCGAAGTCGGCGGCGCTGAATGTATAGGCGCCATCTTCCTGCATGTTGACCGTCTTATCCGCGCCGGCGGGAGCATCGTTGACCGGCAGGATGTTGATGGTCAAGGCATTCGGTGTCAGATCGATATTGTTGCCACCACCATCGTCAATGACCTGGAAGCTCAGGAAGGCCGAGCCGTTGGCATTGACTGCGGGGGTGTAGACGAAGGTCGACAGCGCGGCGACTGAGACATCGAATGGGAAGGCCGGAACGGCGCCCCCTCCCAAGGTCAGGGAGCCGCCGCCGACGAAGCCGGT
This sequence comes from Verrucomicrobiota bacterium, assembly GCA_039798785.1. GTDB lineage: Bacteria > Verrucomicrobiota > Lentisphaeria > Lentisphaerales > Lentisphaeraceae > CAMCSH01. Next base: position 28,123 of record JBDKFG010000013.1, on the reverse strand, counting down.
GACGCGGACAGTCTTGAGGCTGTTGGCGTCGTTAGCCAAGGCATCAACAGGATCGGTGAAGCCGAAATCAGCTGCGATGAAGGTACGCGCGACACCCTCATTGGTACTGACCACGAGGTCAGTGCCAGCGGGAGCGTTGTTGACCCGGACGTCCATGCTCAGGACCGCGGTATTCGCCGAAGTGTCAGCAGCGTCAACGCCAGCAGTGCCGCCGTTGTCGACGACCTGGAAGCTCAGCGACGCCAGATCGGTGCCGCTGCCCGCAGCTGGAGTGTAGACCAGCTTGCCGCCAGTGAAGTCCGCAAGGGTGACTTCTTGAGGGACCGTGATGGCAGAACCATCGTACTTCAAGGTTCCGGTTCCGGAGAAGGCGGTGATCTTGACTTTCGACAAGCCGTTGCCATCCGCATCGGTGAACTTGAAGTCACTAGCCGCATAGACGTAATCCATGCCGACATTGGTGATCGCCTTGGAGGCCACGGCAACCGGCGCATGGTTGACATCGACATTGAAAGTCAAGGTATTGGGACTGGCGTCGAGGTTGACGTTCGGCAAGGCGGCGGAGCCGTTATCGCGAACCTGGAAGGTGAAGGTCGCGGAGTTGGCTGTCAAAGCGGCAGGGACGAAGGAGACAAGGCCGTTGTTGATGTCCGCCAAGGTGATGGTGGCGCCATTCGCAACAGCCACGCCGTTCACCGTAACCGAACCCACTGCCACGTTGGGAATTGCAGTGACGAGAACGCTGGCGAAGGTGTTCGCGGGAACTGCGTTCCCGGCGAGACCGTCCTTGGGATCGGTGAAGCCGAAGTCGGCCGCGGTGAGAACACGGCTCTGTCCCGCCAGGATGGCGAAGATCTTGTCCGTTCCGGCAGGCGCATCATCCACCGAGCTGACGGTGACGGTGACCACCTGAGTGGCGCTGTCAAAGCCGTCACTGACGCCGACAGTGAAGGTGTCGACACCATTGAAATCAGTGTCGGGAGTGTAGGTCCATGCGCCGGTGGCGGCATTAATGGTGACGCTACCGTGAGTTCCATCGATGGCCACGATGTAGGCCAAGGTGGTGCCAGCGTTGACATCCGCGGCAGGGGAAGTGCCGTTGAACGCTTGGTCCTCAGGAGTCGCGACAGCCTGCGCGACCAGGTTGAAGGCTGGTGCGATATTGCCAACATCATCACCGAGGACACGGACGCCGCTTTCGATCAGGACGACGGCGAAGGTATCGACACGGCTCTGCCAGACATCGTAGACCACGCCGTCGATGACGTTTTGGACGAAGGTCCTGGCGCCGCCGCCATCGATCGGGGCGAAGCTCATGCGGCGGAAGAGGTCGCGGCTGGTGAAGCCGTCATCCGGAGTGGTGAAGGCATTTTCAACGAAGCCGAGATCGACCACGTCAGTGGCGCTGCCACGGATGCGGAGAGCAGACTCGAAGATCGAGGGATTATCGACTCCAACCTGATCAATGATACTGATCTGAGCCAAGGGAGTGCGGCTGACGTGATCAAGGAAGATCGAAACATCGTCGAGCTTGTAAGCGTCGGGAAGAGTGACGACATCGCGGCGGTCGAGCTTGATGCGCTGCGCGCCGGCATCGGTCCGCAGATCGATGATGTCCAGGCCGGACAGGTTGAAGCGTTGGATGTCGACCGTGTCGTTGACGCCATCGGCAGGCTCAAGATCGTCGATGTTGCCGTTGCCAGCAATGACCAGGGTATCAACGCCGCCGCGACCTTCAAAGCCGACCAGATAATCGACCTGGGTGTTCCATGTGTAAGTATCGTTCTGCAAAGTGCCGGTGTAAGCGATGGCGTGGTCGTTCTGCATGCCGCGCAGCAGCGCCCCGTCGATGACGTGGACGCGGCCTGCGCCGTTGTTGTAGTCGACCGAACTGACCAGCAATTCGTCAATGCCGTCGTTGTTAAGGTCGGCACCTTTGCTGACCAGGCTGCCGAAGTGTTCGTTGGCAGACTCACCGAAGATGGCGAAGCCGAGCGTGCCCAGATCGGCAGTGTCGATAGTGGTCAGGCCCTTGAGGTGGGTTCCGCCGTAGATCACGTAGACGGCGCCGACATCGGTCTTGCCGTTGGCATCGGCGAACTTGGCTGAGATGACGAAGTCCAGCTGACCGTCGTTATTGATATCCATCCGGGTCATGGCGCTACCGAAGAAGTCGCCCGCTGCGGCACCGACGATGCGTAGACCTTTGCTGGCGAATTCCGCCGGAGCCAGGTTGATGTCCTCTTGGAAGAAGTTCTGCTGGCCCCACAGAATGTAGACCTCACCGGAATCGCCCCTGTCGGGATCGCTGCCGACATTGCCATCGACCTGCTGGCCGGCGATGATGACGTCGGAATAACCGTCGCCATCAAAGTCATCGCCCATCATGGCGTTGCCGATCTGTCCATTGACTTCATCACCGATGACCTTGACGCCGAGATTGGTGTTCATCAGAGCCAGATCGATGGTGGAGCGGACCGACTGACCACGGAGGATGTAGACCACGCCCGCATCGGCGTTGCCGTTGGCATCGACGCCTTGAGCCGCGACGAGGAACTCATCGAAGCCGTCGTGGTTGAGGTCGCCTGCACCAGCGACGACGCTACCCGCGCGGTCACCGGCAGCAGCACCGAGGATCTGGACATATTCCGACTCGTCGGTGGTCTGCAGTCCACTGTGGCCGATGGCGACGGCCCAACGGGCGGCGCCGGCTGCGGTACCTTCAGCAGAAGAATCATTGTAGTACGCCCACTCGCCGTCATCAGCACCGGCATTCCAAGTATCAGTATCAGGATTACCATCAAGACCTTGACGGACACCATTCTGGTTATTGTCATTGGTTTCACGGTAGTCGTCGACGGCTCGGCGGCCTTCCGACCAGAGCATGATGACGGCACCGGCACCGGCGCGCTGGACGCCATCAGCTCCTGGGACGCTGGCGGCAGCCATACCAACGATGAGATCATCCTGACCTCGGTTATCATAGTCACCGGCGTTGGCGATTGAGGTGCCGGCGAAGGGCAGGGCGACGAAGCCGTTCTGTGCCAGCAATCCATCGCCGATGCCATTGTAGTTGATCTGCTGATGGGCAGCATTGAAACCATTGGTAGCCGCTTGAATGCCGTTGGTGACCGTCGAAGCATCGAATTGGATGCGTCCGCCATTCAGAGAGATGGTGAATGCAATACGATCATCAAGGACCAGGTCATTGTCGGCATCCCACAGGGTATCGAAGAAGTCCATGTCGACGATTTGGCTGACACCGCGGGCATCACCGAAGGTACCGCGGTTGGCGTCCAGAGCATCGAGATGCAAGCCGAACTGGGCGTTGTCGGCGCGGTCGTCCGTGAGACCGTTCGACATGCCGGGGATGAGACCAGTGTTCGGGTCGACCAAGGCGTTACCACCAGTGAGGTTGTCCCAAATGTTGACATCTTCCGGGAAGTCGGCCGAAGAGTCAATAAATGTGTAGATGAGACCTTCGCCATCGATGATGTAGAAGCCGGTATCATTGGCCATGGCACCGAGCTTGGTGCCAACCAGACGCCCAGCCGAACCGGTGATCTTGTAGTTGAGGTCGAATTCGCTGGCCATGTTGTAATTCTTCATTCGCATCTCGACCGCGAGATAATCGGAAGAATTGAAGCCGGCAGTCGAGGAGCCAAAGCTGACCTTGATGTCCGGAGCGATGCCGGTGCCATCGGTGAGGAGGCTGACCTTGCCGGCCAGAACCTGGGCGTAGGTGAAGGAGTCAGCGGTGGCTTTGAGACCAGCTCCGTCCGTGCTCAAGGCGAAGGAGTGGCCACCGTTGAGCGTGCCGCCCGTGACCTGATAGGAGTCGCCCTTGAGATTGGCGATCTCGCCTTCTCCGACGACTCGCGTCCAGGCACCCGTACTGACGGTGTAGAGACCATCTTGAGAGGCATCAGTCTGGCCAACCAGCAAGACCCGCTCGCCGGCGTTGAGCGCACGTCCATCAATCGTGGTCAAACCGGAGAGATTGACATTGCTGGTCGCCAAGGCGACGACGGCGCCATCGGTGTACTGGAAGGCAAAGCCGACATAGTTCTGGTCAATGCGGATGAGCAGCTGATCATTGGTTTCCCCGGCAAGCGGAGTCATCTGGATCATCTGGTTAGTGATGAGCGTAGCGCCGTTGACGCGCTGGCTCTCGGTGATGAGAAGGACATTCTTGTTGACACCGGGAACCTGTTCCGCCGGGTCATCCTCGACAGCGATGGTGAAGGCGCGGGTGATGCTGACGCCAGCCAAGTCGGTGGCGGTTACGGTGAGAGTTACGCTCTGTTCGGTCTCGCGGTCGAGCCTCGCTCCGTCCACCAAGCGCAAGATCCACTGACCGGTGCCGTCATCGACCACTTCAAAGCGACTGTCGCTGACGCTGAAGGTATGATCGTCGCCGACATCCGCATCGACGACATCAAGGTCACCAACGATGGCGGAAGCAGTGTTGAAGACGGCGTTCTCCATGACGGCGAGAGTCGAAGGCGTGCCATCGTTATCCGTGATGGTGATGCCGGTGGGAGCCGAGTTCGGCGCCAGTTTTTGGAGCAGCACCAAGGCGAAGGCATCGGCATCGCTCTGCCAGACTTCGTAATCGACACCGTCCTTAGTGACGATGACAAAGCCTGACACAGGCTGGAGATTGTTGTCCAGCGAGTCGTTATCGGTATATCCGAGCTGATGGAACTGATTAAGGTTGACGGTATCGGCTCGGGTACGTTTGATCCGCAGAGCATTTTCGAAGAATCCATCGAAGTCGGTTGCGGAATTGATCGCCGAGAAGCCGACGTCGCTGTTCTGGCGATTGAGCCAGCTGGCAAAGACCGAGTAATCCATGAGGTCGTAGGCATCGGGGATGGCCAGGACATCGCGGCGATCGACATCCAGGATCTGAGCCCGGTCTTTATTCGTCGCAGGATCGAGGTCCTGGGAGAGATCAATCATCTCGACGCCGTCCATGTTGAAGCGGCTGACTTCAAAGCGGACGTTGGCGCCTTTGATGATCAAGGTGTCGAAGCCTCCACGAGCTTCGACGCCGACGAGCGTATCGACATCGGCATTCAAGACAAAGGTATCAGCCCCCTCGGAGCCTGCGAAGGAGATGGCTGATCCAGGACGGGTCTGATTGTGCATAGCGTGAATCATCGCGCCATCGACGATTTGGACTTCACCTGCGCCGCTAATCAGGAGCTCGCGATAGCCGTCGCCATTGAGATCGGAACCGAGCACGACATCAGTGCCGAGCTGATAACCGTTCTTGCCTCCGTAAATGGCGAAGCCGATGTCCTCGGTAAGCTTGGAAAGGTCAATGACGTCCACATTGGCGGCATCAGCCTTCAGATTCTGGAGATGGCTTCCTTTGATGATGTAGACAGCGCCCGCATTGCGCGCCTCAGGAGCATCGAAACCTGTGGCGCTGATCAGGAGATCATCCAGACCGTCGCCATCGATGTCGCCGATGTTTTTCATCACGGTGCCGAGCTGGTCGTCCTTGGCTGCACCGACGATGCGGATGCCGCGAGTGCCCTCGAATCCAGGGGCCAGGCTGATGTCGCCCGAACTGAAGATATCCTGCTTGCCCCAAATGAGATAAACCTCACCGGAGTTACTGCGCTCGTCAGTGTAGACCGAATTCTCGCGACTGACGATGTTGTGGTTGGCATCGCGATAAAGGGTGCCATCCAGTGAGCTGCCGCCGACCACAAAGTCGCTGTAACCGTCACCGTCGAAGTCTCCGGAGGCCAGCTTGTCGCCGATGGCATCATTGGCGGTGCCGCCGAGGATGCGGATGCCAGTGCCAGTGCTGTTTGTCAAGGTATTGCGAGAGAGATCGGCAAGGTCGATGGTGGCGCGCACCGAGAGGCCACTCAAGAGATAGACTGCACCGGCATTGGCCATGCCGCCGACGTCGAAGCCAGTGGCACTGATCAAGATGTCATCGAATCCGTCGAAGTTGGCGTCACCCGCTCCGGCGACAGCCGTACCTGCAGCATCGCCGGCATTGGCGCCGATGATCTGCACATATTGGGTCTCGTCAGTAGTGATCGGATCAGCAAAATTCAAGGCGTAATCGGCAGCGGCTTTGCCTTCGGCCCAGACCAGGAAGGCACCGCCCGCGCCCTCGCGCCCGTCCACCGTGGCACCGGAACGGCCAACGAGGATCTCGTCGAGACCACGGTTGTCAAAGTCGCCAGCATTGGCCACCGAAGTGAAGCCGCCGCCAGTGAGCAAGCGGTTGACAGCATCCTCTCCGACATCGACAGCGCCGTTGTAGTTGATGTCAGCACGCAGGGTGATGGTGTCGGCGCTGAAGTAGACGGTGTAATCGGCATTGGAATTGACGCCGGCAGCAGGACCGTCGAAGAAGGCCATGTCGACAATCGCCTTACCGTTGGGAATAGTAACCGCCGAGGCGCGGGCGCTATCGAGGCTGTCGATATGGATGTTGCCGCTGCGGTTGTCGTTATCGATGTTATCCCAGACGGTGACATCCTCGGGGAAGTCTGCCTGGACGTTGTAGGCCATGCTGTTGATCACCAATGCGCTGCTGTTGGCCCAGATTCCGGGCACCGGTGCATTGTTGACCGGCTCATAAACAATGAACTCACCGGCGGAGGTGTAGAGGGTGTAGGTACCGAGACCCGAGCGAGCGCCGGGGACGGAAACGGCATCCCAGTCGCGGAAAGTCGTGGCACGCACAATCATACCCGGCTGGTAGTCGAAGGTGACATAGGCATCGTAAGTCTGGTTGTCGGGGTTGACACCATCGTAGGTCCCTTCGATGTTGCCGGCACCTGTGTCATCATCCTCGACAATCACATTGCCAGCTGCATCAGTCACCTGCACCCAGGGGTCGAAGAGGCTGCCGTGACGGATGTAAATCGCCATCGTGGTTCCAGCCGCGACACCATCCAAGGTGTAGAGGTCCCATTTCGAACCGGCTCGAGCTGCGTTATCGGGGTCATCGACGGTGATTTCACCACTGAAGGCAGTCCAAGTCTCCGAATAGACCGGGGTGTCATAGGGAGTGTTGGGCGGGGTGGTGACCGGCGCGCCAAGCGGAGCGCCGAAGGTGGGCTGCGCGGTGGTGACCACATAGTTGAGGTCCCACTCGTTGCCGAGACTGTAGTTGAGGGGGCGGTACTCCACCGGCAGATGGATACCGGCCTCAAAGACGGCGGCTTCCACAGTGCTGGTGGTGACGCCCAGCGACAATTTGATATTCGGCACGCGGCCGCTGAGATCGGTGACGAAGTCGACCTTGTTGGCAGCGACATCGGCCATGGTGAAGACCTTGGCCTCGACGCCATCGACGGTGAAATGCCCACCCTGAGAATAATCGACACGGATGACGATCTTGTCATCAGCCGTCGCGCCCGAGGAGAGATCGATCATATCGGTGGTGACATCGATGACCCCGCCGTTGCCGCGCTCATTCACCTTGAGGTAGAACTTGTCCTTGCTGACCGCAGTTTCGAGGACATTGGTAACATTCACGGTGATGCTTTCGCTGTAGCTGAAGCCGCCAGCGGCGCCGCCGAGATCCTTGACCACGACATCGAAGGTGACGCTTTGTTCGCGCTCATAGTCGAGCGAAATGCCGTCACGCAGCTTGAGGCTATACACGCCGCCGCTGTAAACCACTTCAAAGCGGTTGTCGCCCACGGTGAAGGTCCAGATGTCGCTGGCATCGGGATCCTTGACGGTGATGGTGCCAATGGTGGCGGCAACGGCATTTTCAACAACCGAGAGATTGCTGAACTGCAGGTCATAAGGAGCTTCGTTGACGTCGGTGACATCCACAACCAAGGGCAAGTTGCTATGAACCTTGCCGTCCTTGTCGGTGACCGAGATCAGCAGGTTGACCTTGTAATTGGGCGCCAGCGCCTCGTAGTTCAAGGCGATGTTGTCTTTGAGTTTCAAAATGTACTTGCCGCGCGACTCGATGACCTCGAAGCGGCTGTCATTGACCGTAACGGACTGAACGTTCGCCAGCAGAGGATCGACAAAATCAAGATTGCCGACGACGGCGCCGAGGACATTCTCGACGATGGTGTTGCCGGTAGACGTCATCAAGGTGCTGACATCATCGACATCAAAGGTGTATTTGCGAGTGATGGCGGTGTTATCATTCAAGGTGACCTGGATATTCAAAGTCACGCTAGGCTCAAGCTCAAAATTGAGCGAATAAGCCGCCTTGAGCGTGAGGTAGTAATTGCCGGAAGTATCCTGCTTGACTTCAAAACGATTGTCGTTGACGGTGACCGCCAGGATGGTCTTGCCTACTGGAATCTCGAAGGCGGCAAGATCCAAGGTGCTGACCATGGCACCGAGGAAGTTCTCGACGATGCCCGAGTCGCTATCCTGGATGGTGAAGTCAAAGCTCTTGGTGAAGGTCTTGCCGTCGGTGTCGGTGACGGTGATTTGGACGCCTTTGATGGCGTCATCCCACTTATCGCCGCCCGGCACGTCGTTAGGATCCAGTTCATTGAGAATTTCGCGATTGAAGCGGACGTCGGGTTTGAGCTTGAGCTCCCAGACATTGCCGTTCTTGACCGCGGTGAAGCGCGAGTCGCTGACGGTGACCGAGGCGATGTCGGCGATGTGATCCGGGTCGGTGAAGGTCAAAGCGCTGATCAGGGCGCCATCGACATTCTCGGGGATGACGAGGTTGGCGACGGTGATATCAGCCGGGACATCGATGACGGTGATGGTGAAGCTTTCGGCTTTGACATGACCCTGGCGGTCGGTGGCCGTGATGGTGATCAGAATGCTCGGGTCTTGCTCAAAGTTGAGGTGGACGCCGTCCTTCAGCTTCAGGGTGTGGACCCAATGGCCGACGCTGCCGGTGGTGACGATTTCGAACTTGGCGTCATAGGGCGCGGCGATGCTGAAGGTCCACGAGTCATCAGCATCATTGTCGAGGACGTTGACGGTGCCAATGACTCCAGGCTGAGGAAGGGGAAGAGCGGGGTTGTAAGGCGCACCATCGACGTTTTCAGTCACGGTGTTGCCGGTGAGCGTGATGCCCAGAATGTCGGAGAGGCGCTGCATCAGGACGAGCGACTGAGCGTCGGAGGTGCTCTGCCAGACTTCGTAGACGGTGGCGCCGACTTGCTGGGTGACGACATTGTTGTTGACGTCAAGCAGCTTTTGGAACTGGGTCTGCTGACCGACTTCGAGAAGATGGGGGGTGCCTAAGAAGTCGCTGCTGATGACATCGTCCTGAGCCGTGCGGTTGATGCGCAGGCAGGAGGAGAAGTCGGCACCGACTCTGCCGCTGCGGATGAAGTCGGAGTAGGCATTGACCATGGCGATCTGGCGTTCCGAGTCGATGAGGTCGACCGGGTCGCGGCGATCGATGACCAGGGTCTGCTTGGTCTGGGAATCGAGGACGGAGGGCAGGCCGCTGCCTTCGCGTTGGACGAGGTCGAGGACCTCGACGCCGTCGAGGTTGAAGCGGGAGACGGTGAAGGTCTTCAGGCCATTGATGGCGAGAGTGTCTTCGCCGGTGCGGCCGTCCATGCCGACGAGGTAGTCGGTGTCGGTGTTGACACTGAAGGTGTTGTCGCCGTAGTAGGTGCCGAGCTGCTGCTCTTGGCCGGAATAGAAGACCGGTCTGTCATGAACGCCTGCGCCGTTGTAGCGGATCGCGTCGATGAGGGCGCCGTCGAAGACATGCACCTGGTCGTTGCCGCTGATCAACAGCTCTTTGAAGTTGTCGCCGTTGAGATCGGAACCGAAGACCACCTTGGTGCCGATGGCGTCACCAGCCTTGGATCCGTAAATGGCGATGCCCTGATCGACGGTGAGATTGGCAAGGTCGATACGCGAAGTGTTTTTCAGGGCGGCGCCGCCCCAGATGATATAAACCGCGCCGGCATCGACAAGGCCAGCGGCATCGACATTCGGCGAGCCGATGATCAGATCTTGGCTGCCATCGCCATCAATGTCGTAAAGGAAGAGGGTTTTGCCGACTTGGTCATTGGCAGAACCGCCCGTGATCCGGGTGCCAGTGAAGCCGGTGCCGAGATTGATGTCGCCGGTGGTGAAGAGATTGTCGCGGCCCCAGACGATGTCGATTTCCCCGGCATCGGAGAGAGCGATGCCGTTGCGGCTGCCGTCGACGAAGCTCGAACCGATGGCGAGGTCTTGGCGACCGTCGCCATCGAAGTCGGCGCTTGCCAAGCTGGTACCGATCTGATCACCTGCGTTGGCGCCGGTGACCTTGATGCCGATAGAGGAATTGAGGTTGGCGAGGTCAATGGTGCTGGTGACCGAGCGGCCGCGAAGGAGATAGACGGCGCCGGCGTCATTGGCGCCGAATCCGGGAGCACTGATGGCAACATCACTGAAGGTGTCTCTGTCCATGTCACCCCCGGCCACGGCGGTACCGGCGGCATCGCCAGCGGTCGCACCAAGAATTTGGACATAGCTGAGGACGAATTTGGGCTGCTCAGTGTCGCGATCGAAGACCCAAGTATCGGTGGTCATCGGGTTATCGAACTGAAGTGTGTAACCATCATCGGCATCGGTGAAATCCGGGGCATAATTGCCTTCGGACCAGACCAGGAAGGCGCCACCAGCATCGGCGCGACCGGTGAAGTCGGCGTTTTTCAGGCCGATCACCATGTCGTTCAAGCCGCGTTTATCGTAGTCGCCGGCACTGGCCACCGAGCTGAAGGTGAAGCCGTTGGCGTTGGTGAAGTCGACATAGTCGTGAACCATGGGATCGGGACTCACCAACTGCCAGTATTCGGTAGCATCGAGGACATTGTCGTAGTTGATATCGCCTTTGAAGGCAATTTTGCTTTCGGTCATGTAAATATCGAAAGTCGAGCGGTATTGAATGCCTTGGGCCGGGCCATCAAAGAACTGCATCTGGGTGATCGGGGTGCCGATCGAAGTGTCGAGATCGCGCAGTGGCGAGGGATTTACGGTATTGATACGACCACTGTCAAGCAGATCAAAGAGAATGGTGCCTTCGGGGTCGATACGCATATCGTCATCCCAGTTATCCAAGAGCGCCACGTCTTCGGGGAAGTCGGCACCGCTGTTGTAGGCGAGGCCGGCGATCATCAAGACCGAATTCGACGCCCAGATGATGGTGCTGTTGGCAGGGTTTACGGTGCCGTCCCACTCGGTTTGGCCGTTGGTGATTGTGATGTTTTTATTCGTTCCGATGATCTTGTAGTTTGAGTCGAGAGCGTTGGTCAAGCTGTAGTTGACCGGCGAATATTGCAAGGGCAGATGGGTCGAGACCTCGAAGGCCTGGCCCGCGACGCCGAGGGAGACCATGATCTCAGGGACGCGTCCGCTCAAATCCGTAATGAATTTGACTTTTTGGTCGACGACATCCTTCATGGTGAAGGAAGTCGCGCTATTGACAGTGCCATTGACGAAACGACCGCCGACGACCGAATCGACCCGGACCAGGATGGTGCTGAGATCAGCAACCCCGTTGGCGCTGAGGTTGAGCATCTCGGTGGTGACGACGACTTCCGCGTAGGCCTCGCCAAGGGCATTGATCCGTTCATCGATGACCAGCTCGAATTTGTTTTTCAGGACGGAACGCTCGAACTGGTCATTGACGGCGACGCTGATGGTCTTGGTCACATTCAAGCCGCCGACGTCGGTGGCGGTGATCTGGAGGCTGACACTCGGGGTGGACTCGAAGTCAAAGGCGTTGCCGGCTTTGAGCCAAAGCTGGTTGCCGTTGCGGATTTCGAAGCGCGAGTCGGTGACGGTGAAGGTATGTGCATCGCCGGCGTCAATGTCGGTCGCGCTCAGAGTGCCGATGAGAGTGTCGACGTTGACGTTTTCGTTGACACTGGCTGGCGAGAGCGAGAGATCGCTGGGGGCGTGATTGGGCGGGAGCTGCTGGATGAGCACGATGGCGAACTCGTCAGTATCGCTCTGGTAGACATCGTAGGTGATGCCATCGAAGACCTGGGTGACATTGACGGCGCTGTTGCTGTTGTCGATGTAGCTGAGGCGATGGAAGCTCTGGAGATTGACTCCGTCAGCCGCGGCTCGGTTGATGCGCAAAGCCGTGGAGAAATGATCCTCGGGGATGACGATGGCTCCGCCTGCAGCCTGCTGGCTGGCGAGAGAGTCGAGGTAAAGCGAGTAGGAGTTGATGTCGAAGCCATCGCCGATCTGGACCACATCGCGGCGGTCGAGAGTGACGCTCTGGCGACCCTCGGCGTTGAGATCGATGAGGTCGATGCCGGAGAGATTGAAGCGCTGAATCGTGACATCGGCATTGCTGCCGGTGATGGCCAGGGTGTCGAAGCCGCCGCGGCCTTGGGCGCCGACGAGATAGTCGGTGGTAGCGTCGTAGGCGAAGGTGTTGTCCTGGCTGTCGCCGGCATAGCTGAGGGCGTGGCCGCTGGCAGCGCCTTTGCCGATGGCTTTCAAGAGCGCGCCATCGATGACGGTGACTTTGCCATCATTGGCATTGCCGTTGTTGCGGCCGCCGACGAGGAGTTCCTGGACACCGTCGTCATTGAGGTCGCCGCCGAGAGCGATGGTGCTGCCGAAGAGGTCGCCGGCGGCTTCGCCGTAGATGGCGAATCCTTCGCTGCTGTCGAGCTTGGCGAGATCGATGACCTTGCCGGCAGTCTTGAGGTGAGTTCCGCCCCAGATGACATAGACGGCACCGGCATTGGACTTGCCGCCGATATCGACGCCGCTGGCGCCGATGAAGAGATCCTGGAAGCCGTCGCCGTTCAGATCGCCGGCATTGATCATCGAAGAACCCAAGGCGTCTCCCGCCTTGGCGCCGACGATGCGGAGACCGGTGAAGGTGCTGTCCAGCTTGATGTCGGCGTTGTAGACGCTGTTGCTGCCCCAGACGAGATAGACTTCGCCGGAGTCGGTGCGCTCCGCCTGGCCGGAGACACTGCCATCGACGTCCTTGGCGGCGATGAGAAGGTCGCCGTAACGATCGTTTGCGGTCGCCAGATTGAAGTTGCGATCGTAGTTGCCGCTCAGGAGGATGTTGCCGATGTGGCCGTTGGCTTCGGCACCGATGATGCGGATGCCGTTGCTGCCGAGACCTTGGGCGAGGTCGATAGTGGGAGTCACAGACGAGCCACGGAGGAGATAGACGGCACCGACATCGGCAGACACGGCGGAATCAAACATCGGAGCGGTGATGGCCAGCTCGGAGAAGCCGTCGCCATTCATGTCGAGATTGCCGGCCAGGGCGGCGCCGGTCTGGTCGCCGGCTTTGGCCCCGAGAATCTGGACGTGGGTGGATTTATCAGTCTTGTTGGCGACGAAGGCCAGGGTGTTGGCGGCACCAGCACCAGCGGTGTTGCCTTCGGCCCAGACGAGGAAGGCGCCACCAGCATCGGTGCGAACCACGCCGTCGGTGCCGGCGACATCGGCTTTTGAGTCGGCGATGATCAGGTCGTTGAGGCCGCGCTTGTCAAAGTCGCCTGCATTGGCGGCGGTGACGCTTGCGCCCGTGATGGAGTAGGAACCGCCGTTGGTGTAGGGAGTGGCGGAGTCCGGCAGAGCGAAGAAGGTGGCGGCGGCGCCGTTGACGTTGAGGAGATATTCAGCGTTGTACTGGTATCCGGCGGCGGCGGCGTCATAGAAGCTCATCTTGGCGACGAACTTGCCACCGGGCACGGCGGCGGCCGAGACGCGGCTGCCATCGAGGGTTTCCGCGTGGACGTTGCCGGCGCGGTCATCACTGCTTTGGTTGTCGCCGATGAGGATGTCTTCGGGGAAGTCGCCGCTGCTGTTGCGGTATTCATTGGCGCCTACGAGGAAGTAGTTGGCATCGCCCCAAATGCTCTGACCGAGAGTGGCATCGGCCGCGGTCCCGGTGATCTCGTAGTTGAGATCGAGTAGGGTGGCGGTGTTGAAAGCTCCGTAAGTGAACTCGACAGGGAGGAAATCGATCGCGCCGAAGCCGGAACCGCTGAGGTCGCGATAACCGAGGGAGATCTTGATTTCCGGGAGCATCGAAGTGCCGTCAAGCACCACGGTGACCTTGCCGGCATTGACGTCGGCCTGGGTGAATTCAGCCACCTTGACGCCGTTGAGACGGAAGTAGGTCGAGGCGTTAGGAAGGCTGGTGATCTTGAAGACGATGGCGGAATCGACTTTGCCGGCCATGCTGGCGTGCAACATGGTCGCATCGACCGCATAAGAGCCGTCAGAATTGCGGACCCGTTCATCCAGATTCAACTGCAGCTTATCGGCATGCGGCAGATCGTCCTGATCGCCGACAAGGATGGTGAAGCTTTGCGAAGTCCTCAATCCGCCGAGGTCGGTAGCTGTGACGGTCAGAGAAAGACTTTGGGTCAGTTCGAAGTCGAGCGCCGCGCTGCTCTTCAGCTTCAGAACCTTGTTGACGACTTCAAAGCGGGCGTCATTGACGCTGTAGACATGGTTGGCGCTATCGCCGGAGCCATCAGCATCGGTGGAGCTCAAGGTGCCGACCACGCCGCCGAGAAGATTCTCGTTGACCAAGGCTAAGCCGGTCGCGCTGTCGGCAAGCTCGGGGGTGAGGGTGATCGCCAGCGGCGATTCGTTGACATTGGTGACCTGAACGGCGACAGCAACATCGACGGAATCGCCGTTGCCATCGCTGACCCTGACAGTCAGATTGTAGACGCTCTGGCTTTCGAAGTCGAGGCTCTCGCCGGCTTTCAAGCGAAGCGCACTGCCAACGATTTCAAACTTGCCGCTCAGATCAGAATAGAGATAGAAGCTGGCGGTGTCATTGGCATCGGCATCCGTACTAAGGAGATTGGCGATGGTGCTGCCGCCGGCAAGATTCTCCGGGACGCTGAAGGAGCTGACGCTGAGCGAGGGAAGATCATTCACCGGATTGACGGTGACGCTGACGGTCTGGGTGCTGCTGACAGTGCCCGCACCGCTGCCAGAGGTGGCGCGAACGACGAAGCTGTCGGCACCGTTGTAGTTGGCCGCCGGTGTGTAGACATAGCTGCCGTCAGAATTGACGGTCAGGTTGCCATGAGCAGGCCCGGTGACCTTGGAATAGGAGATTGCGCCAACGAGCTCGCCAGCGGCTGGGCTGGCCACCAGCTGGCCGTTGATGATGACGTCCTCGTCCGTGGTGACCGCAGTGGTGCTGAAAACAGGACCGCGCAGGGCATCGGCAATGCTGATATTGACGGTTTGAACCGATTCATGGTTTTGGCCGTCTTTGACTTTGATCTGGACCGAAAGCAGATCGCTGCTGCCATTGTCCAAGGTGTTATCAAGGGACATGCCCGACTTGAGTCTGAGAAGATTGCCGTTGACGATTTCAAGCGATCCGGCGGTGTTCACCAGCTCATAAGTGAAGCTGCTGTTCAGGTCGGGATCCAGGCCCAGGAGAGTGCCGATATCGACACCGACAGCGCCTTCGAGGACGGCAGAAGGAGTCAGGAGCAGGCCGGTGGGGGCATCCGCATTGTCGTCAGTCACCGTCACAGTGATGGTCTGAAGGGTGGTGTCTGTGCCGTCGCTGACGCTGACGACAAAGCTGTCGGTGCCGGCAAAGTTGCTTGCCGGAGTGTAGGTGAAGCTGCCATTTTCCAAGACCGACAGAGTGCCATGAACGGGGCCCGAGGAGGTGGCGGCATAGATGAATTCTGAACTTTCGAGATCCGTAGCGGTCAAGGTGCCGCTAAGGGGAGAACCCTCGGCAACCGTGTAGCTGGCAGGGCTGGTGAAAACCGGGGCGTCATTGATCGGATCGACTGTCACCGTCACGGTGGCGGTGCTGAATTTGCCACCGGCATCTTGGATTCTGACGACGAAGCTGTCGGTGCCATTGAAGTTGCTGGCCGGGGTGTAGCTGAAATGACCGTTGGCATCGGTGGCAACGACGACACCGGAAGCCGGCGAGGTTTCGATCGAATAGGAAACCGGGCCGCCTTCGGGGTCAGAACCGAGAACCGTGATCGCCGCGACCGAATCTTCGTCTATGGTGAGGGAGACATTGGGAGCCGTGGGCGCGAGATTTTCAGGGACGATGTCGATGATCACGACCTGGTCGACCGTCATGCCATTGCTAGCAGTGATGGTGACGACGAAGCTGTCGGTGTCGGCATTGACATCATTGACGTAGGTGAATGCGCCGGTGGCGGGATCGGTGATGACGACCGTGCCGTAGGTGGTTCCGGTCTTGAGGACGTAGGTGAAGGTCAATCCGGGTTGAGCGGCGACTGCTGCGTCAAGGTCGCCGGAGAGAGTCGAGCCGTGCTCGACGACATTGTCGATCGCTGCGTCACCGGTGACGATGATTTCATCGAGATTCAAGCCGCCTTGGAAGAGCTGGCTGGAGCTGTAGGTGACCGAGCTTTTGCCCATGTCATCGGTGAATTTGAGTGTGAAGTCGAGGCTGGCAGTCCATTTCGGATCGTGATTGATGAAGACCAGACCTTCGGCGACATCCTGCATAGTGAAGGTGGGAGTTTTGACGCCGTGAATGGTGAAGTAGACGCCAGCGCTCTTGGTGACGGTGACCAGCAAGCCTGCGGGAGGGGCTCCATGGTCATCGGCAACGGTGGGGAAGGAATCCACGTGGAGCTGGCTGGAGCCACCGAGTGCCATGCTGAGCTTCTCGGCGCTGGGTGTGACCACCGGGGCGCTATTGACATTGATTGTGGCGGTCTTGAGCTGGATCAGAACGTGACCATCAACTCGGCTGTTGCTTGCCCCCGTCTGGTCATCGACAGTGAAGGCTATGTTGGTCGCGCTGTCATAATGCCCCGCCATCAAACGGAACTTGATTTTGCCTGCGACGACATCGGCGTAGGTGAAGCTGTTGTTGCCTTCTTCATCGGACAGCAAGCTGCCGCTCTTGTAGATTTCATAGTGCTCGAAGGCGCTGCTTTTCAGGGTGATCTTCAGCTGCGAAGAAGTCTGCTCGGCGTCTTTGATGCTAAGCGAGCTAGAGCTGAGTGTGGTCAGAACCCCTTCCTTGATGGCGATACGCTTGGCAATCACGACTGCAGCATCGTTGACATTCTCGAAATGAACCGAATCGACAGGCTGGATGAACTTGACGGTGGAGCCGCCGATCTTGGCGCTGAGGGTGAATTTCGGCGCGAACTCCGAGCCGTTGTGGACGAATTGCACCTTGCCTGCAAGATAATCTGCGTAGGTGAACGAGGACTTGGCGACACCATTGACGAAAAACTTGCCGTTGGAGAGGCCGCTGACGGTGATCACAGTGCCGGGGATGGGAGTCGCTCCAGTGAAGGTCAACTCAGTGGAGCCTTTTGAGCTGGGCTGCCCAAGAGTGACTTTTTCGCCTTCTTTCAACTTCAGATTCAGAGAGATTCCGAGAGCCATGGTGTTCTCCGCAATGCAAGGGGTTCTGGTGAACTACGCGTCCGCAAGTCAAGACGCTTCCGCGCAAGTTAACCCCCAATCAGCAGCTTGTCTTGCCTCGGAAAAAAATTATCGGGAGTCGACAGAATCAGCAAAAATCCCCAGGGGCCTAGCCAGGTCGCCAAAACGGCTAGCTGAAATCATCACCCGACTCGGCAAGCCGATTTTGCCGATTCTCCATGAATCGCCAGAAATCCACCGATTCAAGATTTGCTTTCATTTGAACATACGCTAAACTGGGCCGAACGCCGGCTCAAGCTCTGGCTTGAGCAGGACCCAACAATCCTTTGTCAATTAGAGGAGAAGCCGAAATGAGTAGTCTTGCCACGCTGACTTTCAACAACATCCTGATAAACGAGGGCCAGAGCACGGTTCTGGACAGCGCCAACTTTGATGTTGCGACCCGTTTCGAAAAGATTTCGGGCGGCCGGTTTATCGTTGACAAGGTTTTGGGCGGCCACTTCACGCTCAACGGCAAGACCAGCAAATTTTTCACTCAAAGCGAGCTCGACCTCGGCCTCGTCTCCTTTGTCGACAACGGCAACGAATTCTCCCCCTTCTTCAGCATCCGCTATGTCGGACCCGACGGCGTCACCGCCAGCAACAGCATCCTCTTCAACACCGCTGGCGACAGCAACGGCAACAAATTTAACACTTTCAACGACCTTGCCGATGTCGACGTGACCCGACTCGCCTTCAAGGCTTACGATGCCGACCCCACCTTCGGCATCGAATACAGAAGCTCCTCGATCTTGACCGCCAAACACCTGAAGATCACCGACCCAGACTCCAACAAGAAGATCAGCTTCGGTGAACACGGCATCCGCATCAACATCTTTGACAGCACCGAATACACCCTTGAGCACTATGTCCGCGAAGAAGGCGTCGGCGGCTGGGTGGAAGCTTCTGAAGGTGTCACCTACAACGAGGTTCTGGCCGGAAAGGTGCGCTTAGTCTGGAACGGCGATGCCGCCGACAGCAACATCAAGCTTGAAATCACCGACTCTTCCTACCAAGGTATTGACAACACTCAAGTGATCACCCTCTTCACCCGTTTCGATGCCGTGCGGACCGGCGGCAATGTCGCGGAACAGCTCGGCAAGCTTGATTACACCCCCCCCACATTCGTTGCACTCCGGGATGGAAGAACCGTCCTTAGCACCCAGCAGCTCCAGCTGTTTGAAAGACAGGACGCAGACTACGTCGAAATCTATTCCGGTACCGGCAAGGACAGTGGCTATCTCTACACCGTGAGCAGCGTCAAGGGTGGTTATTTCGAACTGAAAGACAGCCGAACCATAGTTGAAAACGGTGAATCTCGCACCGACGACGTTTATGTCAAGACCAGCAGTTTCACCTTGGCCGACCTGGCCGCGGGCAACGTCATCTTCCACAGCACCGGCAAAGACAACATCTCTTGGAAAGCCAAAGTCCGCGATCCAGGCGGCCTGATCAGCGGATCCTACAATTTCTCCGGCTACGCCAACTCCGCCCCCGTAGTCAACGAAGTCAGCTTGACTCTGATGGTCGCCGAAGACACCACGACCAGCAGCAGAATCATCGCCGCCGACCGGGAAGGCGATGTGCTATCCTACGAGCTAAGCGGCACTGGCGTCACCCTCAGCGGCGGCAACTACATTCTGAGTACCGCCAAGGGCACCATCACCCTCAATGCCAGCACCGGCAACTACTCTTACAATCCTAAGCTCGATGCCACCGGCAACGACAGCTTCACGGTGATCGTCAGCGACAACAATGCCAGCACCGAAGTCAATGTCTCCGTCATCATCACCCCCTTCGGCGAAAACACGGTCGGCAGCTTCGACGTTTCCGCCCTGGAAACCAGCATGATTGTCGTAGGCCCGACTCCTAGCAACGAAGGATACACTTACTCCATCCAAGGCTTCGGCACCACTTGGGTCAACAACACCTGGGGCACCTTGACGATCAACCCCAACACCGGCGTTTACACTCTCGATAAATCAGCAAAGCCCAACTTCTTCGGTGAAATCGACTTCACCATCATTGCCACCAAAAACGGCGAATCGATGTCCTACCCCGCCACCATCACGATCAGCAATGTCAACGACGCCCCGTCCTTCAACATCTCCTACACCAATAAAGACGCTTACATCGACACTCTCTTTGTCCTGGTCCTCGACAGCGCGACAGACCCCGACCTCGGCCTCGCCGCCAGCACCGAAAAGCTGACCTACACAGCGACGTTCAACAACGGCGCTCTCCCTGGCTGGCTCACCTTCGACCCAGATACGCGCACCTTCAGCGGCACCCCGACAAGTAACGCCACCAACGGCACCATCACCGTCACCGTCACCGACAGTGCCAACGTCAGCGTCAGCGACTCCTTCACCATCACCCTGAAAGGCCTGGACGACAAACCCTGGGCACCCTCGATCGACACTAGCGCCACCACCGTCCTTGAGTCCGGCCTGCCGACCAGCATTGCCAGCAACCTCCTGAATGGCTGGTTCAACTCCTTCGGCAGCTCCACCATCCAATCCCCCTCGGAACTCCGCGTCAGCGAAGTCGTCGGCGGAGCTTGGACTACAGATCTCGTTCATGGAGAAGGCTTCCTACTCTACGTCACCGGAGACAAAGTCTTCGTCAAAGCCGATGGCACTTTGATTGTCGACATCGACCACAGCAAGTGGCAACACCTCTCTGCCGGGGAAAAAGGAAGCTTCAGCTTCACCTATAAAGTCACAGACAACCATGGAACTCCGAGCAACAGCGCCGATGACACCGTCAGTTACGAGCGCCTCGTCACGGTCACGGTCACCGGCGAAGATAGTCTCTACACCGCCAACGACGACAGCGTCAGCCTCAATGAAAACGTCCTCGGCACCGTCAGCGTCGCCGCTAACATCGGAATTCTTTCCAACGACAGCGACCTTGATACCAACGATAAGTTCTATGTCCATTCCGCCAAGCTGAGCACCAGCAACACCTACACCACGGTTGACAGCGATCCATCCAACGGTCTATCATCCACCAGCGTTGACATTCAAGGCGTCTACGGCACCTTGAGCATCAAGGCTGACGGCAGCTACATCTACACTGTTAACAACGCCGATGTCGACACCCAGGCGCTCGGCGCCGGCAGCAACGCAAGCGAGATTTTCGACGTCCGCTCCGGCTCCTATTTCGGCACTGCCATTTCTCCTCAAATTGACACTTCCACCCTCACCATCACCATCGTTGGCGAGGATGACAAGCCGACTCTGAAAAGCAATAACGCGATCGTCATCGACACCCATGGTCAAGCCGGAGACAGCTTCAGCCACGACCTGCGCTTCACTGACCTCTTCATCGATCTTGATGGCAATGAGGGGGAACTGATCTCGGTGACCGACCAGAACGGCCTGGCTATCGACTACAATCTGGTCACCAACAACAACGGCATCTTTGACGGAGCCGACATCCTGATGCTGCTCAACCTCAAGTCAAATAACGATGTCTTGAACGGCGTCGGCAGCACCTTGACTCTTGGCTTCGACAATTCCGGAGATGCCGCTGTCGATTACTATCTATCGGTAAACCTCCTGCTCATCGACTCCGTCCCTGGAGTCCCCTGAGCGAATTAAAAGCCAGCCCCGCAGGAATCTGCGGGGCTGATTTTTTTGCCGCTCTCAGGCTTTTTAGATTGACGCCGGAGCTACTCGCCAGTAGCTTGCGAAGATAACTCACCCTCCCCTCTCTTGATCCAGATCAGCAAGGAGCCCCCAAGCATGCCTGCCTCTATACTCACCATTACTGAAAATGCCAGCACCACTCTGGACTCGAGCTTATTTGCGACTTCACCCAATGGGCTCGACCTCATTACCGTGAGCAGCAAAAGCTCTTCGTTGATTTTCAAGAAGGACAATCTCAGCATCTCCTCTTTCACTTGGCAGGACGTGCTTGATAGCAGGGTCAAAATCACACACGACGGCAGCGAGAATTCCAGCATCCGCTTCGTTCTCAGCGTCAACAACTCCAATACGGTTTTTGACAGCAGCACCGGCAGCTTGGTCTATGTCGCCGTTGATGACGCCCCTTACGTCAGCCAATCCCTCCTCGTGCTCCGACCCAACTCGGCACTGCAGCTCAACGACAAGATCTTGAAAGTCAACGATGCCGACACAGCAGCGAAAAACGTCTCCATCACCCTCGAATCGCCCAAAGTAAGTGTCTGGGTCGCGAAAGTCCTCCGCGCCAACAAGACGTTCACAGCAGAGGAACTCAGCCTCGGCAAGGTCACCCTCAAAGCGGCCTCAGACTACACTGACGCTGCGATATCCGTCAAAATCGCCTCCGGCACCTTCACCGGAGAAAATTCTGTCAGCAGCAGCCTGAATTTGCTCAAAGAAAATATCCTCGCCCTCACTGAAGGCGGAAGCACCACTCTGAGCACCAGTCACTTTAACAATGCTTCCGGAACGATCTCCCCTGACACGCTGTTCACCGTCGCCAGCCGCAGCGCTGCCCTCACTTTCACAAAGAACAAATTCACTTGGGCCGAGATCGCTGCCAATGCGATTCATGTCACGCATGACGGCAGCGACGCCCCCTACGTCGGCTTCACTCTGACCGTCGCCGACCAAGCGCTCTTCTTCAACACCGGCTCCAAATCGATTCAGCTCACGACAGTTAACGACGACACGGTCATTTCCAACCTGGCACCGATCACTCTGATCCCCGGAAAAGCCGTCAAGCTAAGCACCAATCACCTCAAGCTGCTTGACAACGACACCTTGGCTCGCGACATCCAAATCAAGCTTGCCAGTGACAGCAATGTGATCGTCAGAGTCTCCAATCTGGTGCGCAGCTCCAACACCTTCACCGCGGAAGAACTCAACAATGGCCGTGTCAGCCTGGAACTGATCAACCGCAACAACTCGAAAAACATCCATTTCGATGTGATCTCGGGAACTGCCGAAAGCGGCTACGACAATCTTCACTCGGTCTTGAGCGTCCGAATCCCGCCCGCCACCATCCGCGCCTCTCCCTTCCCCCTGCTGAAACTCAACACAGACGACTTTGGCATTTGGACGTCCTGGTCAATTCTCAAAGGTGGATCGACAAAACTCAATCCTGATCACTTCAACATCTTTGATTGGACGAACCCCTATCCTACCAGTGCCAGCTTTAAAATTACTTCAGTCACACAAGGCCATTTCTATAACATCGAATCTGGCAAACGTGTCTCTGACTTCACTTTGGCGGATCTTCAGGACAATCTGATCGCCTTCCGCCATGACGGTAGCGCCGCAACCCCAACCTTCTCATTCCGCGTCACTGACCTCGACTCTAACAGCAGCACCCTCTTCCAGAACTCCTCTTTCTTCACTGGCGGAATTTTCCTGAGTGACAACTTTGCTCCTTCATTTGCTGAGGCTAACACCTTCGAAATGAATGAAAATACGATTTTGAATAACAAGGTCGTCGCGACTGACAGCCCTGGGGAAACCTTGACCTACAGCGCCAAGACTGACATTGACAGCCAGCCGCGCCACGGAAAAGTCACGGTCAACGCCGATGGTTCCTTTGTCTACACCCCCGACCTGAATTATCACGGCGGCGACTCCTTCTACGTTCTCGCTTCGGACGGGAAAGGCGGATTGACCACAGGAAAGGTCACTATTGAGATCGCCAATGTCAATAACGCTCCCGAATTCAGTGGTGTCCAGCTCCGCATCGCCAATAACTACATTGAGCAAAAACCTGACGCCAATGGCGAAATGAACCTCAAGGCCTATACCAATATCAACTTCACAGCATTGCTAAAAGCTGTCGATGCCGATAATGACGCCTTGCTTTACAGTCTCGTCACCACCGATGCCGGCAGCGCAAACACTCTGACCTTGAAGAATGGCGCCGTCACTTACGGTCAGGTTCGCGTCGACGCTCGAACTGGCAGCTTGGTCTTCATCGCAGACATCTCCCAAAAAGACAATATCTCCGCATTGGACCTGCCCTCTTTTGATGTCCGCGTCAGCGATGGTATCGCTACCGATACCCTGCGCATCAATCTCTCCCTGCAACCCGAAAACCACGCACCCTGCGTCTATGTTGACTCTCCTTTGATTGTCCACTGGTCGGACGATGAACGGAATATCAATGACAACTGGTGGACGCAGGCTGACCGCGGCGTCCAGGATCAACGCGACCAACCTATACTCAGCATCCAGCAAACCTTCGTCGGCGGCTCCCGGATCAGTGACTCCAGCAACTTCTGGGCGGTTGACTCAGAACAAAACTCCAGCGAGATCTTCTACAGCTTCAGCGGCAATACCGGGGGCTCCTTCCAACGCTTCGACACAACGAAATCCATTTACAACACCGTTCAATACTTCACCCAAGCTGACCTCGACCAAGGTCTGATCCGATATCGCCCGGCGACCAACTCCGAAGTCAAATACATTTCGATGATCGTCACTGATATCGGCAATATGAGCACGGAAGTTCAAGTGCCGGTACTGGACCTCGACATCCTCCTCAACCCCGATGTCTCCAACAACGCCGGCCCACTGCCGCCGCACCCCTGGCCCCCCACCCTGTATCCCAACTTAACCTACTCATTCATCACAAGAGACTTTCAAGGAAACATATTTGGGCCGAATGTCACCAACATGAACGGCAACCAGAGAGGCGACGTGCAAGCCATCTTGGGTGAATTGATGTCATACTCCGGCCTTGGCTTCGGCCAGCTGCAAGACAACACAGATGCGGATTTGATTTTCTACATCGCGGAAGTCGAAGATTACTACAATGCCCAAGCGGGAGGCGTCTACGAAGGTGCCGAATTCGCTCTTGGTGTCGGCATGCAGCCGGCTGGTCAGATCCGCATCAAGGACCCCATCACCGGGGTCGACCGAGTGATCAACCAACGCCCTGGCCTGGTAGTCATCGATGATGACCTCCCGACTTTCGACACCATCACCCGCGACGGACAGACCCTTGTCCGAAACTCTGGCAACGGCAGTCTTTTCAAGGCCGCTCTGCTGCGTCACATCGGCGAAGCGATCGGCCTCTATCAACCTGGTTTTGAAGAAGTCTACCGAACTGACTTCGACAACACCAGTAAATTCACTAGCAACTACTACACCTCGATGTCCGACAAACGCGAGAACCTACCCTCGACGACCACAGATGATTTCGGCAATTACAACTGGGGCTACATGCCCCACGATATCGCCGCGATTCAGCAGCTTTACAATGTCCTCGAACCCAATCTCTGGATGAACGGTCAAATTGACAGCAGCTCTCGCGACGATACCGGCCCCAATGCCAACTACGGCAATTCTGGCCTCCACCCCTGGTCGACAATCTTCAACAACATCCGCACCATTTGGGACATTGCCGGCACCGACACCTTTGACTTCAGCCCCTCTTCAGTGGCCGTCACGATCGATCTCCGCCCCGGCTTCAACAGCTCCGTCGGAGACAACGGCACCACCAACAACCTTGCCATCGCCTTCGGCACTGACATCGAAAATGCCATCGGCAGCATTTACGGCGACACCATCACCGGCAATGACCTCGACAACACCCTCATCGGAAATCAAGGGGACGACACCCTCACCGGCGGTCAAGGAAGCGACATCTTCCAGATCACTTTAGGTTGGGGCAAGGACACCATCATGGATCTGTCGCAGATCACCGATGCACGCGGCAATGCGCGTGACCGCATCGATCTCCGCCCGCTGGCGAACGCCGAAGCTGAATTTATCGACGAGCTGAGAAACGTCTTCACTTTGCAGACGACCGACCTCGCCGATGGCACCCAAAACCAGAAAAGCTACACATCCGGCATCGTCACCCTGAAATATTTCAATGGCGACGCGATCATCTCCTACGGCGTCTTGGGAACCCAACTGCTCGACCAGATCACCATCAAGCATGTCGACCTGATCACTGCCGCCGACTTCATCATCCCCTGATCTCATCCGAATCGTGTCAAGCAAGGCCTGCGACGAATACGCAGGCCTTGTTTTTATCGCTCAAGCTCGCACTGCGTCCGCCAAATCCTTCGCTGACGGCTGCCCGGGGGCCGCCGGCCGATCCAACCAGCCATAGGTCAGTACTGAGCCGCGACGGGGAAACTCGAACCGGGTCGAAGCCACTGCATCCCCCATGGCGATCAGGCAAAGTGAGCCGGAAGGCTGCAAATCCAGCAATTTCGCATAGATCCCGACCTCGGCCGCCCCTGACGCCCTGCATGCCAGCTTCGTGATGTCCGCGCCCCATTTCCGAGCCTTCGCGATCAATTCTTCGAGACGCTCATCCCTGGGAATCCCGTGATAATCGTGAAATGAAGTGACGACTATCGCCTCGGCAGGGAAGTCCCGACGGCTTGTGGCGGCGAAAAGAGGCGACTCGATTTCAACATCGAAAAGGCCGACCAAGCCGAAAAAGCTGCGGAACAATTCCAGACGATCACGATCGTCGATCTCCCAGCTGCCTCCTTCCCGGCAAGTCCGGATGGTCAACATCACCGGAAGATGTCGCGACACCAAGGGAGCCAGTCGCCTGGCCTCGCCCAAGTCCATATGCTGATCCAATCGAAGTTCGACCAAATCAGCGCCCGGAAAGACCTCTCCTCGCGCCAAGCGGGCAAAAGTCTCGAAATCGGAAATAGTGCCGACGACGGCGGGGCAGGGAAGCTGGGGGCGATGCATGTGAGTTCTCCGTTTTATCTCAACTCCAAAGATAATCGGCGGGACGATCCGCGACGGCTCGATGACGGATTTTTCTTCCCCTCTCGCGGAAGGCCTTTCCTCTGCATCCGCTGGGATACGCGTCACACATCCTTGGCATGGAAGCTGCCGTAAGAGCGATCAGAAAGCACCAAGGACCCCTCCATGAGCCCAGACCTGCGCACCAAGTTTCTTCTCTTGCTCGTCCTGCTGTTAAGCATCGTCACCGCCGGAAGCCTGTCTTTGACCGCCTATGTCATCGCCACGGACAAGCGCCCCTTTGGCCTGCAAACCCTGAAAGCCTTCAGTCCCCCCAAGCCGCTCTCTCCCGACGGCTACGAGCCGGCCGCCTCCTGGATGCTGGTGATGAAGCAGAAACTGCCTCGACCCGCACCTTTGTTGCCGGCAGGAAACGAAGCAGTGAAGACCCCTGAGCAACTGAAGGAAGAGGAGGAAGCCCACAATCCCAACCCCATCCATCCTGGCAGCAAGAATGAAGAGTTCGTCGATAAACTGGTTGCCGAACTGGCGGAAAAGACACGCGCCATAGAAGTCAAATCCAAGGCCCAGGACGAACGCGAAAAGATGCTGGCAGAGATGACTCGTAGCAACCAGTCTCTGCTCGCCGCAATGGAAAAGAAGGAGTCCGAGATCAAAAAACTCCTCGACGACCAGAAGTCCGCAATCGACAAGCTCATCCTCGAAAGAGACCAGGCCAACAAGGATGTCTTAGACTACATCGGCAAAGCCAATATCGAAAATCTCCAGAGCCTAGCCGACACCATCGACAAGATGCGCCCGGATGCCCAGATGCTAGCCATCGGCGCGATGGATGTGACCATCGGCTCCCGTGTCCTTCTCAAACTCGACCCGACAAAACGCGCCACCATCCTCGCCAACATGCTCGAAGGCAAAACCAAAACCCCCGAGATCTTCCCCGCGCCGATGAAAAAATCGATGCGTGAACAGGCCCAGCAAATCATGCTAGAAATCAAACGGATGACGGAAGGAAAAGCCCAATGAACCAGCACATTCCCGCGTCGATCGCCGGACACCCTGCACCTTCCGACAGCAAGATTCACGGCTCTTACCGCCAATTCAACCAGGGCAAAACATCCGTCCAGCTATTGACGGCCAAGAACTTCCCGGAGACCAAGCCTGATGTCATTGATGCTTCCACCCCGAAAAAAGCGGAAGCAGCCCCGAGCTCCGCGCCAAAACGAAGCAAAAGCCGCCAACGCATCAGCTTGGAAGCCGAAGTCAATGACCTCCTCCAAAACCTCGGCATGGAACTCGCCGTCTCGCCGCCCCGGCAAGATGCTCAGTCTGCAACTGTTTCCAAAGAAGCTGCATCGGCAGACTCAGCCGGCGCCCGAGTTTCCGAGGTCGCTAAAAACACCAAGAAATCGAATTCGCACGCAACGATGAAGGACGGAAACGCCGAATCCTTGCCGCTAAAAAAACCTGCACCGCCCGAATCTTCAGTTATCGCAAAGACATCCATCAGCTTGCCACAAGACGTGTCACAAAAAACTGTCCCTGCTCAAACCGACACTCAAAGCGTCTCCCTGAGAACCAGCGCCGCAACCACAACTCCCTCCTCAGCCGAGGGAAAAACGATCGCCCGCGACGCTCAGATGCTCGCTAATTTAAACGATGCCGATCTGACAGAATTGCGAGACAATCTTCGCCAGATGAAAGACCTCTTTGCTTCATCAACCGAACAGCGCCCTTCAAGCTCGATGCAAGTTCCCAACTCGCCGGAGAAGAGAAGTTCCGAGGCCGCAACCAGCGCCCAGAGCTCTTTCCCCGCCGCCTCACCACGGCACGACTGGTACCCCCGCGAAATGGATGCGCTACGCCCAAACATTCTCCCGCTTCCACTCTCAAATCCCAAGCCCGAGGCCAAGCCCGAGGCCAAGCTTGATGCCAAGCTTGATGCCAAGCCCGAGGCCAAGCTCGATGCCAAGCCCGAGGCCAAGCTCGATGCCAAGCCCGAGGCCAAGCTCGATGCCAAGCCCGAGGCCAAGCTCGAT
>JBDKFG010000012.1:0-76220 GCA_039798785.1 Verrucomicrobiota bacterium | reverse complement strand
CGTTGGCGGCATTTGACCACAGGTGGACTACGCCTGGGCGTTCACGGCTAAAGTGTTCGGTCGCTATTTTCTGGTCAGCCATGACTTGCCTCCGACGAGATGAGTGCCAGTGGCTAATAAATAGGATAAAAAATTCGCTTGTCCAATAGTTAATTCGAATATTTATGAGCATTTTTCGTCCTTGCTGGCTTAAGTCGCTCCTCATTACCTATTCCTGTTGTAGCTAAACATTACAACCTTTGAACCTTCCAACCTTTCAACTGCGGTTTTTAGGTTCAAACTAGGGCTTGGACCCCTCGAGCAGGCCGAAGCGAAGCAGGGCCCGGTGCGTCCGCTCGGCCAGGAGGGCACAGCCGATTTCGTTGGGATGGATGTTGTCGGGCTGCATTTTTTCGGGATCGGAAAAGAACCCGTCCATGACATCCGGCGCCAAGGCCACCTGCTGTTCCCGGCAGATCCGGCGCCATTCCTTCTTGCGGCCGCTGAAAGGCGCCAGCACCTCGACGAAGGCGACGGCGTGGCCCTTGGCGCGCAAGCGACCGAGGATCGCCTCCAAGGCGGCGGCGCTGCGCTTCGGATCGACCCCGCGCAACTGGTCGTTGCCGCCGAGGCAGACCAGCACCAGGCAGGGCGGGCCGAAGTCCAGGCGCTCCAAGCGCTCCTCACCAGCCGGCAGGGTGCAGCCGTTGATTCCCTCCACTTGAACCGGCAGGCCGAGGCGCCGGCCGAGCTGGAGCGGGAAGGATTTCTGCGCATCGTGCAACTGGTAGCCGGTGGTCAGGCTGTCGCCGAAGACCACCACTCTCGTCGGCGCCTGCGGCAGCTTCGCCACCGGCCAGAGCGGATCCCCGGCCGGCCAGAGGAGCCAGCCGAGAAGGGTCACGGCGAGGACGGAGAGGGCGATGTTCCGCGGCGACAAGGTGATGGTCATGAGTTAGGATTCCTTCCGGGTCAATCTAGTCCCGGATCGACGCAGATGGCAAGAGCGGCGTGATTCTGGCTTGCGCCCCCACGCGTATCCCAAAGATACCTCACGAGTCATGCAGGAAACCTGCGAAAAAACTTCCGGTCTGTGCAAGTCCAGATCGAGCACAGTTTGAGTTGGCGCTCTGCAGCTCGTCGCGCAGCGACGGAGTGATTGTAGCCGGGGGTTTCAACCCCCGGTGCGCGTGGCGAGGAATTCGGCGTCGCGGCAGCGACGCGGTGACGGATGCGCGTGGGGATGCCGTTTGCGTCGCCATCGCCGAAATGTCATCCTGTCGCTTCGCGACGGCAATTCCCTTGCGATCCTATCCGGGGGTTAAAACCCCCGGCTACACTCACACCGTCGCTTCGCGACGAGCGGCCATACCCAACAAATCCGTGCTTGCTTGTGCTTGTTTTGGTCTTGCACACGTCGAAAACTTCCGGTCTGGATTCTGCCGAACTCTGTTGCTCGACCCCTTGCGGGGCTGTGCGACCCGCAAGGGGTCGGAACTCATTTTTGCCTCCTACCCAGGGTCGAGGCGACCCTGGGCTACCATCTGCGACCCGCAAGGGGTCGAGCAGCAGGAGCGAAGGTCAAAAATGATTATCCTTGGATACTCGTGCTTGCGCCCCTTGATTTCCCGCCGTCTCCCGGCAAGCTCCCGGGTGACCTCATTCAATTCCGGAGATCCGCCATGCGTCACGCCCTTCTGCTCGCCGCCCTGCTCGTTCTTCCCTCCTGCCTCGGCGGCTCCTTCCACCCCGTCGCCTTGCACGACCTCGGCTTGCCAAAAGCCGCGGCCGAGGCGCCCAAGCTCGGCAAGATCCTCGCCGACAACGCCAGCCCGACCCGCTTGCGCCTGCTCCGCCGCGGTGCCGACGGGGTGCTGAAGGAGTCGGAGTTCGAGCGTTGGGCCTTGCCCCCGGAAGAGCTCCTCAGCCGCCATTTCCGCCTCAGCTGCGGCGCCGGCGAGGGCCCCGAGCTGCGCCTGCAGCTGCTCGCCTTCGAATGCGGCGGCGGATCGGCCCGGCTCGCCTGCGCCGTCGAGATCCGCCGCGGCGACCACAAGCAGAAGTTGATCGAGGACATCAGCGTGCCGCTCGCCGGCGACAGCCCGCGGGACCAGGCCGCCGCCCTGGCCAAGGCCGCCGACGAACTGCTCGCCCGCGTCCTGCCGAAACTGCGCTGAGGTCGCCGATGCCGATCCTCAAGGCCGCCGGATTCCTCGGCGACACCGCCGCCGACAAGTTCGGCCGCATCCGCCAGGCAATCGCCTTCGCCGGTTCCGCCGGCGAAGCGGTGTGGGACGCCCTGCGCCACCCGCGCCGGGCCCGCTGGCGCGAAGTGGTCTACGTCATGGATAACTGCGGCACCCGCGCCGTCCCCATCGTCTTCCTCATCTGCCTCCTGGTCGGCGTCGTCCTCGCCTACAACGCCGGACTGCAGCTGATGAAGCTCGGCTCCGAAGTCTACCTGTGCGACTCGATCGGGGTCGCAATGGTGAAGGAGTTCGGCCCCCTGATGGTGGCGATCATCGCCACCGGCCGCAGCGGCTCCGCCTTCGCCGCCGAGATCGGCACGATGAAGGGCAACGACGAGCTCGACGCCCTCACCACCTTCGGCCTCGAGCCGCACCGCTTCCTCAGCGCCCCGAAAATCCTCGGGATGATCGTGGTGCAGCCGGTGCTGACCCTCATCGGCAGCCTCGCCGGCCTGCTCGGCGGCTTCCTCGTCGCCGCCCTGATGTGCAAGCTGCCCGCCGCGGTCTACTGCCAACGCGTCGGCGACGCCGTCACCCTCGCCCATCTCGGCGAAGGCCTGGTCAAGTCGATGGCCTTCGCCGTCGCCATCGCCATCATCGGCTGCTTGCGGGGAGCGCAAGCCTCCGGCGACGCCCTCGGCGTCGGCCGCGGCACCACCTCCGCCATGGTCACCGGACTCTTCTGGGTGATCATCCTCGACACCCTGTGCAATTTCCTCGCCAACGTCTTGTATTGAGAGTAGAAATGGCGCTCGACGGAGCCCCATTCACCACGAAGACACGAAGCGCACGAAGGAAGGTTTTTTGGTCGGGTGCGAGTCCTGATCGAGCGCATTTGGGCGCGTACTGCGCCCCGCTAACGTGGTCAAGCAGTACGTAGTGCCGAGGCTCGGCTGAAGTCTTTCCTTGGAGAGAAGAAGGAAGAAGGAGTGAATTGGGGCGGCCTATGGAAGCGCAGAGCCACTTCTCTCTTATTCCGGTGCTGATCTTAGTATGGTATACCAGGCATCGATTATGTCCTTGCATAGAGCTTGGATTTCAGGATCGGGATCATTAAGATGTTTTTTAACGAGGTTGATCTGCGAACATGCGCCCTTAAAATTGCGCCGAATTTTTGGCCCTAAATTAGATGCTTGAAGTAGTTCTTTTTCGAAATTCTCAATTTTAATTTTTTGTGATTTTATGATTTCTTCTGCGATCGGTTGTCGGGTAACAACAAGGCAGTCTTCAGCTCGCCAAGTGGCCCTATTTGCGCGACAAATAATATCCATAAATTCATATATTGAAAGATCATTAAGTTCGCCACTCATTAAAGGCTCAACAAAGCTCTTTCTGTCTCCATCTATATTCCATTTAATGATTTTTTTATCCGGATCCGAGGCCTGCATTTTTTTAGCCAAGTCCTCAAGGATATCTTCCAATTTTGCGTCCTCAAATTTGATATAAGGCACTCGTGAAGACATATTACAACCGCCTCGCCCCCCTGAGATAACGGATTCGATTCTGGGTATCCCAGAGCTTTTAAACATAAATAAATATTCTTCGATCTTATCTCGGTTTTCTTCTATCCACTTGACAGGTTCTCGATCCGCGGCAAGGACATCTTGGGTCGAAATTATAATTTTTATCCTCTCTTTCACTTCAAGGAATAGTTTTTCATTAAATTTTTCTTCTCTAGGCATCTGCAGGCTATAGATTTCTAGAGTCCCATTGTGGATTAAGAAACGCATGCCTGTATTAACAAGAATTGACTTCAACAATTTAACAAATGAACCGCTTTGTTTTTCAATTGATATTTTTGATGATTTATCAGTTATATCTTGAACCATTAAATAACTCAAACCGCGCTTCTCTGGATCAATACTTCTAGCAGATTTAATAATCTTTGAGATAGCCAGATCCAAAGGCTCTTTATTAAGCTCAAAGCTTGGTATCTCTTGATCAAAAATATATTGACAGCCGGGGTTATCGTATGTCATAATTTTTTTACATAATTCCGAGATGTTCTTATCCTTATCATCAAGGTGATCAATCAAATAATCTTGAATCTTTGGCCTGATTCGACAAAGTTCAGCTTGCGCAAAAACCTTCGATACGGCATCGCCGTTTAAATACTCAGTGATTAATTTTTCCCGGAGCTCGTCAGGATTATCTTGTTTATTCGCCGACGTTTGGGAGAGAAGGCATGGGCTGAGCGACAGCAGAAATGCGAGAAGCCATTTCTTTAGCTTGCGATTCGAATTGCCAGTTTGTGATTTCATAATGTCTCCTTGTTTTTGGCGTCACACCCGGCTCTTGTCCGGCGGCAGGGGGCGCGGCAGCTCCGGGCCCGAAAATCGGGGCCAGCAGCAGAAGCAGAAGGTGAAGGAGCCGTTTTGCATAGCGGAGCTTAGCTCCAAGCGCCAATTCCTACAAGTTCGACTGGCTCCAGAGGCCGCTGAACGGAAATAAGCGCCGGGACTAAAATTGATGCCTCCCTCAAAATTCCGCGACCAGCGCAAAAGCCCTGCGCTCGCTCCGCGAGGCGAATCGATTTCGTGCTCAAATCCGTGGGCGATGCCCACGGCTATGCCAGCTTCGACCGCTACGCGGTGACGTTTGAGGGAAGCACCAATGGTTTGCCGGTTTCTGCACCCGGATCTTTTCGACCTAAATCCCGTCCAGGCCACCGGAAGAGGCATTTTCGCTTTGTTGCTCGGCTGTTCGTCGCGAAGCGCTTCGCGACGAGCGCAAAACAAGCGGCAGGCCGGCAACCCGCAGTCGCTCAGGCCAGTTCGAGGGCGGCGCGGAGGATTTCGCCTTGGCTGGCGGGGTGGAGCGAGTAGGAGCCGAGGCTGGCGGGGAGGAGCACGGTGGTGCCTTTGGTGAGGATCAATTCGCCGCCGCCGTGGCGCAGGGGCAGGGCGTCGCCGAGGTTGATCAGGATCTGGAAGGATTTCGGGCTGGTGGCGGAGTAGAAGTCCTCGGCGAGGCGGATGCGCTCGACGGTGAAGTGGCGGCAGAAGCTCAGGTTCTGGCGCTTGTTGCGGGTCACCGGCGAGACGTCGGCGCGGATCACCGCCAGGCCGCGGTCCTTGAAGTTGGTGGCGGCGAGGCCTTCCTCGAGATGAAGCGGGCGCAGGTCGCCGTCGAGTCCCGGGCGGTTCCAGTCGTGCAGGCGCCAGTCGGAGGCGCTGTTTTGCGAGATCTCGACCGCGAGGATGCCGCCGCCGATGCAGTGGACCCGTCCCGCCGGGATGAAGCAGGCGTCGCCGGGCTGCACCGGCCAGGCTTTCAGGCAGGAGATCAGCTCGTCGGTGCCGATGCGGGAGACGAACTGGTGCTGCAGCTTGTCGGGGCGGAGGCCGGCCCAGATCTGCGCTCCCGGTTCGGCTTCGACGATGAAGAGGCTTTCGGTCTTGGCGTCGGCGTCCTGGAGTTCGGCGGCGCGTTCGTCGGGGTGGACGATGATCGCGGTGGGGCTGGCGGTGTCGAGGTAGGAGACGCTGAGGGGGAAGGGCTCACCGGGCTTGTGGCGGCTGCCGATCAGGGCTTCTCCCTGTTCGGCGACGAGTTCGGCGAGGCGGCGTCCGGCCCAGGGGCCGTTGAGGATTTCGGGCGAGGCGCCGTCGGCGTCGTGGAAGATTTCGCGGGAGCGGCCGCCGGCGCCGGCGGGGACGACGCGGCCGTAGGCCGAGAGGCGGTTGCCCCCCCAGGGGGTGCTCTGCAGCACGGAACGGAGGATGAGGGGATACATGATCTAGGGGCCGAAGTTGAAAGATTGAATGCTTGCGGCACCCGCCAAGACTGGGGGAGGAGGCGAAAGGGAGCGCCGCTTCGTATGGAGGGTCATTTGTTTTTTGCTGCGCATCTTTCAACCTTTCAGCCCGGTTCAACTCAAAAACCCCGAGGAATTCCTGCGAAGATACTCTAGCTTAGGGGGCAATCAAACTCTAAACAGGAATCTGCCGATGCCCGAAGCCGCCGCGGCCCAGGAAACCACCGTGCGTCCCTTGCTGAAAAGCCGGGGACGGCAAGTCGCCGTCTGCCTAGCTAGCATCTTCATTCTGCTGTCGCTGATTTCTTATCGGGTCGAGGATGTCGCCAAGGTCAGCGGCGGAGCCGAGGCTTTGCATCATCTCAATTGGATGGGCAGCTTCGGCGCTCGTTTCAGCTACTGGATGGTGCTTGCCTTCGGGCTGGCGGCCTGGCCTGCGGCACTGCTGTTCAGCGCCTGTCTGCTGCGCCGCGCGTTTGGGAGCCTGCCGCCGGCCAACGGCTTCTACCTTTCGGGACTGGTGCTCAGCGTTCTCGGCCTGGTGACCGTCCTCGGCTGCTTCCCTGATTTTCTGCCGGCTCAGTGCCGGGCCTTGAACCTGAAAGAATGTCCTGGCGGCGCCGTCGGCAGTTTCTTCAGCAATCCCGGCAGCGGCATCCTCTACTACTGCCTCAACGACGTCGGTTGCGTCATTCTCGGTACAGTGCTGTCTCTATTCGGTATGGCCACCATCTGGCTCTACGACTGGCGCGTCAGCTTCAATCGATGGCAGGAGGAGCGCGGTCATCAGCAGCCGGTCTCCAGCCAGCAGCAGCCAGCGTCGGGCGCCGCCGCGCCGCCGCCGGTGTCGCGCATCCGCAAGAGCGCCTCCACCGTGATGAGCTGGCTCAAGGTCGTGCCGGGCAAGAAGATCGAGGGTCAGGAGGTCCAGACGCCGGCATTGGCTCCGGCCGCCGCGAAAAAGGAGTCTTTCGCACCCGCCATCGCTTCGCGTCACGACAGTGCCGGTGCCATTGGCGCGATAGACTCCTCCCATGCGCTGGGACGCCACGACAGCGGCAGCGCCTTGAGCGACGATGCCAGTCGCTTCCTTCCTCCCGCCCCGCCCCGCCAGGTGGAGGCGAGGAAGCCGCAGATCCTCGACGCCAAGCCGCATCATGAAGCCGTCTTCACTCCTCCACCCCTGCCGCCTCCGCCCCGCTCCCTGGCGCCCCCTCCGCCGGGCAAACCTGCTTACACCCTGCCCGGCACCGAGCTGCTCAGCCGCATCGATGAAAAGACCACTGTCGACGAGCATGAAGTGATGCGCAAGAAGGCCATCCTTCATGACGTCATGCGCAATTTCAAGATCGCCTGTGAGATGGGAGAGGCGATCGTCGGGCCGCGCGTCACCCTCTTCGAGATCTTCCCGGAGAAGACGGTTCGGGTCGAATCGATCGGCAATCTCGAGAAGAACATCGCCATGGAGCTGCAGGCTGTCGCCATCCGCACCCTCCTGCCCATTCCCGGGCGCCGCTCGGTCGGGGTGGAAGTGCCCAACGACCACGCCTCCGCGGTCTGTTTCCGCAGCCTGATCGAACACCGCGATTTCCAAGACAGCAAGGCGATGATGCCGGTGGTCCTCGGCAAGGATGTCGCCGGCAAGGCCGAGATCCTCGACCTCGCCAAGGCGCCTCACCTCCTCGTCGCCGGAGCCACCGGCGCCGGCAAGTCGGTGTTCATGAACACCTTGATCATGAGTCTCGTCCTGCGCTTCAGTCCCGACGAGCTCGAGCTGATCATGATCGACCCCAAGCAGGTCGAGTTCGCCGCCTACCGCGAGCTTCCCCACCTGGTCACGCCGGTGATCACCGACCCCAAGCACGCCCCCTCCGCCCTGCGCTGGGCCGTCTTCGAGATGGAGCGCCGCTACCAGATCCTCGCCAAGGTCGGAGTGAAGAATCTCGAATCCTTCAATGGTCGCGTCATCCGCGCCGGCGAGCCGAAGGAGGATGATTTCGGCAATCCGATTCCGCCGCGTCTGCCGATGACCGTCATCATCATCGACGAGCTCGCCGACCTGATGATGAGCGCCAAGGCCGAGATCGAGGGCTCGATCGCCCGCATCGCCCAGAAGGCCCGCGCCGTCGGCATCCACCTCGTCATCGCCACCCAGACGCCCCGCAAGGAGGTCCTCACCGGCGTCATCAAGGCCAACTTCCCGACCCGCGTCGCCTTCAAGGTGTCGCAACAGGTCGACTCCCGCGTCATTCTCGACCGCAGCGGCGCCGACGAGCTTCTCGGCAAGGGGGACATGCTCTACGTCCCGCCCGGCGCTTCCAATCTGACGCGCATCCAGGGCGCCTACGTCCCCGACAGCGATATCGAAGCGGTGGTTGCCGCCTGCGCCGTTCAGCGCCAGCCGCAATTCAAAGACATTCTCAAGAGCGTCGAGGTCGAGCCTGACGGCGAGGCGCCTCCGGCCGTCCAGGGCGAATTCGAACTTCCCGGTGCCGAGGGCGACGACGACGGCTCGCTTCTGAAGAAGGCGATCGATTGCATCCGCCGCGACCGCAAGGCCTCCACCTCCTACCTGCAGCGCCGCCTCGGCATCGGCTACAATCGTGCCGCCGACCTGATGGATGAGCTGGAGGAGAACGGCTATGTGACGCCCAAGACCAGCGCCGGCCAGCGCGACATCAATTGGGAAAGATTCGATGACGACAGAAGCCAAGCCTGAGCCAGCAAAGCCTTACTCCACAGATTTTTTCATTCGCAACCTTGCAACTGAGGATCCAGCATGAACGACACTGACAAAGACAGCGCTCCCCAAGGCGAGTCGCCCCGACTCCTCCTCCGCCGCTCCGAGCCGCAAGCCGAGCCGAGCCGCCCTGCCGCCCCCGCCGCCGAAGAGCCCAGCTTGGTCCGCCCGCCGGAAAACGAGCCGGAGCCCCTGCCTCCCGGTCTCGACGAAGAATGCGCCGTCAGCGAAACTCACAGCCAGCCCATCCCCAAGCCTGCTCCCGCCCGCAGCTCAATCCATGCCCGCACCCTGTCGCAACTGCTCCAGGAAGCCCGCCAGGAGCGTGCGATGACCATCCGCCAGGTCCATGAAAAGACCAAGGTCAGTCTGGTCCATATCGCCGCTCTCGAGAACGGCGAATACGCCAAGCTCCCCCAGGCCGTCTACACCCGCGGATATTTGCGCAAAATTTGTGAAGAACTCGGGGTTGATCCTGACGAAGCGGTGGCACTGTATGATAAAGAAAGCGGCGAGGGCGATTCCTCGCTCAAAGCTCATCTGAAGAGCGACAGCGCCGCGACCCAAGCTTCAAATCCCGGAGGAAACATGCATAAATACGCCACCTACGCCGTCGTCGGCGCCTTTGCCGCTGCGCTCGTCATCGGCCTCGTCGTCTACTTCGCCAAGCCCAGAATCACTGTCACGGAAGGCTACCAAGTGCCTTTGGAGGACTTCCACAGCGGCAGCGTCCCCAAACTCCCGAGTTTCACCCTCACTCCCCCCAATTGAGGGTTGATGGAGTTGAATGGCTTGTAAGCATTCGCTTCAATTCAGGTCCTGCCGCTTCCGCCCCGGAGCCCTGCTCCGGGTTTTCTCTTCTTTGGGACTTCCCTTAGCCTCAACCTCTTAAAAGCCTCAGCCTCTCATGCCTGAAGTCCGCCGCGATGAACTCTTCCGCTCTGCCGTCACCCCCGGCAGTTTCCGATTCGATGCCGAAGTGGCCTCGTCTTTCGATGATATGGCGCGCCGTTCGATTCCGCTTTATCGCGACACCCACGCCGCTTTCTCGGTGCTGATCCGGAATGCCCCGGAAGGAGCGGTTCACGATCTCGGCTGCTCCACTGGTTCGCTGCTCCTGCGGCTTGATCTCGACGGCACCGGCCGCCGGCTGGTCGGCCACGACCCGTCCCGGGCGATGCTCGATATCGCGGCTGACCGCCTGCCTCGGGCGGAGTGGCGCAACAACGATGCGGAGAATGCGGTTATCGATGGCGCCGCGGTGGTCGTGCTCGGCTGGACTCTGCAGTTCACCCCGCCGGAACGACGACTCGAGCTGCTCTGCCGCATCCGTGCCGCCCTGCCGGCCGGCGGTCTTCTCTTGATTGCCGAAAAGACCGAGCCGGAGCCCGCCTTCGCCGAGTTCGCCATGGCCGCCCACGATGCCTTCCGCCTCGACAACGGCTACACGCCGGAACAACTGGTTCATAAACGCGCCGCACTCGACGGGGTGCTCCGGCCCTGGCCCGCGGCGCAGACCGAGGAGGCCATGCGCCAGGCCGGCTTCCGTCACAGTCAGGAAATCCTCCGCTGGCACGCCTTCGTCAGCTGGGTCTGCCTCGCCTGAAGCCCAGACAGGAGCGCGGCAGGCCCCTGTCCTCGTTTGAT
Source organism: Verrucomicrobiota bacterium (assembly GCA_039798785.1). Lineage (GTDB taxonomy): Bacteria > Verrucomicrobiota > Lentisphaeria > Lentisphaerales > Lentisphaeraceae > CAMCSH01. Next base: position 65,848 of record JBDKFG010000012.1, on the reverse strand, counting down.
GCCTTTCTCTCAGCGGCTGGCTACGGCGGGCGCCCCAACCAACCTGCCGCGGTAGCTGCCGTCGGGATGGAAGAGATGGATGTCGCGATTGTCGATCTTAAAGACCTGTTTCAGGACTTCGGCCTCGTCACCTTCGTCGTATTTGACCGCCAGCCCGGATTTGCTGAAGACAATGACGTTATTCTTGTTTTCGACCTCGTTCCAAAGCGTCCTGCCGGGAGCGGAGGCATATTCGCCGCTGGCTTTTGCCGCCAACTGGGCGTCCGGGATGACGATAAGTAATTGGTTGATCGACAGCAGCGCGACTTTGTCGCGAGCGTATAGACGGAATCGTACTCGATAAGCTTCATTGTTGTCCAAGATCGGCTGTTGGCCGGGAGCCTTGTTGACAGCGATGATGAAATTTTGTTCAGCCGGGCTAAGTGTGTTCCATGGTACCGTGCCCCGGCGTTCTTCGATGATCTCGCGAAGAGCGTCTTTCACCTCCACGTCCTCGGCCTTGTCCTTGTAGGTGCGCAGATGGGGCAGCACTTCGACTCCCATCGCCTCGATCTCCTTGCGGGCTTCGCGGCGGATCTTGGCGGAGGCGTCGCCGAGGCGCGTCACCGCTGTGTCGATGCGATTTTTAAGCTCGGCGCTGAGCTCCTGAGGCGGACGCGGGGCGAACAGGGTGGGTGCGGCCGGAGCGGCTGGAGAAGCGGAGGAAGGAGTGTTGATGGCGAGCAGGGCGGTGGCGATCCAACTCAGCATGGCGGAATCCTTGGGCTTAGACTGTTTGGGTTGTTTAGCGTTCAGCATACCTCCAATGCCGCTTCGATGCCAAATGATTTTATCGGGAACTTTAGGATCCGCGGTCGATCTGAAAGGGCCCGGGAAAATTCTGGAGCTGCCGACATGCGTCTGATCCTGCTGATGTTACACTTCCTCATGGCTTTGTATGTCGGTGCCGTCGAAGTGCCTGAAGCGAGTCTGCCGAGCGAGCCGCGGCAATTGCCTTCGAGCGGAGTGCCCGCGAGATGGGAGGTTAGCGGCGCCGCCTTTTGGCAGGGCCCGCTGCCGGAGCTCGAACTGACGCCGCAAGGGTGGGCTGAAAGCCGATTGACACTGAGGCGCCCGGGCGAGGCGGTCTTCGAGGCCAAGGGGGCCAAAGGATTCCAGGTTTTGCTGAGCGGCGAGGCTCTGGGCGAAATCGGCGCCGGAGCCCGAATCGAAGTTCTCGAGGGCGAGCGACTCATCGCCAGCGTCGAAGCTTCGGCCCGGAATCCTGGCGGCGGTCTGCGCTATCGTTGCGACTCGGTGCAGCCTGGATCCGGGCTCTCCAAGATCTTCGACCAAGATTCACAAAGTGTCTGGCACAGCCATTACCAGCATGAGAACAAGACGCCGCACTGGTGTGAGATCGACCTTGGCGGCCGTCGCGAGATCCGCGGGCTGACCATCACCTCCCGGCCCGACCGCAGCAACGGTACGCCGGGCCGGATTAAAATCAGCGGTGCCGACAGCCTCGGTCAATGGGAAACCCTTTTCGACGGCAAGGTCGACTTTCGCTCCGGCACGCGCCAGGAAATCCCCTTCACCGCGGCGGTTCCTCTGCGTTACCTCCGTCTCGAGTTTCCCGGCTCGGAGAATTGGTTCACCGCCTTTGCCGGACTGGAGCCTCTTGGTCACCCTTGGCCGGCCGCCGCTGACGGAAGCGGCGCTCCCTTCTTCCTCGCGCTCTCGGCGACGGAGACCGCCAAGATCCTCGGGCGCGAAATCACCCTGCGGATCCGTCACGGCCGCGGTGGAGCCATCACCTTGCGCCGCCTCCATACCTACATTCTGCCCAGCACCGTCAACCGCTCGATGCAGGCGAAAGAGAACGGAGTCGACGGGCCGGATCTTCAGGATTTCGGGCTGCTAGGCTTTCAGGCTCTCGCCCTCCAGGATCATCCGGTGCTGGTCGCCGGCCTGGTCCGTCCCGGACTCGCCGCCGCACGGGCGGGATTGCGCGAGGGCGATCTGATCGTCGGGGTCGATGGCAAGGCTTTGCCGCCGATTGAACTCGGGAGCAGCGAACGGGGATTGAGCGATTCCCCTCTCGCCTGCCTCGGAATGGCCTGCGAGAGGTCGCTGCGGCAGGGGCGCCGAGAGATCGGTCTGGAGATCTTTCGCGATGGCCAGGCCCGGCGGCTCGGAGTGAGGCTGGATTCCAGCTTGGGAACCGGCTTTGCAGCTGGCTTCCCGGCGCCTGCCGACGCGCTTCTCGACCGGCTCGAAAGCGATTGCAAGTCCTGGCTGCTGAAACGCCAGAAGCCCGACGGCAGCTGGTCGGAGCAGGGCACAGCCGGGATCCAGACTCCTCTGGCGGGGCTGGCGCTTCTCGGCAGCCGCGATCCGGCCTGCCTGCCAGCCGTCGCTCGCGCTGTCGACTGGTGCCTGAAGTCGTCGCGGGGGCGCGGCTACTTCGAGCAGGGCCTCGCCCTGATGCTGGTGGCGGAATATCACCTCGCCAGCGGCGACAAGAAAGTCCTCGGCTGGCTCGAATCGACTCTGGAGTCGCAGGCGGGCGGCACCAACAACACCATCTGGGGCCACGACGGCTGGGGCCACGGCGCCGGCGCCGGTCTGCCCTACGGCAACAAGGGACTGATTGGAGCCGCGATCCATGTCGTCGCAGGCGAGGCCTTGGCGGGGAAGTGCGGTGTTCCGGGCCGTTTCCTCGAAGCCGGAAAGAGCTATTTCCTCAACAGCTGGGGCGATCCGGCCAAAGGCGAAAACGGCTCGATGGGCTACAACGCCAGCGCCAAGGACGGTGATGAATTCTGGTCCCGCACCGGTCTCAGCCTGATGGCGCTGACCCTTCGAGACGAACACCCGGAGATGCGCGGCCCGATGCTCGCGATCATGAAGAAGCGGTTCTTCATGTTCCGTCAATCCCACGCCTACGGCGAGCCAGGAGGCAGCCTCGGCCTTGCCGGCCTCGCCTGCGCCGATGCCGCCGCCTACCGGGAAGTGATGGGGCGCCTCGCCTTCCATTGGCTGATCGCATGGGAGCCGGGCTACGGATTGCGCTACACCTCGCCTTCGATGGGAGCACCTTACATGGGCCAGGACGGCCTCCTCAACCCGGCCATGCTCTTCGCCCTCAGCGGACGTCGCCAAGGGCTGGCCTGCACCGGCGCCCGGGACCGCGGCTGGGCCGCAGTCGCCCGGATCGCGACTTCCCGTGGCTCGCTGGTCCGCGACGCCGCAGGACGCTGGGATTGGGGGGCGGGTCTCGGCGCGACGCCGCAGGATATCCGTCTCGGAGCGGAGCCTGTCAGTCTGCCCTTGAAGCTTGAAGCCGGAGGAGTCGTCAGATGGAGTCTGGGCCAGTCTCCGATCCTGCAGATCCTGCCTCCCGCCGCTCCGATGACGCCCCATGCCTCCAGCTTCCACAAGGATGAGAAGCTCGCCCTGCGCCGGCTCGCCGCCGCGATCGACGGCGATCCCCACAGCCTGTGTTTCAGTGACGGCGGCTATGAAGCTCCTTATTTCCCGCATTTCTGCGAATTCCGCAACGACGTCGGCGCCGTGCTTGATGGACTGGAGCTTGAATTCAGCGAGCGCCAGGGGCGCCCCGATGAAGTGGCCGTGCTCGTGCCGGCGGAAGGCGGGGAATGGAAGGACCTGCTCCGCCGCCGTCTTGGTCCCCAGGAGACTCGCATCCGTCTCGGCTTCGAGCCCCGCCTGGTGAAGATCCTGCGTATCGTCTTCCATCGCGACGATGAAAAAAGCTTCGCCGAGGAGCTCAGGAGGCACCCCCTTGAGCGCCGGCCGGGCGAAATCACCGAGCGCCAGAGTTCCGCCTACGATGCGGTGGCGGAGCGCGGCGTCGCCCTCCAGATCCGCCATCTTGAGCTGCTCCAGCCGGTGCCTCAGGTCGTCATCAGGCCCGAGGGCTTCGTGGTCACGGCTCCCGCCGGCTTCGAGGCGCGGTACACGGTCGACGGCAGCACGCCGCTCCGTTCTTCGCCCTTGGCTCCGCCGCTTCTCGCTGCTGCAACGGCTCCGGCCCTCTGCACCCGGCTCTTCGCCGCTGACTGGGAGGGGCCGGTACGCGTCGACCTGCCGCAGCACAGCGCGTTATCCGCGCCGCCGACTGCCGCTGCCGTCCCGGTGCCGGCGCAGGCTTTGCGGAGCTTCTTCCCTCCTCCGGTGCCTCCGGTGCCTCCGGTGCCTCCGGATCCTCTTCAGGACGGCCTTGCCTGGGTTTTGCTTGCATTGAGCGCCATCGCGATCGTGCTCTTTGTCCTGCTGGCGCGGCTGAGGCGAAGAGGCGGCAAGGCCAATTGACGGCCCGGCGGCGGCGATCGAAACGCCCGGCAAGCCTTGTCCTCGCTGCTGCACGGGCTAGTTTGCTGCCTGCATTTTCCCAAGGAGACCCTCGCGATGAAATTCCTGCGCCAGTTCTTCACCCGTCCCGCCAGTCAAGAGCCGGAGGCGGCGCCGAGCGCCCCTGTCCAGACTCCGTCCGCCCAAGCCGCGGCGCCGGGAGCGGCCGAGCAGCAGGCGGCGCAGCGGGCTCGGGAGCGCGAGACCTGGCGTCGCGACGCATTCCCCAAGGCCTTTGAGGCGGCCAAGGAGCATCCTGAGCGCTGTCTTGAGCTTGCCTCCCACTGCCTGTCGCAAGGATTTTCGGAGGAGGGCCGGCAGGTCGCCGAGGCCTTGCTCAAGCTTGAACCGGGCAGTCTGCGGGCCATCGCCTGCGGCTGTGCCGCCCGCCGCGCCTGCGGCGACGCCGCAGGCGCGCGGCAGGACGCCCTGAGAGGATTGGAAATCCATCCCCAGGCGGCAGTCCTGATGGCCACCCTGGCGCGCTGCGCCGACGATCTTCACGAGGACGCCGAGGCCGAGCGACTGATCTGGGAGACCTTGGCCCTCGATCCTGACCATGAAGGACTCTTCACCTGGGCATCCAGCAGGGCGGCGGTTTCCGGCGGCGACGGCGCAGGCCTGGCCGTCCTTGAGCGCGTCGCCGCGCTGCCAGGATCCCGTCGTGTCCATCTCTGGCTCGCCCGGCAGGCCTTGCGCCGCGGCGACAAGAACAGCGCCATCCAGCTGCAGCTGAAGGGGCTCGATCTTCTGCCGACCGATGCCGAGGCGCTGACCATGGCGACGGGTGACCTCGGACGTGCCGGTCATCTCCAGGAAGTGGTCGAGCTCGGTCTCCGTCGCTACCAGCCGCGGGCACACGGTCCCTGGGTCGGTTGCAACATGATCCAGGCCTTGCTCGGGCTCGGCCGGGTCGACGAGGCCGAAGACCTGCTGCACAAGCTCTTCCTCAGCTCCGGTCCGCAGATGATGCAGCCGCTGATGCAGATCTCGGGACAGATCGCCGAGCTGCGACAGCATGCCGCCGGCGAGTGGCAGGCTGAGCAGAGGAAAGGCAAAGGCGCCGCGCCCGACAGGATCGAGTTTCTCCGCCTCAGCAAGCCGGTGTGGTGGCACGCCCTCAATGAGCCGAACTGGATGTTGCCGGAGCGCCCCGCCGCTCCTCGCCGCGTCGCTTTCGTCACCATCGCCGATGTCACCAAGGCCGGCGAAGACATGTCGCGATTCACCCGCGCCATCCCTGCCTTCCTGGCGGAGCTGCTCGGTACCGTGCCGGCGATTGAGACTTCGGTGCTGATCCCGGTGGTCCGGGGCGGCGGCCCCCTGGTCCACGGCCAGGAGTGGGAGCCGAAACGATTGAAAGAGATCGTTGCGATGGATTCTGAATTCAAGCCGGAATTCCTGGTCAGCGGCTTCATTTGTCGCCAAGGGGAAGGATTCGAGCTGCGTCTTCGGGTCTTTGAGAGCTCTACGTTGAAGGAGGTTCGGACTCTCCACAAGTCCGGCCTCCGGGCCAAACTGGGCCAAAGCGTCGGCGAAATGGCCGAGGATCTGGCCCGGCAGTTCACTGCCTCGAACGTGCCGGTACTCTATCCCGAGCCGCCCCCGGCGCAGCTCGCCGAGGCTTATCTGAGCGGCTGCTCGCAGCTTCTCACTCTCTTCCTCGGTCGAATCGGCGCTGTGCCTGCGGAGCTGCGCTGGGGCGACCGCGAATCCCTCGCATGGTTCGCCGATTTCGCTCTCCGCCTCAAGGCCGACATGCCTCGGATCCAGTTTCTCGCGGCTTGCGCGCTCGAGCGCGGCGGCGGCGGCCCCATCCACCGCGAGTTCGCTCCTGTCGGACAGGCTCTCGCCCGCGGCGTCGACGGCAAGGGTGCCTTCCACCGCTATCTGCCGATGCTCTTCAGCCTCTTTGGCCAGACCGACCTGGCCCGCTCCGCCGCCGACAAGATCAGCGCTTCAGGCTGCCCGGCCTCTTATTCCGAGTGGCTGCAGCGCGTCCTGCCTCCGGTCAAGGACGAAGCCGCCGCACCGGCCGGGAGCGAGGGGGCGAAAGGGTGAAGGTCTCCGATTTTGATTTCGAGCTGCCGGAGGATTTGATCGCTTCACGGCCGGCGCAGCGACGCGACGAGTCGCGGATGATGGTTCTCGATCCCCGCTCAGGGACTTTCGAGATCCGCTCCTTCCGCGATTTCCCCGAGTATTTCAAAGCCGGCGACGCCTTGGTGATGAACGATACTCGGGTCATCCCGGCCCGGCTTTTCGGCCGCAAGGAGGGCAGCGGCGGACGAGCCGAGATGCTCCTTGTCGAAGAACTTCGCCCCGGCCGATGGCTCGCTTTCGTCAAGCCTGGCCGGCGGCTGCCTCCTGGGACGGCTCTGAAACTTGCCGATGGCAGCCCCGTTCGGATCGCCGCCCGCCGTGACGACGGCCAGGCGGAAATCGATTTCGACACTGCGGAGGTCCTCGCCTTGCTCGATCGTCTCGGCCAGATCCCTCTGCCTCCTTACATGAACCGCGAAGCTGATGTCAGCGACAGGGAGCGCTATCAGACGGTGTTCGCCAGCCGTCCCGGCGCCATTGCCGCGCCCACTGCAGGACTGCATTTCACTCCGGAGATGCTGGCCGGCCTGAGCGCGTCGGGGATCGAGCAGCATCGCGTCACCCTGCATGTCGGTCCCGGCACCTTCCTGCCGGTGGCGGTGGAGGATGTTCGTGATCATCGCATGCACGAGGAGATCTTCGAGCTGGCTCCGGAGGTGGCGGCATCTCTGCGGCGCACCCATCAGGCCGGCGGCAGGATCACGGCGGTGGGGACTACCAGCGTGCGCACTCTCGAGACCTGTGCCGATCCCGAGTGTTTCCTGAGGCCCGGCGCAGGGCGCACCGCGATCTTCATGCATCCTCCGCGCCGTCCCGCCGTGGTTGACCGGCTCCTCACCAACTTCCACCTGCCCCGCTCCACCTTGATGATGCTGGTCAGCTGCTTTGCGCCTCGCGAGCTGGTCCTCGAGGCCTACCGCTGCGCGGTCAGGGAAAAGATGCGGTTCTATTCCTACGGCGACTGCATGTTGATTCTTTGAGGCACGCTGCGATTTCCGCCTTGCACCGTGTCCGGAAACCCGATATGATGTAGACTATTCTCGTAGAGACCAGTTCTTCCGCTGTCTTACAGGAGGTCTTCAGGTGGCTCAGCAGAAACCTCAGCTTGCGATCATCCGGGTCATTTCCGGTCCCGAAGCGGGGCAGGAGTTTCCGGTTCATGGAACCGCTGTCACCCTGGGCCGGACTCGCGATTGCGAGATCTGCATCCAGGACGGCATGCTGTCGCGCCGTCACTGTCGGCTTTTCCTTAAGAACAGCGAGTGGTTCCTGGAGGATCTCGATTCGACCAACGGCACCCTGGTAGGCGGCGTCGCCTTGCGCCAGCCAGCTCTGGTCAACGGCACCCTGCGCTTCCGCGCCGGAGCTTCGCTTTTAGAAGCCGAGGTGAGCCAGAGGCAGACGTCCGACACGCCGACCATCGCTTTCAGGCTCGACGCTCGAGATCCCTTGATGGCGACGCAGGCCGACAGCAGTGGCAATGAACTGCCGCTCGCCGGCGCACTCGAGTTGCATGAGAGGATGGCGCCCCTCGCGTCCGAGGAAGACGTCTTGACGGCGCTCTGCCAGATGCTTCGAGAAGCCTGCCCCGGCTGCATCGTCGATCTCTTCACCACTACACCTGACGGCGGCGGCTCGATCCGCTACGCCTTCGGTTTCAACGCTCAGGGTCACCGTGTCAACAAGTCGCCTGCCGATCTGCCTTCCGGACTGCTTCTCCAGGTTCAGGAATCGAGGGAAGCCTTGCTCACCGATCCAGTGCTTCTTCCCGGCTCATTGGTCCGCCGTCACCTGGCCGCGCCGATGTCGGTGCACAACGAGCTTCTCGGCATCGTCTGCATCGCCGGGTCCACCCTTGGGCCGGTCCAGCTGCGTGCCGTCTCGGCGCTCTGTCTGATCGCTTCTCCCTGGATCGCCAATCACCGACTCAACGTCCGCAACATCGCCAATGAGCGTCTCGCCACTCTCGGCACCGCCTCGGCCTCCCTGTCGCACTACATCAAGAACATCCTCACGGGTGTCGATGGATGTCTTTACTTGATGCGCATGGGGATCGATGACAAGGACCAGGAGCTGATGAACGAGGCCTGGACCATTCTCAGCCGCAATCACAAACGCCTCACTGCGTTGATGCTCGACCTGCTCAACCTCGCCAAGGAATACGACCTGCAGATCACCCGCCAGCCGGTCGGTGAACTCCTGGCCGAGGCCGCAAGCCTAGTCAAGCCCCACCTCACCAGTCTCGCCATTGAGCTCAAAATCGCCCCGGATCTCGCCCATCAGCCGCTTTCGGCGGAGCTTGATCCCACCGCGCTGCATAGGATCATGCTGAATCTGCTCAATAACGCCGCCGATGCCGTCGTCTCTCGGCATGACGGCCAGACCGGTGGATGGATCAAGGTGGATGCCTGGCTCAGCGACGGCGGCTCCAGCTTGTGCATCAGCTGCAGCGACAACGGCATCGGGATCAAGCCGGAGGATATCGATCAGATCTTCGACATGTTCTTCACCGGTAAGGGGGATGCGGGCACCGGCCTCGGCCTCGCCGTCACCCGCCGACTTGTCGAGGCGCACAAAGGGCGGATCGAGGTGGTCTCCGAGCTTGATCGCGGCACCACGTTCACCCTCACCTTTCCAGTCGCACACAAGGCGGGAGACACCCGCTTCTACATCGATGTCGCCGACCTTGAAGGCACTCGGAGTTGAGAATTCAAAATTCAGATAAAGCAACATGCGTATCCAAGATGCCTCATGAGGCATGCAGGGAACCCCTGCAAAAAAGCTTCCGGTCTGGATTCTGCCGAATTCTGTCGCTCGACCCCTTTGCGGGTCGCACAGCGCCCAGTCGAAGACTGTGCGACCCACAAGGGATCGGAACTCATTTTTGCCTCATACCCAGGGTCGAGGCGACCCTGGGCTACCATGGTGCGACCCGCATGGGATCGAGCAGCTGGAGCGAAGGTATCTCTTGAATTTTGAATCTTGAATTTTGAATTTTGCATCCTGCCTTCCCCCGCTAGATTCCCCTGTCTGCGCAATCAGCAAGGAGCCGGGTGATGAGTCTCGATAAACACGACAGCCGTTCAGGGATGCAGGAAGAGCAGTTGAATCAGCTCAATAGCTTGGCTAAGGCTTTGCGGGGCCGCAATCCCTTCCACGACGCCCGCCTGAAAGATCTTCCAAACAAGCTCCGCGACGTGCATGACTGGTCGGAAATGGTGCCATTCACCTTGAAGAGCGATTACCAGAAGGATCAGCAGGAGCTGCCGCCCTACGGCAGCAACTGGACTGCGGGGGCCGAGCCTGTGCTGCTCTCGACCACTAGCGGCACCAGCACGCAGCCTATCTTCTGGCGAGACGACAAGGACGGCATGAAATGGCTGGCCGGCAACTGGAAAAAAGTCTACCAGGCGGCTGGCCTGAAGGCCAGCGATGTGGCGATGTTCGCCTGGAGCTTCGGCCCGCAGCTGATGGAGTGGACTGCGATCGACGCCGCCCGCCGCTTCGGCATGATGTGCCTTCCCGCAGGCTCGCTCAACACCGTCGGGCGGCTGAAGATGATCATCGAGTGTCGCGTCAGCGTTCTCTTCTGCACCCCCAGCTACGCACTACGCCTCGGCGAAATCGCCCGCGAAGAGAACATTGACCTGAGCCAGGGATGTCTCCGCCGCATCATCGTCGGCGGCGAGCCTGGCGGGTCGATCACAGCCACTCGCCAGCGGATCGAAAAGGTCTGGCCCGGAGCCCGCGTTCTAGATACTTATTGCCTGACTGAAACCGGCCCTGTGGCGTATCCCTGTCCCGTCCATGCCGACACTTTGCACGTCCTCTCCGACGCCTTCTACGCCGAAGTGGTGGCTCCTGAGAGCGACAGCAAGATGCAGCCGGGCTTCGTCGGTGAACTGGTCCTCACCACTCTCGGCCGTCACGCGTCCCCCGCTCTGCGTTTCCGCACTGGCGATTTGGTCAAGCGCGGTCCGAGGGCGCAATGCGCCTGCGGCAGCTTCGACTTGGCACTTGAAGGCGGCATCATCGGACGCCTTGACAATCTCGTCTTCGTCCGCGGCGTCTCAGTCTATCCTTCCGCCGTCGAGGAACTCATCCGTCGGCACTCCCAGGTTCTCGAATATCGTGTAGAAGTCAAATCGCGCCGCAGCATGACCGAGATGGCGGTCAAGCTTGAACTTGTCCCCGGTACGGACAAAGCCCAGAAGATCGCCAAGACCATTGCCCTTGAACTGCTCACTGCCTTCGGGCTGAAGATACCCGTCGAAGTTTTGCCTGAAGGATCTCTCGAACGCGGCGAAAGCAGTGCCCGCCGTTGGCACCGACTCTGAACCCTTAACCCCCGTGGTAACTCCGATGAAAAAACTCCTGATCTCGCTTGTCTCACTCGCCGGCCTGAGCTCTTGCGGGCTCTTCGGCACGGCGCCGTCGGTCACTCTTTTCGAGCGCGACTTTAACAGCTCGAATGAGAAGAACTGTCTGGATGGCATTTCCATTTATGAAGGGAATTTCGGCTTCAAGAAACTTGGCGAGGAGCGCTGTCTCCAGAGCTCGGTCATGGAGGCCTTCCAGGGCTTCATGTTCGGCCCTGACAACCTGGACGAAGTCGAGGTCCAGGCCGACTTCTATGCCTATCTCACCGAGGCTGCGATGCCGACTTTCGGCCTCGGCACTCACGGCAGCAAGGGCCCCCGTCTGATTGCGTGCCAGAATCAGACTCACCCCGAGCTCCGCCTCATCCTCGGCCAGGAGCAATTTCTGGGCAGTCATCCCTTCTCTCTCAAACCGCAAGCCTGGCATACCATGCGCTTCGTCACCAGCCGCATGCCCAACGGCTTTCTCCGTTGCCGCGGCCGCATCTGGCCACGCGGCTCGCCCGAGCCGAAACATTGGATGATCGACATCCAGCTTGACGGTGAACTCAAGTCCGGTCAGACTTCGGCTTGGGTCGTCACCTTCAATCGTTTCCCGGTTTTTATCGATAACATCAAGTCGGTGAAGAAGTGAGTAATTACGAATTGAGCGGCCACATGCAACTGACATCCTTGGCGAATTGCGCGCTGCTTGCAGCTCAATTTGTAATTCGCCATTCGTAATTATGTGCCTCCTCCGCAGCTCTCGTTCAAGCACCGGCTGGCTTCGCCTCAGCGGCGGCGGCGAGCTGCTGCTGGCCTTGACTCCGGAGGAAGTGCGCCCGCTGATCCGCCGGATCGAAGCGGAAGCCGCAGCGGGCAAGTGGCTCGCCGGCTGGCTGGCTTATGAAGCGGCGGCGGTTTTTGAGCCCAGCATCCCGGTCCATCATCATTCCGGCCCCTTGGCGGTCTTCGGCATCTTCGAACGGGCTGATGAAGTGCGACTCGAAGACTTGGCCATTCCCGCGCCAGAGGGCTTGCCGCGCTGGACGCCTCTGGTGAATGCCGAAACCCAGCAGCGTGCCCTCACAGAACTGAAAGCCGCGATCTTCGCCGGCGAGCTCTACCAGGCCAATCTCAGCTTCCGCTGCGCCGTCACGCTCGGCACGGACTCGCCCTTGGCGCTGTTCAAGCGCCTCTACCAGGCTCAAGCCGTGCCCTTCGCCGCTTGGTTCGAACTCGGTCCCTATGGCCTGATCTCCCTCTCCCCCGAGCTCTTCCTTCAGCGCCGCGGCTCGCGCTTGACCTCTCTGCCGATGAAAGGCACCTGCCCCCGCGCCGCTTCGTGGGAGGAGGATGAAGCCCGCCGCCGCTGGCTCGCCCAGGATCCCAAGTCGCAAGCGGAAAATGTCATGATCGTCGACCTGATGCGCAATGACCTGTCGCGAATCTGCCGCGAGAATAGCGTCCAGGTCGATTCGCTCTTCCAGGTCGATCGCTACGCCACCTTGCACCAAATGGTCAGCCAGGTCAGCGGGGAGCTGAAGCCGGGGGCAAGTCTCGAGTCTATCCTTGAGGCTACATTCCCGCCGGGCTCCGTCACGGGAGCTCCGAAGATTCAGGCTTGTTCGCTGATACGCAGGCTCGAGCAGTCACCCCGCGGAGCCTACACCGGCATCGCCGGATGGGTCGAGCCGGGCGGAGATTTCACTTTCAACGTCTGTATTCGCACTTTGGAGAAGCAAGGCAAAATCTGGTCTCTTGGCCTCGGCTCCGGCGTAGTCGCCGATTCCTCTCCGTCGCTGGAATGGCAGGAATGCCTGCTCAAGGGGGCATTTTTGCGTGCCGAAGCCCTCCCCGAGGAGCTTTTTACCACCATGGCTTGGGAAAATGGGCGCCCTTTAAAGCTGCGCGCCCATCTCCGCCGCTTGCGAGATTCCTGCCGCTGGTTCCAGCGTCCATTTCCGGGGGATGCGATTTTCGCGCAGCTCCGTCAGTGGCGGATTGACCGAAGTTCCGGGGCTTTCCGGGTTCGCCTCGCAGTTGATGCCCAAGGTCAACTGAGGGGGCGTTGCGAGCCCTTGGCAGCTCTCGGCTGGGGAAAAGACGAGGCTCTTGTTGTGATCGCCGAGGAAAAAATCCCCACCGCAAACCCTTGGACCCGACACAAAACCTCGTGCCGCGGCCTTTACGAACGCGCTTTGGCCCGCGCCAAAGCCCTCGGAGCCGACGAAGCTCTGCTCTTCAACGATCGAAACGAATTGGCCGAAGGCAGCTTCACTTCAATCTTTCTTTGCGATTCTCAGGGCCACTGGTTCACTCCACCTTTGGAGGCAGGAATTCTCCCCGGCATCTGGCGCCAGGAGCAGATCCAAATCCTCGGCGCGATCGAAAAGGCTTTGACTCTTGACGATCTCCATGCCGCTGCCAAACTCCGCCTCGGCAACTCCCTTCGCGGCGGCATTCCCGCCCGGATCCGGGCATGAAAAAAGCCGCCTGTTCGAGGCGGCGAAGAGAATGAATCGACTCATTAATTGCTGTCGGCTGATTCTTCCACATGGCCATCACCGCGCATCTGGCTGACTTTGCCAGTATTTTTGTGCGCGACATCATCTTCCATGATAATGGAATCTGGGTTGTTGATCACACCATAGCGTTGTCCACTGATATTGGCGTTATGGCCAACTGTGCTGGAAGGGCTGTAGAAAAAAATGGAATTTGATCCGGATAAATTAATCGCTGAGCAGGCCAGCATATTGTCATCGAGATTGAGGGCTGTATCGACCAAATCGCCAGCAGTCAAGGTGCCAGAATATACCGGTGCTACTTGAAAACTATCGGCATTGAAGTACGCGCCGAATGAGATGCCGTGTTGTTTGAGATAGCTTTTGCACTTTGCAATGTTAGCCTTCTCTCGGACAGAGGCCAAGGCCGGCAATAACATTGCGGCCAAAATGCCAATGATGGCCACAACGACCAAAAGCTCAATCAAAGTGAATTTCGTCATTTTCATGAGGTGACCTCATAATTAAAAAGGAGGGGCCAATGGAGCCCCCCCCTTATTCTTTAAGTCAGCTTATTTCTCTTCGACGTGACCGTCGCCGGCGGTAACGTTGAACTTGAGGTTGACTTTATGTTGGCGCTTGGCAACGGTGTCGCCATTGTCACCAAAGAGACCGGAGTTGGGGTTGTTGACAACAGCCCAAGTATCGGTATTAGCGAAGGTTGCAGGAACTGCTTGAGTGGTATATGCGCTCATGCTGCCAATCTTATCGCTGGTGTAATCAACATCTTCGGCAGTGGTGCGGGCTGCGGCGCAGGCCAGCATGTTGGCGTCGAAGTTAAAGCCAGCGGTGGTGGCGACGAGCGGGGTGGCGGTGGTGAAGGCCGAACCGAAGGCGGTGGAGGTGCCGTCGGAGTAGTAGCTCTGGACGACCAGGCCGACTTGCTTGAGGGAGTTCTTGCACTTGGTGACGTTGGCTTTTTCGCGGACGGCGCCGAGGGCGGGGAGGAGCATGGCGGCGAGGATGCCGATGATGGCGACGACGACGAGCAGCTCGATCAGGGTGAACTTCTTGGCTTTCATGGGGACTCTCCTGTTGGGGGTTGTATTGCCTGCTTGGGGCAAGTTCATCATAGCAAAGTTGGGAATCGCTCCGCAAGGGGTTTTGGAAGATTTTTCAAAGATTGTTTTAAGTCATTGATTGAGAGTCCGATAACTATTCCGTGATCGGCCTGGCATGAAGCCCCGAGGAGTTCCGGGCATTCGCCAAGGTTGTAGGCGCCAGCCTTGTCGAGAGGATTGACACGGTCGAAATAGCCCTCCGCCTGCTCAGGGCCGAAGGCGGCGAAGTTGACCGGGGCACGTAGGACTTTGAGCTCGATCAGTTCGCCATCAAGAGCCAAAGCCTGGCCGGTCAAAACCTCGTGGCTGCGGCCTGATAAACTGAGGAGCATCTCAAGGGCAGCGTTGAGATCCGTCGGCTTGCCTAGGACAAGACCATCGAGGGATACGACCGTGTCGGCGGCCAAAACCAGTTCATGCGGGAATTTCCGGGAGACGGCAAGGGCTTTGCGGCGGCAGTTTTCGCTAACCGTCGCTTCAGCGTCATCGTTCTGATGAATCTCTTCGACTTCAGGAGCCGAGATGCGGAAGGGAATCCCGGCCTGCTGCAAAAGCAGCGCCCGGCGGGGCGAAGTGGAAGCAAGAATGATCATGATCGCTGCACAGAGTGTTTGGTTCTTCATGAGGTTAAGACGCAAGAGAGTGGCTGCCCTGCAGACTTCAAGTGATGTCCAAGAATCCTGATGCCGGGCTATGAAGGCCGCGAAGACCGCATCAAGGCCCTTGAATGCCGGGGCGCAAGGGTGTAATTTGCTCGAATCTTAACCGGAGACGAGAACATGAAAAACCCCCATGTAGACGCCCTTTTGGGCCGCGACGCCTACCTCGGCCTGACCTTCGATGATGTCAGCCTGGTCACCCAATATGCCGACTTCCTGCCTCAGGATGCCAGCATCAAGTCGCGCTTCAGCCGCAACATCGAGCTCAACATACCCTTCGTCAGCGCCGCGATGGATACGGTCACCGAGGCGCCGATGGCGATCGCCATCGCCCGCCTCGGCGGCATCGGCGTCCTTCACAAGAACATGTCGGCCAAATCGCAGGCTGCGGAAGTCCGCAAGGTCAAGCTTCACTCCAATGGCCTGATCCAATCGCCGATCAGTTTCCGCGACAGTGATGACATTGCCTCGATCCTCAGGGTCAAGCAGGACAAAGGCTATAATTTTTCCGGCTTTCCGATCCTCGACGCCAACGAGCGCGTCGTCGGCATTCTCACCGCCAAGGATCTGAAGTTCTGTACTGACCGCAAGCTCAGTGTCGCCTCGGTGATGACCTCGAAGCTGGTCTCCGCTCCTGCCGGTACGACTCTCGAACAAGCTTACAAGATCATGACCGAAGCCCGCATCGGCAAGCTGCCTCTTCTAGATGCCTCCGGCAAGCTCGCCGGTCTTTACAGCTTCCATGACGTCCGCGCTTTGGTGAGCGGCTCTTCGAAGATGGAGAACCTCGATTCGCGCTACCAGCTGCGCGTCGCCGCCGCCATCTCCCCTTACGACTATGAGCGCGCCGAAGCCTTGATCAACGCCGGGGTCGACGCCATCACCATCGACACTGCGCACGGCCACTCCAAAGGCGTCATCGACACCGTCAAGGAGTTGAAGAAGCGCTACGGATCGAAGATCGACGTGGTGGCCGGTAACGTTGGCACCGGCGAAGGTGCCAAGGCCTTGGCTGACGCTGGCGCCGACGGCGTCAAGGTCGGCATCGGTCCCGGCTCGATCTGCACCACTCGCGTCGTCTGCGGCGTCGGCATCCCCCAGATCAGCGCCGTATGGGCCGCCAGCCGAGCTCTGCCCGATGACGTGCCGGTGATCGCCGACGGCGGCATCAAGCAGTCGGGCGACGTGCCCAAGGCGATCGCCGCCGGAGCCAGCGCCGTGATGATGGGCGGTCTGCTCGCCGCCACCGAGGAATCCCCAGGCGAGAAAGTGATGCACCAAGGACGTCGCTTCGTCGTCTACCGCGGCATGGGGTCGCTCGAGGCGATGAAAGCCGGCCAGGGGTCTCGCGAGCGCTACGGCCAGGGCGACGTCGAGGATTCCAGCCAGCTGGTGCCGCAGGGCATCGAAGGGCAGGTGCCTTATCGCGGCACGGTCGGCAGCGTCCTGCACCAGTTCGCCGGCGGTCTGCGCTTCAGCCTGGGCTACAACGGCGCCCGCAGCGTCCCCGAGCTGCAAGCCAAGGCCAAGATGGTACAGGTGACATCATCGGGATTGCGCGAGGCTCATCCGCACGACATCCAGATGATCCGCGACGCACCCAACTACCGGAACTGACCGCCATGGAATGGGCGCCTGCCATCATCGGACTCCTTATCGTCGCCGGCATCGGGATCTTCCTGATGCCGGTGTTCGGCACTTGGACCCAGGTCCTCTCCAACGGCCTGGCGATCAGCCTCCCCGACCTGGTGATGATGCGGCTCCGCCGGATCGATGCCAATCTCGTCGTCGATTCCCTGGTCAAGCTGCAGCGCGCCGATGTCGAAGTCGATGCGCTACGCTTGCAGGAGCACATGATCCGTGGCGGCGATCTTGCTGCCGTCGCCGAGGCGACGGTGCAGGCTCACAAGTCCAACATCGTTGTGACATTTGACGAACTGTGCCGTATCGACCTGGCGGGGCGAGATGTGCTGGCGGCTGTCGGCTCATTTGTCCGGCCGGCGGTCCTTCAATGTCCCGAGCCCCGCTCCGGACATCGTCATGTCATCGGGGTCTGCAAGGACGGAATCCGGGTCGGAGTGGTCCTGAGGATGACCGTGCGCAGCGACGTCACCCGTCTGGTCGGCAGCGCCGGCGAAAGAACCGTGATTGCCCGGATGGGGGAGGCGGTAGTGCGCGCCCTCGGCAGCCAAGACGATCATCGCAATTTAGTGAAGAATCCCGGCATGATCAGCGATGTGGTCAGGGAATCCGGAGTGGTCAGCGGCACCTGTTTCGAAGTGGTGTCCTGCGACGTCGCTGAGGTGACGATTTTAGACAACATCGGCGCCAAGTTGCAGTCGCAGTTCTCCGAAGCCTTGAGCAAGGTGGCGGCGGCACGGGCCGAAGCCAAGCGGGCCGAGGCGGTGGCCACCCAGCAGGAGATGCAGGCTCGGATCGCAGAAATGCAAGCCCGCGTGGTCCTGTCCAGCGCCCGCCTGCCCGGTGCAGTGGGCGCGGCATTGCGGGAGGGCGGAGTGGGGAGACGCGGCACGGGCTTGCCCGATCCTCGTGGACTTGCTCGAAGTGATGCTTGACCGCCGTCATAAGCGAAGTACAGTGATCAACCGGGTACGCCCGACACACATAAAGGAGAATGCCGATGAAGACTCTTTTGCAGCTGATCGCTTTTGCGCTTCTTTTTCTGATTGCACCTAGCATTTATGCTCAAGTGGCAAAAGAGCCCAAGGTTGAAGTCACGGTGGAGAGTCTCGAAATCAAAGAGCTCCTGAACCCCGAGCCCAGCATGGATCGGATCGCCAAGGTCAACGGCACGTCGAAATGGCAGGTTCTCTTGGCGGAATATAGCGTCAAGATCACTCCGGCTCCAGGTACCAAGGCTTCCCCTTCCGGCCTTTGGCTGGATGATTTGTCGGTGACATGGAATCTTCTCGCTCCCGGCTCTGTCAAAGGCACTCTTTTCCGCAGCAGCTTCACGGAGAACTACCGGGGCATCAAGGAGGGCAAGAACTATGCTTGCTGTCTGATTCATCCCACTGATGTGCAGCGCTATTTAGGCGACGGCAAGAACTTGAAAGACATGGTGATCGACTTCCAGCTTCGCGTCAACGGCGTCTCCAAGCTGCTCGAGAAAGGCCGCCCCATTTCCGTCTTCCTGGTCAACGGCCACAAGGCCGATAAGCTGCCTGCCGGCTTCACCAAAGAGACTTTCCAGAAAGAAGGCATGCCAGAGGTTAAGAATCTCCTCATCTCTCGTGAGCAGAGCCCCTGGGAGCACGCCCAGCAGGATGTCTTCCCCCGCACCTTCCGCCGCGAAAACTGATTCAAGGGGAAAACCATGGCCTCAGTAGACCTACTCCTCGCCATTGATGTCGGCTCCTCCAGCCTGAAAATCGGGGAATTCGAAATCTCCCCTTCGAACGTCACCTTGCGGAAGTTCGGCATCGCCGAATACGAAAGCCAGACCTCTGAAGAAAACCGCATCGAAGAAGTCACTCGCGCCATCCAGAGGCTGAAAGAGACCGTCGGCTTCACCGCCAAGAAGGCTCACGTCGTCCTTTCCGCGCAAGTCTCATTCACCAAGTTCGTCAAGCTGCCCCCTGTCGGCAATGACCCGGTGAAGATCAAGCAGGTCGTCGAGTACGAGGCCAAGCAGAATGTCCCCTTCGAGATGAACGAAGTGATCTGGGACTATCAGCTCATCGGCAACCCCAACGAAGAGCTGGACGTGATGTTCGTCGCGGTCAAGTCGGACATCGTCGAGAAGATCAATTCTGCCGTCGAGGCCGCCGGACTGCGCGTCGACATCATCGACATCGCCACCTCGTCCTGCTACAACGCCGCCCGTGCCAGCCGAATCGGTGACGACAACTGCGCCATGATCCTCAACATCGGCTCGCGTTGCTCAAATCTGATTTTCTGCGACGGCCAGCATTTCTTTTCTCGCAACATCCCCATCGCCGGTTTCGCCATCACCCAGCAGATCGCGAAGGAATTCGGCATCGGCCTCGACGAGGCCGAGGAATTGAAGCGCCGCCACGGTTTCGTTGCTCTCGGCGGCGCCTATGAAGAGCCCGAGTCGGAAGTTGCGGCGACCATCTCCAAGATTGTCCGCAATGTCATGACCCGCCTCCACGGCGAAATCAGCCGTTCGATCAATATCTACAAGACCCAGCAGAAAGGCAACAAGCCGGTCAAGCTCTACCTCACGGGTGGCAGCTCGACCATGGCTTTCACCGAAACCTTCTTCCAAGACAAGCTGAAGGTTGATGTGGCTTACTTGAACCCCTTCCAAAGCTCCATCGTCCGCCTCGCTCCGACGATTGAACGTCAGAGTCTCGCAGAGAAGGCACATCTTTACAGCGAAGTGGTCGGGGTTGCCCTGCGCACCGTCGAGTGCCCTGTCGAAATATCCCTTTTGTCGGAGAAGAGCAAGCGCGACAAGGAAGTCCAGGGCAAGCTCCCCTATTATTATATTTCGGCAGCCATTTTCGCCTTCATCCCGGTAGTCTTCCTCCTCGCTGGCATGAAGCAGCAGAGCCAGCTGGAGTCCAACATCGCGGAGAACGAGCAGAAATGCTCGACCTTCACTCGCCGGATGACTCAGATCAACGACGGCTATAACCTGATTGCATCGACAGAAAAGAACATGCAATGCTATAGCGAGCTCGCTAGGCAGAGAAGTGAATGGATCACCGTCCTCAACGAAATCGAGGCGGCCATCCCCTCGCGTCTGATGTGGATGGTCAGCATCAAGCCGATCATCGGTGAACCCAAACCCATCGTCGGCTCCGCGCCGTCGAAAAAATCGCTCAAGAAAGGCGTCGGCAAAGCGGCTGAAACTGACCAGGTTGGCGGGCTCACCGTCTCCGGCTACTGGATCAATATGGATGACAAGATCGATGACGTCAGCAGCGTCAAGATCATGACCGACGTGTTCAAGGATAATGCCGTCAATAAGAAGGATTCTCCGTTCATCAACGATCGCGGCGAGGCGAGCAAGCCTCTTACCGGCAGCGTCGGTGGCGACCGCTCTAGCTATTCCCCGGCACCGGATCAAAAGTTGAACCTCAATTCCTTCGAGGTCCAGTTGGCTCTAGAGACTTCCATCGGGAGGGTCGAAAAATGAAAGATGTGATTAAAAACTATAAGTCGGTCATAGCCGTCTATGCCGTCACACTAGTAGCCTCCGCGGGTGTCACCTGGTACTATTTCAGCGTCAAGAGCAACATTGAATCCTTGATTGCCAAGAAGACCCAGATCGCCGATAACAACAAGGCGTTGAGCAATTTCGAATACGAGGTGAGGAACGACAGCAACGTCAACCTCCAGAAGAAGAACACCGAACAGCGCGTCGAGGAATTGAAGAAGATCAAAGCGGAGCGCATCGCCAGCTACAGCGAAGGTTTGGACGTCAAGGCCGACATTGCTCCGATCGCCGCCAAGCAGACGATCACCTTGAGTGTCGATCGTATCGTCAAGGAGCTGAAGAAACAGCAGCTTGAAATCGATCCGAAGGATGAATTGTCCTTTGCCGGTACACGCAAGGACATCTTGAATAAAAATGGCGCCGAGATCCAGGTCGCCTTGCAGCAGCTCAACTATGTCGAGCATGTCCTCAAGAACGCCGCCGCTGCGGGAATCGAAAAGGTTCTCAGCATCAAGCGTCCCAAGGATCTGGTCATCAGTGTCGAGAAGGACAAGAGCCTGCCCTGGGAGTTCCATACTTTCCAATTCAAATTCGTCGGCAGTCCCGAAGCTCTGAAGAAGCTGATCAATCAGCTGTCAAATGAAAAGGGTTACTACTCTCGCATCAGCTTTGTCGAGTTTCGAGGCAAGGGATCGATGGCCGACATCATCCCCACCTACAAATACCCTGCCGTCACTTCGGAAGCCGCCAAAGAGAAGAGCCCGCCACCGGGGAATTTATTGGGAGACGCTCAGCCCGTGGCGCCAGAAGATCCGAAGGCGCTCAAGCAGCCTGAAGCCCCCAAGGCTGAAGAAAGCCCCAAAACCAGCGCCGAACCGGATAAGCACGAGACCAACCCACCGGCCTTCGACAAGCCCACGCTTGAAGCCGATATCAATGTCGATTGGATCATCTTCAAAAAAGATCAGAAGGGCAAATGATCATGAAGGAACTCATCAGCAAACACCTGGAAAAACTCATCTGCATCATCGCCCTCCTCGGCGTCTGCATCGCTTGCGTTCTGGCAATGACCTTCCACTTGGAACAGAAGCCTCTTGATGTCATTGAGCCGAAAGGCACCGAAGTCGTTAAGAAAATCGAAGCCAAGGAGTTCTCAGACCCTTCCGTCAAACTCAAGGAAAATGGCGATTCCTTTGATGGGTCGGGCTACGTCTA
This sequence comes from Verrucomicrobiota bacterium, assembly GCA_039798785.1. Taxonomy (GTDB): domain Bacteria; phylum Verrucomicrobiota; class Lentisphaeria; order Lentisphaerales; family Lentisphaeraceae; genus CAMCSH01. The sequence continues at coordinate 44,383 of JBDKFG010000012.1, read as the reverse complement.
CTGCCGCAACCCTCTCTGCGCCAGCCTAGTCAACAGCGGCGCCGATCGTTGCAAGAAGTGCAACACTCCGATAACCTTAAAACCTGAGATTGTGGGTGGCGATGATCCGGATAAAGATTTGATCCCGTCTGAAATTGAAATCCGGGAAAACCTGGATCCCAAGAATCCCGAGGACGCCGCCGAGGACCGCGACAAGGACGGCTTCTCCAATTTCGATGAATTGATGACTTTCGAGGGTAAATCCGGCTGCGTGGATGATGACAAGGATCACCCCCCTTTCATCGCTCTCTATTCTGCGGTCAAGGCGCCGGTGCGCCCCCTGCCGTTTACTGTCTCTAAAATTGATCGTGTCGACGGAGGAGTTAAGAAGTGGGAAGTTCAGCTCAGCTTCACCCATCGCGGTAAGCAGAGAAAAACGACAAAGACGATCGAGGACAACGAACCGATTGTTGCCGATGACGAACTCTTGGGCTATACTCTTACCGCCATCGCCGTTGACGAAACCGATCCGGAGAACACCAAAAAGATGAAACTGACCTTCGAAAATGCCAAGAAGGAGCAGGTCGAGGCGGAACTTGGCAATCGGATCGACCCTCCGAACGCCTTCCGGATTGATTTCAGTAATGGCAAACACAGTTTTGCCCTGACCAAGCTCGGCGAGAAGTTTAGCTTGAAAGGCCCCAACAACGAAGTTCAGAATTTCATCCTCCGTGAATGGGATGCGAAAAAGTCTGTCGCCAAGGTCTTCTGCCAAGAAGACAAGACCGAGAGTGAAGTCGGCGCCAAGCCGGCCGTCAAGTGCCCTGTGAAGAAACAATGAACGCCTGCAAAGAGGAAACAAACATGATGGAATCCATGCTGCTCCAGAACCTCAGCAAGTGCGTTGCCGCCTCTCTCTTCGCGGCACCCGCTCTGTTCGCCCAGGAAAACCCCGACGCCGTCGCCAACAAGCTTCTCGGCAATGACAAGGACACCGCGGCCTCGGCCGCGACCGCCACTCAGGTCGGCAAGAATGAAGCCATTTACAAAGAGCACTACAAGCTCAAGGCCACCTTCGAAATGGCTGAAGGCGATGACGCCGCCAAGAGCGGAGACTACAAAAAAGCCGCTTCGAAATACCGTGCCGCGATCCAGAACTTCAAACTTGTCTCCAACAACGCTCCGGACATCCTGGCGCAAGTTCAGTCCGCCAATCAGAAAATCTCGGAAGTCCAGTCTCAGCTCGCCACCCAGCTGGAAACTTCGGCCCGGGAAAAAACCAGCACCCAGCTTTTCAACGAAGCCGTCGAGTCCTTGAAGGCTGCAATTGAAGCCAATCCTGCTCGCAAGCAGGAATTCGAGCTCCGCATCGCCAAGCTCCAGACTCTTGCCGAGAAGACTCAGCTGGTCGAAGCCGTAGGCGCCAAAGGCTACAAGGAAGAAGAGGCTAAACGGAGCCGAAAAGCGAACGTCAATTTGGATCAGGCCAAAATCCTCTTTTCTGACCGGCGTTTCATGGATGCCAAGGAAGTCGCTGAGCAAGTTCTCGTCGAAGATCCCTACAACGTCGAAGCCGCACAAATCATCAGCCGTTGCAATCTCAAGGTCAGCGAAGCTGGCCGTCTGCGTCGTGAAAGCGTCGTAGCAGAACGTGTCGCTGAAGTCGAGTGGAAGTGGTCACTACCTATTCCCTCAAGCTCCACTTCCGTCCCTACCAACATGAATGCCGGCAAGACTGCCATTCCTGTCAACAATGACGAAGCGACGATCAATGATAAATTCAAGAGTATCATCATCCCCAAGGTCAAGTATGACAACTTGACCATTGAGGAGGTGATTGAAAAAGTCAAGCGTGCCGCCCGCGAGCAAGATCCGGAGAAAAAAGGCATCAATATCATCTTGAGCCTGAAAAATCCCACCGCTGCTGCGGACCCCGCCGCTCCCGCGGACCCCGCCGCTCCCGCGGACCCCGCCGCTCCCGCGGACCCCGCCGCTCCCGCGGACCCCGCCGCTCCCGCGGACCCCGCCGCTCCTGCGGCCCCTGCCGAAGGCCATTTGATCAGCCTGGAATTGGACAACATTCCGGTTGGTGAGCTGATTCGCTACATCTGCCAGAATGCCGGTCTGAAATACAAGATCGACGGCAACTTGGTGAAGATCGCCGGTGCCGATGTCCAAATCCTCGATATGGAAGTCAAGTTCTTCCCGGTTCCCGCCGGCTTCCTTGAGCTGGTTGAGTCGACTAAAACGGCTGGCAATCTCCTTGGTGCTGAGCCTGATCCAGCTGCAGTTCCCGCCGATCCGGCCGTTGGCGGCGGCGAAGGAGGTGACGGCGATGCCGTCCGGCAGCACTTCATCAACTTCGGCGTGAAGTTCGATACCGGTGCCAATGTTACCTTCATCCAATCCGTCAACCGTCTTGTCGTCACCAACACGGCCGAAGAACTCCGCAAAGTCGAACAGATCATCAACCAGCTGACTCCGACTGCTCAGCAGGTGGTGATTGAATCGAAATTCGTAGAGATCGCTCAGAACGAACTGGAAGAGCTCGGCTTCCAGTGGGACATCAACCAAGTCGCTGATGGCGACACTATCAACGGCACGGTCACCAGCGCCACCGGCAGTACTATTCAATCACCAGCCTTTGCCGGCAGGGAGGCGAATGCCACGACTATCGACCGCAATTACAACGCCAACGGCAGCGGCAAGTCCTCTCTGTCGAAGGTCTTGGGCAACGGCGTCTTCTTCGACCGTACCGGCGATCTGACTGGAGCCACTGCCAATGACGGTTTGGGCACCTCGGTTCGCAATCTCAACAGCGTCCTCGCATCCACCTCTGTCGGCGCCGATGGCAACTACTCGCCCGGCATCTTGGGCTTCTCGGTAGTCCTTGGCGACTACACCATGAAAGCCCTGGTCCGTGCCTTGGATCAGCGTGACAACAAAGACGTGCTGAATGCTCCGAAGGTCACCGCTCAGAGCGGCCAGACAGCGGTCATCCGAGTCGTTCAGGAGCGGTATTTCCCGACCGAATGGGATAAGCCCGGTGTTGACGTCGCTGGTGGCGGCAACAACGGCGGCACAGCCGTCCAGACTATCACCCCGTCGAAGCCGGTCTTTGGCGATCCCACTGACATCGGCGTGGTCATGACCGTGACTCCGACCATCGACCCTGACGGCTACTCCATCGATCTGGAAATCAAGCCTCAGGTTAAGGAGTTCCTCTATTACGACACTCGTTTCAACTCCGACATCTTCGTCGCGGGCATCGGTGGCATTACCGCTCACTTTGAAATGCCGGTCTTTGAGACTCGTTCAGTTGAAACCAAGGTGAAGTTGTGGGACGGCGAAACCTTGGCTTTGGGCGGCATGGTCCGCGACAACACCGTGACCTACGAAGACAAGATCCCCTACCTCGGCGACATTCCCTACCTCGGCTTCCTCTTCAGCTCAAAAGGTTCGCGCACCTTGAAGCGCAATCTCCTGATCTTCGTCACTTCACGGATCATCACGCCGGCCGGCATCCCCGTCCGATACAACAACATCCGTGGTCTTCCTGACTTCAAGCGTCTTTGATTTAAAGGAGCTGTCCGATGTCCAACAAGCGATTCCTTTACTCAGCGGGCCTGCTCGCTGCGCTGCCGCTCTGCGCGGCAGAATCAGATTCCCCTGACAAGGTGGCCGAGGCCATTCTTGGCACTCAAAAGGAAGCTGCGGATCCCCAGTCAGAACAGATCAAGGTGGCGGAGCAAGTCCGTCGTCAAGGTTACGAACTGGAAGCCCGACTGCACTTTGCCGAAGCAGAGAAGCAGCGCAAGCTGCAGCGCTTTGAAGAGGCTGAGAAACAGCAGCTTGCCGGGATTGCCAAATTGAAACAGGTTGCGACCGTCAATGGTCAAGAGGCGATCGTCGTCGAAGAGCGCAAGCTGGCTCAGATCTATGCCGATTGGGCGGTCAATCTGCGCTCCTCCGCCGGACTTGATCTCAAGACAGGCGATATCGACAAAGCGCTCGGGAAGTTGGATCAGGCCAAAACCTTGGATCCGAATTTGAAAGCCACTTTGGATCCGCAGATTTTCGAACTCAAGGCTCTACGCAGCCGCCTTGAGTATGCGGCTGAAGTGGGCCAGGAGAGCCTCGCCCAAGCCACTGGTGCCGCCCGCCGCGAAGCCGATGTGCTCTTCCAACAGGCTCAGATCCTCTTTGCCCAACGCCGCTATTCTGAGGCGTTGGAAAAGCTCGACCAGGTTTTTGTTCATGACAACTTCCACCAAGAGGCGACGCATCTCAAGATCCGCTGCTCGAATGCCATGCGGGAAGTGGCTAAGCTCCGGCACCGCAACACCATCACGGAAATGAATGCCGAGAGCGACAACCGTTGGCTCGATCCTGTCAACAGCAGCGCTGCCAAGGATGCGGTCCGGGGGGAGACTCACCAGATCAACATCAACTCCAGCGTTGGCGAGATCAACCGCGTCCTCAACATCGTCGTTCCCAAAATCAAGTACGAGAACGAAAGCATTGAGGATGTCATTCGCGACCTCTTCAAAAAGAGCCGTGATCTTGATCCGGAAAAACGGGGCTTGAATATCATCTTGAATCTCGATGGCGGCAAAGCCCCCGTTGAAGAAGCCGCCGTTCCGGTGCCTGAAGAGGGCGCTGCGCCCGCCTTTGATGCGGAGGCGCCCGCTCCCGCTCCCGCCGCACCTGCCGCCCCTGCCAAGGGAGGCTCTGCAGACAGCGTCACTCTTGAAGTCGACGATATGCGCCTCGGGGACATCATCAAAAACATCTGCAATACTCTTCATTACAATTACAAAATCGAGGAGCATGCGGTCATCATCGCGGCGCAAGGCGTCCCCTTTGATGATATGGTCACCCGCTTCTACCCGATTCCTGCAGGTGTTCTTGAAGTGGTCAACACGCGTGAAGGTGGCGCCGAGGGAGAGAAAGACTGGGTCGGATATTTCAAGAAGCTAGGCGTGGATTTTCCCGTCGGCGCCAAGGTCCAATACGTCCCCAACGTCAGCCGCCTGGTCGTCTCCAACTCGGCAGACAATCAGATCCTAGTCGAAAACATCTTGAAGCAGCTGAGCGTCCAAGCTGCGATGGTTTCAATCGAAAGCAAGATGATCGAAACCCGTTTTAACAAGCTGGATGAACTGGGCTTCAGCTATCGCTACACGACATCGACTCTGAATCCCACCTTGGATAACCCGGTTCCTGCAGTCGGTGGCGGTGCAGGCGGTGCTGCAGCTGCTCCGGAACCTTCTCCAAACGGCGGGCGGGACATGAAGCCCTACACAGGGGATGCGCTGTTCAGCCAAAACAACTCAAGTACCGCCAATGGCAGTGGGGCTCTCGATTCAGGTATCCGTGATGTCAATTCCCTTGCTGCGCGCGACAATCCCGCCCAGCTTGGTGCCGACATCGTCTTCGGTCACCAGCAAGTTCAGGCCATTCTGCGTGCCTTGGATCAGCGCGACTCTGACAACGTCATGGCGGCTCCTAAGGTCACCACCGTCAGTGGCAGCACGGCGATCATCAGGGTGATTGAGGAACACTACTTCCCCAAAGAATGGGAAGTGCCTGAAATCCAGGGTCAGATGATCGTTCCTTCATCTCCTACCTTCGGCGAAGCAACCAACGTTGGTTTCGTCCTTGAAGTGACACCTCAAGTTGACCCGGACGGCTACACCATTGACGTTGAAATCAAGCCGACCATGCTCGATTTCATCGGCTATGACGTCACCTTCAACCAGATTGTCAACGTCCCGGTTCCGCCTGGTCCCACCACGCCTCCCGAAGCCGTGATCATCGATGGGGTTTTGGTCTTCCCGATGAACTGGCGATTCGACATGCCGATTTTGGATCGTCGTTCGATCGAGACCAAGGTCAAGATTTGGGACGGTGAGACGGTCATGATGGGGGGCTTGATCCGCGAGCGGGTCACTGAAGTCGATGACGGCATTCCTTACATTCGCCATATACCTCTTATCGGCCGCCTCTTCGAGAACAAGGGCACCTTGTCTGAGAAGAAGAATACTATCTTCCTGATCACTACCAGGATCATCAATTCCGCCGGTACTCCACTGCGGTCCAGCAATTTGCAGGGCCTCCCAGACTTCAAACGCATTTAAGGATACGCCTACATGTTTGCGAAATCCTTTATCACTGCTCTCATGACCGGCGGCTTCGCCGTCAGCCTTGCCGCCCAGCAGTCGGCCCAGACCACGCTTAATGAAGAAGTCCGCCGTCAGCAGCAGGAGCTCGCCGCAGACGAGCTCGTCCGTACTGCGGAGAATGCGCAGATCAGCGGCCGTTTCCAAGAAGCGGTCGACACCGTCGCGAAGGCCGAGGCGATTTACAAAACCTTGGGATCTTCCCGGCTAATCGCGGAGAAGACTCAGTCGGCTCATCGCCTTCGCGTCATTGCCCTCTCATCACTCGCGGCCTCGCTTGCCAAGCAGGCTCGCGAAGCACGGTCCGTCGAGCTCTATGAACAGGCACTGGTCAACTACCGACTGGTCAACGAGATTGATCCTGGCGGACGCCAGCAGCTTGCTGCCGAGATCAAGGCTGTCGAGAAGGCGTTGGAAGACCAGCGCTTCGAGGCCGAAGTCGATCGCCAAAGATTGAAGGCGGAAGTCAAGGATCAGCATGGCAAGATCCGGCCGCTTCTCGACCAGGCCCAGATTCTTTTCGCCGCGCGCCGCTTTGGTGAGTGTAAAGAAAAGATCGACGAGATCTATGTTCTTGATCCGTTCAATGAGGCTGCGGCTCAGCTCCGCACCCGTAACGATTTGGCCATGCTCGCCGCTGCGAAGGACCGCAAGACGGTCGCGATGCAGGAGATCGACGCTGAAATCTCATGGAAGTGGGCTTCTCCAGTGACCGCTTCCTCAAGCGAGAACAAAGCTTCGGGCTTGAGCAGCCAGAATATTGAGAGTGTCACTTCCAAGATCCAGGAGAAACTCGCTTCGATCGTCTTCCCGAAGGTCAAATACGAGGGCGCCAATCTGAAAGAGGTGATCGCCGATATCAACGTCAGGAGCAAGCGTCTCGACCCCGAACAGACCGGATTGAACATCATCCTCAATGCACCCAGCCTTGATCAGGGCGACGGGCAGAAGGCCATCACCCTGGAGTTCGAGGACATCAAGGCGGGTGAGCTGCTTCGCACCATCGCCCAAATGTCCGGAATGCGCTTCAAGATCGAAGCTCATGCCGTGGTCATCAGCGACCCCAATCAGACCACAGATACTATGGAGACTCGCTACTTCCCGGTCAGTTCCACGGTGGCTGAATCTGTCCCCACGCCGGAAGGCGCTGACAAGCCCGACTGGGCTGCCCACTTCCAGAAGTTCAACATTGAATTCCCCCCCGGTGCCAAGATAGCTTATGTCGCTGGTGTCAACCGCCTCGTCGTTACCAACACCGACGAGAACCTGATCAAGATTGAAGAGATCATCCGTCAACTTGACATTCCGACCACTCAAGTCTCGATGGAAGCCAAGATTCTCGACGTTGACATCAACGACCTTAAAGAGCTGGGTTTCGGCTGGCGCTACACCACCTCAACCCTAAACCCCACCCTCGACAACCCGGCGCCTGTGGCGGCTGGCGGTGCAGGCGGCGGCGCGGCAGCAGTTCCAACCGCATCCCCGAATGGCGGCCGTGATATGAAGCCCTTCCGCGGCGACACCTTCTTCAGTCAGAATAACAATGGTAGCAATGGTGGTAACGGTCAGTTGGATGGGGGCATCCGCAGCCTCCGTCGCGTCGAATCCCTTGGCCTTGAGGAAGGTCCTGCCCAGCTTGGTGCTGATGTCGTTTTCGGTCATCAGCAATTGCAGATGTTGGTCCGCGCCTTGGATCAAAAAGACACCAACGAGGTCCTCTCGGCCCCTAAAGTGACCACGCTGAGCGGTCAGACTGCGGTTATCCGCGTCGTCGAGGAACACTTCTTCCCAGCGGAATGGGAAGCGCCGGAAGTCCAAGGTCAGATCATCGTGCCGTCCACGCCCCAGTATAGGGACAAGAAGGATGTCGGCGTGATTCTTGAAGTCACGCCAATGGTCGACCCGGACGGTTATACCATTGAAATGGAATTGAAGCCCCAGATTGTCGCCTTCCTCGGATACGACACCACATTTGACGACGTCTACTCTGTTGTCGACCCGGCTGGTGGCATGGTTCCCGGGGTTGATCCGAATGCGCTCGCGGTGATCAATTTCCGCAACTCGATGCCGATTCTCGAAGTTCGCTCGGTGGAAACCAAGGTCAAGGTTTGGGACGGCGAGACCGTCATGCTTGGCGGTTTGATCAAAGAGACCGTGACAAAAGTGGATGACGGTATCCCTTATCTCAGGGATATTCCGCTGCTCGGCCGCCTCTTCGAAAACAAAGGCGAGTCACATCGGAAAACCAACCTCATGGTCTTTGTCTCTCCTCGGCTGGTGACTCCTGGCGGCATTGCCGTCAGGCCCACCAACTTGAAAGGCATTCCTGACTTCAACCGTCTTTGATCTCGGAGGAAATAATGAATAACGAAAACGAAGAAACCAAGATCAAGGCGCCCGAGGGCGTTTCCGACGAGACGACCAACTTGCCTCGCGTCACTGATGCCGACACCCAGACTCAGTCGATTCCCCGCCCTGAGGGCGGCCTTCATGTTCGTGATTCGGACACTTCGAAGCTGAAGCGGATTCAGCCGAAGGCGAATGTCGGAGCTGCCATGGATGCCGACAACAACACCGACACGGTCCACCTCAAAGTCATCAAGGAAAAGAAGAAGCAGTTGGCGGGCATTCTCACCGCTTCGCAGACCATACGTCTTCGTCCGCCCTCTGGCAACGAATCGGCCCCTGCGCCTGCTTCCGCCGGCACCTTGAAGGTTTCTGTTCCTCAAGTCAGCACTCCGCCGGCTTCCGCTGGCACGCTCAAGGTCTCGGTTCCTCCTGCACAGGCTCCGGCTTCCTCAGCGGGCACGCTCAAGGTCGAGATGCCGATGCAGTCTGCTCCTCAAGCCGGCGGCACACTCAAGATCAACATGCCGGTTAGCTCCACCGAGTCGGGGACGATCAAGGTCACCAAGGCGCAAGTCGCCGAATCCGCCGCCGCAGGCACCTTGAAGATCAAGGCTCCCTCCGCCTCCGATTCCTCTGTCACCCCGCCTGCCGCGGGCACCTTGAAGATCAAAGCTCCGACCGCCTCCGCCACCGCGACTCCGCCGGCAGCGTCGGGTACCTTGAAGATCAAGGCTCCTAGCGCCGAGGCCGAAGAGACGGTCCGGATGGATTCGGGTGCCGATGACAAGAAGGGCGGCACTCTCAAGCTCAAGACGGGCTCCGGGTCGATGACTGCCCCTGCAGCTCAAGGCGGACCTGTCGCAGGCACTCAGCGCAGCGCCGCTCGTGCTCAAGAGGAAGTTGCCGAAGTCGATCCGAGGACCTTGCCGGGAATCTTCACCATCCTCGGCTCCTTCATTGCGATCTCCGCAGCGGGTTTCCTGGTCTACATTGCGACTCTCAGCTACTTCAACATGTACATGTCGAAGTCCTCTGTCGCCCAGTCCGCGGCGCCGGCGAAAGCCGAGCCCGCGGCGCCGGCCAAAACCTGATCTCCTGCGATCTCGTGAAGGTTTTTTGATTTCGAGGCGGACCTTTGGGTCCGCCTTTTTTCGTCCTCGCCAAATTCACGGGTGAAGGCATCTTGGGGGCGCACCAACAGGAGAGCCCCATGTCCTTTCTCAAACTCGAAGGCAAGACCTTCCTCGTCGTCGGCGTCGCCAACCGCAAGTCCGTCGCCTATGCCGTCGCCAAAACCCTCGAAGAAGAGGGCGCCAAAGTCGTTTATTCCGTCCGTTCCGCCAAGCGCCGCGATGAGCTCGGTCCGAAGTTGCTGAAAGATCGCCCTATGGTGATCTGCGATCTCGAGCGTCAAGACGACATCGACCAGCTGGCTTCCCGTATTGCGGAGATTGCACCGGGTGGCATCGATGGCCTTCTGCACTCGGTCGCATTCGCCAACTACTCGGAAGGATTGAAGCCCTTCCATCACACCGTCCGCAAGGACTTTCTGCAAGCGGTGGACATTTCCTGCTTCTCCCTCGTTGCGCTCGTCAAAGCACTCGAAAGCCAATTCAAACCCGGCGCCTCGATCGTGACGGTGTCGATTTCGACCACCCGCATGGCGAGTGAAAACTACGGATACATGGCGCCGGTGAAGGCTGCGCTCGACTCATCGGTGGTCTTCCTGGCTAAGGCCCTGGCCGCCCGCGACATCCGGGTCAACGCCGTCGGGGCGTCGCTGCTCAAGACTTCTGCTTCGGCGGGAATTCCCGGCTATCTCGACAGCTACCTCTTCGCCGAAAAAGTCATACCCCGCGGCAAGGCGCTGCAGACCGAAGAGGCGGCCGATGCCGCCACTTATCTCCTGTCGCCCCGCTCCTCCGGCATCAACGCCCGCACCCTGATCGTCGACGCCGGCATGGAGATCAACTACTTTGACAAGGATGTCGTCGGCGCGGTGGCGAAGTCGCTTTTCGGCAAGGGCTGATCATTTCCTGACTTCACGCAAGAGGCCGAGCTGTTTCAGCCCGGCCTCAACCTTTTCATGATCGGCACTTGTGCCGTTGACCGTCAAGGACGACTGCTGCGGCAGAAAGCTGGCGTTGCCTTTTTCCAGAGGCGCGCCGAGCTGTCGGCAGAAGGCAAGGACTTTATCGGCGGAAGGGCGGGCCTTCGCTTGCGGGTCCACCATCCCGGCAAAGCCCGATGCGACCATGTAGGTCCGGGGCTGCATTTTAGCGGCATCCATCGGAGCCAGGGTCCAGATGCCGGAGGACTTGTCCTGCGACAGGTCGAGTCCGGTGGCCTGAGCGATAGTTTTCAGTGCCTCTTCGGGGCTCAGTCCGCGCAGGTCGGCATTCAGTTCTTTCACCGCTTTTCTGGCCTCGGGCATGATGACGATGTTGATCGCCTTGCCGTTGCCGCGTGCGATTTTCCGGATCACTACGACCGCTTCATCAATGTCGACGCCTTCAAGACGCCCGATCTGGGCGGGCTGCGCCGGCTGAGCCGGAATTGCCGGCTGGGCGGGTTGCGCCGGCTGAGCGGGTTGCGCCGGCTGAGCCGGAGCCAACAGAAAGACGAGCGGAAGGACCATGTTCATGGAGCATCTCCTGGCTGGTGCATGAGGGGGGTGTAGCAATCTATCGCCGGTGACTCCGACAAGCAAGGAAATTCTGCTCGGCCGCATCTGAGGACAGAGCGGCAATGCCGAGCTAGATTGCGGCCGCAAATTTCCCAACCCGCAAGAGACCCATCGTGAGCATCGAATCCGCCTCCCGCGAAACCCCCTTGGCCCGCGTCCGCAACATCGGCATCATGGCCCATATCGACGCCGGCAAGACCACCACCACCGAGCGCATCCTCTTCTACACCGGCAAGAGCCACCGCCTCGGCGAAGTCCACGACGGCAACGCCACGATGGACTGGATGCCGCAGGAACAGGAACGAGGCATCACCATCACCTCCGCCGCCACTACCTGTTTCTGGAATGATTTCAAGATCAACATCATCGACACCCCCGGACACGTCGACTTCACGGTCGAGGTCGAGCGTTCGCTCCGCGTCCTCGACGGCGCCATCGCCGTCTACTGCGCCGTCGGCGGCGTCCAGCCGCAATCGGAAACCGTCTGGCGCCAGGCCAAGCGTTACGGCGTCCCCGCCATCGCCTTCGTCAACAAGATGGACCGCACCGGTGCCGACTTCGCCAAGGTCGTCCGCGACATCAGCGGCAAGCTCGGGGCCAACCCCGTTCCCTTGCACCTGCCGATCGGCGCCGAAGACAGCTTCAAGGGCTACATCGACCTGCTCAAGATGGAAGCGGTCTACCCGGAAGGCGAGAAGGGCGAAAACCTCCGCGTCGCCGCCATTCCGGCCGAGCTCGCGGACGAGGCCGAGCTGGCCCGCTTGAACATCGTCGAGAAGCTCGCCGATCTGGACGAAGCCATCGGCGAGAAATTCCTTTGCGACGAGATGCCCGACAACGACGAGATCATCGCCGCGATCCGCCGCAGCACCATCGCCGCCAAGATGGTCCCGGTCCTCTGCGGCGCTTCCTTCCGCAACAAGGGAGTCCAGGCTCTGCTCGACGCCATCGTCGCCTACCTGCCCGCGCCCCACGAAGGCGGCGAGGTCAAAGGCATGAGCCCGGAAAGTCACGCTCCGGTCAGCTTCCCGGTCTCCGACTCGGGTTCGCCAGTGGCCTTCATCTTCAAGGTCCAGGCCAACAGCTTCATGGATCGCCTCGCCTACTGCCGCGTCTACGCCGGCACGCTGAAGAAGGGCATGGCCCTCGAAAACCCCCGCACCGGCAAGAAGGAGCGCATCGGCCGCATCCTGCAGATGCACGCCAACTCGCACGAGGAAAAGACCGAGGCCTTCGCCGGCGACATCGTCGTCCTCGTCGGCGTCAAGCTCGCCTCCACCGGCGACACCCTCTGTCTCAAGGAACACCCTGTCGTCCTCGAACGCATGAGCTTCCCCGAGCCGGTCATCTCGCTCGTCATCGAGCCGAAATCGCAGTCCGACAAAGACAAGCTCGAACTCGCCTTGAAAGCCCTTGCCGACGAAGACCCGACCTTCCTGCTCTCCCGCAGCGAAGAGACCGGCCAGCTCCTCGTCTCCGGCATGGGTGAACTCCACCTCGAAATCAAGGTCGACCGCCTCATCCGCGAATACGGCGTCAAGGCCAACGTCGGCCAGCCCCAGGTCGCCTACCGCGAAACCATCAGCAAGGCCGCCAGCTTCGAGGAGACCTTCGTCCGCCAGAACCTCGGCAAGAACCTCTTCGCCATGGTCCGCCTCGAGCTCGAGCCGATGGAGCGCGGCAGTGGCATCAAGATCGAATCCCGCCTCGCCCCCGGCACCCTGTCGCGCGACTTCGAAGCCGCCGCCCTCGAGGGCATCCGCGAGGCCGCCCGCACCGGCGTCCTGCAAGGCTATCCGCTGGTCGACTTCAAGGCCGCCCTCGTCGGCGCCCAGTCGCACCCGACCGAATCGACCGACGTCTGCTTCCGTGCCGCCGGCTCGATCGCCTTCCGCGGCGCCGCCGAACAGGCGGGACTGCAGCTCCTCGAGCCGATCATGCGCGTCGAAGTCGACACTCCCGAAGAGCACACCGGCGACGTCATCGGCGACCTCTCCAGCCGCCGCGGCCAGGTCCAGGAAATGATCTCGCACGACAACTACTCGAAGGTCATCGCGAGCGTCCCCCTGTGCACGCTTTTCCGCTACACCACCGACCTTCGATCGCTCACTAAAGGCCGCGCCAGCGCCGCCATTGAGCCGTCGCACTTTGAGGTGTCGACGGCAACTCCTGCCCGTTGATTGATTGAATGAATGGATTCCAGACCGGCTCTGAGGCCGGCCGGATTCATCGCTTCTCGATTGCGATCAGCTCTGTCGCGGTGCGATGATAAAGGGCGCCCTCGGCGAAGCTGGGGGTGTTTAGACTCCAACAGCCTTCAGCGGCGCCCAGATCGCTGACGCCGAGCAGGGCGGATGCGTCGAAATCGCTCGTGTCGGTGGCGAGGCAGTAGACCAGGCCGTTCATAAGAGTGAAGTAGACCCGCTGATTGACTGCGATGGGATTGCCATTGAAGTTCCAATGCCATCCATCGCGCTTGGAACGCTTGTCGTGGGCGGCGTCGATGCCGCGGCTGTTACGGGTGTCGCTCTTCGCCTCGCTGCGCCAGCGGTAGACGGGGCTGCCCAGGCTGGTGTCAACGGCGGTGGGAAGCTCGAGATATTCGACACGGCCGCTGGCCAGATCGAGACGTGCGACGCAGTAGTCCGGGCCGATGCCTTGGCGGAAGCGCCCGGGCTTGAAGCAGAGGAAGAAGATCTTGTCGCCGACGACGATGTTGCTGTACCAGGCGGGAAAGACGGTGAGATTGCGCGACTTCAGGTCGACGCCCTGCTCGTGGCCGTAACGGCCAGTGGCGGCGTCCCAGAGGCGCAGTTCAACCTTGTCGGTGAGGGGGTAAAGACGGCTCTCCCCCCCTGTTCCGGCGTCCAGGGCCTGCACCGTGCCGGTCTCGCTGAACCAGAAGGCAGTCTCAGATCCCATCGACGAGTTGTAGAGGGCGTTGCCGGTCTTGGCCGGCCAGGCCCAGAGGCGCTTGCCGTCGGCGAGGCGGATGAGTGAATAGCCGACGGGCTTTTCCGGTACGCCGTGGTGGCCGCCGCGGCCGATGAGGATGGCCGGCTTGCCATCGGGTCCCCGCCCGAGCTGCGGGCAGTTGTAATGGGTGAGAGCGTCCTGCGACAACCAGCGGCGCTCGCCGCTGGCAGCGTCGTAGGCGACCAGGCGGTTCCAGCCGGACGGGCCGGCCTCGCCCTTCCAGTCGGGTTCGAGGTGGACAAAAAGGCCCTCGGAGAGCATCGGTTCGACTTGTTTGTTGAAGGGGAAGTGCACCCCGTCCAGACGTTCGACTGGTTGGAAATCAAAAGCCCAGAGCGCAGCACCTTTGAAATCGAAGGCGGCGACGCGTCCGGCGGCGTTGGTGAAGATGACCCGCTGGCCGTCGCAGACCGGCGTCGGCGAGCTCGGGTCGCTGAAGCCGGACATGGCTTCGCCGGCGAGCTGGCCGGGGATGTCTCGCTGCCAGAGGATCCTGCCGCTTTTGCGATCGACACAGAGGGCGAGGATGTCCTTGACCATCAGTGAGGCAGGTTTAGCGTCGGACACGGGTTTGAGGCAGGTCAGGAAAATCTTGTCGCCCCAGATGCAGAGGCCGCTCTGTCCCGCTTCCGGCAGGGTGAGTTTCCAGGCGATGTTCTCGCCGCTGCGGACGCTGAAGTGCTGCGGCGGGTTTTGTGATGACCGCATATTCCAGTCGCCCTGAGGTCCGGCGGCGGAGGGCCAGTGCCGGGGCGTCGAGCAAGAGCAGATCGCGAGAAGGCAGGCGGCAAGGCGCATGGGAGTCTCCGTGACTTTTGGGGTGTCGTGAAACCGGCGAGGGTCTATTGCCGGGTGAGTTCAATCACTGTGTTCCATGGGTCCGGTGCGGCTTGCGGGATGGCGAGGAATCGTTCGTTCTGGCGCTGCAACAGCTCAAGGCTCATGCCGGTCTCGAGAATCCGGGCGGAACGGAATTCGTCCTCGAGTTCCCCCAGAGGCAGGAGTCCGTCGGCGGGCCAGCGGTGGACATGTGCGTAGAGGCGGCTGCCGTCTTTTGAAGCGGTCCACCAGCCCCAGGGTGCGGCGCCGAGGCGGCTGGTGTTCTGGATGGAGGGGGCGTTGGCCGCCATCCAGCCGCCGATCTCGCGGAGGCGGCGGGTGGCCGGTGCGGGAATCGAGCCGTCGGCCTTCGGGCCGATGTTGAGCAGGTAGTTGCCGCCGAGAGAGCTGCATTGGGAAAGAAGGCGGATCATCTCGCCGCTGGGTTTCCAAGCGAAGTCCTTGGCGTGATAGCCCCAGGAATGTTGCATGGTGGCGGGTGACTGCCAGGGCTTGCCGGGCCAGGTCTTGGGATACTGGTTGTCGCCCATCTCAAGGAAGTCGACGTCATTGCCGGGGTCATGGAAGCAGATGCGTCCGTTGATCAGGCATTTCGGTGATTCGCGGCGGATCAGGTCGATCAGTTCGTCGCGACGTTTCGGCGTGATCTGGCCACCTTCGGTGCCCCAGGTGTCGAACCAGAAGAGATCGGGATCGTAGCGGGCGATGAGTTCGCTGATTTGCGGCAGGGCCTTGCCCTTCCAGTAGCTTTCGAACTGGGCCTCATCGGGCTGGCGGCTGTCGGGCCAGTCGGGGCGGACGCCGCCGGGGTGCTCCCAGTCCATCCAGTGCGAGTAGTAGAAGCCGAGCTTGATTCCGTGTGTGCGGCAGGCATGGGCGAGTTCGTCCAGGAGGTCGCGTTTGCAGGGAGTGGCGCCGAGGTCGAAGTCAGAGACGGCGCTGTCCCAGAGGGCGAAGCCGTCGTGGTGCTTGGCGGTGAGGGCGATGTATTTCATCCCGGCGCGTTTGGCTTCGAGGACGAGGGCTTCGGCTTCGAAGTGGACCGGGTTGAAACCCTTGGCCAGGGCGCGGTATTCGGCGTCGGGAATTTCGAGGCGTTTTTGGATCCATTCGGCGTACCAGCTCTTGCCGTGAGGCAGGCTGGGATCGGGCAGGGTCCGGTCCTTCCACGAGCCTTCGAGGGCGCTGTAAAGGCCCCAGTGCATGAAAAGTCCGAAACGCGCATCCTCGAACCAGGCGCGGCGCTGGACCGAGGCGGCGTCCTTTTCCGCCTGGGATGATGCTGAAGAGATCAGCGGTGCGGCGGATGGAGATGAAGCGCAAGAGCTGAAAGAGGCGAGGCCGAGGCCAAGGAGGAAGGTTCTCATCAAGATCTCCTGTTTTTTAAAATAGGGACTTTTTTCTGTGCTTAGGAGCTGTAGGCGAGGCGACAAGTTCCAGCCGAATCAGCTCAAATTCGCATCCAGGCGCAGGATTTCCTTGCAGATCATCTTTTCGACCCTTTGGCGGTAGACGTAGATCGAATTCTCCTGCAATTGGAGGGCTTCGGCGACGTCCTTGATTTCGTCGCCGCGTTGGATCGCCTCGTAGGCGGCTCGCACCTTGGGCGCCAGACCTGCGGAGACATGCTCCCAGGCGAGGCCGACGACGTATTTGCGCCATTCCGATTCGGCCATGCTTTCGATCTCGGGATCGAGCCATTCCGGGGCATCCGCCGGAACGGTGCGAGTTTGCCGTTCCTTGCGGCGCAGCTCCATCTTGGCTTCGTTGCGAGTCATCACCGCGAGCCAGCTGCGGAAGCGCCCCTTGCCGGGCTCGTAAGTGAAATCAGGCAGTGTGCGCCAGGACTGCAGCAGGACGCGCTGGATCACGTCGTCGGCATCAGTGCCGAGGATGTTCATACGGCGCAGAACCGCGGCGATGTAGCGACGGTAGAGGTGGTCGAACTCCCCCCAGGCTTGCTCATCATGGCGGTCCTGAAGTTTTTTCAGCAAGGTCTTGCGGGTGAAATTCTCAGACATGCGCTTCCCCTGATGATCGCTGACACCACTACGGCCGTATTGCCGCTTTGCCAAGGGGCTTGTCTCCGTCCGGGGCGGGGTTAGTGTCGAAAAACATCGAGGCCCGGCGTGAACGGTTTTCCTGACGAAACAAACTTCTGCGAGCAGCTTTACAAGCGGGCGGGGGAGATGCGGCAAGTCGAGAACGGCAGCCTCTTTGAACAGCTGCTTGACCTGCCTGATCGCTATGTCGTCGAGTCCTTGATCGGTCGTGGCGGGATGAAGGAGATTTACCAATGCCGGGATCTGGCGGCTGGGCGGCAGGTGGCGCTGGCGCGACTGCAGGACGGTCTCGGCCCTGAAGCGGTCGAGCTCTTCCTCCGCGAAGCCCGCATCACCGCCTCGCTGCAGCATCCCAACATCGTCCCGGTCTACGATATCGGCGTGGACGCGGAGGGGCGCCCGTTCTTCGTCATGAAGCGACTGAGCGGCAGTGACCTGCAGAGTCATCTCAGTCAGCGCAATCCCTCCCTCGGCGAACGGGTGGCGATTTTTCGGAAGATTTGCGAGGCGATTTCTTATGCCCACCGCCAAGGGGTTTTGCATCTCGATCTGAAGCCCGCCAACATCCTGATTGGCGACTACGGCGAGGTGACGGTGTGCGACTGGGGTCTGGCCCGTCTCGTCTGCGCCGAGGCGGCGGAGGCGAGTCTACTCGAGGATGCCGCCTTGGAGACTGCAGAACTGCATTTGCTCACCCGCCATGGCGAGATCAAGGGAACTCCCGGCTACATGGCGCCTGAACAGGTCCTCGGCCATGCGGCGCCAAAGACGGTCGCCACCGACATCTACGGGTTGGGGGCCATCCTGCACACCTTGTTGAGCGGTGAGGTGCCGGTGCCAGGCGGCAGTTTCGAGGAGATCAGGTCTAATACCCTGAAAGGACAGATTCGTCCGATTCACTCCCCCGGGCAAGACCCGGTCCCGATGGCCCTAGAGGCGATTTGCCGCCGCTGCCTCGATGTGAGCCCTGAGCATCGCTATGCCGATTGTGGAGAGATTCTCGATGACATTTCCGCTTGGCAGCAGGGCTTTGCCACCCGGGCTGAACGAGCCCGGCCCGGGCGCCTGCTGTTGCTTTTCCTCAAACGAAACCAGACGCTCTGCCTGATGGCAGCTTTGATGCTGCTGTCGCTGCTCGTGTACACCGCCCTCTTCATCCGGCAGCAGCAGATCCACCTCAATCTGCTCGCCATCCAGAAGGAGCAGATCGAACAGGCGCTTGATGGCTACCACAAGGAACGTCAAAATGCCGAGAAACGCAGCATGGAATTGGCGGAGAACTACGCCAATTTGGCCAACCGAGCCTTCATCAAGCTGCAATTGCGGGAGGCGCAATCCTGCAATGAAAAAGCGCTTACCTTCGATCCGCAGAATGTGAAGGCCAACACTCTGCAGGGCAAGCTCCTATTCCAGGCACAACGCTTTGCCGAAGCCATCCCTTACTTCGAGCATGCCAACGACTACTATCGCAATTATTACCTGGCGGACTGTCGCCGTTTCGCTCAGGATGTCGATCCTGCCAGTGGCTGCCTGCCCATTGAAGATTTCGTAAGCTTCATCTCCCGCCTGCCCAACGACAACACCATCTCGCGCTACATGATGAAGGACATGGTGGCCCGCCAGCCAGATTCCGAGAAGTCCTGGCAGCTGGCGAAACGCTTTCTGTTGTTACGCAATCCCGGTCTCAGCGAACTGAAGGCGGTCTTTGACCCAGAAGCCCAATCGCTTGATCTCAGCGGCAACCCGTTTCTCGTCAACATCGATTGCCTGGCGGGACTGGACCTCCGCGAGCTCGATCTTAGCGGCTGCTCGGTGAGGGATCTTGCCGCCTTCCATGAGTGCCGCCTTGAGCGACTCTCGCTCGCTCGCAGCTCGGTGCGCAGCCTGGAGGATGTCAGTATGCCAGCGCTGCTTGAGCTTGACCTGAGCTCCTGCCGCATCGACTCAATTGAGAACATCCCGCACAGCTCACTGCAAATTCTGATCTTGCGCGATACTTTCGTTCCCGACCTTCTCAATGTCCGCAGCTTCCCTGCACTCCGCAGTCTCAGCGTAAGTCGCGCGTTGATCCCCCCTGAATGGATTCGCAAGCTTCGTGCTCGTAAATCATTTTCTGTTAATGATTTGTGATTCTTAATATGCCGGCAATCCTCCTGGGTGCAAAAAATGAGATCCCAGTCAAAGAGCCTCCTAGACCGTCATACATGGTTTGATGCAGAATCTCAAAAATCATCAACCTAGGAGACTCCCGATGTCGAAAAAACTCAGTAGCTTTTTCCCTTTGCTTTTCGGATGCGTCATGTTGTCTGGCTTGCAGCCCATGATGGCATCGCCCGAGGCAGGCAAAGCAGCTCCTTCACCCACTCAAAAACCAGGCAATACCCCGCACCTCCCCAGCGCCCATCCCGTCGATCTCCACGATTGGTACCGGCTCCATCCCGCGCCTTGGGCCACCTATTTCTCCGAGGCCAAGATGTCGCTCGAGGTTTTGCGCACGGATATGCAGTTCACCTTTGGGCCATTGGGGCTTCGCTGCTTGATGCACGATCGCTACTGGACAGAGCATTTCCGCCCCTTTTTCAAGAAGGCGGTACCTCCCTTCATGCTGGATAATAAAGGCGAGTTGGCGCTGAATTGCTACGAAGTGGCCTCAATCTATCCTGGGTCGCCGGCTGCTGGCCTGCTTTTGCCAGGAGATATCATTTACGAAGTGAACGGTGAGCGTCTCCTTTCCGGTCAGGATTACTGGGAAGAGGATTATGTTTACAAGGGCAATCGAGGGCTCAACGCCCACATGGGCGATATGATTGACAAGAGCGAAGGCCATCCGCAGGGTCTGATGACCTTCAAGGTCCTGCGCACCTCAGGCATGAGTCCGGCAGTAAAACAGCAGGCGAAGTTCACAGCCACTCCCCCGCAAATTCTGGAGAGCGGAAGCGTTGCCAATGACAAGCGGCTGGAAATCCCTGTCGCGGGTCGCAAAGGAACCTTGATCCTCAGCTTGCGCAACCCGACAAAAAAGGAGATCGTGGCCTTCAATCTGAAGCCGGAAAGCGGATTTACCTGCGCAGGGGGCCGACATGTCACTTTGGCGGCAAGCCGGCGCGGCAAGCCGGTGGAGAGCATCAAAGACGAGCTGCACCGTCAAAACTCTGCGGAAAGCTTGACGATCCAACTGGAGATTCCCAAGAACGCCGAGAGTTTCGTTTTAGCTCTGAACAACCCCCGGAACTACAACCAGGGCGATCTGGAGTTGAAATTAGAATTCAAGCCGGCGGCGGTGATCGAGATCCCCGCGAGTCTGCGCCCTCACCTGCAAGAGGTGGCGATTCGCCTGCCGGTTTGGGGCAGCTTTGCCTCCAGCTATCCCGAGAACTGCGCGAAATCGGCGGCCTTGGCTCGTTTGAACGCCGATTTCCTGGTGGCAAACCAGGGGCCGGACGGCACCTGGAGTCGCGACAAAGATTTTTGCGGACGGCACTTCGACACCTCAATGGCGGGCTTGGCGTTGCTGAGCATGGGAGATGCCAAATACGATCCGGCCATCCACAAGGCGGCGCGGTTCATCGCCTTCCACTGCACCTACGATTTCTGGACTCTGCCAAAGGCTCAGTGCCTGCTGTTCCTGTCCGAATATTGGCTGCGTTACCGTGATGATCGCTACCTGCCGGCGATCCAGAGCTTATATCACGAGGTGATGAATCAGATGTTGGGAGACAATACCGCAGGGCATGGCGGGCGGGTACCCGCCTATGAAAACTCAGGGATGAACCTAGGCACCTCGAACGTCGCCTTGGCGATGGCCGTCGCGTCGAAGACGCCAATCAGCTGTGACCGCGCCAAGATCTCGGCGATCTTCGATCAGTTGGCGCGGATGTCGCCGAACGGAGCGGTCCCCTATGGGCGGGCCGCACTTAATGAAGAAGGAGGCCGAAGCCGTGAGAGCAAGAACAGCGGCGCCCGCACCGGTCCGGCTTTGCTCGGCGTCCGCATCTATGGAGGCAACCAGGGTTTCGCCGACAAAGCCACCGCCCACCTGCGGGAATACCTCGGCGCGGCCGACACCGCCCATGCGGTCAGCTACATGGCCCTGGTATGGAACAGCCTTGCCTTGGCGCGCTCCGACAAGGAGCTCTTTGCTCAGCACATGCAGCTCTTCAAATGGCGTTTGTGCATGGACCGCCCCTGGGACAACGGCGGCTTCGTGCAAAACCCGCTGGAAGTGCTCGACCACCAAGGCGGCGAGCGAGTGCTAGGCTTGTGGTGGCGAACTGCAGCCATGGTGCTGGTCCTCAACGCGACCCGCCGCAACATGGCCATCACTGGCGATCCTCGTTTCATGCCTCAGAAATTCGAGCCGCAGAAGGTTTCCGACAGCTATGGATTCTGGCAGCGTAAAACCCTTTTCGACCGCTGCTGTTGCGTGCAGCAGTTGCTGGGCTCGCAGTGTCCGTCCTCCTTGAGCGTGTTTTCCACCCGGCTCGCCGCCCTGCCCGAGGGCCCGAGCCTGGGAGATGAAGTTCAAAAGCTTGGTGACGCCTCCATGGCCACCGTCCTGGCCGATCTGTTGGCAGCGCCGCAGCTCGCCGGCGACGCCAGAGGCTTGGCCATCGAGACTCTCACCGGGATCACTTACTCGCTCGCGCTCACAGCCGGGGACGAGGTCGTTGAGGATAGCGGGAAGAAAAAGAAAAAGAAGAAGAAAAGCATTCATAGTGGAGAGGAATTGGACGCCTCTGAAACTTCTGTGAACCTTGCGTGCGAGCCACCTAGCCGCAATCGAAAGGAAATGGATTTCACCGGCGTCAATATTGGACTTCAGAAGCCCGTCTTGAAATTGATGGGACTCAAAAGCGAGCAATTGACATTATCAAAAAGTACAACCTTGCCAGCTTGGGCGGTCGCTTCCAAGATCACACTTCAGGTGGAGTACCTTCTCAACGGTAAAACCCTGAGTTACTCAAGAACTGTCGACACCAGCCGGCAAGGCGTGATCAGCAATCCCATCACCGTCCGGGGGTGGATCGCCCGCCAACCGGCCGGTTCCGAGGCCTGCCTCACCTTGCCTTGCGGCGAGACGATCAATGGATTCATCCCATCGCCCTTTTATATCCAGTCTGGCAAGGACCGCTACGAGGTAAGCAAGCGCGCCTTCTGGCCGGTGATCGCCGGACGCGAATGCCAAGCGGAAGTGCAACTGGCAAAAGCTGCCTTGCCCGAAATCCTCAACCTGACTTTGCTCGACAACGCCGACTGGCGCGCCAAGATCCAATCCATCGTCTGCAACTCTCCTCGCGTCACAGACAAGGAAGGGCTGAAGCGGAACCTGATCGACAACGACCCGTCCACCGGGATCAAGATTTCCCCTGCTTCGGAGAACGACAATGGCGAGATCGAATTCGTCTATACTTTGGCTCGGGCGGAAAAGGTAGATCATGTCAATTTCCTGTGGGGCGAAAAAGAAATAGGCAAGAGCCGCGCCTTCCGCCTCGAGGCCTGGGTCGAGGGACACTGGCAGCTGGTTGCGGAGGGCGGCCTCGAGACCCGCGAATTGCCGGAGAGCCGCAGCGACCGCTATCGTCTGACCCTGCTCCTTGGCAATAAGGAAAAGAAGAAAAAAGACGATGAAGCGATTCCTCTACAGGAGCTCAACCTCTTCAGCAGCGGCCGTTGAAGTGATCTTTGATGCTGCCGCGCCAGCGCCTGCTTCGTCCAGGCGCTGCGCGGCGCCTCTCATTCATATAGATTAATTAAGCTAGGAGACGATCATGCAAAAAATAAATGCGCGGGATGGCGTTCGGCAGCCGGCAAGCACTCGAGCTCCATGGTGCCTGGTGCTGCTGGGGTTCTGGCTGCTGAGTTCGTGCACGGCCACTTCGAAGGCCAGGCCGAATATCATTCTGATTCTGGCCGACGACATCGGAGTGGAGGCGTTTTCATGCTACGGATCCGAAAGCTGCAAAACCCCCGCCCTAGATCGCCTGGCCGTTCGCGGCGCACGCTTTGAAAACTGTCACAGCCAGCCCCTTTGCACCCCGAGCCGGGTCCAGCTCATGACCGGCCTCAGCAATGCCCGCAATTACCAGGATTTCAGCATTCTGCGGCCGGACCAATACACCATCGGTCACATGATGAAGGAGAATGGCTATGCCACCGGCATCTTCGGGAAATGGCAATTGACCGGGGCGGAGCATTACTCTCCCAAGCTCAGAGGCGCTGGCATGCGCCCCGAGAATTCAGGTTTCGATGAACATCTGCTTTGGCAGGTCGACAAGCTGGGCAATCGCTATTGGTCCCCTTTGCTGCATAAAAATGGCAAGCTCATGCCGGAGGCCAGTTTCGAACGCCGTCTCGGAGATGATGTCTTTGCCGACGCCATCGAAGATTTCATCGACCGCCACCAGCGCCAGCCCTTCTTCGTTTACTACCCGGCCGTGCTCGTCCACAATCCCTTCGTCAAGGTCCCGCCTCAGGGAACCTTCAAGAATGACAAGAGCGCCGGACAGGATCCGAAAAACCTGCCCGCCATGGTCGAGTACCTGGATGGAATCGTCGCCCGCCTGGAGGCGCATCTGAAGAAACAGGGCCTGTTGGACAACACCGTGATCATCTTTAGCAGCGATAACGGCACCAATGTCAGCTGCACCTTGATGCGCAAGGGCCTGCCGGTCAAAGGTGGCAAGGGTACTACGCTCGATACCGGAACCCATGTGCCCTTGATCGTCGCCGGCCCGGGAGTGAAGCCGCAAGTCAGCGAACGCCTGGTCAACTTCGAAGATGTAATGCCAACCCTTGCTGGGATAGCCCAGATTCCCTCCACCCAAGGCCATGTCGGTGGACGTCCGGTGGACGGCTTCAACTTGTGGCCTCACCTGCGCGGTGAGAGGGAATCGACACCCGTACGCGAATCGATCTATGTGTGGTATGAGAACCAGAAAAAACATGTCCAGCGCTATATCCATGATGCACGCTGGCAGCTTTATGCCGATGGCCGACTCTTTGACAACCTGCACGATCCCGATCAGAAGCAGGAGATCAAACCAGGCGCCAGTGCCGAGGCGGACGCCGCCAGGCAGCGGCTGCAAAAGGCGCTCGCGGACGCTCCTAAGCGGGCCAGCGATAAGTGAGAATTGACGATCTTCACCGTGGCCTTGAGTTCAAAAGGAGGACGATTAAGATTATTTGGGGGCGTCAAAACCTGATTTCCCGCGGCATCCCTAGTTCGAACCTCGTTCAACCTGAATGAGGGCCTATCATGAAAAATCGCAGCAGCTGCACCCTGATTCACAGGAATCCCATGAGCATCAACCGCCGCCTCTTCCTCCAAGGGTCGTCCGCCTTGGTCCTTCCTGTGGTTCTTCTCGCCCGGGCAGCTCCCGCTCAAGGCTCAGGCCCGCACCTGGCCACAGGCACCCGCGTTGGCGAGGTCACCGCCAGTTCCGCCATCGTCTGGGCCCGGCTCACCGCCGAGCCTCTGCGCAACAATGGCGGCCTGCTCATTCCTGGTCGGCACAAGGCCGCCAAAGCCATCCCGGTTCCCGTCGAACAGCTCGAAGGTGCCTGCCCCGGCACCCCCGGCCGCCTCCGGCTCCGCTATGGCCCACGCGAGGACCTGCAGGACGCCAAGATCTGTGAATGGGTCGAGGTCGGCGAGAAGAGCGACTTCGCCCATCATTTCCACCTCAAGGATCTCCAACCCTCGACGCTTTATTATTATGTCGCCGAAGCCGCCCAGCCAGGCTCCGGCGAGATCAGAGGCAGTTTCCGCGGCAGATTCGAAACCGCCACCGCGCCAACGCAGCCGAGCGAGCTCACTTTCTGCGTCATGACCTGCCAGGGCTACCCCGACCGCGACCACAAGGACGGTCACGAAATCTACCCCTCGATGCTCGCCCTCAAGCCGCGATTCGCCGTGCTCTCCGGCGATCTGGTCTACTACGACAGCGATGCCCCCAGCGCCGTCACCCCCCGCCTCGCCCGCTTCCACTGGGAACGCATGTTCAGCCTGCCACGCCTGCTGGAGTTCAACCGCAGCGTCGCCACCTACTGGCAGAAGGATGATCATGACACCGTCAAGAACGACGCCTGGCCCGGCCAGAAGCTCGGCGAACTAACCTTCGCCGAGGGTGAGGCGATCTTCCAGCAGCAGGCCCCCCTAGGCGAGGGTGTCGACTACCGCACGGTGCGTTGGGGGCGGGACCTGCAGGTCTGGTTCACCGAGGGACGCGATTTCCGTTCACCCAACACTCAGAACGACGGTCCGGACAAGACCATCTGGGGCAAGGAGCAAAAGGAGTGGTTCAAGCGCACCGTTCTGGAGAGCGCCGCCACCTGGAAAATCCTAGTCAGCCCCACTCCCCTCGTCGGTCCCGACCGAGGTAAAGGCAAGAACGACAACCACGCCAACCTTGGTTTCCAGCATGAAGGAGACGAGCTGCGGCAATGGATGCAGCAACATGTGCCGGACAACTTCTTCGTCATCTGCGGCGACCGCCACTGGCAATACCACTCCATCCACCCCGAGACCAAGGTGCGCGAATTCAGCTGCGGTCCCGCCAGCGACGAGCACGCCGGCGGTTCGCCTGGCGAGAACAAGGACTACCACAAGTTCCACCGCGTGAAGGGCGGCTTCCTCGCCGTGACCCTGCGTCCAGAGGCGCAGGCTTCCTTCCTCAAGTTCGAGCTGCGCGATGTCAAGGGCCAGGTGGTCCATACCGCCGAATTCAAGCGGCCGCCTGCCTGAATGATATGTGAATCGTGCGACTGGGGAAGCCGTGCCGGGATGGACTTGGGCTCCATGCCGACTTGCAGGCGTTTCCGGTCGCCGATGCTCAAACAGTCCGCTCCTCGCCCTTGAGTTCAGGGATGATCAAGATTTCCGGAAGCCAGTCAAAACCTGATTCCGTGTGGCATACCGGGTTCGAACCTCGTTCAACCCCATGGAGCCCGATCATGAGAAACCGCAGCCGCTTCACCTTGATTGAAATGCTCATGGTGATCTGCATCATCTGCATCCTCTTTTCTTTGCTTTTCCCATCTTTCATGAAGGTCAGAAGGCTAGCCGAGATCGCCGTCTGCGCCAGCAATCTCAAGCAGCTCCATACCGCTCATTTTCTCTTCGCTCGCAACAATCGGGATTCGACCTGCCCAGTTAAAACCAATACCAGCAGCTACAACATCAATGACGCCTTCGGGCGCAGCTCCGAGCTTGCCGGCAATGGTTCTAAAAATCAGATGGACAGAAAGCTCAATGCCTACATCGATCCTGGTCTCAATCCCAGCTCGGCATTGAAAGTGGTCGATTGTCCCGCCGACGCAGTCTGGAAGCTGGCCTCTCAACGCGGCACCTCCTACAATAGCAACATCGGCTGGGTCTCAGGGGTCATGGGCACCGGAAATAGTGGCGGTCACAACCCCTATCCCACCAAGACCTTTGCCGCAGTGCGCCAACCCAGCAAGATGATGCTGGTCTCGGAGTTCGGGACCTATGGGCTCTATAAATGGGACACGGCTTCGACTGGTCGCCATTTCGCCGCCACCAACGAAGTCGATTTCAATATCGTGAGAGTTGACGGCAGCGTCGGCATCAAACAACGATTCAGCACCACCTCGGATACTGCCAGGAAATACAGTTCCGACAGCTTCCATGTCGTCAACGTTGATCCTGCCAATAACAAAATCGTAGGTGCACCATGAATCTTCTCGCGCTCTTTCTCTTCGTAATGGGTTTGGCCTGCTACATGGCCTCGCGAACAGGACGTCCCCGGATCCGCTTCGCCGGGCTGGCAGCGACAGGAACGTCCCTCCTACTCTCAGTTCTAGGCTTTATCACTGCCGATGACGGGCGGGACGAAGACGGCTACGACTACGCCGCCGCCAGCCTTCGCGGAGAGCACTTGGCTGCTCAGATCGCTGTTCTCCAAGGCCCTGCCCGGCCACGGATCTTGCTGGTCACCATGAAGCAGGATCCCGGCAGCGCCAGAATCTATCGTTCCTTTACAGATGGCGTTGAGCGCCGCCTTCCTGGTTCGAGCGTCGTCATTTTAGACACTGGGATCGATAACGGACATCCCTATCTCAACAAGACTGAGGTCCAGTCACTTCTTTCCAAGCCATGGGATTTATGCTTCGCGGTAAACGGCACTTTCTTTGATTCAGGCAGCGACGAAATCCTTGATCTCATCTCAGACGAGAAAGGAAGCCGCAAGCTGATCTTGATGGGGGAGGATGTCTCACTGCAGGAACAGCTCTACAGGATTGGAGTTCTTGACGGCGTGTGCAGTCGTGATCCCACCAAGGATAGCGAGGATCCCGCGGCCCTCATCTTGAGCGTTCCGTCCCGTGATAAGTTGCCGGAGATCGTCCTTTCAGAAGAGATTGAGACGGCCGGCACGCCGTGAACGCATGGGCACCTTGAGGTGCTATAAAGACGGTGAGCGAAGCGCGGATAGCTTGGCGCTATCCCCGTGAGTCCAGGAGCTCCGTCATCTTATCGCCCTCGAGCGCTGTCTGGAAGAACTCGGAACCGGCGTCCGCTAGGCCGCGCCCCGCTGATCTTCTGGCAGGCCAGAAGATACTCACGCTCACCGTGATGAATTGGCTCGAGCAATGGAGAGCGCAAGGTCCGGTAACCGTTTTTCTGCCGGGTTGCCGCTGGAATGTGAGGCATGGCTGCCATGCCCGCCGCTCACTGCTGTTTGTTATGGTGGCGCTCGATCAGATCGTTGGGTTCCTTCCTTGTGGGAAGCGCAAATCTTAGTCGCCTTGTCGACGGCTCCGACAGGAAGATCAGATTCGAGGGCACGGAGTCCGGCGCGATCGGATCGACCTTGCGGAAGGCGCGGCAGACGCTCACACGCCCGGCATTGCTCACTCTTGTCCGGGAGGAGGGGAGGAGCCCGGGACATTTGCCAGAGTCGGTTTCCGGGCTACTATGGCGTCCTTGGCGCTGCCTAGTCCGTGGCGAATCCAGGGGCCGATTCCGCCGAAATCTCGGTTTGCCCAAATTAGGTTAAAGATTGAAAGGCGAGCCGCCATCTCCTCAACCTAGCAACCTTTCAACCTTGAGACTTAGGATTGCCCATGCGCCTTCTCACTTTCCTTCTCGCTGCTTCCTGCTGGATCTCCTCTCTCGCCGCGGCGCCTGCGGAGACGTCCGCGCCGGTGCTGGCGAGCAGCCCCGCAAAAGCTGAAGTCCGCGTTCTCAAGAATGACGAAGTCCTGCCGCTTCTCGACGCCCGGCAGAAGCGATTCCTCAAGGGCCTGCCGAAGTTCATGGATTACGGATGGATCGAAGTGCCGGAGGACTGGGCCGAAGCGACATCGCCGCGGGTCCGGGTCTTCTGGCATCGACTCAAAGCGCGGCGGCCCTCCGGCAAGGAGCCGGTGATCTACTACAACGGCGGCCCGGGAGCCTTCACCGAAGAAGGCTACATGGATTTGATGCGGCGCACACCCGATCGCGACTTCGTCATGCTTCATCAGCGCGGCACCGGCTGCGGCAGTCTCTTTCCCGACGGCGCCGACGCTGCTTCGGTGAAGCGTCTCCGCCTCTATCTGAGCCGCGCCATCGTGCTCGATTCCGAGGCGCTGCGCCGCAGCCTTTACGGCGAGGATTCGCGCTGGTGCATCGTCGGACAAAGCTATGGCGCGATGATCGGCCACCGCTATCTCGAGATCTGTCCCGGCTCGATCAGCAGCCTGCACCTGCACGGCCACGCCCCGATGGACAAGCCGCAGCTCGACGCCGAGTTGCGACTGCGCGCCCATCATGCCAACTTGACCCGCTTCCTCGCCGCCCACCCCGAGTGCCGTTCCCGCCTTGAGGTGCTTCGCCGGCATCTCGACGATCCGAAAAACGGCTTCAGCTTCGGCTCTCTGCGCCTCGAAGGCCGGCACAGTCTTGGCTACGCCGGGCTGATCTTCCTTTCCGAAGACAGTGAATGGCCGCAGCTGGCCGGCATTCTGCAGTACATCAGCCCCGACGGCAAGACCGTCCATCGCGAAGCCCTCGAGGCAGTGGTCAAGGCGGTCTGTATCGACGAGCTCGAAATCGACAACCCCAGCAATCCCCTCAACACCGTCTGCAATCGCATCGAATGTTACGGCTCCGGCAAGCAGTCCCTGAGCGATTTCTACACCGAGATCTTCGACAGGATGGCGAAGGAAGGGTCGGACCCCCGCGAGTGGCTCCTCGGGGAGGAGGCTCTGGCGCATTTCACGATGAACAGCCCGGCCTTGAAGCTCGCCGACACGATCGATTTCGGCCCTCTGGATCTGATTGATCCGGCGCAAGAAGCCGCCAATCTCAAGGCCTCTCCCGAAATCGAATTCTATCTTTATTCGAGCGACCAGGATCCCCTCAGCCCGCCGGCAATTTTCGACCCCTTGGTGAAGTTGTGCGGTCCGCGTATCCATTACCAGATCATCCGCGGCACCGGCCACGGCGGCTTCATGAACGAGCGCCCCTTCTGGTCCGACCTGCGCAAGCTGCCGGCACCGGCCAAAATCGAACTCAAAAAGGCGGGTTGAACCGCGCCTGTCCAGGTTGCTGCACCAGTCCAGGGAACCCCCTGCAAGATGCGGAGCGTGCAAGTCCAAAACAAGCAGATGCATGCACGGTCTTGGTGGCTCGTCGCATCGCTAAGCAAAGGCATGAGTGTAGCCGGTTTTTGGGGCCCCTCGGATGGCTCGCAGGAGAAATGCCGTCGCGATGCGACAGGATGACATTTCGGCGATCGCTAATGGCGCGCACCAGGCATCTCCAAGGGCACCTGTCGCCCCGTCGCTGCCGCGACGCCGAACTCCTCGCTGCGCACACCGGGGAGTTCAATTCCCGCCCAGCATTTCAGAAGGAGCTGCGCCACCATTGCCCGACCAGTCGTGTTCGTTGAAGGGCTCCATCGGCAGGGAGCTTCACGGGAAGATCACTTCCGCCAAGGCGCCGGGTTTGAGTTTGCGGCCGGCAGTGTTGACGTCGATGATCATGGTGAAGACGGTTTCGCCGAGGGGTTCGGCCTGGTTGCCGCCCGAGCTGCGGGTTTCGAGCGCTTCGAAGAGGGATCCGACTTCGCGGACCGTGCCTTCGAGTTCGCCGGCGCTGCTGTCGGAGGGGAGGCGGATGCGCAGCTTCTGCCCGACCTTGATCTTGGCGTAGCGGTGTTCCGGCAGCTGGACGACGACGGCGAGTCGCGAAGTGTCGGGGATGGAGAAGAGTCGACTGCCGTCGCGGACGACGACTCCGGCGGAGGGGCGCCGGAGGGCGCCGGAGTCCCAGATCCGTTCATAGCGGAGAAGGCCGGCGGCGGGGGCTCGGATTTCGACGTTGGAGAGGTGACGGCGGGCGACGGCGAGCTCGCTCTTCTTGATCGCCAGTTCACTTTCGGCCTGGGACAGATCTTTGTTCTTCTTCGCCAGCTCCATCGCGGCGCGCCGGACCGAGCGGAAGGCGCCGTTCTTCTTCTCGAAATATTCCTGGTCGCCCTTGGCTCTTTCTTCGGGGGCCGGGCCGCGGGTGGCGCGGGCGAGATCAATCTGAGCCTTGGTGAGCAGGAGTTCCTGGCGGTGGCAGGCGTTGCTGATCTTTTCGAGTTCGGCGGGAGAGACGAATTCGCTGGGGCGGGCCTGCAGGCGGTGCAGCTCAAGGCTGGCGGCGGCGAGTTCGGCGGTGGCAGCGCAGAGGTCGCGCCTTGCCTTGAGGAAGGCCTTCCTTTCGGCGCCGGCGGGGATCTCGATGTCGCCGAGTTTCAGGGGCGGCTTCGGCGAGGGGTCTTCAGGGGCCTGGCCGTTCTTCTTGCGGAGCTCGAGGACGAATTGCTGCAGCTGGTTTTCCTCGCGGAGCTTGCGGAAGTCGTGATCGCGTCCGGCCATGTCGGAGTCGCGGGCGGCGGAGTCGCGCTTCGCCTGGGCCGAGGCGAGTTCGCTTTCGGCGGTGTCGAGGCCCCGTTCGGCGGAGCGGCGGTCGAGTTTGGCGATCAGGTCGCCGGTCTTGACCAGGCTTTCTTCGTCGAGAAGCCAGGCGAGGCGGCTGTCGCGTGCGACGTCGGGCAGTGCGACGATGGCGGCCGAGGCAGCCTGGACGGCTCCCATCACCGCCTGGATCTTGCCCGGGTTGGCGCTGCGTTCGCCGTTGTTTTCCGGCCAGGTGCCTTCCGATGAGAAGCGCTGGCCGAGGGCATCCTGGTCGTCGAAGTAGAACCAGCCGCCGTCGGAGCTGCCGCGGACTTCGCCGAAGACGCCTTGGCGGGCGAGCCAGGGACGGCCGCCGTTCATCCGGATCAGGGAGAGGGGGACGGCGGGGCGGGCGGCGCCGCGGGCGGCGAGGCGGATTTCGGCGTGCATGCCGGTGCGGAGCCAATCCGGCACGGTATCCAGCTTGACCAGGGCTTCGTAGACCTTGATGCCGCTGGGCTGGGCCTTGCGGCCGAAGCCGATCTTCTGGCGTTCTGCCAGGTCGATCGGCAGGGATGAGATCTCGGCGATCTTGCCGGAGAGGCGGGTGTCGGCGCGGCCGTAGACGCTGATCTCGGCGGGGGCGCCGGTCTCGAAGAAGGGCCGGTCGACCTCGGGAAGCCAAGTGTGAAAGTCGAGGGATTTCAGGTCGGGGATGGAGGCGAAACGGAAGTCGGGAAAGAACTTCACCCCTGGCTCGATCCGGGTGCGGTGTTCGCCGTGGCGGACGAAGCCGGCGACGGGGGCGTGGAAGATGCTGCCGTCGACGCTTTCGCGGGCCTGCTCGATCATGCGGTCGAGGACGGCCTTTTTCGCCATCGCCGCCTGGCGTTGGAGCTTGGCGGTGCCGTCGCCCTGGGAGATTTCGAATTTGGCAAGCTTGAGCTCGGCCTCGATGGTGGCGATCTCCAGTTCCTGGCTGCGCATGTCCTCTTCTTCGGCAGGGAGTCGGGCGATGAGCAGCTCGGCTTCGGCGAGTTCGGCGCCGGCCTGTTTGACGGCGAGGATTTTCTCCGCTCCGGCCTGTTCGACGACGGATGCGAAACCCTTCTCGACGCTGATCTTGACCCGCTTGAGTTCCTCTTCCGCGGCTTTGAACTCGAGACGTGCGACCCGGGCCCGGCCTTCGGCGATCTCGACTTCGCTCAGGCGCGGCAGGCTTTTCAGGTCGGCGAGGCGGGCCTGGGCGACCTCGAGCTTTCCTTCGAGAGTGGCGAGGCGGTCGCGCATCTCCATTTCGCGATTCTCGATCTTGCGCAGTTCGGCCTGCAGCTCGGCTTCGACCACATCGCGCTCGCGCAAGCGCTTCTCCAGTTCCGCCCGCGCCTCGGCGGCATCGAATTCCGCCACCACTGCGCCTTTTTCGACCCAGGTGCCGTCGGGAACGATGCTCTGCAGGGGGATGAAGCCCGCCCGGGACAGGAGGTCGGCGCCTTGCGATGGGACGGCGGTGCCGCGGAGGACGCAACGGCGTTCGAATGGGCGTGCTTCCGCGACGGCCTCTTCCGCGACGAGCCGCGAGGGAAGGAGCGGCATTAGGGTGAGGCAGGCGAGGGCGGCGTGGCGAATGGAAGACATGGCAGTCCGGGTTCCAAGGCATGGGAGTGAGGAGGCAAAAACAAGGACACCCGGGGACTGCCCCGGGTTCCTTAAGAGAGCGTCGCTTCAGATCAGTGTCTGTCGCGCTGCGATTCGAGGAAGAAGCCGATCTGGTCGCGGCGTTCCTGGGTGGAGACCCACCAGGCGTTGCCGTTTCGCTCCAGTGTGGTCATCAGTTCCAGCCATTCGGCGTTGTTCCAGAAGCGGCGGCCCTTCAGCCACTCGCGCAAGAAGGTTTCGGGGAAGGGGTGGACCGGCAGCTTGGGATTTTCCGGGATGTGGCGGCGGGGCTCAGGTGCGACATAGGGAGCCGGAGCTTTGGCTTCGACCGGCTTAGGACTTTCCTTCTCGGCCTTGGCGGGAGCCTTCTCTGCCTTGGGCTTGGCGGGAGCCTTCTCTGCCTTGGGCTTGGCAGGAGCCTTCTCTGCCTTGGGCTTGGCGGGAGCCTTCTCTGCCTTGGGCTTGGCGGGGGCCTTCTCTGCCTTGGGCTTGGCGGGGGCCTTCTCTGCCTTGGGCTTGGCGGGGGCCTTCTCTGCCTTGGCGGCGGATTTTTTCGGTTCGAATTCCAGAAGCTCGGGCTGTCTCAATCCGTGGGTCGCTTTCGGGGCGGCTTTTTTAGCGGGCATTGGCTTCTTCCTTGCTGCTTGTGATGTGGGAGGGCATAGAAAATTGGAGGCCTTGGCGCTTGCTCTCGAGGTAGAGGCCGAGAGCGTCCTGCCCCGCGGCATGATCGGTCCAGTAGCTGAATCCCTGGCGTTTGAGATCTTCCATCAGGAGCATCCAGGCGGCGTGGTCCCAGCTGAGATTGCGACGGAGCCAGGCGTTCAGTTCTCGCATCGGGAAACGCGGCGTCGTAATCGGCGCCGCGGAGCTTTGGCGTCCGCGGCGGCGCGGCAGATCGGGATCAATCACCTTGGTTCGGCTCATGCTTACGGGCTCTCCGGAACTCGCTCAAAGAATAACACTCCGAGACTGGAAAATCCAAAGCCCGCGGGGTGAATTGCGGCATAAAAAGCTCCGGTCAGCGCTTTTCCGGAACAATTCCGGGTCGGGGAGGGAGTAGGTCGCGAAGGGGGATGACGCGGCGGATCAGCCCGGAGCGGAGCATCTGCTCCTGGATGCGTTCGGCGGTGCGGGCGAGCAGCTCGCTGTGCAGGTGTTGCTCAGCTTCGGCGGATTGCAACAGCTTGACGCCGGCGAAAGCAGCCCGGGTTTCGTCTGGATCCAGGCCGAGCTTCTGGCCGATGCGGGCCATCTGGTCCGGATCGCGCGCTTCGATCAGCGCCAGCTCAGACTGCCAAGCGCCGAGGAAGGCCTCGATCTGAGGCTTTTTATCACGCAGCAGCGATCTGCGGGTGACGAGACAATCGACGATTTCCCCGGGGACCTGGCGGGAGTCCCAAGCGAGCTGGCCGCCTTCGCGGCGGAGACGCGAGAGTTCAGGTTCGAAATTGATCGCTGCGTCGATGCGGTATTCCTTCCAGGCCTTGAAATGCGCGTCCACCGGCAGCGGCACCAGCTGCAGTTCGCTGGGATGGATGCCGCCCTGCTCGCAGATGCGGTTGAAGAGATATTGCCCGAGAGCCGTCGACTCCACTGCCAGACGGGAGCTGCGAAGTCCTCCAAGCCCTTTGCTGGCGTCTTTCATCACCAGTCCATCGGCGCCGGCGGACCAGTCGATCAGGGTCAACACCACCAGGTCTGGCTCGTCCTGGGCCAGTCGCAAGGTTTCGTCAAGGGTCAGGCTGACGAGGTCGGCGCTGCGGTTCTTGAAGGCCCAGGCGACTTCGGTGGCGTTGCCGAGGCGGGTGGATTTGTAATTGCCGGCTTTGTCGCGGCGGACGGCGAGGAGCGCCTCGTTGCCGGGCCAGGTGTTGGCGGCGACCAGGATCGGCGGGGCCGACGGCGTCGGAGGCCGGTGCAGCCACAGGCCAAGTCCGGCGACGATCAGCAGCAGGGGAATCCAGAATTTCACGGTGGCGCCTCCTCAGCCCATTATAAGCCCCTCAGGGCTCATCTTGCAAGCCTGATGCGTCGGTGCGGGAACGGAGTAGATTGAGGACGGGGGGGATGAGTGCGATGTGGATTGCGCCGAGCAGCCGCGAGTTGAGCAGTCTGGTTGCTTTGATGCGGCCGGAGGCCCGGCCCCGAGTCAGCCCTGAGCCCTCAGACACGGCCGACCGAGTCCTGAGCCTGTCGACTCGTAGCGAGGCGCTGCGGCGTTACCGAGCCGATCTCATCGCCTGGGCTGGGATCGCCGGACAGCTAGATGACGAGCTTCGAGGGAGGAAGGATGACCTGAAGGCACCCCTCGCCCGCAGCACGGCCGGCATCGCTCTTGGCGGCAGCAGTGACGACAACGCCACCGTCAGCCTTTCTCAATTGGCGGACTCGCCCCTGAGCGCTTCAGGTTCGCTCCGCCTCAATGGCATTGACATTCTCGTCTCTGCCGGGGTCGACACCGTCGATTCGCTCCTCTCCCGGATCAACCGATCGGCTTCTGGGGTCAACGCTGCATTGAACCGCAAAGGTGAGCTGGTGCTGAGCTCCGAGTCCTCATTTCAGATTTCCGGCGACCCAGCCCTGCTGGAGGGGCTTGGATTCAAGGAGTCCTGGGTCAGCCCGAGTCCCGATTCGAGCCTGCTTGAACGCCTGCAATCGCCGCCGGCCCAGCTCCGTCTCCGGGCACTCGACGACGCGATGGATCGTCTTTCCGATCATTGGCGGCACCGCCATCTCGATCCTGTCGAACACAGCGAGTCCCTGGCTCGCATCGGCTTGCGTCTGCGCGACGGCATCCGTGACAATCTCAGTCCTGGTTTCAATCCTCTTCAAGAGGAGTCCTTTTCCAGCGGCTTCGGGCTTGATTTCGGCTTTCGAGGCGAGGGGCTCTGGACCTGGAAAGGAGAGGAGTTTCGCCGTCTCGACTCGGGCCCGCAGGAACGCTTTGCCCAATTGCTGGGTCAGGGGCTCGGGCCGCAAGGCTGGAGTCTGCTGCGTGGCGTCCGCGCTGCCATCCTCGGCGAAGCGGAACGCTACGGTGGCGCCGAGATTCTGGGGTGATTGAAGAGGCGCTTCTGCATCAAGGCCGCGGCGCTGTATTGACTTCAGGGTTTCTTCAGCTTGTCACTCTTGAAGCTGGCTGTAAAGGCGCGAGGAGCGCCGAGGAGGCTGCGCTGCGGCCCGAATTCCCAGGTTACCTTGTCACCGTCTTTGCTGTGGCCGTTGTGGCTGATGAGCTCGCCGGGGACTTCGAAGCAGAGTTTCATTCGGATCTGGCGGATTGCCTCGGCCTCGGACGGAGGGAAGGCCTTGCGGTCGAGATCGGCGTCGGGCTTCATCTCAAGAGTCCACAAGCCGGTCTTCTTGTCGAAATTCAAGGTGGTGCGGGGCAGTAGACCGGCCTTGAGTGCGGCGCGCAGGTCTTTGACTTGCAAGATGGCTCGGCCGTGTCTGACCTGGTCTTTCTCCCAGCAGCGCGCGACGTCGATCTCGACTCCGGGGATTTTCGCCAGGTAGTTGCGCATCGCCTTCTCATCGAAAAATCCGAGGCCGCCAGCCTGGCCCGAAGCGGCGGTTTGCAGGTCGGAGGCGAGGTCGGCACGGGCCTTCTCCGCTGACCAGTTCAGCTCGATTTGAGCTGAGCCGTCGTCGTGCAAAGTGATCTTCTCGTCGAGGTCGAAACAACCGGCGACGAGGAGGCAGACCAGGACGAGCAGGGTTTGGCGGAGGGTTTTCATCAGGCGCGGATGCCGTAGGCGCTGAGAACGCCGTCAAGCTCGGCGCGGGGATCCTGCGGAATGACGAGTTTGCGGCCGAGGATCTTTTCGGCGATGCCGACGTAGGTGGCCGAGACGCGCATCATGGTTTCGACCGGCAGGAGGGTCTTGGCGGCGAGGGCTTCGCGTTCCGGCATGCGGTCCTTGTTGAGGAGGATGTCGCTGTCGAGGGTGCTCAAGAGGATCTGGCGGAAGTCCTCCTTGGAGTTCTCGACGATCTTGCCCTGGCGGTAGGCGGGGCCGTCCCAGATGCGCGACGAGTCGGGGGTGCCGACTTCGTCGATGTAGATCAGCTTCTCGCTGCCGTCGGCTTCCTTGACGTAGCCGAATTCGAATTTGGTGTCGACGAAGACCTGGTCGATCTTGGCGAGCTCGTCGGAGATGGCGGCGAAGCCGTCCTTGAGGAGTTTTTCGAGCAGGGCGAGATCGGCTTCCGACTTGAGGCCGAAGTCCTTGAGGTTGGCGGTGATCTGGGCGCGGGTGACGTTGACGTCATCGGCCTCGGGGACGCCGGGGATGCCCTTGAGGATGCCCTTGGTGGAGGGGGTGACGATGACTTCGGGCAGTTTCTGGTTCTGCTTCAGGCCTTCCGGCATGGCGATGCCGCAGATGTCGCGTTTGCCCTTCGAGTAATCGCGCCACATCGAGCCGGTGATGTAGCCGCGGGCGATGGCTTCG
This sequence comes from Verrucomicrobiota bacterium, assembly GCA_039798785.1. GTDB lineage: Bacteria > Verrucomicrobiota > Lentisphaeria > Lentisphaerales > Lentisphaeraceae > CAMCSH01. The sequence goes on along the minus strand of JBDKFG010000012.1, from coordinate 7,302 downwards.
ACCTTGACCGGGCGGGCCTGGCGGACGATCCACAGGTAGGGGTGGGGGATGTCGAGGATGTGGTTGCCGGCGAGGCCGCGGGCCTCGAAGGTCTTGAACCAGTGCGAGGCGATGGAGTTGAGGGCGAGGCCCTTGCCGGGGATGCCGTCGAGGCCGTCCTGGCCGCGCCAGATGCAGTCGAAGGCCGAGATGCGGTCGGAGATGACCATCACCGCGAGGGGGGTGTCGGCGGGGACCTTGTAGCCCTTCTCCTTGATCAGGCGGGCCGAATCGGCGGCGCTGAGCCAGTAGACCGAGCGGACCTTGCCGGAGTGGACCGGCTTGTCGGTGCGGATGGGGAGGTCGTGATTGACGGAAAGGACCTTGGGCAGGGACATGGGGGCTCCTTGGGAATTTTGATTTTCTGGTCGCGAACTATAGCTCGGGAACGACTTTGCGGAATGGACAGCAAGGAAAGCTTCAAAAGCTTGATGAATGATGAGGGCGCAAGATCTTGAAGAGCTGAGCTTCCGTGTCAAAAAATAGGGATTGCCTGCAACATCAAGGCCCAATTCGTGTCATTACTTGGCAAGCCTCCCCCTTGTCGCGGGGAGAATCGATCCACCTAACAAGATACAAAATCTGGAGAATCAAAATGGCCTTCCGCGGACTTTTACCCTTGACTTCCGATCGACGCAACTTCCTCAAAATCGGCGCATTGGGTGCCGGGGCCTTCGCCCTTGGCGCTTCTGCTGCCGAGGACAAAGTCAAGCCTGCCATCAAGATCGCTCTGATCGGTTGCGGCGGGCGCGGCACCGGAGCCGCCACTCAGGCACTAGAAGCCAACCCCAATGCTGTCATAGTCGCCCTCGCCGATTACTTCGAAGATGCCGTCAACGGCGCCGCCAACCACTTCAATCGCGTCGCCCAGCAACGCCCCAAGCAGATCGACATCGGCGATCGCAAGTTCAGCGGTCTTGACGCTTTCCAGAAAGCCGTCGACTCCGGCTGCGACATGGTCATCCTCGCCACTCCCCCGGGCTTCCGTCCGCCGCATTTCGAGTACGCAGTGAAGCAGAATAAGCACGTCTTCATGGAAAAGCCGGTGGCGGTCGACGCTCCGGGCATCCGCCAGGTGCTTGCCGCGGTCGAAGAAGCAAAAAAGAAGAACCTCTATGTCGCCGTCGGCCTGCAGCGCCATCACGAGAACGGCTACCGCGAAACCCTGAAGCAGGTCCAGTCCGGTCTGGTCGGCAAGATCCTCAGCGGCCGCGTCTACTGGGTCAACGCCGGGGTCTGGGTCCGCGACCAGCAAGGCAGCGAATTCGATTATCAGATGCGCAACTGGTACTACTTCAACTGGCTCTGCGGCGACCAGATCTGCGAGCAGCACATCCACAACCTCGACGTCTTCAACTGGTTCAACGGCTCGACTCCGATCAAGGCCCGCGGCTTTGGCGGTCGCGAAGTCCGCAAAGGCCAGAAGAAATTCGGCGAGATCTTCGACCACACCGCGATCGAATACACCTACGCCAACGGCGTCACCCTGCAGAGCTACGGCGGCCACATCCCCGGCGCCTGGAACGACGTCTCCGAGCATCTCGTCTGCGAGAAGGGCACGGTCAACTGCAACGGCCGTATCGACGACCATGACGGCAAGTCGCTGTGGCGCTTCAAAGGTCCCAACCCCGGTGGCCACGCCAACGAATGGGTCGACCTGATGAACAACCTCGCCGAAGGGAAAATCCTCAACGAGGGTGAATATGGCGCCCACTCCACTCTTACCGCCATCATGGGCCGCACCGCCGCCTACTCGGGCAAGGAGATCACCTGGGATGCAATGCTGAACTCGAACTTCCGCTATTTCGATCCCGAAGTCGTCGCCCGCAAAGAAACCCTGGTTTTGCCCGGCAAAGACGGTCTCTACCCGATCGCCGTCCCCGGCCAGACCAAGTGCTTCTGATCGGAGCCTTGATCTGAAACAGAAACCCGCGCTGAAAAGCGCGGGTTTTTGCTGCTCGATGTGGCTCGATCGTCCCGATCGAGTTTGGGCTTATTCCGCCTTCTTCGGAATGGTCAGCAGCATGCCGTCTTTGACTTCATCGGGAGACTTGAGTGTTTTCTTGTTGGCTTCATAGATCAGCTTCCACAACTTGGCGTCGCCATAGAACTCGCGGGCGAGGCCAGACAGGCTGCCGCCGTCCTTGAAGGAACCGACGCGATATTCAAGGGGCAAGGGCTGCTGCAGGATGGCCTGTTTGACACGTTCATTGTCTTCATTCGCCCAGCGGGTGAAGATGGACTTCAAGGTTTGAGCCTGTTCCTCAGGAACGCACAAGAGTCGATCGTCGATGGAAAGCAGACTGCCATTCCAGGAAAAGAAGATGTCAGGCTTCGATCCTGCCTGCCGCCGAATCCCGATATTGGTGGGGATCGGATCCGCGATGATATTCTTGGGCACGGTGCTTCCCCAGGTTTTGAATCCGGAGCTTTGCGCGACGCAGGCCTTGATCAGCGCCGTTTCCTCGGGGCTGAGATGGCGCCACAGTTTCTTGTCGCTCAGATCCAGCCTTTCGTACCGTGGTATTTCGACGGCGATTTTCCTAGTCTGGACGCTTGAGGTTTTGGCCGCCATTCGCGATTCCTTCATCGCTTGCGGCGGCGGTGCGACGGTCATGAGACTGGGTTCTTCCGCCATCGCGGCGGCGGGTTTCGGGGCCGACGCCGCGGCGACTTTTGCCTGCTTACTGTCGGTCATTTCCGGTTTCGGCGCCACTGCGGCAACATCCTTCAGATCGAGCTCTTGGCGTTTTTCCATTGTGGGCTTTTGCGGGGCCCGCAAGGCGACTTGCTCCTGCGGCGCATTTTTCTGCCGCAGGCCGGGAAGGAAGACGATGAGCAAGGCTGCGGCGACCGCCAGGCCACCGCCGAGTGACAGGATCCATCCGCTCGATAGACCGGCGGCTTTGGCAGTGGCTGGGCCCTGCAGAAGCTGATCGCGCTGCCCGGGGGCTAGGCTGGGCATTGGCACTGACGCCAAGGCGCCGCCGAGGGAGGTGGAAAAGGCGTTCATGTCGGCGACTTCACGAGCCAATTCAGGGTTGGCCGCCACGTCGGCTTCAAAGGCGCTTCGCTCAGCGGGGCTCATTTCACCGAGGATGTATTGCGTCACCCGCAGATCGCCGTCCTCGGGCTGAATTTCCATGTTCATGCGAGGACTCCTTGGCCGTCGTTGCGGCCGGCCTGTTGACGCAGGGCTTTGATGGTTTTGTGAAGGATGACGCCGATGTGGGAGATGCTCAGGCCGGTGACGCCGCTCATTTCCTGGTAGCTCAGTCCGTCCTGGTATTTGAGGCGGATGAGTTCGCGTTCGCGTTCGGGCAGGACCGCCACCAGGCGCTGCAGCTGTTGCGCTTCTTCGGTAGCACGCAGCACATCGGAGGGATGGCTGGCGGTGCCTTCTTGTTGCGGCAGTCGCGCCGGATCGGTGGAGAACATGCGTTTGTCCTTGCGCAGGATTTCATAGACGCGGTTGCGGACGACGGTGTAGAGCCAGGGGCGGAGCTGTTGCGGCTGGTCTGCCGGGCCGAGGCTCCAGAGTTTGATGAAGGCATCTTGCACGGCGTCGCGGGCGATGTCGCCGTGGCCGCAGAGGCCGGTGGCGTAACGCAGCAGCGCGCCCTCGTATTGGGCGAGCGCTTCCGCGATCTGTCGCTTCTTGTCGGAATCCGTCATCTGCTTTTCCTGGCCGGCGCATCGCCTGCTGCCTCTATGATGGCACGGCAGCGACTTTCTTAGCGGCTTTTGGGGAAATTCGGAGAAAATTCTTTAAAATCGCAAAACCAAGCTTCTGATGAGAGCTTGGTTTTGCTGCGTGGCAACATTTGAGGAATGGACTCTTACAGCCCGCTGCCCGCCAGGAGAGAGCTGAGGCGGCCGATGGTGCCGCTGAATTCGGGATGGCGGGATTCGAATTCGAGAAGACGTTGGCTGAGGATGCCGGTCTGATCGGGATGGATGAGCTTGTCGTCCTGGCGCAGTTCGGCCAGGATGGCGAGGATCTCCATGCGCTTGTGCGGCGGCAGATCGGATTCCAACAGGGCCTTTTCCAACTGGTTGAGTTTGTCTTTCATCGGGGATCCTGGCTATGGGTTCAGCGTTTGTAGGGTTTTTCGCCGTCTAACATGCGGGCACAGACGGTTTCGAAGTCGGGGGCGGAGGCGCGAAGCTCATTGTAGTTGCCGGCGGTCCATGTGTAAAGGTTCTCCTTGGTCAAGAGGCAGACCGGGCCTTTCCAGATCAGGTTGATGTTCTTCAAGGTCGGCTTGATCCAGTCGCTGCGCAGCGCGCGGCCGTCGTCGCGGTGGTAGATCAGGAGGCCGCCGTCCATGAAGTCGGTGTCGATCAGATAGAGGCGGGGGCGGTGGAAGTGGGTGAAGAGCTTGAGCATGTCGTCCTTGACGTCATCGGGCTTGACCCAGACGTAGCGGCGGTCTTCACGGACGATGTCGTCGGCGGAGAGGCCGATCTGCTGGGCCATCCGTTTGTCGACCCGGTTGAGGTGGAATTCCTCGACCATTTCGAGGCTGAGGTAGCGGCGGAGGAATTCGTGGTCGGTGCATGTGCGCACGAGGTGGCCCATGAAGTCGATCGCGGGCATGTCCGGCTTTTGGTTCCAGGCCGCCTGGCTCTGACGCGAGGTCTCGTCCTTGTACTGCTTCGACAGGCGGCCCTTGTTCCAGTCCTCTTCGATCCGGTTCCACATGTGGAAGCCGAGGTGGTAGGGGTTGCGCTGGAACCAGGGGCGCGGGAAGCAGACGCCGGAAAAGACCTTGCAGGACTCGATGATGCCGGTGCAGGCACGCTCCTTGAAGAGCTCGGTCATGATCTTCTTTTCCCAGTACATCGCCCAGCCTTCGTTCATGATCTGGGTGCGGCCGACGAAGTCTGACTTGCAGCGGACGGCGTAGAGGTAGTCGAGGACGGAGCGTTCCGCCGCCGATTTCGGGGCGTAGTCGCGGAGGAAACCTAGGATGTCCTGGCAGGGGGCGCGCAGCTTGTAGCCGCGGCGAGAGAGGGTTTCGGCGCGGGCGCGTCGGCGTTCGTCCTCCTTGACCAGGCGTTCGGTCTTGAGCTGCTCCGGCATCAGGATCTCTTGGATGGTGGAGGAGTAGGGGATGCTGCTGAGCAGAGGCTTGTCATGCTCTTCGTGTTCCATCGCGGCCTGGGCATTGGAGGCGTCGGTCTCGATCGAACCGGCGAGATTGTACTGAGAATTGGGAGAGATAAGGGGGGCTACGGATTCGCAGGCGTTCCACCAGCTCCGCCAGCTCATCTCTCCCATCGAGCGGCGGGCTTGCTCGGCTTTGCGGGCGAGGTGGATCACCTTCTCGGTGCGGTCATCGTCGGAGTCGCGCATGACGTTGAGCTCTGAGAACTCGCAGTGGCCGACCACGTGCGCCATCACCGAGGCCTGGGTCATGGCGTTGTTGGTCTCGTTGAGATAGGCGTAAGAAGGTCGGCCGGTCTGCACCACTTCGTAGTAGAGCGACGACTCCTGGCCGCTCTCGATGCGGTTGCGGGTCTGCACCATCTCCTTGCCTTCCCACATGTTCGGCGGCGACACCGGATAGACGTGCTTGATCAACAGTGACGAGAATTCCATCGGGTTGAGGATGAAGAAGCGCATCTCCGGCAGAGTTCTGCCAAAAGCTGCGGCGTGATGGAGGACGCGGCTTTCGAGGAAGGCCAGTTCGCTGTCGGTACGGATGCTTCGCATGGGATCCTCCTGCTGTGATCATCGCTCGCCAAAGAGGCTGCGGATGGTGCGGACGATGTCGCTCTTGCTGTCGAGTCGCTCGAGGCGGACGAGACTGTCGCCGGCAAAACGTTCGCGCAGCTTGTCGACGAGATTGGAGATTGACGAGGGTTTAACCTCGACCACGCCGACACGCGAGAAGGTGCTGAAGACCTGGCCCTGGATGATCTCGGAGATCTCGGCGGCGTCGGTGGCGAAGAGCTCGCCGTCGCCGAAGTAGAAGCCGTAGAAGTTGGTGCTTTCGGGATCGTATTCGTTGAAGGCGACGTTGGCGACCAGCTCGAAGGCGGGGAAGGCCTTGGTGCCGCCGACGTTCTCGATGTTGAAGAAGTTCTCTGCGCTGACCTCGTGAGCCTCGGAGTCATGGACAAAGTAGCGGTGCTCGACCGCTCCCGGACCGTAGTTGAAGTCGAGCCAGGCGCGAATGAAGTCGACCACCCGTTTTTCCAGTTCGAGGCGTTCGCCGTGGGTCGAGTAGGAGATGTCTCCCATGTAGAAGACCACCGCCTTGAAGCGCGGCTTCTCGACCCGCTCGGGCAGGCGGTAGCGCCGATCTCGCTTGCGGAAGACGATGTCGTGTTTGCCGTCCTGCGGGGCATAGGTGCCGGTGCCGACGCTGGAGCGTAAAGCCCTGCGGAATGTGCGGCGCTTATCGAGGATGACGCCGGCGGGTCCGAAGGTCTTGTATTCGAGGGAGACCTCTTTGATCTTGCCTTTGCCCTGCTTTTTGAGATCAGGAAGGCCGAGTTTCTCGGCGATCAGCTCCATCAGGCGGTCGCGGGAGACGCTGAAGCGCAGCTTCTCAGCACCTTCTCCAGGCCCTTTGCCGCCCTTGCCGCCGCCCCCGCCCTTGCCGCCACCGTAGCTGAAGGTCGGCGGCGAGATGTCGTCCATCTCGACGATGATCTCGCTGGATCGGCCTCCTTGACCTTCGAGGCCTCCGTCGGCGAGAATCTTGTCGATCATGTCGCTGAGCTGGTTCTCGACAAACTCGTTGAACTCGCCTTCCGACTCGGCAGAGCCGATATGGTCTTCTGAGCCAATGAAGGATGGTGTGGGATCCTCAGCCATGCTGCCCTCCCTGTCAGGCGCGTGTCGCCTGGTTGTATTGATGCTCCATGCAAGTTCAAACGCAAGTGCCGGGCCATAAATCGTGAAAGCGAAGAAGTGTGGGCTGGAGCTGGACTTCCCCCCCATTTGCTCGCGGTCGATGCTTGTTAGTATTTTTTATCTTATTAATAATTAATGATTTATGCGATTTTTTTGGAAAAATGCGAAAAAACTTCAAAAGCCCTCTGGACAGGGAATGGACTGGCGATATTCTATGAACCCGCCGCTGATGTGGCAAACGAGACGAGAGCCTAGCGAAAGCGAAGCCAGCGATCGAGCGAGGTTTGGGAGATCACGAGGAGTGCGATGGAAAGAGAGCTTGGAGCGGATGCTTCGGCATTCGACTCGACCTAAAAAAGTTCCTCCAGCGATGGAGGAAAGTGATGGAGAGTTTG
>JBDKFG010000011.1:0-84599 GCA_039798785.1 Verrucomicrobiota bacterium | reverse complement strand
GTGGCGAACGTTGTACTCCGCGGCAAACTGTCCCTTGAGGTCGTGCATGAATTCGGAGGGGCTGCTCATCCGCTTGCGGATCGCCGCCACCACTTCGGGGCGTTTCCAATCCGGGATCTTATGCCGCCCCGCGGCGATCGCCTTGGCGTAGTAGATTTCGTAACGAGCCTGAATTTCAGGGTCTTTCAAATGCTCCGTCCCGAGCATTTCGAAGAGAAGATGGAAGTGATTGCCCATGAAGGCGTAAAAGCCCACATAGACGAGGAAGAATTGGGAGACCTGATCGAGCTTGGCCGCGAAGAGATCGCGCTCCCGCTTGTCCTCGAAGGGATAATAACCGTTTTTTTGCCCGGCAACCCGGCTGAATCCGTGGTAGAAACCACGGATCTGCTCATGCAAGCGACGATTGCTTCTGGCCATACGCCCTTCTCCAATGGAGTTCATGCACTCAATTATAAGCCAACTTTTTGAGCGGCGCAAGTTTAGAAGGCAATTTATTTAAAGATGTTGATCGCCGAGCGGAAATGAGTGTATCTTCTTCAAATAGCTACCAAGGTGACTCCGGGACTACACATGACCTCTGATTGGCAACAAGCTTTGGCGGCAGAGCTCGGCTCGATCCGCCACGAGAATTTGCAGCGTTTCATCGCGGCAGAGCGTCGCCGTGGCGAAGTCTATCCACCTGAGAATGAAGTTTTCAGAGCCTTTGAGCTCTGTCCTTTTGAAGCGACGCAGGTGGTGATCCTTGGTCAGGATCCATATCATGGCCCCGGGCAGGCGCATGGACTGTGTTTCTCAGTGCCACCAGGGGTGGCGGCTCCACCCTCGCTGAAAAACATCTTGAAGGAGTTGCAGGACGACCTGGGCTTGGCGGCGTCATCGGGCGACTTGAGCGCCTGGGCCAGGCAAGGGGTGCTCCTGCTCAACAGCACCTTGACGGTCCGGCGGGGAGAAGCCTTCTCTCATTCCAGGCAGGGATGGGAGGAGTTTAGCGATGCCGCCATCCGGGCCTTGGCGCAGCGAAGGAGGTCATGTGCTTTCGTCCTCTGGGGCGGGCCGGCCCAGAAGAAGGCAAAACTGATTGATCACGCGCGCCATTTCGTCCATTCATCCGCCCATCCCTCGCCGCTCTCGGCCTACCGCGGATTCTTCGCTTCGAAGCCCTTCAGCGCCGTCAACTCCTGGCTCCTCAGCCGCGGCCAGAATGCGATTGACTGGAGGCTGCCATGAGTCGCAGCCTGTTTGTCGCCACCGAGTTCGAGGCTGAAGCGTTTTTACGCGGTTCACAAATCCTGAACTCCCCTAGCGCCTGCAAGGCCTGGCGTTTGCGCGACTCCTCCATTCTGGTGGTTTGCGGACTCGGCGCGACGAGTTTTGCCGCCGGCTATTCAAGCTGGCTGGCCGCCGATCCCTCACATCTCCTGGGGGAGCACCTCAACTGCGGGATCGCTGGCTGGCTGGGTGACGATTTCCAACTCGGGCGCTTGCATGAGCCTGGAAAGATCCGGTTCGATCATGGCGGCGAAACGTCGTCACCCCTCATCCAAGCTGCCTGGCCGGAGCTCGGCTGCGGCCAGGGAGCTGTCCTGATCAGCGTCACTGCGCCGGTATGGAGCGAGGAGCGCCGGGCCGCTCTGGCCGCCCAGGGCGCAAGCCTGGTCGACATGGAGGGCTATGCATTCGCCGCCCTCGCCAGGGCCCACGGGATCAGGCACCGCCTGATCAAAACCCTCAGCGATCCCTGCCGCCGTGCCACGCGGGAAAGCTTCTTGCGCGATGCCCGCTGCGCCCTTGATCATCTCGCCGCGATTCTTCTTTCCGAATAAAATAAGCAAGCCGCGGGCTACGGAGCCGCTCGATTCTCCGCAAAGAAAAGCATCCCTCCGGACGGCGCCGAGGGGATGCTTGAGAACTAGGGTGCGGGGCTTAGTGGCAGCCGCCACCGCAGCAGCCGCCTTGCATCTTTTCGGTGAACTCGGCGGCGGCCTCGTACATCTTGGCGAAGAGGTCTGCGATCTGGCCCTTCTCCAGGCAGGAGAAGGCGACGCGGATGTTGCTCTCGCCGATGGCGATGGTACCGATGCCTTTGGCGCTGATCAGGTACTTGCGGAACTCGTCGGCCTTGATGCCGGCCGCCATCTTGACGCACATGAAATAGCCCGAGTTGTAGGGGTAGGCGACGAAGTACTTGCTGAATTGCGGGTTGGCGGCGATGACCTGCTTGACCGTCTCGTAGCGCTCCTTCATCAAGTTGAATTTCTGCTCTTTCTGCGCGGCGTAGTCGGCGTGGTTGAGGGAGTTGAGGACCATTAATTGACCGAGGTTGGAAATGTTGGAGACGGTGGCGCGGACGGTGCCTGCGGTCTTGTGCTCGAGGGCGGCGAGAGCTTCAGCCGAGGCGCCTTTGCAGGCGTAGGTGAGGAAGCCGCAACGCAGACCCCAGACGTAGTCTTCCTTGGTGGCGCCGCAGACCTTGACCGCTAGCACCTTCTCGTCGAGATCGGCGAGCGAGGCGAAGATCGACTCCTTCAGGACGTTCTCTTCGAAGAAGAGGCCGAAGTAGGCGTCGTCGCAGATGACAGTGACGCGGTGGCCGGCGTCGGCGACGGCCTTGATGGCGGCGACGATGCCGGGCAGGTCCTGCTTGGTGACCGAGTAGCCGGTGGGGTTGTTGGGGAAGTTGAGGGCGATGGTGATGTTGCGGCGGCCCTTGGCTTCACGCAAGGCGACTTCCTTGAGCGAGTCGGAGTTGAAGCCGCCCTGGGCGTTGAATGTCTGGTGGAAGGCGATTTTGCCGCCGAGGGTGTGGGTGAAGAGCAGGTCGTAGTTGTCCCAGAAGTGGTCGGAGGTGACCAGGACATCGCCCGGGTTCATGAACAGCATGCCGGCGACGCTGAGGCCGTGGGTGAGGGCGTTGGTGACGACGGGCAGGGAGATGGCCTTGCCGGAGAGCGAGGGGTTTTTGGCGTAGATCAGCTCTTTCCATTTGGCGCGCAGGTCGGGGCGGCCGTAGGAAGGAGCGTAGGGCAGGTACTGGGCGTGCGGGATGTTGCTCTGGCTGGAGATGGTGGAGAGGGCCATGGCCTTGCCGCCTTCGGTGGCGATGCCGATGGTGGCGTTATAGAGGGTGGCGCCTTTCTGGGCTTCTGCGCCCTGGGCGAGGATGCCCTGCGAGGGGAAGAAGATGCGCTTGCCGAAGTCGGAGAACTGCTCGAAGAGCTGGGGGTGGGTCTGGAGAGCTTCGTTGTGCTTCTGGGCGAGGGGGTGGTAGCTCATGGCGAGTCCTTGTGTTTTTTCTGTGTAAAAGAATTGCGGCGGGCGCAATTTAGCGCGCCGCCGCAAGGGAGCCAGTGGCGACGGAGCTTTCCTCCGTCATCAAGTCAGGGATAGGCGACCTCGATGTAGGGGGTGTAGGTTTCGCCGCTGGTCCGGCCGACAAAGGCGTTGTCGGGAGGAGCGCAGAGAAGAAGTCTGGAGTCGGAGGAAAGGACCATTCGGATCTTGCCGTCCTTGGGATTGAAGTTGCTTAGGGGGACTTCGAACCAGGCGCCGGCTTTTTTCGGCTTGGCGCTGCCGAGCGTCGCTCCCGCCGCGTCCTTGACCGTGCAGGAAACGGTGCTGACATCCTCGCTGCTGTTCAAGGCGAAGAGACGGAGACGTACGACTGCTCCTGGGGCCGGAGGCGCGATGCCGGTGAATTCCATCGCCACCTTGGTGCCGGGACGCCATTCCGGTCCGAAGCGGTTGGGAAGGGTGAGCGGGGATTCGGTTCCGGAAGCGTCGATGGTGAAGAAATTATTAGCACGGACCTGCTGAGCTTTGGCCTTGACGGCGCTCGCTCCTCCTGCCGCCGTTCCTGCGTCGCCGGCGGCCTGGCCCGCGTCGCCGGCGGCTTTTTTGTCGGCGGGTTTGATCGCCAGGTAGAATCCGAGACCGAGGACGGCTCCGATGACCAGCCCGATGAGGGCGGCGGCCAAGGGATTGCCGCGGGTGAAGCCGACTTCTTCCTGGCTGCGTTCATCGGCTCCGGGACGGCGGCGGGTATCGGGACGGGCGCTCATGCGGAATTCTCCTGCAAGGATTTGGGAACTTTGGCAAATATGAATCCGCAATCCCCGAATATCCAGTCTTGGCAATGAATCGAGGCGGAACAATTTCATCCCCACCAAATATCACGTGCGGAGGAAGACTGGTGCGAGGAGTTCACGCTGATCGCAAAACCCAAGCTCTCCTTGTCGGGAGCTTCTAGGTCACACTCGGGAGTTCGGGGACTGTTTCCCCAGCGGGGGGCGCCTGTGAAAGGCGGACTGTCAGAGCGGTTCAAGTCCGCTCCCTGCCGAAGATCCGGCGGGCAACTGAAAGAAACTGCGGATTCGCGAGGATTCGTGGAGAGCAACTATCCTGTCGTTGCGGCGCAGCGGCGGGCTCTTGCAAAGCGGCAGCTGGCGGCGATACTGGCGGACATCACCGAGGAACCCCGCCATGAGTCCAGATCGAAAGTCCCTCTTCGCCTCTCTGCCTGAGCTGCTGGAAAAGGCCGCCGCCCCGGGGGAGATCCTGCTGGCCTCGACCCATGTCGAAGACAGTTATTTCGCCCGCTTCAACCAGGGGGTGCTGCGCCAGTCGGGGCGGATCGATCAGAAGGACCTCGAGTTGACTCTGATTCGCGAGGGGCGCGAGGCCTCGAAGTCGATGAGGATCGGCGCGGCCGGCGATCTGCCGGCGCAGTTGCATGCCGCCGCAGCGGAATTGCGCCAAGTGGCACGGCTGATTCCTGCCGACCCCTTCCTCGCCGAGATCGGCCCGGCAGTGCAGGACTGGCAGCTCGGCGACGGCTCCGAAGTCGAAGGCGAGGCGATTGCCGCGGCCCTGCTTGATGAAGCCGCCGGGCTCGATTTCGTCGGCATCCTCGCCGCCGGCGGCCTGGCCAGCGGCTTCGCCTCCAGCCAAGGGCACAGCCTGCTCCGCCGCAGCTCCGGATTCAATCTCGACTACTCACTCCATGCCGGCGGCGACAAGGCGGTGAAAGCCTGCCTCGCCGGCTCCGCCTTCATTGCCGACGAGCTGCGGCAATCGCTGCGCCGTTCAGCAGAGGAGCTGGAAGTCATGAGGCGGCCCGCAGTCAGCATTCCGCCGGGCGATTACGATGCCTACATCGCTCCTGCCGCTCTGCAGGAATTCATGGACATGCTCAACTGGGGCGGGTTCTCCGCCGACGCCCGCAAGTCCGGCCGCTCCAGCCTGATGCGCCTGGCGGATGGACTGGCGCAAATGCATCCGATGCTCGGGCTCAGCGAAAACTGCGCCGCCGGCCTCGCTCCACACTTTCAGGATCGCGGCTTCCTGCGCCCGCCGCAAATCCCGCTGATCCGCGCCGGTCGCGACGCCGGAGCCCTGGTCAGTCCGCGCTCGGCGAAGGAATACGGGGTCGTCGCCAACGGCGCCGACGGCGATGAGAGAGCCTACAGCCTGCACATGGACGCCGGCGAGCTGCCCATGGCCGAAGCCGCCGCCCGGCTGGGACGTGGACTCTACCTCAATAACCTCTGGTACCTCAACTACTCCGAGCGCAACGCCTGCCGGATCACCGGCATGACCCGCTTCGCCTGCTTCTGGGTCGAAGAAGGCAGGATCGCCGCCCCCGTCAATGTCATGCGTTTCGACGACTCGCTCTTTGACCTCCTCGGCGTCAAGCTCGAAGCTCTGACCCGCGAACGCCAAATCCTGATCGACCCCGGCACCTACTTCCGCCGCTCCACCTCGTCGATGCTCCTGCCCGGCGCCCTCGTCAGAGGTATGAAATTCACTCTCTGAAGCAAGCTTTCTTGGTCGCCTTCTCCCGTCCGGAGCCCCGGTCGCCCACTCTGATTTTCTGTCATCAAAGTGGATGGACACTGTCCCAGTCCGGATGAAATTTTTTTAAGATAGCATCTCATCTCCTCTCATCCGATTGCACTTGTGCGACTTGCGATGAGGCATCCGAAAGCAGAGAAAAATCGGAAGGGCTTTGAAAAGGCGTCCGAATCCGCTACATTCCGGGCGGTTTTTTCACCGTGAAAAAATTTTTGAACCCTAGCCCAGCCGAGGATCCCCTTGAGCAACATCTTCCCCAAATGGGTTGACCGGATGAGAGAAGTCGTGGCTGTCGCCACTATTGGCGGCTTCCTGACCGTCGTCTTCGTCGTCAACACTTATTTCTCCGATGACAACCTGGTGGTCGGCTACACCCCGATCCAGCCGATCCCCTTCTCGCACGAGTTCCATGTCGGCCAGTTGAAGCTCGACTGCCGCTATTGCCACACCAACGTCGAGCGCTCGCAGCATTCCACCATCCCGGCGATGGACGTCTGCATGGGCTGCCACCAGAAGATCAAGACCGAGATCGTCAATCCTGAGAAGAAGGATGAGAAGATTGTCAATCCCAAGCTGGCTCCCCTGCTGAACAAGTACAAATCCGAGATCACCGTACCGGTCAAGATCAAGTCCGACAACAATCCCGATCTCCAGGCGGGCAGCAAGACGATCGCCAACCCTGATCACCTCGGCGGCGGCCAGGTCAAGCCGGTGGAGTGGGTGCGCGTCCACAAGCTTCCCGACTACGTCTACTTCAACCATGCCGTTCACGTCAAGCAGGGCGTCTCCTGCGTCGAGTGTCACGGACGCGTCGACCAGATGGCCGAAGTCGGCCAGCAGAAGTCCTTCTCGATGAAGTTCTGCCTCGACTGCCACCGCGACGAAAGCAAGCTCTACGGCACCCGCCCGGCCGACAAGGTCTTCGACCTGGGCTGGAGCTTCCCTGACGAGGCCGCCAAGAAGCAGCACATCGAGCAGCACTCTTCGAAACTGAACCCGCCCAAGGATAAGGACTGCAGCTCATGCCACAGATGAGTCACGACAACGAGCGCACGCTTTGGCGTAGCGCCCAGGCCATGGAAGCCGGAGCCGCCGTCTCCGACGCCAGCCGAGAATTCCCCGAGGGTGCGAGCGAAGCCTCCGGCTTCAGTCGCCGCGGCTTCATGCAGATCATGGCTGCCTCGATGGCCCTTGCCGGCGCCGCCTCCTGCCGCCGCCCCGAAGAGAAGATCCTGCCCTACGCCAGCGCTCCCGAAGGCCTGATCCCCGGCAAGTCCAACTTCTACGCCTCTGCCATCCCCCGCAGCCGCGGTTCGCTCGGCGTCCTGGTCAAGTCCACCGACGGCCGCCCCACCAAGATCGATGGGCATCCGGGCTCGGTGTCGAAAGGCGCCAGCGACTCCTTCGCCCAGGCCGACCTGCTCGACCTCTACGACCCCGATCGCCTGCAGCAGGTCCGCTTCCACGGCGTCGCCGCCGCCAGCGACGCCGAGGGCATGACCGCGAAATACCGACTCGAGCTGCGCCAGAGCTTCCTCAAGTTCGACAAGGAACTCGAAGCCTTCACGACCGAAGCCAAGAAGAACGGCGGCTCCTCGCTCGCCATCCTCTCCGCCCCGGTCACCTCGCCCACCGAAGAGCGCCTCCGCACCGAAGTCAAGGAAAACCTCCCCAAGGCCTCCTTCGCCTTCTGGGAAGCTCTCAATGACGACAACTCGGCCGAAGCCCTCCGCCTCTTCCGTGGCGCCGCCGCTCCCGACGCCCGTCTCCGCGTCGATCTCAGCAAGGTCGACACCATTGTCTCCCTCGACGCCGACTTCATGAGCCCCTCCTATCGCGACAGCCTTGAGCTGGTCCGCGGCTGGGCCGAGCGACGCAAGCTCGGCTCCAGTAAAGAGGACGCCGGCAAGACCGATCTCAACCGCCTCTGGTCGGTCGAAGCCAACTTCAGCCTCACTGGCAGCAACGCCGACCACCGCCTCCGGGTCAAGCCCTCGCAGATCGGCGACGTCCTCGTCCTGGTCGCCCAGAAGCTCGCCAGCGGCCCCTTGAAAGGACTGACTCTGCCGGCCTTCGACAGCAAGCTCAAGCTCGACGATCTCAGCGCCAAGGATGTCACCTACGCCGCCGCCATCGAGGCCCTCGCCGCCGAACTGGCCAGCAACACCCTCAAGGGCCGCCGCAGCGTCATCCTCTGCGGTGAGTCGCAGCCGGTCAACGTCCAGGTCCTCGCCCTCTTGATCAACAGCGCTCTCGGCGCCTTCGCCAACGGCAGCCTCAGCATCGTCCCCGCCGCCGCCAAGGCCGACAAGCTGCTCGGCAGCTCGATCGCCGAGCTGGCCGAAGGGATCAAGTCGGGCCGGATCACCCAGCTCGTCATCCTCGGCGGCAATCCCGCCTACGACGCCCCCGCCGAACTCGGCTTCGCCGATCTCGTCGCCAAGGCCAAGACCATCCACCTCACCCACGACTACAACGAGACCTCGGAAAAAGCCGCGATCGCCGTTCCCGCCGCCCACTGGCTGGAAAGCTGGGGCGACACCCGCTGCTCCGACGGCTCCGTCTCGGTCATCCAACCCCTGATCGCACCGCTCTTCGACGGCCTGACCAGCAACGAGCTGCTCGCCCGCCTCGCCGGTCTCGGCAAGGTCAAAGGCCATGATCTCCTCAAGGCCACCCACGGCCTCCAGGGCCGCGACTTCGAGGCGGTCCTCTCCAAGGGCCAGTTCTCCGGTCCCGTCGCCCCGCTCGCGCTGGTCCCCGACCTGCTCGGTTGCGGCAAGGTCCTTGCCAGCCTCAAGGCCGGCGAGCCGGCGGAATTCGAAGTCGTCTTCGTCCCCGACGCCAAGATGCTCGACGGACGCTACGCCAACAACGCCTGGCTGCAGGAACTGCCCGAGCCGATCACCAAGATCGCCTGGGACAACGCCGCCCTGGTCAGCATGGCCACCGCCCGCAAACTCGGCGCCGGCCACCGCCGCAGCAACGGCACCGACCAGACCGACGTCCTCTCGATCAAGGTCGCTGGCGTCGCCGCCGAACTGCCGGTCTGGCCCGTCCCCGGCATCGCCGATGGCGTCGTCGTCCTCGCCCTCGGCTACGGCCGCACCATCGTCGGCCACGTCGGCCGCGGCGAAAAAGGCTCGGAAGTCGCCAACTACCCGGTCAACACCGGCATCGCTGCCGCCCCCGTCGGCGTCAACGTCTACCCCCTCCGCCGCAGCGGCTCGCTCTTCTCGGCCAAGGCCGACAGCGTTGCCAAGACCGGCAAGGTCCTCGAAGGCCGTGAAGGTCCCGCCAGCACCCAGGAGCACTGGGCGATGGAAGACCGCGATCTGGTCAAGACTGCCAGCGTCAGCGAATTCCAGCACGATCCGCTCTTCGCCCGCGAGAAGGAGAACCCGGTCACCGCCTCGCTCTTCCCCGGTCGCCCCGAGTGGGATAAACCCGGCAGCCACCAGTGGGCGATGGTCATCGACCTGAACGCCTGCACCGGCTGCGGCACCTGCTCGATCGCCTGCCAGGCTGAAAACAACATCTCCGTCGTCGGCAAGGCTGAAGTCCACAACGGCCGCGAGATGCACTGGATCCGCCTCGACCGCTACTTCTACGCCGACGAACGCTGGCTCAAGAACCAGCCTGAAAGCCTCAGCGACGCCGAGCTCAGCGCCAAATACGACGTCGCCGTCGAAGCCTACCACCAGCCGATCGGCTGCCAGCACTGCCAGATGGCCCCCTGCGAACAGGTCTGCCCCGTCGCCGCCACCCAGCACTCGCCGGAAGGCCTCAACGACATGGCCTACAACCGCTGCATCGGCACCCGCTACTGCGCCAACAACTGCCCCTTCAAGGTCCGCCGCTTCAACTTCTTCGCCCCCCAGGAAGAGTTCAAGGCCCCACGCTTCGAAGTCAAGAAGATGGTCTACAACCCGAACGTCACCGTGCGCTCGCGCGGCGTCATCGAGAAGTGCACCTACTGCACCCAGCGGATCAGCGAAGCCAAGATCGACGCCAAGGTCGCCGGCGAAAAGCTCGCCACCGACAGCTTCACCACCGCCTGCGCGGAAGCCTGCCCCACCCAGGCGATCACCTTCGGCGATAAAAACGACGCCAAGAGCGCCGTCTCCGCCAAGCGCGCCGACGTCCGCAACTACACCCTCCTCCCCGGACTCAACGTCCAGCCCCGCACCAGCTTCCTCGCCCGCCTCAGCAACCCGGCGGCGTCTCTGGTCAAGGCAGAAGCTCACGAGCATAAGGGTCACCACTAATGAGCCAAGACTCCTACATTCCCGACAACCCGAACGAACGCATCCGTCTCGTCCAGGGCGGCCTGAACTTCTCCCAGGTCACTGAAACCGTCGCATCGATCGCCGAGCGTCCGACCTCCAGGAAATGGCTCTTCGCCTTCCTGATGGCCGCCGCCACCGCCGGTCTCGTCCCCGGCTCCCTCGCCATCCTCTTCTGGAACGGCACCGGCGTCTGGGGCCTCAACAACCCGCAGGCCTGGGCCTGGGACATCGTCAACTTCGTCTTCTGGGTCGGTATCGCTCACGCCGGTACTTTCATCAGCTCGATCCTGACCCTGACCCGCCAGCCCTGGCGCACCTCGATCGGTCGCTTCGCCGAAGCGATGACGGTCTTCTCGGTCGCCTGCGCCGGCATGTTTCCCGCCTGCCACGTCGGCCGGGTCTGGTGCGCCCACTGGCTCTTCCCAGTCCCCAACCAGATGGACCTGTGGCCGAACTTCCACTCGCCGCTGCTCTGGGACGTCTTCGCGGTCAACACCTACGCCACCGTCTCGGTCCTCTTCTGGTACCTCGGCCTGATCCCCGACCTCGCCACCATGCGTGACCGCGCCAAGAACGCCGCCGCCAAGATCGCTTACGGCGTCCTCGCCGTCGGCTGGACTGGCAGCGTTCGTCAGTGGATGAACTTCGAGAAGGCCTACCAGATCTTCGCCGCCATCGCCACCCCCTTGATCTGCGCCGTCTCCGCTGTCGTCTCCTGCGACTTCGCCGGCTCCCAGATTCCCGGCTGGCACGCCACCATCTTCCCGCTCTACTTCGTCTGCGGCGCCGTCTTCCAAGGCTTCTCCGCCACCATCTTCCTGATGGCGATCTGTCGCAGCCAGCTCGGCCTGAAGAACCTGATCACCATGCGCCACCTCGAGAACCTGTGCAAGATCACCCTCGCGCTGAGCTTCATCGTCACCTACATCTACTTCATGGAATACTTCATCGCCAAGTTCTCCGGCAACCCCTACGAAGCCTTCTGCTTCGACAACCGGATGACCGGCTGGTACGCGGTCGGCTACTGGACGATGATCATCTGCAACGGCGCCATCCCCCAGCTCTTCTGGTTCCGCTCCGTCCGCAACAGCATCCCGGCGATGATCGTCATCGGCTTCCTCGGGGTCTTCGGCATGTGGTTCGAGCGCTACATCATCATCATGGCGATCGGCCACGACTTCCTCCCCTCGAGCTGGGAAGGCTTCATGCCCACTTTCTGGGATTGCTCGCTCTTCCTCGGTTCGATCGGCACCTTCTTCACCCTCCTGCTTCTCTTCGTCCGCTTCGTCCCGGTGATCAGCATCGCCGAAGTCAAGATGGTCATGCCTGAAGCCAAACCCAAGCACGGAGATCACCACTGATGTCCACCAACGAAAAAGTCTGGGGCCTCGTCTCGCGCTTTGACAACCCCACCGACATCCTTGCCGCGGCCGAAAAAGTCCGGGCTCAGGGCTACAAGAAGATCGACGTCCACTCGCCCTTCCCCATCCACGGGATCGAAAAGGCCATCGGCGTCAAGGCCACGCCGCTCCCCTGGATCTCCCTCCTCGGCGGCACTGCCGGATGCCTCGGCGCCTGGTACTTCCAGTACTGGACCACGCTCGACTATCCGATGATCATCTCGGGCAAGCCCGGCCTGCTGCACTCCACCCCGGCCTGGTTCGTCGTCGTCTTCTGCGTCACCATCCTGCTCTGCGCCTTCGCCACCCTCGGCGGCTTCATGGTCCTGAACGACTTCCCCAAGTACTACTCGCCCCTGCACAAGGTCAAGGGCTTCAACCGCGCCAGCGACGACCAGTTCTTCCTCGTCGTCTCCGCCGCCGACCCCCAGTTCGACCAACGCAAGACCCGCGATTTCCTCGCCCAGATCGGAGGCCAAGATGTCACTGTCGTCACTGATTAAGCCGCTCGCCGCCGCCGGCATCGCCGCCGCCGCCCTCGCTTCCTGCAAGCCTGGCGATGTCTCCCGCCAGCCTCCCGTCCATATCAACCCGAACATGGACACGCAGGAAAAATACAAGGCGCAGTCGCAGTCGAAATTCTTCGAAGACGGCCGCACTTCGCGCACCCCGGTCGCAGGTACCGTCGCCCACGGCTCCTTCATCGCCGACCTCGCCGTCGCCGAAGGCAAGGACGCCGCCGGCAACTGGGTCAAGGCAGTCCCCTCCCTCGATTCCCTTGGCTTCAAGGGCGATATGAAGGCCTTCCTCGAACGCGGCAAGAGCCGTTTCAACATCTCCTGCATACCCTGCCACGGTGAGCTCGGCGCCGGCAACGGCATCGTCGCCCAGAAAGGCTACCCCGGCGTCGCCAACCTGATCGACCCGCTCACCGCCGCCCGCCTCAGCCCCGGCCAGATCTACGCCGCGATCAAGAACGGCGTCAACAACGGCAACATGCGCAAGTTCGACGCCGAGCTGAACGTCAGCGACCGCTGGGCCGTCACCGCCTACGTCCTCTTCCTCCAGCAGACCCTGGTCAAGAAGGTCGAAGTCGCCGCCGGCGCCGCCCCCGATGCGGAACGCGGCAAGGCGCTCTACGCCTCTTGTCTTCCTTGCCACTCGACCGCCGCCGGCATCCGCCTCGTCGGCCCGAGCCTGCACGGCATCATGGGCAGCACCCGCAAGTTCGCCGACGGCAGCAGCGCCGTGGCTGACGAAGCCTTCATCGCCGAGTCGGTCCGCAATCCCGGCGCAAAAATCGCCGAGGGCTTCCCGCCCGCCATGCCGCCGCTGCCGCTCACCGACGCCCAGGTCAAAGACTTGGTCGAATACCTCAAGACCCTGAAGTGAGATCCCCTCATGGAAAGCCCCAAAATCCCCTTTGATCCCGCCACCGCCCAGGCTCCCGCCTCGTGGAAGGGCCTGTCGATCCTTCTCGGCCTGGTCGGAGCCGGCCTCGCCGCCGGCGCCTGGTTCACCAAGTCGAGCGAAACCCGCTTCGCCCACGCCTACCTCGTCGGCTTCATGCTGGTCGCCCTCATCGGCACCGGCGCCCTGATGTTCGTCATGCTGCAGCAGCTCAGCCGTGCCGGCTGGTCGGTCAGCTCGCGCCGCATCGCCGAAGGCTGGATCAGCTCGCTCTTCCTCCTCGTGCTGCTCTTCATCCCCCTCGTCCTGCTCGCCAAGGGCGGCCACCTCTACGCCTGGATGGACGGATTCGGCGCCGCCGCGGTCAAGAACGCCGGCAACATCCCCGACGCGGACCGCCTCGCCGCTCACGTCCACCACATGTCGGAGAAAAAGGCCTTCTGGCTCAACGAGTCCTCCTGGCTCGCCCGCTCCGCCTTCTACCTGGTCGCCTGGGTCATCCTCGCCGCCCTCATCCTCCGCCGCTCCTTCGCCACCGACGGCGCCAACAAGGAAGATGCCGCCAAGCACACCACCTTCATCGGCACCCTCAGCGCCCCCGGCGTCCCCCTCCTCGGCCTCACCCTCACCTTCGCCTGCTTCGACTGGGTCATGTCTCTCCAGTTCGACTGGTACTCCACCATCTTCGGCGTCATCCACTTCGCCGACTCGATGGTCCTGATCGCCTCGCTGATGATCATCAGCATCGCCGTTTTCCAGGGCAAGGGTCTGATGAAGGGCGCCGTCAACGTCGAGCACAAGCACGACCTCGCCAAGTGGCTCTTCGCCTTCAACACCTTCTTCGCCTTCGTCAGCTACGCCCAGTTCATCATCATCTGGTTCGCCGACATCCCCGAAGAAACCGTCTGGTACCACCGCCACGCTGACGATGGCTGGGGCCTCCTCGGTTGGATCACCCTGTTCGGCCACTTCTTCGTCATCTTCTTCCTCCTCATGTCCCGCCACATGAAGCGCAACCAGTTCGTCACCGTCCTGGTCTCGGTCTTCGCCGTCCTGATGGCCATCGTCCACCTCTTCTGGGAAATCATGCCGACCATGGGCTACCCAGTGCCTCACGCCGCCGGCGCCTTCTCGGTGCAAGCCGCTGACATACTTGTCATCGTCGGCCTCTTGACGATGTCGGTCGCGGCGTTCTTGTTCACCCTTTCCGGCCGCAACCTGGTATCCGTCGGCGATCCCCGCCTCCAGGAAAGCTTGAAATTCGAAAACTACTGAGAGGTCCCCACGCAATGAGTTACGACCCCAACAAGCTGCTTGCCGGCGGCAAGTTCCAAGAAGACCAGCCGAACACCCCGGCAGTCTACGTCGTCGCCTTGGCCACCGTCGGCTTCATCATCGTCACGATGATCGCCCTTTACGTCTTCGACCGCGCCTTCATCGCCAAGCGCGACAAGGAAGCGGACGAGAAGTACCGGATCGAGAGCGCCAAGGCTGCCGCAGCGGCCCAGGGCGCCGAAGCCGCCAAGGCTGAAGCCGCTCAGCGCGAGCAGGTGCAGCAAGCCCTTCAGAACCTCAAGTGATCTGAAGCCATGCCCGGAAAATCCCAGAAAGTCGCCATCGCCACAGGGCTCACCGCCCTGCTGGCCTTGGCCTTGGGTGTCCGGGCCGTCTTCAGCGATCCCCTCGCCTCCCACGGCGGCGGTCTCGACAACTCGGTCCAGAGCTACAGCATCGGCCAGGATCTCAAGGATGATCCCTCCAGACTTGAAGGAGTCGGCGTCGACCAGAAGCTTGGCGACCGCTTGGATCTGAATCTCCTCGTGCGCGACGAGACCGGCAAGTCGGTGCCTTTGAAGACCTATTTTGACGGCAAGCGTCCCGTCATCGTCAACCTTGTCTACTACTACTGCCCCCGGACCTGCTCGGTCATCGTCACCGAATGCCTCAGCACTTCCAAAAAGCTCGAAGATGCCGGCACCGGCCTTCGCCTCGGCAAGGATTTTCGCATCCTCAACATCTCCTTCGAGCCGAAGGAGACCGCCGAAGTCGCCGCCGCCAAACGCGACGCCTACGCCAAGGAGTTCTCGCTCAACCCTGCCGAGCTCGAGGCGGTCAACTTCGTCACCGCCGACGCCGCCACCATCAAGGCCGTCACCCATAGCCTCGGCTTCCGCTACAAGTGGGACGAGCAGATGAAGGAATATCTGCACGCGAACCTCACTCATGTGCTCTCCGGCGAGGGCAAGATCTGCCGCTACCTCTATGGCATCAGTTTCGAGCCCTTCGATCTTCGACTCGCCGTCACAGAGGCCGGGCAAGGCAAGGTCGGCAGCTTCAAGGACAAGGCTCTGCAATTCTGCTATTCCTACAACCCCGCCGCCAAAGGCTATGTCCGCAACGCCATGCGACTGATGTCGGTCGCCGGATCCTTGACACTCTTCCTGGTGGTCCTCTTCCTCGGCAGCCTCTGGTATGCCGAAGCCCGCAAAGAAGAAAAAGCCGCCATTCCGAAGTCCTGACCCCTCTCTCATCAACCAGCCAACCCGCAAGACAAGAGCCATGCCATCCATGAACGACACCAGCCCACTCACCCCGGCGCCGCAGGAACAAGCCACGCTCCTCCAGGCCCCTCAGGCCTCGGAGCACGCCCCGCAGATCGACATCGTCCTCGACGTCATCAACTGGGTCAGCCTGGTCTCGCTCATCCTGATCACGGCCGCCATGCTTTACTTCGTCTTCAAGTATCGCCGTAAGAGCGAGAACGATGAGACTCCCCATATCTCCCATAACCTCACTCTCGAAGTGATCTGGTCGGTCATCCCGATGGTCTTCCTCTTCGGTCTCTTCTTCTTCGGCTACAAGACCTATGCCGAAATCAACGAGCCGCCCGCCAATGTCCATGGCGTCGTCGACATCTACGTCACTGGCCGCAAGTGGAACTGGGACTTCGTCTACCCCCAGGGTGGCAAGGTCAACTCCCGCGGCTCGCTCCGCAACGAGAAGAACGCCAATCTCGAGAAGATCGCCGACCTCGCCGCCTTCAAGGCCAGCGGCAAGGATAAAGACTTCACCCCCGGCGACTCGATCCGCCTCTCTGGCAAGAAGGACTTCACCCTCGGCAAGAACGGCGAATGGGTCCCGGCCGATGCCGCCGCCAGCGCCAAGCTCGACGATCCGAAGAACTCCGACCTCTGGGTCTATGCCCAGTCGACCGACCCGAAATCGAATTACTTCGTCGTCCCGGTCAACACCCCTGTCCGCCTCCACATCAAGTCTGAAGACGTCCTCCACAGCTTTGCCATCCCCTCGATGCGCGTCAAGCGCGACGCCATCCCCGGCAACCAGTTCCGCTCCACTTGGTTCACCCCGGTCAAGGAAGGCACGTATCTCTACACCTGCAACGAGATGTGCGGCACCGACCACTCCTACATGATCGGCTACATGAAAGTCGTCAGCCAGGCTGAATTCCAGAAGTTCCTGAAGGACATCAACGTCGTCGACCCCCTTGTTGCCGGTAAGGACTGCTACAAGAACAAGTGCAGCTCCTGCCACTCCCTCGAAGAGGGCAAGAAGTCGGTCGGTCCTTCGCTCTTCAATTTCTATGGCAGCAAACACAAGACCAGCGCCGGCGAAGTCGTCGGTGACGACGCCTACCTGATCGAATCGATCAAGAACCCCGGCGCCAAGATCGCCGAAGGCTTCCCGCCCGTCATGCCGCCGATCGCTGTCAGCGATGAAGAAATGATCTATCTCAAAGAATTCCTCAAGACTGTCAAGTAAGCACAAAGGTCCCTGCACAAATGAGCACCCACGACACCCCCCACGCTGACAGCGGCGTGAACTACCTGAACGCCTCCAAGGGCCTCGGCAACTGGCTTCTGACGCTCGACCACAAGCGCATCGGCTTGATGTATCTCTGGTCGGTGATGTTCTTCCTCCTGGTCGGCGGCGCCTTCGCCTTGTTGATCCGCCTGCAGCTCGCTTTCCCCGGCCACGGTTTCCTGCCCCAGGACGCCTCCGGCAAGGACATGTACAACGAGTTCTTCACCCTGCACGGGGTGATCATGGTCTTCCTGGTGATCATTCCCGGCATTCCCGCCGCCCTCGGCAACTTCTTCCTGCCGCTGCAGCTCGGGGCCAAGGACGTCGCCTTCCCCAAGCTCAACCTGATCAGCTTCTACCTGTACTGGGTCGGTGCCATCATGGCGATCGTCGCCATCATCGGCAGCAACTTCGGCTGGTGGGGACGCCTCGACACCGGCTGGACCTTCTACACCAGCTACTCGATCGTCACCAGCGGTCCTGTGATCCTCGCCGTCAGCGCCGCCTTCATCCTCGGCTTCTCCTCGATCTTCACCGGTTTGAACTTCGTCGCCACCATCCACAAGATGCGCTGCCCCGGCATGGGCTGGTACCGCATGCCTCTCTTCCTCTGGGCCGTCTACGCCACCGCGATCATCCAGGTCCTCGCCACTCCGGTTCTCGGCATCACCCTGCTGATGCTGATCATGGAAAAACTGGACATCATCCACGTCTTCAACCCGGACAAGGGCGGCGACCCGATCCTCTTCCAGCACTTCTTCTGGTTCTACTCGCACCCCGCCGTCTACATCATGATCCTCCCCGGCATGGGCGTCATCTCCGAGATCATCTCGGCCCAATCGAAGAAAGTCATCTTCGGCTACAAGGCCATCGCCAACTCCTCCATCGCCATCGCCGTCATCTCCTTCGTCGTCTGGGGTCACCACATGTTCATGTCCGGCCAGACCACCTACGCCGGCGCCGTCTTCTCCTTCCTCACCTTCGCCGTCGCCATCCCCACCGCCATCAAGGTGTGCAACTGGGTCGCCACCCTCTACCAGGGGTCGATCAGCCTCGACACCCCGATGCTCTATGCTCTCAGCTTCCTCTTCCTCTTCACCATCGGCGGCCTCACCGGCATCCCCCTCGCCACCCTCTCCACCGACATCGTCTTCCACGACACCTACTATGTCGTCGCCCACTTCCACTACGTCATGTTCGGCGGCACCATCATCGCCTTCTTCGCAGGTCTCCACTACTGGTGGCCGAAGATGTTCGGCCGCATGTACAACGAGTTCGTCGCCAAGTGCTGCTGCCTCGCCATCTTCGTCGGCTTCAACCTCTGCTTCTTCACCCAGTTCTTCCTCGGCTTCGCCGGCTTCCCCCGCCGCTACTACTCCTACAGTGTCGACCATGAACTCGGCGAAGTCTGGCGCAGCATGTCCGGCTTCTCCTCCATCGGCGCCATGATCCTCGGCGTCGGCGTCCTCGTCTCCTTCGTCAACCTCATCGTCGCCATCTACACCGGCCGCAAAGCCAGCGACAACCCCTGGGGCGGCACCACCCTCGAGTGGACCGCGCCCACCCCGCCCCCCACCCTCAACTTCGACCACGATGTCTCGATCGACCGCGATCCCTACATCTACGGCAAGAACACCGGCCACCATTGATCGGAGCACCAGCAAATGGCTACTGAAAAACAGATCACCAAGATCGGCAACGACTTCTTCAAGACTCGTTTCGTCGCTCACCACTTCGCCACTGCGGACCAGGAATTCGACGCCTGCAAGTTCGGCATGTGGATGTTCCTCCTCACCGAAATCATGCTCTTCGGCGGCCTCTTCGTCGCCTGGGTCGTGTATCGCCTGTGGTATCCCGAGACCTTCAAGCACTGCGCCCAGCTGATGGACTGGAAGCTCGGCCTGGTCAACACTTGCATCCTCATCCTCAGCTCGCTCACCATGTCGCTCGCCATCCGCGCGGTCAAGATGAGCGACAAGAAGACCGCGGTCAAGATGATGCTCGCCACCGTCCTCTGCGGCGCCGGCTTCCTCATCGTCAAGTACTTCGAATACTCCCACAAGTTCCACCTCGGGATCTTCCCCGGCGCCAACTTCTCCTTCGACGGCGAACACTACTCCAACGCCCATCACTTCTTCTCCCTCTACTTCGTCATGACCGGCACCCACGTGCTCCACGTCATCATCGGCATGACCGCCATCCTCTGGTGCTCCTACCGCGCTGCCCGCGGCCACTTCTACAAGGACTACTACACCCCGGTCGAACTCACCGGCATGTACTGGCACCTGGTCGAATTGATCTGGATCTTCCTCTTCCCCATGTTCTATCTCATCAAGTAATTGCAGGGAATACACACCATGTCTGAACACGACCACCACCTCGTCGAGGCCCAGCACGAGCCTCACGCCATCTCCTTCAAGGCCGCTTTCGGCGTCACCTTCCTCCTCATCGCCTTCACTCTCTTCAACGTCTTCGTCTCGGTCTGCGTCCCGCACCTCCTCGAGAAATTCCTCAAGGTGCACAATGCCGCCGCCGAATACAGCACGGTCTTCAACTGCGTCATCATGGGCGGAGCCACCCTCTGCGGAGTCCTCGTCGTCGGCCTCTTCATGCACATCGTCGCAGACACACCGGTCAACCGCCTGACCTTCATCAGCGGCACCATCTTCCTCGGCTTCTTCTTCCTCTTCACTCTCTCTGACACCCTCACCCGCCGCACCCAGGCCACTCCTGAGTTCATCAAGGACCATGCTCCCGCCAGCTTCCGGAACTCCTCCGAGATTCCCGGCAAGGCCGTCCTCATCCCCGCGAAGGAAGGCTATCAGAAGAACGGCGAGGAGATCGAGGGCCACGGTCATGGCCACGATCACGATCACGGACACAGCCACGAAGGCCACGCTCACTGAGCCAAGTACAGAAAGGGAGCCGCCCGGCTCCCTTTCTTCTTTCCAGGAAAATTCCAGGACTCAGTGACCTTGGACTCCAGACTCAGTTGAGCTCATCCGTCTCATTTTTTCACCTCCAACCCCTGATTCCTCTATGACCGACAAGCACATCCCCAGTCCCGACGAGCAGAAGGCCGGCCTCAAGAGCGGCCTACGCCTGGTCTTCATTCTGGTTGCCATCTCCTGTATCATGCCCTTGGCCTTGATCTACAACGTCCTGCGTAACAAGCCGACCTATCAGCATAGGACTTTCGAAAGTCCTGAGGCTTTTGTCCAGGTCACTTATCAGACCAAGCCCGTGCCTGACCTTCTGCACGTCCTGGTCTTCTCCAAGAAACCGAGCGTCTACGAGACCCGGGACAGCCTTGAGATCGCCGTTTCCCCCAACAGCGCCGGCTTTGTCGTCCTCCCTCGCGGCATTTTCTACAATGCCCAAAACATCGGCAAGTCAGCGGCCAAGACCGGCGGCGACAAAAAAGCCAAACTCTTTATCGGTCTCGAAGTTCCTGCCCGCACCGAGATCGTCCCCGGCAAGGACGGCAAGCCGGACAGCAAGAAAGAGCATCCGGCGATGGGCAAATGCTTCATCGTCCCTGTGCCTGAAGGGCTCCAGTTCGACGCCCGCGACCCCGAGAAATTCCTTGACAGCCGCCTCTGGATCGATGTCCTGCGGCCTGCCCTGCTGCAGTTCCAGATCGATCTCGCTGCCGGCAAGATCAACCTCGATCCGCCGATCAAGACCGCTGACTGGATGTGATCTGCTGGCGGCGGGTGAACCTAAAAACCGCAGTTGAAAGGTTGTAAGGTTCAAAGGTTGTAAGGTTTAGCTACAACAGCAAGAGGTTGTGGTGTTCGAGGACGCTCGGTGACTCCTCCGGTTGGCAGTCATGCAGGTCGAACTAGGATCGTCATTTGTCGCTGTTGTTCATGTATTTGCCTTTCAGCCCTCCAGGCTTTCAACCCGGTTCCATTCCGCTGCTGCGGAATTTAGCGACCTGTGTTGCTCCGATTCAAGCTCAATTGAACCGCAGAAGAGGCAGAAGAACGAAGAACGCAGAAGGATGAATGAGCGACTGACACTCGGCGAGCTGACACGGCAAAACTCTGTTCTTTGTGTCTTTTGTGGCCGAGCTCAAATGGAGTGACACAGGTCGGAATTTAGGGTGAAGGATAGGAATCCAGGTTGAGTGAGGCTCAGGCGCGGGCCGAGATCTCAATCGACGCGTTCGATGCCGCTGTCATAAGAACTGAGGCCGAGTCGTTCGGCACAGCCGTCCCAGACGGCGAGCAAGACCGGGAAGCTGAGGGCGCCAGCGGCGACGCTGCCCATCAGGGACAAGGCGCTTTCGTGGAGGTTGAGGGCGCCGAAGCGCCAGTAATCGAAGCCGCGGGTCAAGGCGCCGGCGGCGGCAAGGAGGACTGCTGCGGGGAAGATCTGGACCAGGAGGCGGCTGCGTTCGCCGCTGCGGCGCCAGATCTGGCCCCAGAGGACGGCGAGGATGAAGCCGGGCAGGCTGGAGTAGCCGCCGAGATCGTTGAGGACGACTGCGGCGAAGCTGCTCCACAAGGCGGCGAAGCGCCAGCCGCGGCAGCAGGCGAGATAGAAGGCGAAGAGAAATCCGCACGGAAGCCAGAAGTTCTGCCGTCCAAGCGCGAGCTCGATCCACAGAGCCACGAAGCCGAAGACCAGCAGGTGCACCGCGCCGCGCAGATAATCCATCAGGGGGCGCTCCGGCCTGTGAGGGTGCCATAGGGGAAGCCGGCAAGCGGGGCGGAAAGCTCGACCACGGCCGTGGTGCTGAGCTCGTCGACATTGCTGCTGACGACCCTGCCGACGAGGAGACCGGCAGGAACCGCGTCGCCGCCGAGTCCTGAGGTGCTGACCAGGCTGTCGGGGCGGAGGGGGATGTCACGCGGCAGGCCGACGAGGCGGCAATAGAAGCGTTCGGCCAGGCCGGGATTCTTCAGAGCCTCGCCTTCGAGGATGCCGTAAGCTTGGGTGCCTTCGACGCGGCAGGAAAGTCGGCAACTGTTGTCGAGCAGAGTCGCAACCCGGGCGTGGCCGCGCCAGGTGTCGAGGACCCGCCCGACGACGTTGCCCTTGACCACGAGTGGCGTGCCGACGCTGACCTTTGCGGCCGGATCGAAGGCGATGATCAGCTGGTAGCGCCAGTTTTCAGGGCCGCGCTGGACGACGCGGCACTGGGTCAGCACCACCTCCTCTTCAAGCGGGATGCCTTGCTGGCGTTCGAGTTCCTGGACCCGTTCCTTCAAGGGGCGGAGCAGCGTCATCTCGGTCTGCAGGCGTTCGGCGTTGGCCTTGGCGCTCTTGTATTCGATTTCGGTGGGTGCGCCGGCATAGCCTTTGTCGTAGATGCTGTCGGGCAGGAAGGCGAGGAAGAGCTGGTGGCAGGCGTTGCGGCAGGAGGGGAAGAGCCAAGGGAGGAGGATGAAGGCTATGAGGCCGAAGGCCATGGCTGCGGGGAGAAGCCGCCCGAGTCGCGCCAGCATCTCAGGCTCCCTTCATGGTCAGGACCATGACGGTCTGGTCGTCGGCCTGTTCGGTGTCGCCGGCGAAGGCGGCGACTTCGGCGAGCAAGGCCTGGATGGTGGATTCCGGTCCGCCGGCGCAACGGCGCCAGGCTTCGGTCAGGCGGCCCATGCCGAATTCTTCGCCGTTCTCGTTGACTGCCTCGGTGAGGCCATCGGAGAAGAACATCAGGGAGTAGCCGTCGGAGAAGGACAGGGAGAAGGTTTCGAAGCTGATTCCGAGTTCATTGGGGAGCAGGCCGATGGCCGGGCCGTCGGGGCTGATCTCGAAGACTTCGTTGGCGCGGTTGCGCAGCATGATCGGAGTGTGGCCGGCGCGGGCCATTTCGAGGGAGCGGTTCTCGGTGTCGACGAGGCAGAGGACCATGGTGACGAAGCGGCTCATCTCGGTGTCGCGGACCATGTAGGCGTTGAGCTCGAGGAGGAGTTCGTCGAGGGAGGTGAAGCGGCTGCACAGAGAGCGCAGGACGGAGCGGGTCATGGTCATGATCAGGCAAGCCGGGACGCCTTTGCCGGAGGCGTCGGCGACGACGAGCAGGGTGCGGCTTTCGTCGATGACGATGGAGTCGTAGTAGTCGCCGGACACCTCCTTGGCGGGGAGGTTGGTGCCGGCGACGACGAGGTCCTTGAAGACCGGCATCTGTTCGGGCATGAGGGTCTTTTGGATGGCGCGGGCGAAGTCGAGTTCCTGCTCCATCCGCTTCTGTTCGCCGATGCGCTGGTAGGTGTCGATGATGCTGCGGGCGAGTGCGGCATGTCCGGAGATGCTTTCCAGCAAGGCAAGGTCGTCCTCGTCGAAGACCCCGTCGCGGTCGGAGCAGTCGACGGCGCAGATCAGGCCTTTCAACTCTCCTTCGAGGACGATCGGCACCGCCATGGCGCAGCGGATGCCCTGGGTCTGGGGGAGGGGGATGTCGTTGGGCAGGGCCGAGTGGCGGGAGAAGAGCACCGGGCGCATGTAGCGGGCGACGGCGCCGAGGAAGCCCTTGCCGATCTCGATGCGGCGGTCGCGAAGGTTGTCGACTCCGCCGGAAGCGAGGCCGTCGAGGCTGCTGAGGCTGGGGAACTGGCCGATGGTCGCCACCGCATTGAGCGACTTGCGGTGCTCGTCGGTGAAGAAGATGCAGAGGGATCGTGCGTGGATGGCCTCGGAGATGAAGCGTCCGAGGGCGATGACGGTGTTGTCCATGTCCTCGACCGCGGCGATCGAGTGGGTGAAGCGGTTGAGGAAGTTCCCCAGCGCCTTGCGGTCGCGTGCCTGTCTGGCGGAGAGGCGCTCGAGGCGGTGGATTCGCCAACGCTGCAGCCCCAGCACGGCGGAAAGCAGCGCTGCCAGCACGGCGAGGAAGGTGATCGCGAGGCTGTCGTCCATTGAGACTCCCAGGAATGACGCCTAAGCTAGTCGTTCAAAAGGCACTTGCCACAGCTTGCGACTCAGATCTCGCGGTCGCCGCACTCCCTCAAGGTGCCCATCAGGCCGCGGGCCATGTTCAAAGGGGCGTGATCGGAGAGGCAGCGGAGGGGGGAGGCATTCCACCCCCGCCGCCAGGCCCGGAAGGGATGGCGCAGCTCCTCCGCCAGTGACAGGACGAAGGATTCCTCCTCCGGCGGCCGCAGGCGCAGGTCCGCCCCCAGCCAGAGCTCCTGGCCGACATGCTCGAAGCCGAGCTGGCGCGGCGGCAGCCGCGCCACCGGATCGTCGAAGTTGCGCAGCCGGAAATAGGGGGCGCCGTATCTTCCTGCGTCGTCCGCCAGGACCAGGCGCGGAGCGCCGAAGCCGACGGCGTAACGCAGGCTCGTAGGAAGAGCCGGCGCCGCCAGGGCGGCCAGAGCGCCGCCGAGGCTGTGGCCGGCGACCACCAGGGGCAGGGATTCGTCGTCCCGGGCCCAGGCCAGCACTTCCTCCGCCAGGAGCTCCCAGGCGCTGAGAAAACCCCCATGCACCCGGAGTCCGCTGAGGCGGTCGCGGCGTGGCGTACATTTCAGGTCGAAACGCAGGCATTCAAGTCCGGTGCTGCCCTGGAAGATCAGGAGGCGCGCCCCTTGGCAGCGGAGCCCGTAGGCGTTTTGAGAGCCTTGCTGCAGCCACAGCTCGACCGGCGGCAGCCCGGCTCGCCCGAGCCGCAGATCCAGACGCTCCCGGCTGGCGCTGTAGCTGAGCTGGCAGAGATTGCAGAGAAACCAGAGGGAGCTCAGCCGCGGCTTCTCCCAGCTCAGCTCTCCCAGCGTCTCTTTCCCTTCCCAGGCCGGGGCCTGGCCCGGACGGATCACCGCGTCGAGACTCCAGTCTGCTTTGAAAGGCGTATTTTTCAGCTGGTTTTTCATCATTCTTCAAAATAACCTTGCCCGGATATTTATCAGCCTCAGGGAACTTTTATCGAAGGCCGGCGATCTGATCTGAATTGCAGCACCTCAGAAACCTTAATTCCAGGAGATCGCCGTGGATCAGCAGCAACTCAACTCTTACTTGATCAGCCGTCGCGAATTCGTCATTGGCGCCGGCGTCGCCGGCCTGGCCCTCAGCGCCCGCAGCTGGGAGAAGGTCCCCGGCGCCAACGCCCGGCTGCGTGTCGCCATGATCGGCGGCGGGGGCATCGCCAACGGCCAGGGAGTACCTCAGATCAATCAGTTCGGATCATGCCCCTTCATCGTCGATGTCGACCCCGGCATGTGCAAAAACGCGCTCAAGACCTTCCCCGGCGCCAAGCTGCTGAGCGACTACCGCAAGCTCTACGATCAGCACGGCAAGGACTTCGATGCCGTCGTCGTCTCCACTCCCGACCATCACCATTACCCCGCCACCATCCTGGCGATGATGGCCGGAAAGCATGTCTACACTCAGAAGCCTCTCGCCCACACCGTCTGGGAAGCGCGCCAGCTCCTCGCCGCCCGCGACCGCTACAAGGTCGCCACTTCGATGGGTAACCAGATGCACGCCAACGAAGGCAATCGCCGCCTGGTCGAATGGGTCCGCTCCGGCCTCCTCGGCGGCGTCCTCAAGGCCCATGCCTGGACCAACCGCTCCGGCGCCTGGTGGAAGCAGGGCATGCCCCGCCCCGACGGCGAAAAGCCCGTCCCCGCCAATCTCGACTGGGATTGCTTCCTCGGCCCCGCCCCCTTCCGTCCCTACCACAACGGCTACCACCCCTTCCACTGGCGCGGCGTCCGCGACTTCGGCACCGGCGCTCTTGGCGACATGGGCTGCCACACCCTCGACGGCACCTTCTGGGCCCTGGGTCTCAACCACTTCCAATCGGTCGAGCTGCTCGACGGCGAGGGCCTGGGCAAGGACGCCAACGCCTGGCCCGCCTCGAAGGCGGACTACAACAAGCCCGAGCTGCCCGGCGGCTCCACCGTGCGCTTCGTCTTCCCCGCCCGCCAGGTCGAGGGCAAGGCGATGCCCGAGCTCAGCCTCACCTGGTACGAAGGCGGCCGCAAGCCCGCCCGTCCCGCCGGCCTCCCCGAAGCCGTCCAGCTCCAGTCCTCCGGCGTCCTCCTCGAATGCGAAAAAGGCTGGCTGCTCGGCCTCGACGACTATTGCAACAACATCGTGGTGGTGATGAAGGACGCCGATCCCGCCGCCAAGCCGGCCCAGGAAATGGGCTGCAAGATCTTCGGCCAGGTCGCCGCGCCAGCCCAGACGATCAAGCGCTCGGAAGGCCACTGGGAGGAATGGTTCGCCGCCGCCAAGGGCGACAAGCCCTTCGACTATCCCGCCGCCAACTTCGCCTACGCCGCGCCCTTCACCGAAACCCTCCTCGCCGCCACCCTGGTGCAAGTCACCGGCGGCCAGCTCGCCTACGACGCCGCCGCGATGCGCTTCACCAATAGCGAACTCGCCACCTCGCTCCTCACCAAGGAATACCGCAAAGGCTGGGACTTCCGGATGAGCTGAAACGCCTTCGAGCTCAGTCGATGCCAACACCACGAAGACCGCCATGGCCTTCGTGGTGTTTTTACGCTCCCGGGGCTGTTAGCTCTTCTCATCCCTCACACACGGAACTCCGCCGCCACCTCGGTGATCACGGCGCAGATCCGCTCGATCTCGTCGTCGCGCAAGGTCGGGTGACAAAGGAACATCAGCGAGGTCTCGCCCAATTCTTTCGCCACCGGGAGTCGCTCGGCGGGACGCCAGGGAGTGCCGTCGAAGGCTTTTTCGAGGTACATCTCGGAGCAGGAGCCGCCTTGGCAGGGGATGCCGCGGGCGTTGATCGCCTCGATCATTTCCTGACGGGTCTTGCCGGGTTTTAGACGCTCGGGACGGACAAATGCGTAGGCCTTGTAGCAAGCGTGCCGGATGTGCGAGGGCACTTGCGGCACCCGCAAAAGACCGGTCGCCTCGCAAGCGGCCCAGATGCGGCGGGCGTTGGCCTCGCGACGACTCAACATGCCGTCGAGACGGGCGAGCTGATAACGCCCGAGAACGGCCTGTATTTCGATCATCCGCCAGTTGGTGCCGAAGCTCTCGTGGACCCAGCGGAAGCCGGGAGGATGGACGCGCGTCGTCATCGCTTCGTAGGACTTGCCGTGATCCTTGTAGGACCAGGCGATGTCCCAACACTTCTGGTGCGGCGTGACCAGCATGCCGCCTTCGCCGCCGGTGGTGATGATCTTGTCCTGGCAGAAGGAGAAGGCGGCGGCGTCGCCGAAGGAGCCGGTGGGGCGTCCCTTCCAGAGGGCGCCGTGCGACTGGGCGCAGTCCTCGACCAGCCAGATTTTGCGCTCGTCGCAAAGAGCTCGGAAGGCGTCCATGTCGCAGGGCCATCCAGCGAGGTGGATGCAGAGGATGGCGCGGGTGCGTGGCGTGATCGCGGCGGCAGCAGCGCGGGGGCAGAGGTTTTGTGAATCGCGATCGATGTCGGCGAAGACCGGGGTGGCGCCGGCGTTGACGATGCTGCTGACGCTGGCCAAGAAGGAGCGGGGCGAGACGATGACTTCATCGCCAGGACCGATGCCAAGTCCTTTCCAGGCGAGATCGAGGGCGACGGTGCCGTTGGTGCAGGCCACGGCATAAGGCACTTGGCAATGCGCCGCGTAATCCGCCTCGAAGTCGCGGCAGATCCGTCCGGTCCAGTAGTTCACCCGGTTGGAGAGCAGCACCTGGGAGACCAGCGCCGCTTCTTCTTCGGAGTAGGAAGGCCAGGGGGAAAGCGAGGTGCCGAGCATGAAGGAATCTCCTGTGATGAGGGGAGCAACAAGCGGGATTCGTGCCAGGAATTCAGCCAATCAGTCTCGGCACCAAGACTTGGTTTGGGAGTCGTAAAACCAAAGGCCGAAGCCACCGTCAGAGAAGCACAGATTCCAGGACTTGCCGTCGCTGCTAATGCTATAGCTATGCGCTTGGCGCAAAAACCGGGGAGCCCTCGGCAAACACTGCACATCCTCAAGCTTGGCGGGATATCGACCATTCTTAAGCTTCCAGGCTTCGAGAGCGGGATCGATGCGTAGTGCGTAATAGATCGCCACACTTTCCCGGCGTTTTTGCGCAGCAAATGTCGTGATAACGAGAACTGCACTCAGCAGAACCAGGAAGCCCGTGATTTTGGCCGTTGGCAAGAGCCATGATCTCGCCTCGCCGCCAGTCCGGCGAATTCCGACATACCAGGACCAAGTCAAAAAACTGATCGAGCCAAAGAGGACGACGCCCCAAAACGCAAAAACAAATGAGAGGAGCAAGGATGTGTAGCAGCCGATCAGAATGGCGGATAACAAACCCAATATGGCAAATGCTAATTTGATTTTCATGCAAGATCCGCCTTTCCGATCGAGTCCATTTATGAGTCCATCCGCCGCACTTCGATGGCGATCGACTTGCCCTTGGTGGCGATGCCGATCTGGGTCAGTTTCAAGCAGCCGGCTTCACGGACCTTGGCGGCGTAATCTTTCGAGTCGATCTGCTGGAAAGCGTGAGCCAAGGCGGACTTGAGGGATTCGCGGCCCTTGGCGATTTTGAACTCGATGATCTTGGCGCTGAGCCCCGAGTCGAGATTGCGGGGGATCATCAGGATGTCGGCGCGGCCTTCACCGCTTTCGGGATTGGATTCGATGAGGTAGTCGCTGCGCAGGTGGACGGCGATGCCGAAGAAAAGGCCGTGGATGAATTGTTCCTGGCTCTGGTTCAAGTCATAGTAGGAGCCGCAGGCGAGGAAGTATTCACGCAGGAGTTTTTCAAGCTTGTCGAACTTGTCGTCGCGGAGCAAGACGAAGGGCATCTGATCCCGTTCCAAGCCGACTTTTTCGAAGCTGCGGGTGACGAAGCCGCGGAAGACCTCGATCATTTCAAAGTTGGGCAGCTCAAGGAGAAAGCTGGTTTGTCCGTCGACGCAGCGGCCCTCGCTGGCCTTGAGGTAACCGGAGTGGACGAAGAGCGACCAGACGGCGGCGGAAGAGGGAAGTTCGCTGAGGGCGGTGGCTTCATTGACCTCGATGCGCACGGCTTCGCCGGCGAGGATTTTCTGCATCGCTTCCTGCAGGTGCGGACGGGCTTTTTCAAGGCTGGTCCAGATCAGGACATTGCCCGAGGTGTTGACCCAGTGGGCTTGGAATCGGGAATGGACATCAGCGACGAAGTTGGCGATCGAGTAGGGATTGTAGATGCCCACGGCGTCACCGACGGTGTAGCCGTTGTACCAGGCACGGCAATTGGCGATGTGATCGGCTTTGCCGAAGTCGCAAAGGAACTGGCCGACCTCTGCCTCGGTGAAGCCGAATTTGTCTTGGAAGCGGGCGCTGTGGCTGCTGAGAAGGGTGTAGGCCTTGATGTTGTTGAGGCCGGAGAATAGCGATTCCTTAGAGATCCGCAGGATGCCGGTGAGGACGCCCTTGAAGAGATTTTCGTTACCCTTGAAGGCGGCGGCGAACCAAGGACGCAGAAACTTGATCGCCTGGGGATAAAAGCCGCCTTCATAAGCGGCGTGAATGGGCGAGTCGTATTCGTCGACGATGATCACCGGAGGCTGCCCCCAGTGGAGATGGAGGGCCTTGCCGAGGAGACGCAGCGAGTCCTGCAAGTCGGCGAGGCTACCCTGGCGTTTTTGGACAAGCTCCAGTCCCTGGATCTCGGAGGCATTCAGTGAGGGCAGGGCATAATCGAAGTGACTGATCAGCTCCGCCATGGTCTTGGTCAATTTATCCTGTAGCTCAGTCAGTTTACCCGGCTGCCAGTCCTTGAGAGTGATGAAGATCACCGGGTGCTTGCCCATATGCTCGCAAGCCTTGGCATCATCGAGGATCTTCATGCCCTTGAAGAGCTCCTGGTGATCTTGCTTGTCGCAGCGGAAAAACTCTTGCATCAGGCTCATGTTGATGGTCTTGCCGAAGCGACGGGGACGGGCGATGAGGATCGAGTCTTCCGCATCAAGGAGATCACGGACGATCATCGACTTGTCGACCAGATAAGCGCCGCTCTCTCGGAGCTTACGGAACTCGGAGCTGCTGGTATTGAGGAAAGGCATAAAAGGATCCCGGAAATTTGATCCGAAAGTATAGGCTCGAAGCGAGCTTAGACAAGTTTCTGCAAAGCTTTCAGGACGAGGCTCTGCAGCTGACAAACTGTCTCTTCCCGGCCGACCCGAGGTCGATGATGTCGGAGAAGCTGAGTTCGGCAATGCGCCGCGTAATCTGCCTCGAAGTCGCGGCAGATCCGTCCGGTCCAGTAGTTCACCCGGTTGGAGAGCAGCACCTGGGAGACCAGTGCCGCCTCTTCTTCGGAGTAGGAAGGCCAGGAGGAAAGCGAGGTGCCGAGCATGAAGAAGTCTCCTGTGAGGAGGCGGCTACAAGCGGGATTCGTGCCAAAGAAGCAAACGACTCAAAGGCCCTGCAACTCGGCTGCAAGCGCCTGATGCCCGCATTCAAGCGCGAGGGCACGAGGAGTTTTTCCTTGGCGGTTTTGAGCCTGCAATTGGGCACCCTGCGCGAGCAGAAGCTTGACCACGGCACCATGGCCGCCCATCGCAGCAGCATGAATCGGCTGACTTCCCTGGTAGGAGGCATCGACCTTGGCTCCAGCGGCAAGGAGAACTTTGACCACTTCGACATGCCCGGCCCAGGAAGCTTCGTGAATCGGCTGACCGCCCATGTCTGATTGGGCGTCGACTTTGGCGCCAGCCGCCAAAAGTATATGCAAGATCTCAAGATGGCCCTTCATAGCGGCGACATGGATCGCTTGCCGGCCTTTTCTATCACAGGCATCCACCTTGGCACCCGCAGCCAGAAGTTCCTTGACGATGTCGGGATAGCCGCTATATGCCGCCGCATCCAAGAGCTGGGCGCCGCTGTGGATCTGAGCATCCAAACGAGCACCCGAAGCTAGGAGAAGCTTCACCGTTTCCAGTTGGCCATCGAGGATCGCACCGTGAATCGGTTGCGCTCCATCTTTTCCTCTGCGGTCGATTTTGGCTCCCGCAGCCAGAAGAATCTTGACCACGCCGGCATGGCCCTTGGCCGCCGCTTCAAAAATCGGCTGGCTGGAAGGCTCGCCAAGGCTGTCGGCATCGGCCTCGGCTCCCGCCGCAATAAGCAACTTGACCACTTCGTCTTGGCCTTTATAGGCCGCATGATGGATCGCCTGGCTGCCATCCTTGGCCTTTGCGTCGACCTTGACGCCCGCATCCAGCAGCAGTTTCACCACTTCAACGTGGCCTCTTCCGGCGGCCAGATGGATGGGCAAACGGCCATCCTGGTTGGCGACATCACAGGCGGTCCCCGCAGCAATGAGTCGTTTCACTTCTTCGACAGAGCCCAGCTTGGCAGCCTCTTGCAGCTGTTCAGCCGCGACCCGGTCATTGAAGCTCGCCCGGGGCTTTTGCGTGGAACAACCAATAGCCCAACAGACCAGGATGATGGCGATGAAGTCGGATTTCATGGAGGGTTCCTTAGTTATTCTCGAGTATTCACAGATTCGTGCCAAGCGAAAATCAGTCTCGAATCCAAGTCTTGGTCTGGGAATCGTAAAACCAAAAACCGAAGCCGCCATCGGAGTAGCTTAGACTCCATGACTTGCCGTCACTGCTGATGCTATGGCGCAAAAATCGCGGCGCTCGCGGCAAATTCGGCACCTCCTCAAGCTTGGCGGGATAGCGACCATTTCTGAGCTTCCAGGCTTCGATAGCAGGATCGACGCGAAGTGCATAATAGATCGCCACGCGCTCCCGGCGTTTTCCGGCTGTATAGGCACTAACAACGAGCACAAGGCTGAGCAGAACCAGGAAGGCAGTGATCTTGGCCGTTGGCAAGAGCCAGGATCGCGCTTGGCCGCCACTACGCCGAATGCCGACATACCACGATCCAGTCAAAAAACTGATCGCGCCAAAGAGAATGAGGGCCCAAAACGCACAAACATACGCAAGGAAGAGAGGGGTGAAGCAGCCGATCAGAATGGCGACAAGCAAACCCAAAACAACGCCCAATAGCATGATGGAGGAAAAAATGTTTGTGCATTGCCATGAGAAACATTTCTCCAAGATTTTTCATGTTTTCTTGCGGCGCGA
The DNA here is from genome assembly GCA_039798785.1 of Verrucomicrobiota bacterium. Taxonomy (GTDB): domain Bacteria; phylum Verrucomicrobiota; class Lentisphaeria; order Lentisphaerales; family Lentisphaeraceae; genus CAMCSH01. The sequence goes on along the minus strand of JBDKFG010000011.1, from coordinate 52,842 downwards.
TCTTTTTTTCTTGTCATACAGAAAAATCCAGACCCCGCCAATAAATGCGATCACCATTATGGCCAAGCGGATGTAGAAAGTCGTGGGAAAGCTTAGGGACATCGCATTGTCTTCAATTTTCTCTGGATTATAGAAAACCTTGATGACCTTGCCTGGTTGATGCTCCGCCAGAAAGGAGTCGCGATTCTTGATGTCATCATGATCGAAAAAAAATGAATATCTATGCCCAGTATATCCCGTTCCATTCACTTGAAAGGAATAACTGATATAGACACTGGAACTTTTGCCGCGGCGTCCTGAATCTTTCTTGCTAATCCCGGATTTTATAACAACTCCAGGAGCCGATGGCCAATCTTGGGATTGAGAATACTGGTAGATTTCACGACCAAAGACAAAGAATGAGACCATCGCAACTAAGATCAGGATGTATCCCCAAAACCTCATGATCCGACCGAGGCCCTGCAGCTGACAAACTGTCTCTTCCCGGCCGGCCCGAGGTCGATGATGTCGGAGAAGCTGAGTTCGAGCTTGGCCTTGGCCGCTTCGCGTTTGGCGAGGGCCATTTCCTTTTCCACCGCTTCGGGAGTTTTGTAGAGGAAGAAGAGGCCGCCGGGGGCGAGCATCTTGCGGACTTCCGGGATGAGCTCACCGGTCTCGGCGACAGCGCGGGCGGTGATGACGGCGAAACGGCCGGCGAATTCGGGCTTGCGGCCGGCTTCGCGGGCGCGGTCCTTGACCGCCTGGAGATTGTGCAGGCCGAGGGTCTTGGCAGCCTCGCGGACCGATTCGACCTTGCTGCCCTCGGAATCCATACCGGTGATGCGGAGCGAGGGGTTGGCGAGGGCCAAGGGAAGGCAGGGGAAACCGCCGCCGCAGCCGATGTCGAGGACTTCTCCCTGGAGGCTGCCGTCAAGAAGGCCGGGCAGGGCGGTGGCGCCGAGGAGCGAGTCGAGGATGTGGCGGGTCCAGAAAGGCTCCGGCTCGGTGATCCGGGTCAGGTTGTGGAGGGCATTGAGGCGCAGGACTTCACGGGCGAGGGCTTCGGCCTTGGGGAGGAAGACCTCGAGGCTGTCGCGGAGTCCGCAACGGGTCAGGAGGGCGGCATCGCGCTGGACGAATTCAGCGAACATGGCCTAGGAGTCCCGGGATGACGAAGGCGAGGGTGGCGAGTCCGAGTCCGGCGGCGGCGGCCTTGGCGAGGGCGGGGCGGCTGGCGGTCTTTTCGAGCCAATCGCGGAGGCGCCAAGGCTGCCCCAGGACAAACATCGCGGCGATGGCGAGGGGGTAGAGCGAGAGGGCGAGGCAGAGGCGTCCGGGAACGGCGGCGGCGAAGGCGAGGGGCAGGAGCTGGCAGACGAGGAGGAGGAAGATGCCGGCGAGGGCGCGGGCGAGGAGGTAATCCATCCACAGGGCGGTGGCGACGATGGCGGCCGGCACCAGGTAGGGAAGGAGCTGGGTGATCATGCCGAAGTCCTGACCGAGGAGGATGTGGGCCTCGAGGCCGCCCCAGAGGAGAGCGAAGCTGGCGAGGACGGCTCCGGCGATTCGTTCGCGGCTGAAGCGGCTGGCGGCCTCAGGGCTGCGGACGCGCAGGAAGGCGGCGGCGAGGGCCAAGACCGGCAGGGCGGTGAGGACGGCGCAAACCGGCAGGACGAGGAGATGGCCGCGGAGCCCGAGCAGGGTCTGCTCGAAATCGACGGCACCGAAGAGAACGATGGGCAGAGCCAGGTCCATCAGGAGAGAGCGGCCTTGATCAGCTCGGAAAGGGTCTTGCCGTCGGAATCCTTGCCGGTGGCGGCGATGGCTTCGCGGGCGGCCTTCATCACCAGGCCCATTTCCTTCTGGGTCTTGGCGCCGGTGTTGGCCACGGCGGCTGCGACGATCGCCTTGAGCTCGGCTTCGCTGAGCGCGGCGGGCAGGTAGCTCTGCAGCACTTTCAGCTTGGCCTCCTCTTCGGCGATCATCTCGGCGCGCTCGGCTTTGCGGGCGTGCTCGAGGGTTTCGTTCTTCTCTTTGATCAGGGTCTTGATCGCCTTGAGGATGTCTTCGTCGCCGGGGGCGCCGGTGCCGAGGGTGGAGAGCTTGATGATGGCCCCTTTGATCTCGCGCACGGCGGCGAGGCGGAACTGATCCTTGGCGATCATGGCGGCTTTCAGGTCTTGGGCGATTTGGGCTTCGATGGACATGGGGGGCTCCGGGGAAAGGCTGGATGAAGGAATGAGGTGCGCAATCTAGCTCCGCTAGAAGCAGACTCAAGGGGAATGCGAGAGTTCATGAGCCCCGGGCGCCCCGAGCATCTCAGGGCTGCGAGGGATCGTAGGCGGGGGCGTCATGGAGATTGCGGACGAGGCGCAGGCCGAGGCCTGGGCCGCGCGAGGTGTTGGCGAATTTGTAGCGCAGGGCCGAGCGGCAGTCGATCATCTTGTCGGACCAGCGGCCGCCGCGGACGGCGTACCAACCGGCGTCCCCGCTGCGCAGGAACATCGAAGTCTGCCAGACCGGTTCGCCCTTGTCCCAGCGGCTGTTCTCGTTGATATCCTGATAGCGCAGCTTGCCGGTGATGCCGCGTTCGCCGGCATAGGTCTCAGGCTTCTGGTTGGTGATGCCGCCGTTGAAGATGACAAGGTCCTTGCCGGGCTCGAAGGTTCCTGGGCTGACCACCGCATCGTCAGCGAAGATCATCTCGCCGAGATTGAAGCCGCCGTCCTTGTTGCGATCGATGAAGTAGATCCCTTGCTGGATCCCCTTGGTGCGGCGGGCGAGACGGAAATTCTCCTTGCTCGCCCATTCGCCGGCCGAGTTGACGATGGGCAGATCGCCCTCGGGATAGCCGTCGTCAGCGAAGAATTCCGGCCCGCACTCATAGTGGAAGATCGGGCTGCCGGTCCATTCGTAGAGTCCGCCGTGCAGGTCGCGCAGGCCCCAGGCGTTGGGGGCGCGGCTGCCGGCGGGAAGGTGGACCGAGTCGGTCTCCTGGCAGGACATGTAATGGGCCGAGTCGAGGAAGCTGCTGCCGAAGGACCAGGGCGTGGTGGTGCCGGCCCGGCAGGCATATTCCCACTGTTCTTCGGAGGCGAAGCTGTAGGTGTAGGGGGCGAGCCCGAGCTCGCGGTTGAGAATGCGGAGGAATTCCTGGCAGTCGAGGAAGCTGATCCAGGCGGCAGCGTAATCGGGCCGGTAGGGATCGTCGTTGAGGCGGCGAGCGATGTCGAGTGAGGCGGCCTGGCAGAGAGCGACGATGGAGGGATCGGCGGAAGCCATGCCTTTCTGGACCACCTGGTAAGCCGGACGACCGATCTCCCCGAGGCGAGTCTGGACGATGAGCCGCTGCTCCGGACTGAGCCCCGGCAGAGATGCGAACTGCTCTTCGGCCCAGATCGACATCACCGCGTGCCACTGCTCCTGCGTCACTTCCGTGACGCTCATGTAGAAGGGCTTGGCGATATGGACGCTGTGCAGCTCCTCGAGATCGGTGCGCCCGGCCTCGGAAGGCGGTGAGCCCATCAGGAAACTGCCCTCCGGGACAAGGCGGAAGCTGATGCCGAAGCGGTTCTTCACCTCTACCGGCAGGCCGCGCTGCAGGCTGCATTCCTCCTGCTTCTTCAAAGCCTCGCGCACCCCGTCCAGCGGAATCTTCTCAGGCACATCCACCAGCCTCGCTCCGGGCACTGCTTCCAAATCGGCAGGGAGCGCCGGCTTGGCGATCAGCGGCGCCTCGCGCCCCTTCGCCGTCATCAAAGGATTGCCGCTTGTCCGCGGCTTCTTGTCGGCACTCAGGCTGAAGGTCACCGAAAGCCCGATCACCACCAGCAGCAATCCGACGGGAATGATCACCTGCAAAGGACGCAGCTTCGGCACTCGCTCCAGACGCTCCTTCAGCTCCTTCTCGCGACGGATCCGTTCAAGCGTCTGCTGATTTTCCTTGCTCAGTTCCTTCATGGGACATCCTTCCGAATTCAAGCTTTTCTAAGGTTTATCAATAATGTCGAATTTGTCTTTTTCAAGTTGTTTTTAAGGACTCTATTTGCGGGCGCTGATGATGAGTCCGAGGCTGACGAAGGTCAGGACGGGAAGGGCGGCGCCGAGTTCTGGGGGGAGTTTGCCGTTGATGCTCAGGTGCATGCTGAGTTCGCGGACGACGTAGTAGATCATCATGACGGCGAGCGCCTTGGCGGTGGCAGCGAGGGCGACTTGCCTCTGGGCGGTGACTGCGAGGGGGATGCCGAGGAGGATGGCGACGAGGCAGGCGAAGGGGGAGAAGATGTTGTTCCAGCGCATGGCGATCAGCTCGGTCTGCTGCCTGGGGGTGATGCTGGCGGCGGGATTGGCGAGGATGGCGTCGATCTGGTTGATGCTGAGGCGGGTTTCAAGCTGGCTGTTGAGGGTCGGGGCGGAGGGGTCGTCGCCGACGTCGAGGAAGAGGGAGTCGAGCTGTTCGCTGCGTTTGATGGCCGGGCCTGGGAGGTATTCGACGCGTTCGACCTGATCGAAGCGCCAGCGGCTGCCGAAGTATTCGCCTTTTTGGGCGGTGACATCCCAGAGCAGGTGTCCCTTCTCATCGATTTCGCTGACAATAAGGAAGCCGAAGCTTCTCGGGCCGCTGCCGGGGCTGAGGCTCCATTTGCGGCGGTGGCCGGATTTGTCTTTGACGCTGAAGTGGCGCAATTGCTTGTCGGTGTCGTCGCCTTCGGCGCGGAGTCGGATCTTCTCGGAGATGGCGCGGCTGGAGGGGAGAAGCTTCTCGTTGCTGAGGAAGGTCAGTCCGGAGAGGAAGAGAGCGAAGAGGAGGATAGGCAGGCAGAGCTTGAGCAGCGACACGCCGGAGGCGCGGATGGCGGTGATCTCGTTGTTGCGGTTCATTCCGGCGAAGCAGTACATGGTGCCGAGGAGGAGTGACATCGGCAGGATGACCTCGAACTTCTCCGGCAGGATGCAGGCGAAGTAGATCACCACGGCGGTGCTGTCGCCGAGCTTGAGCATGTCGCCCAGCTTGTCCTGCATGTCGCCGATGAGGAAGATGAAGAGGAAGCCGAGGAAGCTGCACAAGGTCGGCAGCATGACCAGCCGCAGGACGTAGCGGGGAAGGATGCCGAAGAAGCCGGTCATGAGGGAGCCTCAGAGGAGGTTGAAAGGTTGAAAGGTTGAAAGGTTGAAAGGTTGAAGTCCAGGAAGATGATCGGCCGACAAGTCTTTGTTTACCTTTCACCTTACAACCTTGTAATCCGGTTCTTAGACGAACTGTCCGGAGAAGCGCAGGTCGCCGGAGTGGAGGTGGCGGATGTCCTCGATCTTGAAGCGCATCATCACCAGGCGGTCGAGACCGAGGCCGAAGGCGAAGCCGGAGAACTTGTCGGTGTCGATGCCGCCGTGCTTGAGGACGTTGGGGTGGACCATGCCGCAGGGCATCAGCTCGATCCAGCCGGAATGTTTGCACACCGAGCAGCCTTTGGCGTCGCAGATCTGGCAGGAGATGTCAAGCTCGAAGCCGGGTTCGACGAAGGGGAAGAAGCCTGGGCGGAGGCGGATCTTCACCTCGCGCTTGAAGATCTCCTTGAGAAGGGTCTTCATGGTGTGGATGAGGTGGGCGACGGTGATGCCTTCTGCCACCACCATCCCTTCGAGCTGGTGGAAGGCGGCTTCGTGCGAGGGGTCTGTGCGTTCGACCCGGAAGACCTTGCCGGGGCCGATGATCTTGAAGGGGGGCTTGAGCTTCTCCATCGCCCTGACCTGCACCGCCGAGGTGTGGGTGCGGAGGATGGCGCCGTTGGAGAAGTAGAAGGTGTCCTGCATGTCGCGGGCAGGGTGATCCTTGGGGATGTTCAGGGCTTCGAAGTTGTAATGGTCGAGCTCGCAGTGGGGGCCGTCCTGCACCGAGAAGCCGAGCGAGGAGAAGATGTCCTCGATCTCGTACTGGACGCGGGAGACGGGGTGCAGGGCTCCGAGACGCGTGGGGGCGGCATCGAGAGTGACGTCGAACCATTCCGATTTCAGCTTCTCGTCGAGAGCGGTTTTCTCGAGGAGGGCGCGGCGGGCGGCGAGGCCTGCTTCGATCGCGGCCTTGGTTTCGTTGGTCGCCTGGCCCACCCGGGTGCGCTCCTCGGGAGACAGATCCTTCAGCGACTTCAGGAGCTCGGTCAGCGGCCCCTTCTTGCCCAGGTATTCGGCTTTCAAGGATTCAAGGGCTGGGGCGTCGAGGCAAAGATCAAGACGCTGGTGGAAATCGGACAGTAGAGAGGTCAGTCGGTCGCTCATGGAAAAATCCCGGTCGGTTTTGTGCAGGCACAGACATTAGCACGGCTCCGCCTGCCGCAAAGGCGGCGCAGCAAGTCAAGGCCTGCATTCCGACGATCAGCGGATCCAGATGGCCGTGGCGTTATCACTTCGCGATCCTCCGACAATCCTGCCTTTTGAGAGAAGGACGAGAAAAGCCTTGTCATCAGTCGCGACGCCGTTGCTCATGCATCTCAAGCCCCAGAACTGACGCAGGCCTTCTGTCACTTGGTAGCGGATTCCCGGGTTCTGCAGCCCGAAGCCCTCGCCGACTTCGAGAAAGAGAACGGCTCCTTCCCCGGCGAACTTGCTGCGGATGACGGCGAAACGCTGGCCGTTGCGGCGCTCCTGCATGTTCAGGTAGGCCCTCATCTCCTCCTCGGGTTGAAGCAGTTCTTCCGGTGTCTTGCTCGGTGTTGGGAGGAAGCTTGACGGGGCGTCGGATGGCGGCATTCCCTCCATTTCTTCCCTCGATGCGCCTCTCGCAGCTTTCGACGCGGCGATGTAGCCGGCCAGCTTCTTCGACACCCTGGCACGGGCCAGACGCTCCGCCTTAAGCCTCGGCAGGTAAGTCTCGGCGCAAGGACGGCTCAATGAGCTGTAGTGGACTTCCGCCGATCCGTATTCCATTTTAATCCTCACCAGACCCCGGCTGTCATCGACCGCCACCGGCGTCTGCCTCATGACGTCGCCGTTGCTGTAATGGATCTCGATCTCGCTGCCCAGGACAGGCGATGGAAGCTTGAGCAATTCCTCTTGACGGAACTCCGTAAAAAGCTTCTCCGCATCCTCGGGCGCCGCGGCGGCCGGAATTGCGAGATCCGCTTCGGGGGCAGCCTGTGGGTGCATCGGTGCATGCTGATTCACAGCGATTCCGCTGGATTCCGGAGGCGCTTTTTCCGCTGCCTCCTGCCTCGGCTCCGGCAATGGACGCAGATTCGTCTTGCCGGGCGGCAAGGGCTCCGAGCGGGCTCCTGCAGCAAGGGCGACAGGAGCCTTCTCTCCCGCTTCGACGCTCCGTACCTCTGGCGCGGGGGACGAGGCGGTTTTGATCTTGACCAAGACCAGTAACGCAGCAAAACCCAAGCACAGGAAGGCAATCAGCCAGGGACGAAGGGAATCATCCGCTCGCTTCGGCTTCCTCCTGCGATGGCTGGGTGTGACGGGGGGACGGACAACTCGGATCGGATTCTTCAGGCTCATGACCACTCCGGATTTTTGCGTTCTGACTGCAAGCTGACTTGCCGAAGGATATTGCGGCTCTAGAGATGACTCAGCTCGTAAAAGCTTAAGACCAGCGACTCCCGAGAGCCATTTCATTCTGTTTCAAAAAAATGGCATTTTGCGACATTTGTCGCTTAGCTTAGCCTGGATAGATGCCGTCTCGCCTCAACTCAGGAATGCACGTCCAATTGCGGTATCTGGCTGGCTCAATGATGATTTGCCACGCGGTAAATCCGGTCCGGCATTCTCTCCTTGAGCGACGAGGCTGGCGGCTGATCTAGATGATGGCGGTTCTCGGCTTCGGCATTTTCTGGACGAGCTCGCTTGTCTTGTGGGCAGACGAGACTAGTTTTCCTCCCTAGCCGGGCCTGTAGCTCAGTTGGCTAGAGCGCCTGCTTCGCATGTAGGAGGTCTGGGATTCGAGTTCCCACAGGTCCACTTTCGGAAGCCCCTCGATTCGAGGGGCTTCCGGCTTGTTTGGAGGAAGCCAGTCATGAACCGATCCCTGTTTGCCGCTCTTGTCCTCGTCTTCGCCTCTTGCCGCAGCGTCGAAGCTCCGGCCAGCGCCCGTGAATGTGCCGAAGCCTTCGTTTCGGAAATGAACGGTGGTGACGGCGAAGCTGCTTTCCGCCGTGTCGTCCGCCTGCCCGAAGTTCCGGAGGATTTCTATCTTGCCGGACGCCAGGCGACACTGGAGAAGGCGCGCGATTGTGCCAGCGGCAAGGTCCGCCTTGAAGTCGTCGATTTCCATCAGCATGCCGGGGGGCTCAGCGCCTGTGTCATCCTGCGTCAGTGTCGGGAAGGAAAGGCACGGCTGCTGCCGGTTTATCTGCTCGGGGGGCGCAAGGGCTGGGGCTTGGCTCCCGGGCTTTCCGAGATCAGGGGGCTGGTGCAGCACCCCAAGATCTCGGTCGCGGAGAAGCAGTCGCTGCTTGATTGCGAGCTCTGGCAGAGGGAGCGCCGACGCCAGCTCGAGGCGGCACCATGAGTCAGCGTCAGATCATCGCCCTTTTCGACGGGCCGCCTCAGGTCGATCCGCCGCCGCCGAGCATCCATGCCGCCCTTGGCGAGGCGGGCATGATCGAGCTGCTGCGCGACTTCTATGCGCGGCTGGCGGTGTCGGAGATAGCCGAGCTCTTCCCCCGCGATCCCGAAGCCTTGTGGACGGCGGCGGACAAGTCGGCTTCTTTCTTCACCGGACTGTGTGGCGGTCCGCCGCTCTTCGCACAGCGCCATGGACCTCCTCGCATGCGGATGCGCCACATTCCCTTTCCAATCACCTTGGAAGCCCGCGACGAATGGCTCCGTTGCTTCGTCGCGACCCTGGACGAAGCCCCGGCCCGACACGGCTTTCCCGTCGCCGACATCCCAGCCTTCGTCAAGTTTCTCGAGGTCTTTTCGCTGTGGATGGTCAACAGCAGTTCGCCCTATCTGGAAAGCCTACTCAAGGACGGATCCTAGAAAACACATAAATTCCCCGGGTTGAACAGCTGCCTGCTTGCGAAGGGACGAGGCGAGTCGGGGGGGGCGCGGCAAGCGGCATATCCGGCTTAAAAAAGCCGCGGGCTGCCGGCAACGTGATGGGGCTTGCTCAGTCGGCCGGGGGAGGATTGGAGAGGACGATTTCCGCTTCGCCGCGAGCTTCACGGAGGGCGCGGCGGTGCTGACGTTCGAGTGCACCTTCTTTGGCTGAGAAGGAGCGCAATTGCAGGTCGACGGCGCGCAAGGTGAGGATTCCGAGATGTTCCCTGACCTTGGTGAGCACACGCTGCTGGACCAGATCGGCGAGCTCGGGGACTCGGGCTTCTGGGAGGAGGGATGCGTGGATGGTGACGGCGTGACCGCCTTCCTTGAGCTGGCGCAAGCTGACTTTTTCGACGATCATCTGGCCATTGTCGGCGAGGACGCGGCTGACGAAGTCCTGGATCGCGGCGGAGGTGATGAAGATGCCGCCGGCGTCGTTGCGCAGCGCGATGCCCTTACAGCGGCGGTCCCAGAAGAGCCAGGAGGCGACACGGAGGATGAGGAAGAGAGCCAGGCCGCAGAGGACGCCGAGCCAGAAGAGATTCCAGCCGTTGCTCCAGTCGATGCCGAAGCGGTCTTCCAGGCCGGAGGCGATGGCGTGCAGGCAGCTCTCCAAGGAGTTCGAAACGACATCGCAGACATGCTGGAAGCCGCCCGACGCGGCGGCATCGTCCGAGTTCTCGGACGGAACTTCGGCGAGGAGCGCAATCACAGGTGGGCCTCGTCGTCGGACGGGCGGCGGGCATCGTCCTTGAAGCTGCCGTCGTCGGCAAGGTCGCAGACGAAGACATCGACGCGTGCGACGGTCTTGCCGGTGAGCTCCTCGACACGGAGCTTGACCACTTCCTGGATGCGGACCGCGACGGCGGGCACGAAGCTGCCGAACTTGAGGACGACGTTGACGCCGATGACCAGCTGGTCGTTCTCGATGTCGACGCGGATCGGGCGGTCGGAGCTGCGCTTGCCGATGATGCTGGCGAGGCCGGAGACGAAGGAGGCGGAGGCGAAGCGGGCGACTTCTGGCAGCTGCAGGACATAGCGGCGGACGATGCTGGCGAAGACCTCTTCGGAAATCGCGATGCCGCCGATGCTGACGCTGTCCTGGGGCCTGCTGCCGGTGCGGGGATTCATCTCAAACCTCCTTCACGGGGATCAAAGGGGGCGGTAGCGGAAGAGGGGCTGATCGTATTCGACCGGCTGGCCGTTTTCGCAGAGGATCTCGGTGATGACGCCGGAGACTTCCGCCTTGACTTCGTTCATCACTTTCATCGCCTCGAGGATGCAGAGGGTGGTGTCGGGCTTCACCGTGTCGCCGACCTTGACGTAGGCGGGGGCGTCGGGCGAGGGCGATTTGTAGAAGGTGCCGACGAGGGGGGATTTGATCGCCTTGCCGGCTTCGGCGGCGGGGGCGGCGGCCTTGGCGGCGGCGGGCGCCGGAGCGGCGGGGGCCTGGTGATGCACGGGAGCAGGAGCGAGGGCGGCGGCCTTGACCGTGATCTTGGTCTTCTGATGGTCTTCCACGGTGATCTCACCGAGGTTATGCTTGGCGAGGAGGGCGGCCAGCTTTTCAATCTCTTCGAAGTTCATGGGGGCTCCAGTTTTATTCGGATGACAGTTCGGCTAAGCTAGCACCGCTTGCGCCGACTTTCAAAGCGTCCCGGAGACTTGCTTGCTGCGAGCTGGGCGGAAGGTCGGCGGAACTTTGGCCCGGCTTTCCCCGTCATCGCTCGTCGACACGGCGGTGACAGCGCGCGGTCGCGGCCTATCTTAGGCGGCTGAATTCATCAACGACTGAGGAAAACGACATATGCTGCGCATCGCCATCCCCAACAAAGGCGCCCTTTCCGAGGGTGCCATCGAACTGATCCAGAAGGCCGGCTACGGTTTGCGCAAAGGGGTCAAGGACCTGCATTGCGTCGATGCCGGCAACGGTGTGGAGTTCTATTTCCTGCGCCCCACTGACATTCCCACCTACGTCGAATCCGGGGTCTTCCAGTTCGGCATCACCGGCCGCGACATCATGCTTGACAGCGGTGTTCTCCTTCACGAGGCCCTGCCGCTCAACTTCGGCCGCAGCAAGATGCATTACATCATCCCCCAGGATCAGCAGTTCAGCAGCCTGCAGCAGTTCCAGGGCAAGCGCATCGCCTGCTCCTATCCCAACCTGGTCCGCCGCCACCTCGAGGCCGCCGGAGTCCAAGCCACCGTCATCGAACTCTCCGGCGCGGTCGAGATCTCGATCCAGCTCGGCATCGCCGACGCCGCCGCCGACGTGGTCGAAACCGGCACCACCATCCGCCAGGCGGGCCTCAAGACCGTCGGCGAAGCCCTCGTTCACTCCGAAGCCATCGTCGTCTGCAAGGACGCCTCCGGCCTGACCACCGCCGAGGCGCAGCGCTTCCTCCGCCGCCTCCAAGGCATCGTCACCGCCCGCCAGTACGCGATGGTCGAATACGACGTCCGCGCCGGCGACCTGGAGAAATGCTGCTCCATCTGCCCCGGCCTCCAGTCGCCTACCGTCATGCCGCTGCAAAATGCCGAGTGGCGCGCCGTCAAGGTGATGGTTCTCAACAAGGAGCTGGTCGACATCGTCGATCGCCTCGCCGATGCCGGCGCCAAGGGCATCATCGTCACCGAAATCCGCAACTGCCGCCTCTGATGAGCCAGCCAGCCTTCAGCCACACCGACGAGGCCGGCAAGGTGTCGATGGTCGACGTCAGCGCCAAGTCCCCGCAGGTCCGCACCGCCCGCGCCAGCGGCCACATCAGCCTCTTGCCCGCGACCCTCGCGCTTCTGCGCGACAACGGCCTCAAAAAAGGCGACGTCCTGGCCTCGGCCCGGATTGCCGGAATCCTCGCGGCGAAACGCACCGCCGAGCTCATTCCTCTCTGCCACCCGCTCCTCATCGACCGGGTCCATGTCGTCGCCGAGGCGGACGAAACCGGGGTTGCGGTGAGCGCGGAAGTGCGCTGCACCGGCCGCACCGGGGTCGAAATCGAGGCGCTCACCGCGGTTTCGGTCGCCCTGCTCACCGTCTACGACATGTGCAAGGCGGCCGACAAGCAGATGGTGATCAGCGACATCAAGCTGCTCGAGAAGACCAAGGAGCCGGTGGTCGCGATCTGATCCCTCCGCTTCTTCAGGGCTTGGCCGGCGCCACGGCCTGCAGTTCGGCGATGCGTCTGGCGATCTCGTCGGCGGCCGCTTGCGCAGCCTCGCCTTTCAATTGCGACAGGAGATCTCGGAGGATCTGCACCGCCTCGGTCTTTCTGTCTTTTGCGGCCAGCACGTCGGCCTTCATGAAGCGTAGGATGATGAAGGGGTAGGAGTCGTCGGCCGACGCGGGAATGTCCTTGCCGGACTGCGCGATGCGGCGGTCGATTTCGGCGAGGAGCCGGTCGGACACTGCCGGGGCGAGGTCGTGGGTGGTGACGAGGGATCCGAGGAGTTCGAAAAGCTCGTCCGAGTCGCCGTCGACGGGGAGCTTGGCGATCTTGTCGAGCAGGGCGCCGGGATTCTCCTGCGCGTCGATTTTGGCCTGCAGGTTTTCGGCCAGGCGTTCCAGTCCGGCCTTGGGGTGGGCGTCGGCCAGCCTCTTGATCGCGGCGAGAGCCCCCTTCAGGTCGCCGCCTTCCAGAAGCGGCTGGATCTTGCTGCCGTATTCCTGTTCGATCAGGTTCATCTCCGATTCCCTGGCGGCGGCCATCTTGGCGAGTTGAGCCGCCGTGATCCGGCCTTCGGCGATGCCCAGGAGAGTGTCGGCGTCGAGATCGGCGGGCAGGCCGATCCAGGCGATCTTGCCCTGGACGACGAGGAAGGCGCAGGGGATGCCTTCCTCGTCGGAAGCGGCGAGCCAGTGCTTGGCGAAATGGCCGTCCGAGTCGCTGGCGACTCGGTAGCCCATCTTGTCGCCTTGGCGATCGACAAACTCCTGCACCTTGGCGGCCTCGAGCCGTTCCCAGACGTTGACGCCGAGAACGGTGACCTTCCCTTCGGTCTTCTTGGCGATTTCGCTGAGATGAGGGATGCTGGCGAGACAGGGCGGGCACCAAGTGGCCCAGCATTCCACCAGGTAGACCTGGGCCGGATCGATCTTGTCGATCGGAGCGCCTTTGTAGAATTTCGAGAATTTGATTGCCGGGGCGGGGCTGCCGATTTTCAGGCTGGCGGGATTGCCGGCTTCGGGCTCCGTCCGGACTTCGGGCTGGGGCGCCGGCTTGTCACCTTGGGCGGCGACGGCGAGAGAAGCGAGGAGCAGGAGGCTGAACAGGGCATTCATGGAGGAGTCCTCGGGTTGATGCTGCCGTCAAACTAGCACCGGCGCTTCTCTTTACGCGAGACCCGGTGGATTTCACCGCAGCGAGTATCTTCCCGACGGACCGCCTGCCCGCGGTAAGGGCCGGAGCCGTCATTTTCCAACCTGCCGACAGTCCCCGCCATGAACGACGAATTCAGCGATTTTTGCGAACGCTTCCGGGCTTGGCTGATCCTTGACCGGGGATTGGCCGGGACAAGCATTGAGGCCTATCTCGCCGATCTGCGCGACTATGAAGCCTGGTCCGCGAGGTCCGGTGTGGTGGCGGCGTCTGCGGACCGGGCGCAACTGACCGAATACCTCGAGTCCCTACAGGAGCGCAACCTCGGCAGCGCCACCTTGGCCCGGCGGCTCGTCACCCTGCGGCTCTTCTGGCGCTGGATGACCCAAGAGAAGCTGGTGCCGGCCGACGTCACTGCGGTGATGGATTCGCCCCGGCTCTGGCGGCTTCTGCCGGACCATCTCAGTCCGGCGGAGGTCGAGCAGCTCCTCCGTTCCTACGACGACACGCAGCCCCTGGGCTTGCGCAATCATCTGGCGGTCGAGCTCTTGTTTTCCTGCGGTTTGCGGGTCACCGAGCTCTGCACCTTGCGACTCGATGGAGTGGACTTCCGGCGCGCCTTCCTGCGGGTTTCCGGCAAGGGTGCTAAGGAGCGGATGGTGCCTTTCGGCCGCGAGGCTGAGAGGCTGCTCCGCCGCTACTTGGAGGAATCCCGGCCGGTGCTTGACGTCCATGGCGCGCCTGAACTGATCTTGTCGAAATCGGGCCGGATACTGACCCGTGCCCGGGTCTGGGCCTTCCTCCAGGAAAGCGCCCTCGCAGCAGGCCTCGGCAAGCACCTCCACCCCCACATGCTGCGCCACTCCTTCGCCTCCGCCTTGCTCGCCCGCGGCGCCGACCTGCGGGTCATCCAGGAACTCCTCGGCCACGCCGATATCGCCACCACCCAGATCTATACCCACGTCGACGCCTCGCGCCTCCAGGCGGTGCACCAGAAGTTCCATCCCCGGGCTTGAGGCGATGAGAAAGAAAATGAAGATCGGTCCGATCACTCCGATCCTACCGATCGGAGTGATCGGAGTGATCGGACAGGTGCAGACTGAACGCAAAACCCCCGCCGTTTCCGGCGGGGGTTTTTGAGCTTCAGGTAAGTTCAGCGCTTTTCCAGGATCCAGACGATCTCGGAGGTGGTCTGGGAGTCCTTCGACAGCTTGGCGAGCGAGCCGGTCTGGCCGATCTCGACGCAGTCGACCGGGCTTTCGGGGCAGTAGAGCTGCAGGTTGGTGTTCGACTCGTTGAATTCTTCGCCCTTCTTGTAGATGGCCTTGGCGGTGACGATGAAGTCCTTGAATTCCATCTGGATGTAGTCCGAGTAGGTGCCGATGCGCCATTCGCTGGCGGCCTGCTCAGGGAAGGCGAAGGCCATGCGGCCTTCGTCATCCTTGACGATTTCAGGCGCGGTGCCTTTCAGGACGGCGTAGCCGGCGGGGTGGTTGACCCGGTCTTCCGAGCGGCCGAAGAGGACCTTCTGGGGCCGGATGAACTGGGTGAAGGTCTGCGGGCCGACCGAGTAGTCATGCTTCAGGTCGGAGGTGCCGACCAAGGCGGTGTGCACGTAGAGCTTGTTCTTCTTCAGGACGAAGCTACGCTCGACGAAACAGCCGACGGCTTTTTCGGGATAGGTCTGGGTGACCACCTTGTTGGCGCCGAGGATGACCTTGCAGGCCGAGCCGTCGATCTCGTAGGGCTGGGGGAAGGCCTTGCCGGTCAGCGGCAGGACGACTTCGGCGGGGGCGACGTTCACGCGCGAGCCGCCGACATCGTTGTAGGCCTTGGCGGCGTCGTCGCGGCTGAAGGTCTTGCCTTTCAGGTCTTCATTGAGCCAGAGCAGGTTGCTGCGGTCGTCGGGGGAGCCGAAGTAGACGACGCGGCCGATATCGGGGGCGATGATCAGCTGGGCGTATTCGTTGCGCATGCGGACGCAGTTCTTCCAGCCGGCGAAGGCGACGCCGGTGTCGATGCGGGCGGGCTGACCTTCGAGGATGTCCCTCTCGCTGGCGGCGATCTTGTCGCCCTTGTCTAGCTGCTTCTCGAGCTCGCTACGGACGAGGACGCCGCGCTCGACGGCGCTGACGTACTGAGTGCCGGGGATGACTTCCTTGGCGTCTTCGGGCTTGAAAGTCTTTTTCTCGACCAAGACGGCGCCGGCGCTGTCTGTGGCGAGCAGGGTGCTGGGCTCGGGGGTGAAGTTGGCGACGAGGCGACGGGGGCGGTCCATCTTCAGGTTGAGGGACTCTTCACGCGCCAGGCTGCGTTCGACGCTGCCTTCCCAAAGAGGAGCGGCCTCTTCCTTGCTGCGATCGACGCTGATGCCCTTGATCATCTTGCCGACCGGCACCCATTCGCTGCGGACGACGGTCTCGCTGGCGGCGGTCTTCTTGATCACCTCGAGGAGGACTTCGGTATCCCAGTCGATGCGGTAGGTCTTGTTGGTGTTCATGGTCACAGTGCCGCCGGCGTTGCGGGCGACTTTTCGGATGCCGGGGGCGATTTCGACCGGGCTCTCGACCGACCAGGTCGCGGGCTTGTCTTTCGGATGCAGGCCGTCGCCGCTGACCTTGCCGAATTCGGTGAGCACGGCGAGGCGGAATTTCTGTTTCTCGAAGACGGCCACCGGGCTGAGGGGCTTGTCGGCTTTCATCTTGAGGGGATTGAGGGCGGCCAGCTCGGAGGGGACGCCCTCCCATTTGATGAAGCCGTAGGACTCGTCGGCGGGAACGGCGTTGACGGAGATTTCGCTGTCGGCGTCGACCCAACCGTCGCTGCCTTGGGTGGAACCCGAGACGATGTTGGCGCTGGAGGCGGCGATGCGGACCTGGCGCTTCCAGCCGGGGTCGGCCTTGGCGTCGGCGTCGAGCTTGATCTTGCCTGAGGGAGTGGCGGCGACCATCTGGACGCCTTCGCTCACCGGCCAGGGGGAGGTGACGCTCCACTCGACTTCCTGTCCGAGTTCGTAGATGCCGCCGCCCTTGGGGGCGCCGAATTCGCCGACGAAGGAGAGGTCGGCCTTGGTCGCGGCGAAGACCGCGCGGATGTTGCGGGGGCGGTCCATCTTCACCGAGATCTTCTTGCCGTCGATCTTCACGCCTTCGCCCTCGACATCCCCTTCCCAACCGGTGAAGCGGGCGCCGCTGTCTTCCAGGGCTTCGAAGTCGATGACGTCGCCGACCTTGGCCCACTTCGAGCCGATCGAGACGGTGCCCTGGCCGCGAGCCGAGACGGCCTTGACGGTGAGGGCGAACTGTTTTTCATAGTTGAGAACGATTTCGCGGTTCCTGCTCATGTCGAGCTCGACCGGGACGTCGGGAGTGAGATGCTGGGAGATGGCGCGGTTGCTGCGCCAGTCAAGGCCAAGCTGGGCGTCGCGTTCCGCCGGGGTCAGGAATTCGATTTCGCGGACGTCGACGACTTTGGCGGGGTAGCTGGAGGGCACTTCGGGCTGGGCCGGAGTTTCCGTGCTCGCCTTGTCGTTGCTGCGGCATGCCGCGGCGCTGATCACGAGAAGGGCAGTGGCTGAAAGGCGCTTCATCATCATGGTCCGTCGCTCCCTGAATAAGACGTTCGGCAAATGAGTGCCGGCTCCGGCGGAGACGGCAGGTTCTCGCCACATTAGCGCCAGACTCACATAATGCCAAAAGCTCTGCAAAGGCTTGGAAAAAGATTCTCGGGAGGCTAGGATCCCGGCCACCAGAAACCGATTTTCCCGGAAGCGCAATTTTCATGGACTCCCTCCCTCTTAGCGAAGCGAAACGCAAGATCCTGCGCGCCCTGGGCACACGCCAGGGGCGCCGCAAGAGCGGCCTCTTCACGGCCGAGGGACAGCGCTGCGCCGCCGAGGCGCTCGCCGCCCTCCCGGGCCAGTGCGACTTCGCCTTGATCGACGCCGAGGCCGACCCGGCCCGCCTGCCGCCCTTCCCCCCGGGCCTGCCGGTCTACCGCGACTCCGCCGCAGCCTTCAAGGAACTCGCCCTCACCGAGAACCCCCAAGGAGTCCTCGTCGTCCTCCGCCGCCCCGATTTCGTCAGCCCGGAATTCTCTGGATCCTTCACCCTCGTCCTCGACGGCCTCCAGGATCCCGGCAACATCGGCACCATCCTGCGCACCGCCTGGGCTTGCGGCCTCCGCGACGCCATCGTCACCGAAGGCACCGTCGATCCCTACAATCCCAAGGCGGTCCGGGCCGGCATGGGAGCGCAGTTCCGCCTCCGGATCAGCAAGATCGACAGCCTGAAGGACTTGGCCGCCCTGCCGAATTGCGCCGGCCGCACCGCCTGGCTGACGACGCCGCGCGACGGTGTCTCCTGCTTCGCTCCGGAATTCGATCTCCGCGGCGGCCTGCTGGTCTTCGGGGAAGAAGGCGGCGGAGTCAGCGACTTCAGCGTCGGCAAACGGGTGAGCATCCCGATGCCCGGCGCCGCCGAATCCCTCAACGTCGCCCAGGCCGCCACCGTCTTCCTCTTCGAAGGAGTGCGCCGCGGCTGGCTCTGATTTGGCCGCCGGCGAAATGTGTTGCGGAATGCCGGCATCCCCGTCACCAGACCTGCCCATTTGCGATTTTCGGGCTAGGGTTTGGGGCTGACAAGCCCACCCAAGGAGAATCGACATGTCCGTTAAGTCACCTCTGCAGATCGCCCGCGCCGCCTACCAGCCTAAGCTCCCCGCCTGCTTCGCCAAGGGCGCCAAGGTCCAATTCGAGCTCGGTGCTCCCACCACCGCCGCCGCCGACGCCGCCAAGATCGCCGCCCTCTTCCCCAAGACCTACGGCGCCCCCATCCTCAGCTTCAAGGCTGATCCCGCCGCCTCCAACTTCCCCGCCCTCTCGGTCGGCGTCATCCTCTCCGGCGGCCAGGCCCCCGGCGGCCACAACGTCGTCGCCGGCCTCTTCGACGGCCTCAAGTCGCTCAACCCCGGCTGCAAGCTCTTCGGCTTCCTCGGCGGCCCCGGCGGCCTGGTCGACAACAAGTACATGGAAATCACCGACGCGGTGATCAACGAATACCGCAACACCGGCGGCTTCGACATCATCGGCTCCGGCCGCACCAAGCTGGAAGAAAAGGCCCAGTACGACAAGGGCCTCGCCAACATGCGCGCCCTCGGCATCGGCGCCCTCGTCGTCATCGGCGGCGACGACTCCAACACCAACGCCTGTGTTCTTGCCGAATACTACAAGTCGATCGACGCCGGCATCCAAGTCGTCGGCTGCCCCAAGACCATCGACGGCGACCTCAAGAACGAATACATCGAGGCCTCCTTCGGCTTCGACACCGCCTGCAAGGTCTACTCCGAACTGGTCGGCAACATCGCCCGCGACGCCCTCTCCGCCAAGAAATACTGGCACTTCATGAAGGTCATGGGCCGCTCCGCCTCGCACATCGCCCTCGAAGTCGGCCTCCAGACCCAGGCCAACATCACTCTCATCTCGGAGGAAGTCGCCGCCAAGAAGATGACCCTCGGCCAGATCGTCGAAGACATCTGCTCGGTGATCAACGCCCGCGCTGAAAAAGGCGAAAACTTCGGCCTCATCGTCATCCCCGAAGGCCTGGTCGAATTCGTCCCCGAGATGAAGACCCTGATCTCCGAGCTCAACGACCTGCTCGCCCACGCCGACGAAGCCCTGCCCAAGGCCTTCGCCAAGGCCGAAGGCACCGCCGCCCTCGCCAAGCTCGGCCTCAGTGCCGCCTCCGCCAGCCTTTACTTCTCGCTGCCCGCCGCCATCCGCGAGCAGCTCGTCGCCGACCGCGACCCGCACGGCAACGTCCAGGTTTCGCGCATCGAGACCGAGAAGCTCCTCATCGGCATGGTCGAAGCCCGCCTCGCCGAACAGAAGAAGGCCGGCCAGTCGAAGGCCAAGTTCTCGCACCAGAACCACTTCTTCGGCTACGAAGGCCGCTGCGCCGCACCGTCGAACTTCGACGCCGACTACTGCTACTCGCTCGGCTACACCGCCGCCGCCCTCCTCGGCGCCGGCAAGACCGCCTACCTCTCCAGCGTCCGCAAGCTCACCCTGCCGGCCGCCCAGTGGATCGCCGGCGGCGTTCCCCTCACCTCGATGATGAACGTCGAACGCCGCCACGGCGCCGACAAGCCGGTGATCCGCAAGGCCTTGGTCGAACTCGACGGCGCCCCCTTCAAGCGCCTCGTCGCCCAGCGCGGCGAATGGAGCCTGAAGACCTCCTTCGTCTTCCCCGGCCCGATCCAGTACTTCGGCCCCACCGAAGTCTGCGACACCACCACCCACACCCTCCGCCTCGAACAGCTCGGCCGCTAAGCCCAGCCGCCACCAAGGCCCACCGCGCCCGCCGCAAAACGGCGGGCGCGATTTTTCGTTTGGCCCGCGCTGGGATGCCTTGCATCTCCCTCCGTCTCATCGTATGCTGTTTTACGCAACAGGAAAGGACCCCACATGAAGATGGTGAAGTTGTACTGCTTGCTGGCTCTCAATTTATTCTCTTGCGGCCAATTCCAGGCCCCTCAAGAAAAATTCCAAGTCCGCAGCCTCTACCTCAATCGCAGCTATGATCTCCAGCCTCGGATCGATGACAAAGGAGAGTATCAACTGGAGGTCTCTCCCAAGCCTAGCGGCGAAGTCCTCACGCTCAGCAAGGACAGTCCGGAAGCCAAGCTTGTTGTCATGGAGTTCTTGCTCACCTTGGTGAAGGATACAGATCTCGATAGTCACCTCAAAGTCCTCTCCATTGAAAACGACCTCCAAATCCGCGAGGAGGCCCCCCATTTTTCTCTGCGCCTGGAGAGCTCTACTAAAGACCACCTGATCTACAAGGTGTATTCCACTTACGAAATCGTCGGCGGCATCACGGCCACCATCGAATCCTCCCCGTCACTGAAGGAGCGATTCGAGAAAATGATGGAAAAACATCGACCAAAAGACCAACACATTACAGCTACGGTTCTCACCGAAATGCTGGCTTCTGCGATGTTTGAGATCCAAGACCTCGGGCATGGGCGCTGCCGTCTCGTCTATGCCAATCCGGACAAAGTGAAAGGCGCACGCTATGGTGTCTTTGCATCGGAGTCCTTCATTGCGGTTAAGCGCCCGCAAGCCAAGGATTGACTTGAATAGGAGTCCTTGCGCCCGCGGCAAAATATCCCCCACCCATCCCGAAAGTGTCGATAAATTCCCTTCTCGCCCTTTCTTTTGCCTTGCTACCGCTGCCTTGGTCGCGACGCGAGTCAGCGCATCTGGTCATTTCCGTTTGCATCTTGCCGCATCTTGATTAGGGTGAGCGGCGTCAACCTCCAGGAGAATACCCATGCCTTGGCGCAAACGCCTCGGGGCGTCTGAAAAGGCCCCCATCGACAAATTGCAGGATGCGGCGGTAAGCAAGCTTTTCGGCTTCATCTCCGGGACGGTTTGCGGCATCATCGGCTTCTTCGCTCCAAAGATGTTGGCCGCCTTCATCAATTTCCTTTCCGAGAACACCGGTGGGCAGGCGAGTATCAGCACGGGTTCGGACGAGATGATGTATGCCCAGATCGGCTGCGCCGGCATCGGCTTCTTCGTCATGTTCCTGCGCAGCTGATCGAAGCTGATTTAGCCCTCCTCCTGGAAGAGAATCCAAGCCCGCCGCAGGGTCTCGAAGGCCAGGACGAGGAAGGGGGTCAGGCAGCAGAGGGTGAACTGAGCGACGGCGAGGTCATCGAGATCCCAACGCCGGTGGCTCAATTGCGGCAGGTGGTCGAGGCTGAGTTTGACGAAGTCGTTCATGATGTCGCCCTTCCCTTCTTCGTACCAGGAGCGGATTTCCGGGTCGTGGGCGATGCCCCAGAAGAGCTTGGCGTCGTGGGTGAGGAGAAGGAAGCCGGCGAAAGCGTGCAGGCTGCGGTCGGCGAGCCCGGCGGTGTCGCGGGCGCTGAGGCCGCGCCAAAGGAAGATGCCGGCGACCACGACGACGGCGCCATGGCCGAAATAGACGATGGCGATCTGGTGGGCGTCGTAATTGCTGAAGACGAGATGATGCAGGATCGCCAAGGGCACTAGCAAGCCGGCGAGAATCCAGCAGCGCCGCCAAAGGAAAAAGACAAAGCCGCCGAGGAAGATCAGCCGGTAGAGCCAGATCGAATCCGGCGCCTGTTCGAGGCAGGGGGTGACGCCGCCGCCGTAAGTGAAGTCGAAGGCGGGAAGCCCCGGGCAGCCGAAGCACCAACCCGCCGCCGCATGCCCAGTCTCATGCACCAGGGTGTTCAAGGTGCTCATGATGAAATCCAGGAAGGGCACCGACGCCACCAGAGCGCAGACCAGAGCGCCACCGCCCCAACAAAGCAGGGCGGTGAGGAAGTCGCGGTTGACGAGGCGGGTGAGCATGGGTGGAGGCCTCAGTTAATGAGCTTGATTGAGGGTTGTTGTTGCTGTGAAGTTCCAAGCCTTCCACCGCGTCAAGACATGACCCTCTTGATCAATTGCCATTCCTTACTTGTTGCCGTTGTTTGGGCCAAGATGGAATCGCGTTAACGTGCTATATTTTAACGCAATAGGAGGTCCACTCATGGAGCCCCGGCAAGATGCACCTGCTTCGCTCCCCCGTCAACGCCGTTCTTCACTTCCGCCGAACAATCACGGTCCGTCCTTCGACTGCTGAAAGACGGCGTGCCGCTGTCCGAGCTCGACGAAGAGCTCAAGATCCAGTGGCGCAAACAGCTCTTCGCCAACGCCGCGATGGCCTTCGACAGGCCGGAGGCAAAAGGGGACAGGTATCTATTTAAGATGGCATGATTCGAGAGTCACGAGTTCTGCATTTTGAGCTCAAGTTTGTAGCTCCGGCTTCAGCCGGCCCGTTCTACTGTCCCCGGCTTTTGAGCTCAACAACCGGCTGAAGCCAGGGCTACAAACCTAGAACTCTTGACTCTCGAGGCATGACGTATCTATTGAATTTGCGCCCCGAGAAATTTGATTTTGACGCCAGTGAGCTCTTCGCCGCGCTAAAAACGCCCCCCGGATTCGCTGTCCGGGAGCGTTAATCTTGACGATTTTGTTGCATCGTCTTGTCATTTCAAGTCAGAAGACGCGAGTGGGCGCTTCGGTCAGCCGGACCTAAGGGATTCGGGGCGTTTTGTGGGGACTCTTCGTCGCTCTCGGCTGAAGCGCCCGCAGAGACCGGGCTGAAATTGATCCATACTCAATTTATAAGCCAACTTTTTTGGGTGGCAGAAGATGCGCTCATAAATTTATGGACATCTAAATATGGTTTTTAGTTTAAGCGAGCCGACTCCACCCATCAATGTAAGGGCTCGATCTTGAAGGAACTTCGGAATGCCGCTGCAGTAAATCCGGCTCTTTCCTCTAGCGCCAGCTTCGGATCCGCCTATCTTGCGCCCATCGCCATCCTAGGATTCCCCATGACCGACTTCGCCCGTTTCGAAAGCGCCTTCCTCCGTCTCAGCGTCTCCTTGCCTTACGCTTCGCTCCGCCGCCTCGCCAGCCGCAGCCGCAGCGTCAGTGTCCGGCGGGGCAACGTCGAGCCGCCGCAGCTCAGTCAGGATGCCGGCTGGATGCTCACCGTGGTCGCCGACGCCGCGGGTCGCGGCGACGGCCCTTGCGGCATCGGCTACGCCGCCAGCGCCGAGTTCAGCGAGGCCGCTCTCGAGCGCGGTCTTGCTGCCGCCCGCCGCGCCGCCTCGCTCGCCGCCGGCCGCAGCGTCTGCGATTTTCGCAAAGTCCCCTTCTCGCACGCCTCCGGCAGCTATGAAGGCCCCTCCCTGGATGCCGAACTGCCTCTCGAGGCCAGCGTCGATCTGCTCCGCCGGGTCGAAGCCGGCCTCGCCGGATCGCCCCTCATCGCTGATCGCAGCGCCTCCCTCAGCCAGTCCTTTTACGAACAAGTGACCCTCACCAATCGCGGTGGCCGCATCGTCCAGCGTTTCCGCCGCATCCATCCCTCGGCCTCGGTGACGGCGGTCCAGGACGGCTTGAGCCAGACCCGTTCCTGGCAAGCGGGCTCCTGCCTGCTCCAAGGCGGCGCCGAGATCCTGGCGCAGCGCGGCTTTGAATCCTGCGGGCCGCAACTGGTCATGGAAGTGCTTGAGCTCCTCGCCGCGTCGCCCTGCCCTGATGAAGTGATGGATTTGATCCTGATGCCCGACCAGATGCACCTGCAGATCCATGAGTCGATCGGCCATCCGCTCGAGCTCGACCGCATCCTCGGCGACGAACGCAACTACGCCGGCACCAGCTTCGTCAGTCTCGACATGTTCGGCCAATACCAGTACGGATCGGAACTGCTCAACGTCAGCTTCGATCCGGGTCTCTCCGGAGAAGGGGTTTCCTGCGCCTTTGACGACGAAGGCAGCCCGGCGGAAAAGGTGATGCTGATCGAAAAGGGCCTGCTCAAGAACCCCCTTGGCGGCATCGTCTCGCAAAGCCGCGCCGGCCGCAGCGGCACCGCCAACTCGCGGGCCCAGACCTGGAACCGCCCGCCGATGGACCGGATGGGCAACGTCAACCTCGAAGCCGGCCAGACCTCCTTCGCCGACATGATCGCCCAGGTCGAAAGAGGCGTCGTGATGAGCGGCAACCGCTCGTGGTCAATCGACGACTCGCGCAATAAATTCCAATTCGGCTGCGAACACGGCCGCCTGATCATTGACGGGAAGCTCGGACCGGTGGTCCGCGACCCCGCCTACCGCGGCATCTCATCCTCCTTCTGGCGCTCACTCAAGGCCGTCGGCGACGCCGACAGCTTCCGCGTACTCGGCGTCGGCAATTGCGGCAAAGGCGAGTTCAATCAGGTGGTCACCGTCGGCCACGCCTCGCCTCCGTGCCTGTTCGGCGGCGTGCAAGTGATGAAAGGTTGAGCACAAGATGAAGAGCCTGGAGATGTTCAGTCCGCTGGTGGCCCTGGTGGCCCTTTTGGGGCTTTGGGCCTTGGCGCGTCCGGTGTTTGGCGTCGATCCGATCTTGCTGCCGAATCCGAGCGAGGTGGGGTGCGCGGCGCTGGAGCATCGCGAGGACTTGTTTTACGCCTGGCTGCGGAGCGCCGCGGTGGCGGCGAGCGGCTTCGGCCTGAGTCTGGTCCTGGGGCTTATCCTCGGTTCGATCCTGGGACTGAGCCGTTGGGCGGAACGGATCTTCCAACCTTGGACGGTTTTCCTGCAGTCGGTGCCGGTGGTGGCGGTGGCGCCGATCCTGATCCTCTGGCTCGGCCCCGGCCTGCCCTCGATGATCGCGGTGTCTTGCATCGTCTCCCTTTTCCCGATCGTCAACGGCACCGCCGCGGGCCTGCAGCGGACCCCGAAGGACCGCCTCGACCTGCTCCGGGTCTGTGGCGCCAGCTCCTTGCAGACCTGGTGGAAATTGCGTCTGCCGCAAAGCGCGCCGCTGATCGTCGCCGGAGCCCGGGTCAGCGCCGGCCTCAGCGTCGTCGGCGCCATCGTCGGGGAATATTTCACCGGCACCGGCGGCCGTGGCGGCGGCCTCGCCCAGGCGATCAGCAATTGCCAGCAAAGCGCCAATTACCCACTGCTTTTCGCCGTCACCGCCTGCGCCGCCCTCCTCGGCTTCGCCGTCTACAGCCTGACTCAATTCTGTGGCGACAGGCTTTTGCGCCGCCTCGGATTCTGAAGGCCAGAAAAACCCGTCCTGTAGCACTCGAAGGAACGAAGACGCGAAGAAAGCCAGATGGCCACAAATGGCACAATGAGCACAAAAGGAGAATGGTGAGCGGTCACTCGCTGTGTCACTCACTCTTTCTGCGTTCTCCGGCGTCTTCTGCGGTTCAATTGAGCTTGATTCGAATGAATACAGGTCGGGAAACCCGCCTTTATGCTCAATCGGCAAAAATCTCCAATCTCCCTTGCAGTGTCGAACTCAACCGTGTAAAATGGGCCCGTCCCTAGGCAAACTAGAACAACCCAGAAGGTGGCAAGGTTTCATGAGCACGAATGTCCCCCGTCCTCCCCGTCCTCCCCGTCCCGGAGGCGCAACCCAGCCCCCCCCCTCCTCTTCCCCAGCTTCGGCTCCGCCGCCCTCCAAGCCCCAAGGCGGAGGTGATTTCGGCGACACCCGCACCGTCATCCTCTCCCGCAAGTCGATGGGCATGATGCAGTCGCTCAAGGATGAAGCCGCTGCCAAAGCCGCCGCTCAAGTTGCCGGCGCCGCTCCCGCCCCCGTCGCAGCCGCTCCCCAGCTACCCCGTGCCTCAGTCACCGACGGCATCGTCTCCTGCATCAAGTGCTCGGCCTCCTTCCCGATCGTCTCCGATGAATACTACGGCGCCCAGGTCGAATGCCCCGACTGCGCAGCTGAGTTCGTCATCCCGACCCAGGCGGAACTGGCCGCCCAAGCCAAGCCGGCCGCCCCCTCACGGCCCGCTCCGGCTCCCGCGCCAGCTCCTGCCCCGGCCCCGGCACCGGCCGCTCCTTCCCGTTCCGCCGCTTCAGCCACCGCCTCCTCCCCCGCAGCCGCTGCCCCGGCCCCGGAAAAACCCAAAAAGAAGCGCGCCACAGTCAAAGTCCCCGACTTCATGCAGAGTGAGCTCAACAGCGCCGAGGAAGTGTACTTCTGCAAACATGACGCCGGTAGCAACGGCAGTGTCGCCGGCATTGCCGCTGGTGCCATCGCGATGATCGGCGGCGTCGTCGCCCCCTTAGTGGTCCAAGGCCCCGCAGCCGCTGGCATCGCCGCTGGCGTCGGTGTCGTCGGTATCATCGTCGGTGTCGTCCTCGGCAAGAAAGCCGGTGGTCCCCGCGCCCTCGTCGTCACCGACAGCCGTGTCATCGCCAAGAACGGCGACTGGGTCGCCGAATCGGATCTCGATCAATAAGAGCGAGTCCGGAACGAAAAAAGGGAGCCCCACGGCTCCCTTTTTTCATCCCCGCCCGACACTTCTTCCATCCCCTACCTTGCAGTCCGCAGGAATGGCGGAAAATTGGCGCGCTGTTTCATCCAACCTGCAAGGAATCTTCATCCATGGCCAAAGTCCTCATCATCGGCGCCGGCGGCGTCGGCCAAGTCGTCGCCCACAAGTGCGCCCAGGTCCTCAAACAAGGCGGCTTCTCCGAGATCATGCTCGCCTCCCGCACCAAGTCGAAGTGCGACGCCATCGCCGCCCAGATCAAGTCGAAATGGGGCGTCGAGATCAAGACCGCCGCCGTCGACGCCGACAACGTGCCCGAGACCGCCGCCCTGATGAAGGCCTACAAGCCGCTCGTCTGCATCAACGTCGCCCTGCCCTACCAGGACCTCACCATCATGGACGCCTGCCTCGAAGCCGGCGTCCACTACGTCGACACCGCCAACTACGAACCCCGCGACGTCGCCAAGTTCGAATACAAGTGGCAGTGGGCCTACCAGGAGAAGTTCCAGAAGGCCGGCCTGATGGCCCTGCTCGGCTCCGGCTTCGACCCCGGCGTCACCAACGTTTTCACCGCCTGGACCGCCAAGCACAACTTCTCGCGCGTCGACGAGCTCGAGATCATCGATGCCAACGCCGGCTCGCACGGCCTCCCCTTCGCCACCAACTTCAACCCCGAGATCAACCTCCGCGAAGTCTCGGCCAACGGCCGCTACTGGGAGAACGGCGTCTGGGTCGAGACCAAGCCGCTCGAAAAAGGCATGGTCTTCGACTTCCCCGCCGGCATCGGCGCCAAGAAGCTCTACTGCCTCTACCACGAAGAGCTCGAGTCGCTCGCCAAGCACTTCCCCACCCTGAAGCGCGCCCGCTTCTGGATGACCTTCTCCGATAACTACCTGATGCACATGAAAGTGCTCGAAAACGTCGGCATGCTCGGCATCCACCCGGTCAAGCACCACGGCCAGGACATCATCCCCATCGAGTTCCTCAAGACCCTGCTGCCCGACCCCGCCTCCCTCGGTCCTCTGACCAAGGGCAAGACCTGCATCGGCTCGCTGGTCAAGGGTCTCGGCAAGGACGGCAAACCCAAGGCCACCTGGACCTACAACGTCTGCGTCCATGAAGAGTGCTACGAGGAAGTCGGCTCGCAAGCCATCTCCTACACCACAGGCGTCCCCGCCATGATCGGCGGCCTCCTCGTCGCCAACGGCACCTGGTCCGGCAAAGGCGTCTTCAACATGGAACAGATGAACCCCGACCCCTTCATGGCCGAGCTCAATAAGCACGGCCTCCCCTGGGTCCACGAAGAACTCCCCGCCGAGTTCACGCTGCCGGTGCGCTGAGCGCAAAGGCGGAGTCAAAAGCCAGGGCCTGTTCGCAGGCCCTGGTTTTGTTTGCCTAGCGAAAACACCGCGACCAAGGATTGCCAAAAGCTTGAGTTCCCGACTATATTTCCCGCAAGGAGACGCACCTCATGGAAATTGGCAGCCAACACATCGTGGAAGAAGCTCTCAGCCTCTGCCCGGCAGATCGAGCCGAGCTGATTGAACGGCTTTTCCTGAGCTTCGACGCCGAGCCGCATGACTCGCTTCGTCAGCAATGGGCAAGTGAATGGGACGCTCGCCTTCGGGCTTATGATCAAGGCCGGCTTGAGGCTAAACCCGTAGAGGATGTGATCCAGCGTCTCCGCGGTCAATGCAAATCCTGATTCTCACTGCGGCGGAATCCGAGCTGGAGGATGCCGCTGCTTATTACGAGAGAGAAAAACCCGGCTTGAGTCAGTCATTCTTGAACGATTTTGAGCGCGCGGTGTCGCGCCTGCGTCAATACCCCTTGGCTTGGCCGCAATATGTCGGCACTGCAAGGCGCATTCTTTTTGATCGCTTTCCCTATGGCATCCTTTATGAAATCCGAGACGACATGATTCTGATCGGCGCTGTCATGCATTTGAAACGCGATGCGAAAGCTTTTGAGCAGCGTTTTCCCCCATTGACCTGAAAGAGGGACTTCGAGGTCAAGGCCAAATTAAAGAGTCGTGATGTTTTGATCTGGTCCGATCGCAATCAGCGCTTGGAAGTCCGTGATCTCCCCGGATTGATGTTTGACCGTATGCAAAGCAAGGAGCCCTGACCGTGTCCACCGCCTCCGATCGCCTGATCGAAAACGAATTCCCCGAAATCGACGCCGACACCCCGCAAGGGGCGCAGCAATATCTCATCTGCTTCAATCGCGACATCGAGCGTTTGATCGAAGAATATGATCTGCAGACTGTCGGCGAGGCGATCTGGGAGATCTATGGCGTTGGCGCTGACCTCGGCCGAAGCGCTACGGATCCTGCCGCTATTTCCGGATACGCTGACTTCTACGCCTCGCTGGAACATCTCTACGCCGCCTTCGCCCGGCACTGTGCCAATCGGTATGGCCACTCGAGTCAAGGCTGCTCTTTCGCCACCGCCTGCTATATGCTTTGGGACATGGATAGTGGACTCTCCTACCGCACCTTCAACCCCGAATTCGTTCCGCCTCAGCTTGCTGAACGACTCTTGGATTTCGGCCTCAGTCATCCTCACGCTGCTGTCCAGGAATCCTTCTTGCACGGGCTAGGGCATCTGCATTATCGTCGGCCGGATTATGCCGTGGCCAAGATCTCGGGATTCCTTTTGCGCACCGATATCCAGCCTGGTATTCGCGCCTATGCGGAGCGCTGCCTGACCGGTTCGATCATGTGACTTCATTCATTCGAGATCGCGCAGATAGGTGATCTTGCGGTTGTCGTCCTGGTGCAGGACGAGATGGACGGGTTGGTCTGCGAGTTCCATCGCCATGGCTTCATCGGTGGGATGGATCCCTTGCTCGAGTGCGGCCTGGTAAGCTGCGACCAGGGCGAGGCGGGGGAAGATCTGCGGCGTCTCGGCGGCGCGCAACTGGGCGCGGGGAGGGGTGCTGACCACGCGGTTGTCGGCGTCGACGATCTTGATCGTGTCGGTGACTGGGTGGGCGAGGACGGCCGAGCCGGTTTTTTCGGCGTGTTCGAAGCAGTGTCGGAGGGTTTCCGTTTTGAGCAGGGGGCGTGCGGCGTCGTGGACGGCGACGAGATCGCAGTCGAGTTGGAGCAAGCCATTGAGGACGGAGTGGGCGCGTTCTTTGCCGCCGGCGACGAGCCTGATGGAGTCGAAGCCATGAGAGTCGAGGATTTCGCGATAAAGCGGCCTCGAGGCGTCAGCGGCGACGAGGAGGCAATCCGGAGGGTCGACAAGGGCGGTGCAGCAGCGCAGGGAGTGGATGAGCACCGGAAGTCCGCGGAACTCGGCGAGGAGCTTGTCGGAACCGAAGCGCTGACCGGAGCCGCCGGCGGCGATGAGGATGCCGCGTTTCATTGTGAGCCTTCCTTGCAAGCCTTGGCCATGGAGAGGCAGTGAGCGGTGCCGGGGATGCCGGTGCCGGCGAGGGCTAGATAGGTATCGGCGGCGGCCCCGGGGCGTCCGAGGCGCAAATGGAGGCGGGCGAGTTCGAGTCCGGCGCGGGCGAGGCTTTCAGGATGATGTGGACGCTGACCGCCGCGAGCTTCGAGATGATCGAGGAAGATCTGACGGAAGGCGTCGAGCGCTGGCTGGACGGCGTTGTCATCGGCGGCCGGCAGGCCGCAGAGCAGCGAATCGGCCCAGAGGAGCGCGGCGCGGGCATCGAGTTCGACGGAGCGCTTGTGCTCCCGGATTTTCCGAAGCGAGTCCTGGACCTGGACAAGGCGCGGATCTGTCTGTCCGGCGTTGCCTGGGACAGAGCGGATCTCGGCCAGCCGGGCGGCGGCGGCCTGGAGCTGCGCCTGCTGTTGCAGCAGGGGATCCTGGAACAGCAAAGCTGCGGCATCAAGCTTGGCGGCGGCCTCGTTGAAGGCGGCCTGGCGGGCGAGGAGAGAAGCTGCGAGCAAGGCCGCGCGTCCGGCCTCCTCGGAGGTGGAATTGCCGATGTCGGCCTCCAGGCTGGCGAGCGCCTTTTCCTCGTCGCCCTCCTCGATCAGGAGGCCGGCCTGCTCCAGAAGCAGAGCGCCGCGGCGGGCGGGCGGCGCTAGCTTCAGGGCCTGGGCGTAGGCGTCAAGCGCTTCGGCGAAGCGATTCTGGCGGCGGCAATCCCTGGCGCACCAGGCCCAGGCGTCGCAGCGCAGTTCCGGGGAAGCATCCACTCTGGTTCGCAGTCGACGCCAGAGCCCACCGTCATTGTCGCCGCCCTTCCAGGCGCCGACAGCGAGGGCATGCTCCAGCCAAGGGAGGATCTCAGCCGCGGCGACTTCGCCGGCGCTGGCGCGACGCTGAAGTTCAGCTGCGGCGCCGGGTGCGGACGCGACCGCGGCTTCGAGCAGGAGGCCGGCGGAACGCCTGGCATCGACCGCGAGGCGGGCGGCCTCGAGAAGCGAGCGAGCGCCCTCCTGGCTCGCCCCCGACTGCAGGAGCAGCCGCCCGGCGATGACCCGGGCTTCGAGTCCGGGCTTATCGCGGAGCAGGGCGGCGCCCTCCGCAGGGAAGCCGGCTTCGCCGAGGAGGCTGGCCGCGAGGAGCATCCCTTCATCGCCGCCACGCGCGGCGAGTTCAGCGGCGCGGCGGAGGCCGGCTTGTGCGGATAGGGACTTGCGGGAGGCCTCGGCCTGGCGCAGGGCGGCGAGCCGGAGGAGGAGCTGAGCTTCGCTGGCGGAGCTGAGGGCGGCGGCCGCCTCCAGATCGGCTGCGGCGGCGGAGGAGTCGCCGAGGCGGGCGCGCTCGATCAAGGCCCGGCTGCGCCAGGGAGATGTGGCATCCGCGAGAATAAGCTCGAGCTGAATCCGAGCGGCGGCGGCATCACCCTGGCGCCGCAGGAGTACTGCCAGGCCGAAGCGAAGCTCAGGATCCTCCCGCCTCTCCAGGCTGCGGCGGAGCAGAGCCAGGGCTTCCTCCTTCTGGCCGACGCCGTCGCGGAGCCCGGCCTCGTGAAGAAGCAGCTTGGGATCGCCGCCGGCACGGACGGCGGCGGCGAGCAGATCGGCTGCGAGGGCCGGCTCTTCGTCGGCGATCCGTCGCGACGACTCCTGGAGCAGCGCCGCGGCTCCGGGCTCGGATTTCAGCGCATCCGCCTTCAGCGGAGCGGCGGCGCGCAGCAGCGAAAGCGCCGGAGCCTCAGCGGCGAGGAGTGCGATCCTGAGACCTAGGAGGATCTTCGCCGGGCCCTCGGCGAGAGACTCGAGACGGCGACGTGCTGAGGCTGCGTCTCCTTTCAGGCAGTCCAGCCGGAGGCGGTCTTCCGGGGCCAGTCCGGCTCCTGGGGCGGAGGCGAGGGCTTCCGCCTCGGCGAGGCGGCCGAGGCGGATCAGGCCGCGCAGTCGCAAGGCCTCGGCCCGGGGCCAGAGCGGTTCCGGCCAGGAGCGGGCGAGGATCAGCTCGGCTTCGTCATCGCGACCTAGGATCTGCAGGGCTTCACATCTCAGCAGCGTCGAGGCGGGCTGATCGCCGCCGGAGCGGCCAAGCCAGGCCAAGGCGGCCTGCGGATCGGAAGCATCGAGCTCGAGGCGGGCCAGCCGCCGGGCCAGAACAGGCTGCTCCGCGGCAGGCAGCTTCTCCATGGCCTGGCTCCAAAGGCGTCGGGCGAGGGCGGCGCGGCCGTCGGCCAGCGCGGCATCGCCGGCGGCTGCCAAGCCCGGACCTTCATCGGCGGCGGCGGCGAGCCCCAGCATCAGCAAAAGGCTCGCGCCAAGCCCTGGGTGCGTTCGGAAATTCATCGGGTCACTCCTTGTCAGCCCTCACAGTGCTGTGTCGCAGCGGACTGGCAAGTTTCCCCGAGCGCCTTTCACTTGCCGTATTTGACGCCACAGCCGTAGGGAGTGCAGCTCGGCTTGCTCACCGGCTTGCCGGCGAGGATCTCGTCGAGCGCGGCCTGGACCATGTTGTTGGCGCCGGCTACTGACTGCGGATTGGCGTCTTTGTTGTCGTCGACGGCGCCTTGATAGGCAAGGACGCCTTTCTTGTCAAAGATGAAGAGGTGCGGGGTCACCTTGGCGCCGAAGGCTTGCGCAAGCACTCCGGCAGGGTCAAGTAGGAAATGGCCTGGCTTGGCTTTCTGCTCTTCCATCCATTTGCCGGCCTGCTCCGCCTTGACGTGGCCGCTGCGGCCCTCGCCCTGCGAGCAGACGGTGATCCACACGACTCCTTTCCCGGCTGCGAAATTCTGCAGCTTCTGCATGTTGCCGGAGCTGTAATGCTTCTTCACGAATGGGCAGTCCTTGTTGGTCCATTCAAAGACCACGACCTTGTCTTTCAAGTCGGCTGACTTGAGGGCCTTGCCCTGAATGTCCGATGTCTCGATCTCCGGCAAGGGCTTGCCGTTGTCGAGGGCGAAAAGACTGAAACAGAGGCTGAGCCAGGCGCTGATCATCACGGTTTTCATCGTCATCTTCCTGGGTTGCAGGGCTGGAGGGAGAAAACATTCGGGCAGGCACGCGACAGTCGAGCTGTCCCGGCGCTTATGACATGAGCGGAGATTCCAGGTTCCAAGCTCTTCCGAATTTGCCTCTTTGCTTGTAATGTGTGTGCACTCACTTCGATGTCAGATTGTCCCAAGGCGGCCTCCCACGCCTGCCGCGACGCCGAAGCGAGGAGATCTCACTTCAGTTTCATCCGGCCCATCTAGTCCCAACCAGGAGATTCCACCATGGCTGCACCAGAAAGCGCTCTTCTCGCCCTCGGCATAGGCATTGCCCTTTCCGCCGCTTGCGGCTTCCGCATCATGATCCCTCTCGTCGCCATATCCCTCGGCGCCCGCGCCGGCGAACTCCAGCTCGCCTCGGACTTCTCCTGGATGGCCAGCGATCTCGCCCTCGGCATCTTCCTCGTCGGCATGATCTGCGAGATCTGCGCCTACTACATCCCCGCGGTCGACAACTTCCTCGACACCATCGCCTCGCCCGCCGCCCTGATCGCCGGCACTATCGTCACCGCCTCGATGATCCAGGACATGAGCCCGATGCTGAGATGGACCTTGGCGGTGATCGCCGGCGGCGGCGCCGCCGGCCTGGTCCAAGCCAAGACGGTCGTCGTTCGCGCCCTTTCCACCCTCACCACCGGCGGACTCGGCAACCCCGTGATCGCCAGCGCCGAACTCGCCGGAGCCGCCACCGTCTCTGCCCTCGCCATCTTCGTCCCGATCCTCGCCATCATCGGCGCGCTCTGCCTGCTGGTAGGCACAGGCTTCGCCATCCGCTGGGCCTGGAGCCGCGTGCGCAGTGCCCGCGCCAAACAGGACCCCAAGGTCAGCTGAGCTGAAACCTATGGCAAGCTTGAAAATGAGAGGGAGGACCGGGAGACCGAGCCTCCCTTTCTGCCCCCGCCCGAAACAGCTCATAATATTTTTTGAAAGCTTATGAAAAGTCGCCATTTAAAATCAATCAAATAATTCGAAATCAATGGTTTAAATCTATTAACAGGATATTTGGAAGCTTGTTGATAACTCGATTTGGAACAATTTGTTTGCAGCGCTATCTTAACTAGAACTTGATCCAGATCCCACAAGGAGGTAGCTAATGGTTCGCCAGCGTCTTTCCCGCCGTCAGATGAAGGTTCTCGCCGCAGTTGCGGCCGCCGCCATGGCAGCGAACGTCGCCAGTGCCGAATTCGAGCTTCAAGAGCAGGGTGCACCAGTTTCACAGCTGAGCAGCGGTTCGCTCCTCGACCAGGAGAGCTCGCCCCATCAGGCCGAAGACAATCAGCGTCCTTCCTAATATGAAAGCCTCATGGGCCTGGCTGGCCCTGCTTGCCGTCGCGCCGCCGCTTTTCTCGCAGTTCGGCGGAGAAGGTGAACCGGGGCGTCAGCGCCAGACCCTCCGCCCTCCCGACGAGCGTCCAGTCCGTCTCGAAGACGGCCGCATCCGGCTCGGCAAATGCCTGTACGATCCGCAACGGCAGGAAATCTCCTTCCCCGGCGAAATGAACATCGCCGAAGGCACCTTGGAGGTGCTGATCGCCACCCCTCGCGGACGCCTTCACGAGGCACTCCTGCTCAGCGAGGCCTCCCCCTACCAGATCCAGCTGATGCTGCTCCTTGCCGGCGCCCGCAACGACGTCAAGACCCCCGACGGCGTACAGGGCCAGCTCATCGACATTGATGTCGAGTGGCGCGGCGACAACGGCGAAATCCATCGCGAACCGGTCGAGAACTTCCTTGCCGACACTCGCCGCGCCATGAGGGCGCCCCCACGCCTGGGCTTCCGTTTCACCGGCTCCGAAGTGGTCGACGGGGTCGTCCAGGCGGAAGGAGCCGGCAACATCGCGCTCCTCTACAGCCGCCCCGACAGCGTCCTCAATTGCGCCGACCGCGACGCCGGCAAGGACGTCATCTTCGAAGCCAATCCCCGCCGCCTCAAGCCCGGCATCGGCGCCGGGCTGCGGATCATCCTCAGGATGCGGCCGCTGAAATAGACCCTCTCGGCAGGCGGGCCGGGGCTTCTGGTCACGGTTCTTTCAGCGAGGCAGCTGGACGTTGCCGACGATTTCCACCGGCAGGTCATCGGAGATCTCCGCATACGACAGGATCGGCAGCTCCGGCGCCTTGCGGCTGACCAGCTGTTGCAGGTGACTCCGGATCAATGGCGAAACCAGAAGGCAGACATCGGCGCCGGTGGACTGCTTCAATGAGCTGGTCACCTGGGTGATCTGCCGGACGATCTCGCCGGCGCGTTCCGGCGCGAGAGTGAGCAGGCCGATGCCGTTGTTCTGGGTGATCGAGCTGACGATTTCGTGCTCGAGCTCAGGCTGGATCGTGACCCCGAAGAGAGTCTTGCCGTCGGCCAGGCAGCGCGAGCTGATATGGCCGCGAAGGGCCTGACGGCAGTGCTCGGCCAAGACTTGCGGGTCCTTGCTGACGGCGGCGTGATCGGCAAGGGTTTCGAGAACCAGGGCGAGATCGTGGATCGGCACTTTTTCGCCGAGGAGGTTTTGCAGGACGCGGTGGATGACGCCGACCGGAAGGGGCTCGGGGGTGACTTCGTTGACCACCGCAGCATGGGTCTCCTTGAGTTTTTCGAGCATGTTGGATACATCCTGGCGGGCAAGCATGTCGGGAGCGTAGTCGCGAACCAGCTTGGTGATGTG
This sequence comes from Verrucomicrobiota bacterium, assembly GCA_039798785.1. Taxonomy (GTDB): domain Bacteria; phylum Verrucomicrobiota; class Lentisphaeria; order Lentisphaerales; family Lentisphaeraceae; genus CAMCSH01. Next base: position 17,535 of record JBDKFG010000011.1, on the reverse strand, counting down.
GGTGGTGATCACCGAAGCGGCATCGACGACGGTGTAGCCGAGGGCTTCGGCGGCCTCCACCCGTTTCGGCGAGATCCACACCGCATCAAAGCCGAAGGCGGGGTCCTTGGCCTTGATCCCTTCGATGTTGTCGCGTACGTCGCCAGGGTTGATCGCCAGATGATAACCGACGTGGACCTGGCCGCGGGCCCGCTCCAGGCCGCGCACCAGGATCCGGTACTCGTTGGCGCCGATCTCGATGTTGTCCTTCACCGACACCGGAGGAATGCGGAAGCCGAGGTCGTCGTAGATCTGGCTGCGGATGTTGCCGATCCGTTCGACCAGGTCTCCTCCCTGGCCGACGTCTACCAGCGGCACCAGGGAGAAGCCGATTTCGAGCTGCATCGGGTTCACCGGCTTGTTGTATTTATCTTCAGGCGCGGCTGCGGGAGCCCCCGGCGCGGCTGGCGCGCCCGGGACGCCGGGACTGGTCGCCGCTCCCGCCAGAGCGGGGACGGCCGCGGCACCCTTCTCCGCCACCCGGGCGAGGGCGAAGATGCCGCCGGCGAGAATGGCGAAGGGCAGGAAGGGCAGGCCGGGAAGAATCGCGATGACCGCAAGAATCAGCGAGCAGACGTAGAGCGGCGTCGGCTGTGCCAGCAGTTCGGTGAAGACCTGCGAACCCATCGCGCCTTGCTTGGTGCTGCGGGTCACCAGGATACCAGCGGCGACTGAGATCACCAGAGAGGGGATCTGGCTGACCAGGCCCTCGCCGATGGTCAGCACCGTGTATTTCTGCATCGCCGGAACCAGATCCATGTCCTTCTGCAGGAGGCCGATGGCGATGCCGCCGACGATGTTGATGACGAGGATGATCAGACCAGCGATGACGTCCCCTTTGACGAACTTGTTGGCACCGTCCATCGATCCATAGAAGGAGGCTTCGTCGTTGAGCTTCTTGCGGCGTTCCTGCGCCTCACGTTCGTCGATCAAGCCGGCGTTGAGGTCGGCGTCGATGCTCATCTGCTTGCCCGGCAAGGCGTCGAGGGTGAAGCGGGCGGCGACCTCGGCGATCCGGGTCGCACCCTCGGTCACCACTTTGAACTGGATCATGGTGATGATCAGGAAGATGACGATGCCGACGAAGTAGTTGCCCTGGATGACGAAGGAGCCGAAGGCGTGGATCACCTCGCCGGCATGGCCATCGAGAAGGATGAGCTTGGTCGAGGCGACGTTGAGGCTAAGGCGGAAGAGGGTGACGATGAGGAGGATGGCGGGGAAGCTGGAGAGCTGTAGCGGGGTGCTGATGTAGAGCGTCATCAGCATCACCAGGAAGCCGGCCGAGATCGAGCAGACCAGCAGCAGGTCGAGCACCATCGGCGGCAGCTTGAAGATGAGGATGAAGAGGACCATCGCCATGCCGAGGGCGAAACCGACATCGGTGAGTCCGGCGCGGGTCTTCAGGTTGTCCATGGTGCTCATCGGAGATTCTCCCTCAGGCTTTTGCCCAAGTCAACAGCAAGTCCCATGCCACCCCCCTTGCAAGAGGGATTTCGTGGCATGATGAGGATCTTGGATAGGCTCGGGTTGCGGCTCATCCACTGCTTATCCGGCTTCGACATCCGGGCCTTTTGCCGCAATTCAATTTGATGCCGATTCGGTCGGCGCAAAAGACGTTCGTCCAGAGTCATGTGTGGGCCGGAGGCCGCAGGCGTGGGATGGGACCCACAAAATTCCCGGGAGAGCCGCAAAAAAAAAGGCCCCGGACAAGCCGGGGCCGGATTCCTTGCGAAAGGAAGCTTATTCGTACTTCTTGTGGCAGGAGGCGCAGGAGCTGGTGACCTCGCCCCAGGACTTCTCGGCTGCGGCGAAATCTTTCTTTTCAACCGCGGCCTTGACGGCGGCGAGGGCGGTGGCCATGTCGGCGGACATGTCGTTGAACTCCTTGTCCTTATGCTTGATGCCCTTGAGCTTGTCGGAGGCCTTGATCAGCTTTTCGAGCTCAGTGGCGAAGGTGGGATCGGTGAATTTCTTCGCCTTGGCCAGGGACTTGAGCGCCTTGCCGGGCTTCTTCACCTCGTTCTCCATCAACTTCTTGACTTCTTGATTAACGTCGCCGGCAAAGATCGGAAGGGCGAAACCGACGGCAAGGGCGAAGGGAAGGGCAAGGCGCATGCGGGCATCTCCTGGTCAGGTTGGGGAAAGGGTTCTCTGGTCATAATACGACAGCAAGACAAAGAAAGTGTTTCTCGAAAATGAAATTTTCCGTCCTAATCCACGGACGTCCGCCGGATCTCGGCTCAGATGTACTTGAGGATCGACATCTCGTTGTTCTTGGCGATCATCTGCATCGAAGCCTGAAATGAAGTCTGCAGCTGCGACAGCTCCATGATCGACTTGCTCATGTCGGCGTCCTTGAGGAGGCCGACCTGCTTCAGGTTGGTTTCCTGCACCGAGATCAAGGTGTTGTTCTGCTGCTCGAACCATTGCTGCCGGACGCCGTTGGAGGAGATCCGGTTGATCACGTGATCGAGATTGTTCTCAAGCTGCTTCTGATCGAGGACGTCAACCTGCTGGCCGGTGCGCAGCACATCGCGCAGCTTGATCAGGTTGGCGAAGAGATCGACGCCTTTATCGGTGGCGATGAAGGTGCCGCTGGTGCCGGCGGCGAGATCGCCGTAAGGGACGACGGAGCCGTGATCGATCTGGGTCTGGCGTCGCTCGGTGGAGGCATCGGCATTGCTGGTGACGGCGGTGATCAGGCCGCTAGCCGGGTCGCGGGTGGCGGCGAGCGGCTCCTGCGCGTCGGTGCCGGAAAAGAGATAGGTGCCGGCGTACTGCGAATTGCCGGTCTGATAGAGCTGTTCGATCAAGGCGTCAAGCTGCTCGCCGATGTCCTTGCGGGCGGTGGCGGGGATGGCGCCGTTGTTCGACTGGGTGATCAGCTCGAGGGCTTTCTGCAGAGTGTCGACGCTGTCCTGGGTCCGCGCCTGGGTGGCGGCGAGCCAGGATCCGGCTTCGCTGACGTTGTCGGCGAACTGCTTGGTCTCCTCGTTGCTGCGTTCGATCAAGGCGGATTCTGAGGCGTCGGCGGGCGCCTCGGAGCGGGAGATCCACGCCCGCCCGGAAGAGATCTGCATCTGCTTCTGGCTGTAGCGCGACTGAGTTTCCAGGACGCGCGACGCCAAGTCGTCGTACTGGGCTCCGGTGCTGACGCGGTTCATGGCTGGAGCCTCGGTTGAAAGGTTGAAAGATTGAATGGTTGAAAAGCTGGAGCGGAGAGATTGAAGAGAGAAGCTCGTTGCTTCTTGCGCTGGCCTTTGAACCTTTCAACCCTTGAACCTTTCAACTCGGTTTTAGCGGCTTTCATGGCTGGCCTCCTTGGGGGATGGGGAAGGGATAGACGGCGGCGCTCATCGCGGCGGCCGCCAGTTTGGCGCGGCAGTAACGGTCGGCTTCCGCGATCTCGGTGTGCTGACCGATGTCCTTCCAGTATTCGAGGATCGGGAAGGCTCCGACTTTCCGTCCCAGGCCGCGAGCCTGGTTCATCAGCGACACCATGTCGTAGAAACGGCCTTTGGGAATCAGTTCGATGACTTCGGGATCGAGCATGTAGATGCCGGCGTTGACCAGGAAGGGAATTTCCGGTTTTTCGTCGATCCCTTCGACGCTGTGGCTGCCGGGCTCGAGACGGACGACGCCGTAAGGGATGCGGTAGCTGAAGCGCCTGACGCACATGGTGATGGCGTTGCCCGACTCCTGGTGGAAGGCGGAGAGGGCGCGGAAATCGAGCTCGGTGAGGAGATCGCCATTCATCACCAGGAAGGGGTGTTGCGGCTTCGGATCGAGAAGGGCGAGGGCGCCGGCCGTGCCGAGCGCAGTCTCCTCCTGGACGTAATTGACGTGCAGATCGTGCGAATCCCCGCCCCCGATGTGCTCGCGGATCTTGTCGGCAAGATAGCCGACGGTGAGGACGACGTCCTTGACGCCATTTCGCCTGAGCTTGCCGAGGATGTCATCGAGAATGGTCTGGTCGCCGACTTTGAGCAGCGGTTTGGGTGTATCCTGAGTCAAAGGCATGAGTCTTTGACCCCGCCCGCCGGCCATCACCACCGCTTCGGCGACTCCGTCTTCATCGAGACGATCCTTGAAGAGCTCGAGGGCGACCGGACGCCCCAGTTCGTCGACCACCGGCACCTGCCGGATCTTGCGGGCGACCATGAGACGGAGGACGTCCTCGCTGGTGGCATCCTGACCGACGCGGATAGGATCACGGGTCATCACCTGCTCGATCGGAGTCTCGAGCGAGGCGCCGCCGAGGAAGGCGCGGCGGATATCGCCGTCGGTGACCATGCCGACCAGGACGCCTGAGCCGTTGATCACCAGGGCGCATTCCGCCTTCATCGCCCGCAAGGTCGCGGCCAGGCTGGCCGAGGGTTTGACCATCGAGGAGCGGAGAAGATCGCCTTGCACCTGGGCGGTCATGGATCAGCGTCCGTTGCGACCGCCCGCGGGCTTGCCGGGGCGAGGGTTGAGATTCTGCAGGGCCTTGAGATAATTCTGCAGGCTGTCGCCAAGATTTCCCAAGCTGCCGCCCAGACCACCTTGGCTGCGGGCGGAACTTTCCTGTGTCTTCTGTGTAGTCATGGTCATTCTCCTGTCGAGTTCTGGGGTGAAGCAAGAAGCGGGCCAGAGCAATTACGAATTGCGAATTACAAATTACGAATTGAGCGCAGAGGCCAGAGCAATTGAGCGTAGAAGGGCTGGTGCTTTTTGAGCTGTTAATTCGTAATTTGTAATTAGTAATTCGTAATTGCTCAGATCATCCCAATCACGGTCTGCATCATCTGGTCGACGATGGAGACGAATTTGGCGGAGGATTGGAAGGCGCGTTGGTATTCGAGCATGTTGGTCATTTCCTGTTCGACGTTGACGCCGGATCGTTCGTCGATGATGCTCTGGAACATCTTCTGGGTGCTGGTGGCGGTGTCGAGATTGGCCTGGGCGCGGGCGCGGTCGACGGCGATGTTGTCGACGATGCGGTCGGCGCGGTCGACCGGAGCATCGTTGCCGAGGGCGGCGGAAGGAGTCTGCAGGGCCTTCCACATCGCCAGGGCGTTGCCGCCGTCACCGGCGTTGCTGCTGTTGTCGGCGGCGGCGACGAGGGAGCCGTCGCTGATCAGCACTTTCATTTCGCCAGGAACGGTGGTATCAAAGATCGGCAGGCCGGAGGCGCCGTTCTTGTCGAAGCCGGCCGCATGCTGGGTGTTGAGGATGGTGGCGAATTCCGCCGCGAAGGCGTCGGTCTCGGTGATCTTGCCCTGGATGTAATTGTAGGCGTCGACCAGACCCGACATCTCGCCGAGATCCTGGCCGACGTCCGCGCTGTCGCTGGCCCACTGCAGGGCTGCGACGTTTCCGGTGACATCGGCTTGGAGATTGTCGGCGACGGTGGCTCCGGTGACGAAGTCGCGTCCGTTGATTTGGACGGTGTAGCTGCGGTCCTGCTGCTCGGTGACGGTGATGTTGATCAGTTTAGCGAGATCGCTGACCGCGCGATCGCGGTCATCGCGGAGTTCATTGGCGAGCTGGTTGTTGTTCTGCCAGAAGCCCAGTTCGAGGCGGGTGATGCGGTCGTTGAGGTCGGCGATGCGGCTGGCGAGGGTATTGGCCTCGACCACCTGGTCGGGCAGGGCTCCGGCGCTGGCCGAAGTGGCGATGCCGTCACGGACGTCAAGAAGGAGGCTGTGTTGCAGATTGAAGGCGGAGGCGACGCGTTCGGCGCCGGCGAGGAAGGTGGAGCGGTGGACCTCGCTCTCGGGATTGTTGGAGAGGCTCTGCAGGCTGGCTGCCAGTTCACTGATCGCGCCGGTGAGCGGCGAGGCGCCGTCGCTGGAGACCGCCGCCTCGGTCATCCCGAGGTAGCGCTCGTACTGCTCTTGGTAGCCGCCTTCCATGATCGAAGTGCGGAGGTTCCCCTCGAGGGCGACATCGAAGCTGCGGACGACGTTCTGGACGTGGACGCCCGAGCCGAGCTGGAGCTTGCTGGTATTGAGCGGGATGTTTTCGTCGAGGGTGGCGGTCTGGCGGTGGTAGCCAGTGCGGTCGGAGTTGGCGACGTTATTGCCGACGGTGCGGAGCTGAACCTGCCGGGTGAGGAGGGAGCTTTCGCCGATCCAGAGGCTGTTGGTGAGTGACATGGGGGGCTTCCTTTATCCGGCGCAATCGAGGAGGCGGGAGCCACCGCGGGCGCCAAGTCGGCCCGCCTTGTCGTAGACGCGGCGTCCGGGGCTGGTTGCGGCGCTGTTGGCCAGGGCTCGTTCGACCGCGCCGAGGTAGCTGCGGGCGAGTCCGTAGTTGACTTGTTCGCGGATGCTGACCCGGCCGATCAGGGCCCGCAGTTCCGCCCGGGCGGCGGGCAGTTCAGGCGAGACGATGGCGCCGCCGTCGATCACCCGCTTCCAGACACCGGCGAGCTGCTCCAGGGCGGCGGCGCGCTCCTGTTGCTGCGCCAGCAGCTCCCAGATCTCCTGGGTGCGGCGGTGGATAAGCGCATCCTGAAGTTTGTCGGCCGCCTCGAGTAGCAGCGCCGCGGCATTCCAGAGACGCTCGGCGAGACCGCCGACGCGGCGCACCGGCTCGGGCATTTCGATCGTATTCATGACTGGCCCCCTTGCTTCATTTTCAAACTTTGGTAGATCGCATCGGCGAGACCGCCGTCCATGTTGCTGGCGACATGCTTGTTCATTTGCTCCCAGGCCATCTCCTTCCAGGCGCTGCTGCTCGCCTCGCCATCCTCTTTTTCAGCCAGGGCCTTGACGCTCTCCATACCCTGCTTCAGAAGAGTGCCGATAAGCACCTCCTCGAAATTCTTGGCTACTTGACGGAGCTGCGCATCCTCGGGCCCGGCACTGCGCGTCATGGCGGTGGAATTCGGACTGCTGGCACTGATGATCATGGTCGGACTCCTGCTTTGCGATTTCTCGTTATGCAGGGGCCGTGCCAGCAAAAAAACACAGTGTATTTCGGAAATAATTTCCCTGTTCAAGCTCAGGTGACACTCGAGCATGGAGCCATCACAACAGAATTCACCCGCAAGACAAAAAGCAAAAAACATCTGATTAATGAAATTTTTTTCAAGACAGAATCAAGGGCCTGGCCACTCCGTCACTCCCCTTGCGCTTCCGCTCCTAAAATTTCCGACTCGAGTGACGAAGAGAATTGGCATGCGGCTTGCAACGGAGTGCGAGCAATGAGATCCAGCGGAAGGAACCGACACCATGGCACGCCCCCTCAGCTTCAGTCCCGTATCGCCGCCCGCCTTGGGCGACAGCGCGCTCAACCCCGTCTTCCACTCCTGGATCAGCGCCCTGCAGCGCCAACTGGAGAGGGTGGAGATCACTGACGGAAGCGGAGCCTCACTCAGTCCCGACCAGGGCTTCGCCCGTCTCAAGGAGCTCAGCCTGGCGGCCCGTTCACGCCGCAGCGCCCTGTATTTCGTCGGCAATGGCGCGTCGGCTTCAATGGCCTCGCATTTCTCCACCGACCTCGCCAAAAATGCCGGCCTGGCCACTCACACGTTTTCCGATCCCGCTCTCCTCACCTGTCTCGCCAACGACCTCGGCTCGGCGGAGATCTTCTCCGCCGCCTTGAACCGCTGTGGCCGCCAAGGCGATGTCCTGGTCGCGATCTCCTCTTCCGGCTCCTCTCCAAACATCTTGCGGGCCCTGCAAAGCGCCGACGAACTGGGCATGGGGATCGTCACTTTCACGGGAATGAAAGCCGACAACCCCTCGCGCCGCCTCGGCGATCTCAATTTCTGGGTCCCTTGCAGCACCTACGGCCATGCAGAAACCGCCCACGCAGCTCTGCTGCACCACTGGGTCGACCTGCTGGTCGAACCGAGATACCAGCACGAGTGAGATTCAGCGCCCTGCAATCCTTCACCCCAGCGCCAGTTGCAGCAGCAGCTTCGGGTCCAGCTCGGCGGCGGCGGCATCGGCGGCGACGGCGTTGGCGGTGCGGCGCTTGCTGTCTTGCAGGCTGAGGATCTTCTCCTCCACCGTGCCGCGGGTGGCGAGGCGGTAGGCGGTGACGTGCAGCTTCTGGCCGATGCGCCAGGCGCGGTCGACGGCCTGCGATTCGGCGGCGGGGTTCCACCAGGGGTCGAGGAGGAAGACGAAGCTCGCGGCGGTGAGGTTGAGTCCGGTGCCGCCGGCCTTCAGCGAGATGAGGAAGAGCGGGCACTCGGGATCTTCCTGGAAGGCCTTGACCGCAGCCTGGCGGTCGCGGGTCTGGCCGTCGAGGCGGGCTGTCTTCCAGCCGCGTTCGTCGCACTGCGTCTGCACCAGATCGAGCAAGGTGGTGAACTGCGAGAAGACGAGGGCCTTGTGGCCTTCGGCGGCAAGTTCCTCGAGACGGAGGAAGAGGACTTCGAACTTGCCCGAGGGGGCCGATTTGAGCTCGGGGGAGAGCAGTCCCGGGTGGCAGGCGGCCTGGCGCAGGCGGGTCAGGGCGGCGAGGATCTCGGGACGCTCGGGCTTGTCCTCGGCGGCGAGCAGCGAGCGGTAGTGGTCGCCGATCTCCTGGGTGAGTCGCTGCTGGTCCTCGCTGGCCTCGCACCAGAGGACCTGCTCGGTCTTCGGCGGCAGCTCGGTGGCGACCTCGCGTTTGAGGCGGCGGAGGATCAGCGGCGCGAGCGATTCGCGCAGGCTGGCGAGGGCGGCGATGCCCGGGTCGCGGCTGAGGTAGGCGGCGGCGAAGTCGTGCCAGGAGCCGAGGAGGCCGGGGTTGGTGAATTCGCACAGGGCGAAGAGGTCGGCGAGGGAGTTCTCCACCGGCGTGCCGGTGAGGGCGAGGCGGAAGTCGGCCTTGAGCAGGCGCAGGCACTTGGCGGTCTGCGATTCGCGGTTGCGGGCGACCTGCGCCTCGTCGGCGGCGGCGAGGGCGAAATCGATGTCGGCGAAGCGGCCGATCTCGCTGCGCAGGGTGCCGTAGGTGGTGAGGATCAGCACCGGTCCCTTGAGCTCGCTGGAAAGGCGGCTCCGTCCGGCGCCGGTGAACTCGATCACCTTGAGCTGCGGGGTGAATTTCGCCGCTTCGGCGGCCCAGTTGAAGATCAGCGATTTCGGCGCGACGAGGAGGAAGGGGCGCTGTTCGCCGGCTTCGCGCAGGGCGAGCATGGCGGCGAGGCTCTGCAGCGTCTTGCCGAGGCCCATGTCGTCGGCGAGGACGGCGCCGAGGCGGAGGCGGGCGAGGGTGAGGAGCCAGCGCAGGCCGGCGAGCTGGTAGGGACGCAGCTCGGCCTGGAGTCCGGCGGGCGGCGAGACGGCGGGGATCGCCTGCACCGCCTCCATCGCCTGGCGCAGCGGCGTCTTCGGCGGATTGGGCATCGACTTGAGCAGGCGTTCGACGAGGAGCTGCTGGGCGCGGGAGAAGCGCAGCCCTTCGGTGCTGATGGCGCCGAGATCGGTGAGGGCGGTGTGTTCGCGCAGCCAGTCCTCGGGGAGCAGGCCGGTGGAGCCGTCGTCGAGGACGAGGAAGCTCTTGCCTTCCTTCCAGGCGCGCAGCACCTGCGGCAGCGGCACGATCTGGCCGCCGTAGTCGAAGCCGGCCTGCAGGTCGAGCCAGTCGCGGGATTCGGTGCTGAAGGAGGCGAGGAACTCGCGCGGCTGGCGGAAGGCCTTGCCCTCGGCGAAGACCTTCCAGCCTTCGTCGAGGAGCAGCCGCACCACCGCCGGCAGCTCGGGCGGCGCCAGCTTCCAGCCCGGCTCCTCGCCCTTGCCGGCGCTGAGACGCAGGCCGAGCCCGGGCAGGCGCTCGCGACGCTCCTTCTCGAATTGCGGCTGGCGCAAACGGATCTTGCCGGCCTCAAAATGGGGACGCTCCGCCTCGTCGCCGTCGTCGGGCAGCAGCTCGTCGCCGTAAAGCCATTTCAATTCGGCCTGGAGCTGCTCGGCGCCGCGCCAGCGGAACTTGGCGGGAGTGAAGTAGAGGCAGGGCGTCGGACCTTCGCTGACCTTTTCGAGTTTGAAGGGGGCGGGCCAGGACGAGGTGTCGAGCCGGCTGCCGTAGACGAAGGTCTTGAGGAATTCCCGCGCCCGCCAGGGGGCGACGCGGAGGGGCGAACGCAGCAGCTCCTCGAGCAGGGCGGCGGCGCCTTGTTCCTCGACCGGCACGACGCCGCCGGCCGCGAGCAGTAGACCGGGCGCGAGGCGTTTCATCGGTCCGAAGGCCTCGAGCTCTTGCGGCAGTCGCAGCAGCAGGGCGCCCTCGGCGTCGCTTTCGACGCGTGGTGTAAAAACGTGGCTCGAGCTTCCAGCTTGAGTGCCTTCCTCGAGCTGGAAGCTCGAGCCACGCAGCTTCTTCAGCTTCGCCACGCCTGCCGGGTCGCGTTGGAAGAGGCGTCCGGCGGCGAGGCAGCGGTGGAGCAGCGGCGCGGCGGAGGCGTCGATGCGGAAGAGATGGCGGTCGTCGCTGCTCAGCTTTTCCAGTCCCGCGAGGTGTTCCGGCAGCGGCAGCTCGAGGAAGGCCTTGCCGGCCTTGGGGGATTCGCCGCGGCTGCGCCACCACAGCTCGGCTTCGCCCGGGCGGGCGAGGACGAGCAGCAAGTCGATGTCGGCGGGCGGCGGGGAAGCGGCGGGCGGCGGGTTTTGCGGCTGACGCATCGGGCTTGCCGCAAATCTTGAATCTTGAATCTTCAGTATTGGATCAGCAGCTTTGAATTTTGAATCTTGAATCTTGAATTCACGATCCGGGACAAGCTCCGCCGCCGGGGCTTTCCCCGCTTCCCCCTCGAGCTTGGCGGCGATGTTTTTGGGCAGCGCCTTGGCCAGCAGTTCGCGGCGGTCGCAAAGGGCGAGCAGGGCGCTGGCGTGGGCGCAGGGCCAGAGGCCGCAGGAGCACGAGCCGCGGAGGCGGCGCCCGTCGACCTGGAGCCGGGTTTCGGCGTCGTCGCCGAAGACCGCCTGGGCCGACGAGGCGTCGCCGCTCAGCTCCAGCAGCGCGGCGGCGGCGGCCTCGGGGAGGGGACTGAATTTGGCGAGGAGGGACATCGGCGGCTCCGGAATTTCCGGCGCTCTAGGCAAGCCGGCTGGTGTTTCAGCCGAAAGTGACGCGGCAGCAGAAACCCGAAGGAACGACTCGTTTGGAGTTCTTTTCGGGAACCGTCATCTCGAAAGCATCCACCTTGATCTTATCGCCGAAAACGGAATGACAAAGGTTTTCGAGAGCCTTCGGCGTGAAGTGCGGAGTATGGCAAGAGAAGAGAACGAAGCGAGGTTTGTCGGAGAGAACCGCCTTGATGTCCTTGAGCAGCGGATTTATCTGCTCCTCGATTTTCCATATCTCCCCCTTCGGGCCGCGTCCGTAAGTGGGCGGATCGAGGACGATGGCGTCGTATTTCGAATTACGTCGTGCTTCTCGCTGGAGGAATTTCAGTACGTCGTCGACGATCCAGCGGATATTAGAGATCTTGTTCAGCTCGGCGTTATCCCGGGCCCATTCGCAGATGCCGTTGGCGGCGTCGACGTGGGCGACCTGGGCGCCGGCGCGGGCCATGGCGAGGGAGAGCCCGCCGGTGTAAGCGAAGAGATTCATGGCACGGCAGCCCGGGGGGCTGCATTGTTCGGCGACCCAGTCCCAGTTGCGGGCGTGCTCGGGAAAGAGCCCGAGGTGACCGAAGGCGGTAGGACGGATGAGCATCTTCTGGCCGTGGTAATCGATGTGCCACTCCTCGGGCAGGCAGCCCTTCTGCCACTTGCCGGAGCCGGTGTTGTTACGGACATAGGTATCGCTGGCCTTTTTCCATGCGGCTGGATCGCGCGGCTCCCAGACGGCTTGGGGGCAAGGGCGGACGATCAGATGAGGCCCGATCTTCTCGAGCTTGGCATAGTTGCCGGAATCGATCAATTCGTAAGTGCTTTGGCTCATGGATTCTTGACGCGTTGATTGTTGAAGGGAAGGAGGCGGCTGGCGACGCTTTCGAGTTCAGGGCTGAGAGGTGCGAAGGCAAGGCGCTTGTCGAGTCGGAGGCGCGCCTCCTCCAAGGAGCCCTTGGCCTCCAGGCAGAGGATCAATGTATCTTCTTCCGGCAATCCGGACACCAGCGAAAACGCCTTCCTTGCAGACTCGAGCGCCTCGTCGGTGCGGCCGAGCATGAGAAGACATCGGGCGCGGCGTTGCAGCAGCCAGGTCGAACCCGGCCAATCCTCGAGTGCTTCATCCAGGCTCTCTAACAGATCCCGGCGCTCTCCGTGCGAAGCCCGGGCGGCGGCGGCGAGATCGTAAGGAGCGACCTTGAAGAATAGTGAAGCCGTCCATTTCGCCTCCGGAGCCCGCTGGGCGGCGAGAGCCAGGTGGAGCAGACGCAATCGTTTCCAACCTTGCTCCGGGCCGGGAAGAGGGTCGGAGATGGCGCTGAGTCGCAGCAACGGCAGAAGCCCCCTGCAGGACGGATAATCCTCCGTCACGGCGGTGTCGGCAAGGGCATCGAGCAGCTCTCCGGCGGTGCCTGCAGGCAACCAAGGGGATTCCGCCAACGGCGCGGCGAGCAGGGCCAGGGCCCGGCCTTGACGACGGAAGCGCAGCTCGCGGATGAGGATCCGGAGCTCCTGGGGGCAGCTCCAGGCTAGCTTCAGGCAGTTTCTCAGAGCCTCGCGGCTTTCGGCGGGAGCGCCCGCCAGGTCGTAAGCACCGGCAGCGACAGCCAATGCGAGGCAGTTTTGGCGCCCCTCCGGCAAGGCCATGAGATTAATCGCCGCCGGCATGAAATTGCCGACGCGCAACTGAGCTTGGGCCCGCCCGAGGAGTTTCTCGAGGCCGTTGGGGCCGCATTCGAGCCGCTCCAAAATCAACAAGCAGGCCAGGGGCAGGCGTCCTTCAAGAGCGATCTGGGCTTGCAGCTGGATCGCCCGCTGCCGTTGCGGCCCGGTCAAAGTCGGGATGCGATCGATCAGGCGGGCGGAGGCGCAGGCCATGTCGTCCTGGGACTTGCTGAGGAGGAAACTGGACCAGATCTGCCAAGCCGCCTGAGGCTCAAGTCCGGTGCCAAGAAGGATCTCCAGCAGCTCGCCGGCCGCGGGAGAGGCGTCTGCGGCTGCCAGCGTCGCGGCGCCGCTGCCGGCAACGAGGGCTCGATCGCGAGCGTGGAAATGCCCCGGAAGCGGGGCCGTGCGCTGCCTCCAGGCGACGAGACCGGCCTCGCTCTCGGGAGGCAGGGACGAGCCGCGGACTTCAAGCTCGAAGAGGCACGCCTCAATGGATCCCGACTTGAAGCCGGACTCCGACGGCGAGAACTCCCCGGTCTCGAGCAGGAGGGCTGAGCTGAGCCCACCCGGATGGAGCTGCACCGCCTCATCGGCGTCACCGGCAAGCATCAGCAACCCTGCTGCGGCGGGCAAGACTTGGCCGGATTCCGCCACGGCGAGACTGGTCTTTCGTGCCGAGCGGGCACTGTCCTGCCAGAGCATCAGAGTCGCGGCACGCAGGCGTTCCTCGGCCGTCCCTTGCTTCAGCATCTCGATGGCCTGCGCGCCATCAGGACGGAGGCGAAGAGCCTGGGCGAGGCGGAGGCTGCGGCAGAGTTCAGGGGCGTATCCGTTCCGCGCCAACGCCGCCAGGGCCGGCTCGGCCTCGGCACTGCCGAGACGCAGCATGGCGAGACAGACGAGATAGGCGCCGGCGAGCTCGGATTCAGGGCGCAGCAGAGCCAGTCGCTGCTCTAGAGATCGCCCACCTTCGCGGTCCCCTCTCACCAGGCTGACCCAGGCCGCCGCTGCGACACCGCTGGGATCGCTGAGCGCCGCGGTCTCGGCAGCGGCCAGCAGCTCGGCCCGGCGCTCGCCGGCACGCAGCTGCAGGACGCTGAGAGGTGCGAGGGCCCGGATACCCTTGCGCAGCTCGGGATCCGGAGAAGTGAAGGCAAGAAGGCGGAGATGCCTCCAGGCGCCAGCCTGGGCGGCGAAATTCTTGAGTTCGATTTCGAGAGCTGATCCCTCCAGGGCGGCGAGATGCTCCAGCCGGGCGGCGGTCTCGGGAGACGTGCCCGGGAGGATGCCGCGGCGCAAGCCCTCGGCAAGACGCAAGGCTTCGGCTCGGATTGCCGGATCCTTCGAGCCGTCGCCTTTGTCGAGCCGCTCCAGGGCGGCCTCACCCTTGGACGCAAGATCCTCGAGAGGATTGGTCTTGCTCTCGATGGGGGCAAAGCCCAACAGCAGCAGGGGGGCGATGGCAATCACGGCGCGATCTCCAGGAAATGCGGAATCCCATAACTTCGCAGCGGCTGGAGAATTTGCGCGGTGGAAGAACGTATCTCAACTCACGCCTCAGCTTCCGACCTCGATCTCGACCGTCGCCAGGGCGGCGCCGTTGTCGAGGACGAGGGTGTGCTTGCCGGGAGCGAGGCCCTTGGGCAGGAGGAGATGGAGACGGCTGGCGCCGGTGGTGGGGTCGGTGACGCTGGCGGCGGACTTCCCGGCGGCATCGGGGAAGTCGAGGGTCTTGAGCACGGTGCAGGGGAGCATCCTGGTCTGGCCGCCGACCTGGGTTTCGATCCAAACCTTGGGCAGGGTTTTGCCGAAATAACGGCCTTCGAGGGTGAGCGACGCGCCTTCGAGAGAGGCACTGTCGATCTGCGGGGCGCAGAAGATCAAAGGACGCTGCGTCAGGATTTCATCGAGGGCCTTGCCGGCCTCGGCGTTCTTGAGATAGAGCTGCATCAAGGCCTCGGAGGTGCGGCCGCTGAACTCGGCGGCCGATCCGCCCTGGGCGTAGTGGGCGGCGAGGGCCTTGCGGTCGACGAGAGGCAGCTTGGCGCCGCATTCGAAGAGCAGGCTGCCGGCGGGAGCCAAGGCGCTGAGCTTGGCAAGCTGGGCCTCGGCGTCGTCGAAGCCGCGGATGAAGGCATGCTTGAAGATCATCGCCTTGGGCGCGGCGCCGGTGAAGAGGTTGAGGCCGCTGGAGTAGAGGCTCGGCGCCTTGCTGAAGCGCTGCAACTCGTCCTGAACCGCGGCGGGAACCTCGTCGGCTGCGAGTGCAAGGGCCATGCCGGCGCAGATGCGCTGGCCGACGGCGATGTGGATCTGGCCGGTGGTCTCTCCATTTTCGTTGCTGACCGTGTACTCGAGGACGCAGCTGCCGAAATGGCCGGCGGCGGCGAATTCGAAGCCTCCGGCGGCGTCGAAGTCGAAGGAGCCGAGATCGAAGTCGTCGTCAGGACAGCTGAGGTCTTCGAGGCGGAAGGGGCCGGCGCCGGTGACGCCTTCGAGGAGCTGGAGGCTGAGGCTTTCGCCGGGGCCGAGCAGCAGATTGAGATCTGGAGTCTGGGGAAGCTCGCCGGCACCGTCGTCGTCGGGCAGAGCGCTGGCGGCGACTACTTCGATTTCGACCGTGACGGTCTCGGACTTGAGCTTGCCGGAGCTGAGGGTCTCTTGCAGGTAGTAAGTGAAGCTGTCCTTGGTGCCGACCGCAGTGCCGGCGGCGGGGGTGTAGAGGATGGCGTTGTTGCTCAGGCTGAGCTTGCCGTGCAAGGGCTTGGCGACGAGGACGATCTTCAGGGCGTGATTGTCGGCGTCGTGGTCATTGGCGAGGACGTCGATCAGGGTGGCTCGTCCGAGGGGGGGCTGGGCGCTGTCGGCGAGGGCGACGGGAGCGCTGTTGGAGCTGTCGGCGGCGGCGGTCCGGACTTCGAGGCTGGCGAGGGCGGCGCCGTTGTCGAGAACGAGATCGTTGGCGCCATGGATCCATTCCTTCGGCCAGGCCTTGGGCATCTGGACGAGGATGGTGCTGGTGCCGCTGAGCGGGTCGGTGCAGCTCAGGCCGGCCTTGCCGGAGGCGTCGGGGAAGGGCGTGTGCTTGAGCACGGTGCAAGGGAGGATCTTGGTCTTGCCCAGGACGCTGTATTCGAAGTAGAGCTTGGGCAGCTTCTTGCCGAAGTACCTGCCGTCGAGGCGGAGCATCTGGCCGGCCTTGAGCTGGGTGGCTGGCATGCGGTCGAGGGTGCTGAGGGCGCTGAGCTCGGGACGGACGAGGCGGAGTTCGCCGATGCGGTTGCTCAAGGTGGCGCCGTTTTCACCGGTCTTGACCCGCAGGTCCATGTCGATCCAGGGGACCTGGCTGAAGGTCTTGGCGCGGCCGCCGCTGGCGTAATGGGCGGCGAGGGCCTTCTTGTCGTAGAAGAGCGGCGCGGCGCTGATCTCGCCGGTGACTTGATCGGCGGGCGTGAGGAGCCCGAGCTTGGCGACGCGGACGCCGCTCTTTGTAAAGGCGACGGCCTTGTGGGTGGCGAGAAGAGCCTTGCTGCGGCTGGGGTCGAGGATGCCGAAGTAGGCGGAGAAGAGGCCGGGGGCCTTGGTGAACTGGCTGAGCTTGCCGCCGTTGGGAGCGGGGACGTCTGCGGCGTCGACGGTGAAGCTCATGCCGGTGCTGTAGAGCTTGATCGCATCGGGGGCGAAGACTGGGCTGAACTCGGCGCCGGCGCTGACCGCGGCGACGACGCGGGGGTTGTCCAGGTTGCCGTCGTTCCAGCCGGCGAAGTGGTAGCCTTCGGCGGGGATGGCGCTGACCGGGCTGCTCGAGGAGCCGTGGGTCAAGATCTGCTCCAGCTTGCCATTGAGCCTGCCGTGGCGGGACTGGCTGAAGCGCAGGGTGTAGGTGTTGATAGCGAAGCTCGGAACGAGATCGCTGGTCGTGGCGCCGGGGGAGAGCGGATGGGGATTGAGGGTGGAGCCGTCGGACCACTGGGTGAAGTGGTAGCCGGTGGCGGGCTCGGCGACGACGCGGGGGCCGGCGGCGTCGACGATGACGGTGGAGCTGCCGATGGCATTGCCGTTGCCGTCGGTGATGGAGCTGGTGACGCTGGTGTCGGCGGCGAAGCTGGCGCTGAGGCTGATGGCGGCGGTGACGCCGGTCAGGGTGCGGGTGGCGCTGAGCGAGCCGTCGGACCAGGAGACGAAGTGGTGGCCGCTGGCGGGTGTCGCGGTGACCGGGCTGGAGGAAGCTCCGTATTCGACCGTCTGGCTGGCCTGACCGGTGATGGAGCCGTTGGCTCCGGCTGCGAAGTTGACGGCGAAGTTGTCGATGGCGAAGACCGGGAGGAGATCGGTGCTGGTGGCGCCGGGGGCGAGGGGATGGGGGTTGAGGGTGGAGCCGTCGCTCCACTGCTCGAAGTGGTAGCCGGTGGCGGGTTCGGCAACGACGCGGGGGCCGGCGGCGTCGACGATGACGATGGAGCTGCCGACGACCTGGCCTTGGCCGTTGCTGACGGGCGTACTGACGCTGGTGTCGATGGCGAAGCTGGCGGTGAGACTGATGTCGGCGGTGACGCCGGTGAGGGTGCGGCTGATCGAAAGCGAGTCATCGCTCCACTTGACGAAGTGGTAGCCGGTGGCGGGGGTGGCGGTGACCGCGGTGCTCGAGCTGCCGTAGTTGACGGTCTGGGTGGCGTTGCCAGTGATCGAGCCGTTGGCGCCGGCGAGGAACTTGACGCTGAAGGTGTCGATGGCGAAGGAGGCCGTCAAGGTGCTGTCGGCGGTGACGTTGGTCAGCGTGCGGCTAGCG
>JBDKFG010000010.1:0-87732 GCA_039798785.1 Verrucomicrobiota bacterium | reverse complement strand
TTCCTGGACGCTGCGGACGAGGGCCTGGTCGGAGGGGCGGTAGAAGCTGAAGGAGCGGCGGCCGTAGGCATCGGTGCTGGAGAAGAGCTTGCCGTCGAGGTAGCTGCTGGTGGAGACGAGGGCCTTGGTGGCGGAGACCCAGGTCTTGGAGGAGATCATGCGGAGCTCGGCGTCGTACTCGTACTCGGTGAGCTCGCCGTCGCGCAGGCAGGATTTCTTCAAGGTGCTGCCGTCGAGGTAGGTGCAGGTTTCGACTGATTGGGCCGAGGCGGCCTGGACGACTTCGTTGCCGTTGGCATCGATGATCGAGTAGCCGCGGATGGTCTGGACGGTGCGGCCGTTGGCGTCGTGGGCGTAGGTGGTGGTGGCGCCGGAGCGGTCCTTGGTTTTGACGACGAGGCCGGCGGAGTTGCCGGAGTTGCCGAAGAAGGTTTTTTCGGTGGAGCCGTCGTAGTAGGTGGTGCAGATCAGGCGGCCCATGTTGTCGCGTTGGAAGCTGGTGGTGCGGCCGTTGGCGTCGGTGACGGAGGCGACGCCGGATTCGTCGTGGGTGATGATCTGTTTGGCGATGTAGGCGTCGCCGGCGTCATTGATCTCCTCGACCTTGATCAGGCGGTTGCGGGAGTCGTAGGTGAGGATCTGGTCTTTGACGCCCTTGAAGTCGGTGTGGGATTTGAGCAGGAACTGGTTGGGGTGACCGGCGGGGTAGTATTCCCAGGATTCGGTGGCGGCCTCGGTCGTGGCGACGGCTTCGACTTCCTGCTGCGCGACGGTGTGGGAGAAGACGCTGGCGGGGATGAGCTGTTTGGCGATGCCGGGGCCCTGCCATTTGACCTGGAGCTTCTCGGCGCCGGTGGTTTCGTAATAAGTCACCTTGATGGCGTGTTTGCCGGGGCTGAGGGAGAGGCTGCCGGAGCCTTCGGTGGCCCAGTTGGGGCCGGTGGCGACGGGCGCGTTGTCGATGAAGAGCTGGGCGCCGTCGTCGGCGAGGACGAAGAAGGTGTAGTCGCCGGCGGCGGAGACATCGATATCGCCTTCGAAGACGACGGCGAAGCGGTCGAGAGCCATGACATCGGGCAGGCTGAGGTCGAGCTGACGTTCGACGGCGTAGGGGGCGAGGGTGGAGAAGTCGGGCATGCCGGTGCTGAGCGGGTCGGTGGCGTAGAGCGAGGCCTTGAGGCCGGGGGCGGTGGCGGCGACCTCATAGACGCGCTTCTGGGCCCAGCCGGTGCTGTGGCTGGTTTTGAGGCCTTCAGGCGAGTAGGTGAATTTCTCGATGCGGCCGGAGCGGTCCTGGTGCATGGTCATCTTGCGGTTGGCGTCCCACAGGAATCGTTCGTAGCTGCCGTCGGCGTGGAGGACGGCGCGGAGGCTGCCGTCGGCGGAGTAGAAGGACTTGGTGCGGGTGCCGTCGGGCATCTGCAACTGCTCGGGTCGGCCCTTGGCGGTGGACGGGTTGGCCGGCTGGGAGTGGGCGTAGGAATCGAGGGAGCCGCTGAAGGCGCTGCCGAGGCTGGCGGCGTTGGGGTTGAAGGTCCAGGACTTGTATTCGCGGGAGGATTCCGCCTCGATCTTGCGAAGGCGGCCGCCGCCCTCGTAGATCCAGCGGTTGTTGGCGTAGACGGGATCTTGCGCCATGACGAAGGTGGTTTCGCCGTTCTTGACCACGGCGAGGCAGAGGTTGGAGGCGGAGTTGAAGTGGTGGACGCCGTCGCCGCCCAGGCCGGTGTATTCATGGCTCTGGAGGGCGGTGCTGGCCGAGGTGTAGAGGGCGTATTTGTCGCGATCGAGGGCGCCGAGGCGGGGCTCGACGAAGTGGGCCTGGGTCAGGCCGGAGGAGCGGATGCTCCAGGCCAGCGAGGCCTGGGAGCCGTCTCCGTAGGTGGCGGAGGCGAAATTGTTGCCTGAATAGGCGTAGGTGACGGTCTGGCCGTCGGAGCCGGTGGCGGCGGCGACGGCGAAGCCGCTGCCGACGAGAGTGGGGGTCCAGGAGAAATCGATGCTGCCTCCCTGGCTGTCGGCGAGGCGGCTGTAGCGGCGTTTTTCGGCGGGCGAGGCGGAGGAGGCCGCGGCATCGGCGTAGCTCAGGGTGAAGCCTTTGCCGTCGAGCTGCCGGAGGCTGACGAGGCGGGTGCCGTAGGAGCGCAGGGCGGGATCGGCGTTGTCCTGGTCGAGGAAGATTTCGAAGCTGGCCTGGGCGCCGTCGTTCTGGGTGAGGACGCAGGTGGCGGCCTGGGCGAAGCTGGTGGTGGCGGCGCCGGTGGCGGTGTAGAGGAGGATGCCGCGGCTGGCTTCGTAGGTGGAGTCGATGAACTTCGAGCCGGAGAGCTTGAGGCGGCGGATGCCCAGCTCCGAGGGGTTGAAGACGTCGATGACCGGGATGCCGGAGGCGTCGGTGAAGAGGCTGAGCGAGACGTCGTTGGACGAGTAGACACCGACACCGAAGGAGGACGGGGCGCTGCAGACGTCGCGGCTGCGGAAGATGCGGCTGAAGGCGGCGGCGCTGATGCCTGAGCTCGGCGCCGAGCTGCCGCAGGAGCTGCAGCCGCCGGAGCTCTGTCCGAGCTTGAGGTCGGTGACGCTCTGGATGTGGTTGAAGCTGGCGGTGTCGATCATCGAGCCCAAGGGGAAGACGCGGATCATCTGGCAGCTATGGCTCGAATCAGCAGCGACCAGACGCTCGGATATTGTTCCGTCCGAGTTGCACTGTGTGCATTTGTATGCGGTGACATAGAGGTTGTAGCACAAGCGCAATGTTTGGCTGAGCTGAGTGTCGGGGATGGTGTAGGTCGGGCCGTTACCATTCGGCTTGATGATGATCTGGGGATCCTGCGCCTGGGCCGGCAAGGCGGCCAGGGCTGTGACGATGCCGAGAAGAAGGGTGGAAGCGAAGCGATTGAGCATGATGGTCTCTGTTGGGTTTGGATTGGAAAGGGAGGGGAATTATTTGGCCGCAGGGACGCGGCTGGCGATGGTTTCGACGCGGAAGACGACGCAGGAACTCGAGCAGGGGCTGGCGGCGCTGACGAAGGTGCTGCCGATGGTGCCGCTGACGCCGCTCATGGTGCAGGTGGCTTCGCCGGAGGCATCGGCGACGACGGTGCAAGTGGTGAGTCCGGATTCGAGACGGTTGAGTGCCGGGCTATGGAAGGTCACCGGCGCCCCGGGAGCGGTGTGGACTTTCAGCTCGATTTTGCCACCCTGTTCGACGACGGGGGCGATTTCGCTGACGCGGCGGAGCGCCGGAACCTTCGGATCTGGATTGCCGCCGAGGGCGCGTGAGGGGACGCACTCAGATAGGTAAAACTTTTTGTACTCCGGATCCCGCTCCCAGCGCTGGAGGTCGAAGGCGGCGGACTCGGAGATCATCGGGCTGAGTCGATGCGGGAATTGGGCGGGATGGCTGAGGGCTTCGAGATTGCTCTTGGCCTGGGGATTATCGAGCACATCCGCCGGGGTCTCCGGCGTCCGGCCGTAATCGTCTTCAGGTTTCTTGGCTTGAGGAGAGCCGCCTCCCTTCCAGGGGTCGAGAGGATCGACGGCAAGAGCCTCGAAGCCGGGCCGGAGTGTTGCAGGAGTATAGCTTCCCGGCGCATTCTTCGCGGGGACGGGATCCGCCTCGATTTTTGCATCACCGCTTCTGGATGTCCACCAGACGGCGCATGCCGCCACGCCCAGTCCGGCAGCCAGACCTAATGCCACAGTTTTCTTCATGTCGATATCCTCAGGGGTTTTCATTCCGCCCGAGTCTATAGACTTTTGAGAAGAAATCCTGACTTCAAAGCGGTTTGCCAGCCCGTCAAAGCAAGACTATTAACTATCAAAAAAGGAGGTTGTGTGCGGACACAAAAGACAATCGAGTAGAGGGGAGCCTTGCGGCCCACCCCCTCTCACACCACCGGACGTGCTCATCGCATCCGGCGGTTCCTAGGGTTGCGAGCGGGAAGAGTAGTATTGCAGCGGATCAATCAGCCCTTGTTTTGCGAACCACTCAAGGTCAAGGGCCCGGTGGGATTGGGAAGTGAGGGCCATGCGCCACCATCCTTTGCCCGATCCGGCCAGCTTCCAGGCGTCGGGCTCTCCGATCCCCAACGCCATGAGATTGCGGGCGATCGTGTAAGAGCGCTTCCATTCCTTCAACTTGACGCAGCGCAGCTTGCGCCGCAGCCATTCGCCCGTCTCGCCCATGTGCTTCTTGGCTGACGCCAGCTGGAAGTAGTTGATCCAGCCGCGCAGATAGTCGTTCAGGGCCTTGACGCGTTTGTCGAAGGGAATGGGTTTGTTCCTGCGGGTGATCTCGCGGATGCGGTTCTTCATCTTCTGCAGGCTCTTGGGCGCCACCGTCAAGGTGCCGCGGGCCAGCAGCCTGTAGCCGAGGAATTTCCGTTCTCTCACGGGTGCCACGGCACTCTTCGCCCGGTTCACCTTCAGCTTGAGACGACCTTCAAGGAACTCCGTCACCGAGGCGTAGACGCGCTCCCCCGCCGCCCTCGTCTGCACGTAAATGTTGCAGTCGTCGGCGTAGCGGCAAAAGCGGTGGCCGCGGCGCTCAAGTTCCTTGTCGAGCTCGTCGAGCATCAGGTTGGCGAGGAAGGGCGACAGCGGGCCGCCTTGCGGCGCCCCTTCCTCCGTCTCATGGCAGACGCCGTTGATCATCACGCCGCTTTCGAGGAAGCTGCGGATGAGCCTCAGGACACGCTTGTCGGCGATGCGCTGCGCCACCAGTCCCATCAGGATGTCGTGGTTGACCCGGTCGAAGAACTTCTCCAGATCGATATCCACCACGATGCGACGTCCTGCGGCGACGAAGCCGCTGGCCGCCTTGAGGGCTTGGTGGGCGCTGCGTCCAGGCCGGAATCCATAGCTCGATCCGCTGAAGAAGGGATCGATATAGGGGACTAGCTGGCCTAGCACTGCCTGTTGCACGAAACGGTCGATCACCGTCGGGATTCCCAGCAGGCGCTTGCTGCCGTCGGGCTTGGGGATTTCCACCCGCCGCACCGCCGTCGCTTGGTATTCGCCTGTGAGGAGTCGTCTCTTGACTTCTCCGATGTTTTCTATCAGCCACAGGTCCGCTTCTTCGACGGTCATCCCGTCGATCCCCGGCGCTCCCTTGTTGGCTTTCACTCTTCGCCACGCCTGCAGGAGGTTCTGTTCTTCGCAGATCCATTCCATCAGGCGCAGGCTCGGGATTCTTCCACCTGCGGACGCCGCCGGAATTTGCGGCACCGGATCTTCAAGACGCGGTCCGCCGCGCCCCTCCCGATCTCGGCCAGGGACGGGCTCGCGCTCCGTCTTCTGCTTCTGCCGCTCCATCTCCTGCGAGTCCTTGGGTTTGGGTTTCCTTCTCTAGGTTCGGCCCTTCGTCCCGGGGGGCGGGACTACTACGGCCTCGGCTGACTTCCCGGGCGCTTCCGCCGCCCTTTACGGACGACTTGCCGATCTCGTCGGCAGCGCTCGGGATCTCCCGGGGTAAGACGCTTATCCTTCCGATGGGCTCCGTCGAATTTACAGAACACCTGACCTTTTGTCTCGGGCTTCCTTCAGCTTGGCCTCGCGGCGTCCGCCTTGCCTCCGACTCGTACTCCTCTCATGCAAGCATACAGGGGACTTTCACCCCATAGGATAAGCGCCATGCCCGGCGCACCAAAAAAAACCGCCGGTTTCCCGGCGGTTTTTTGCGTTCTGCGCAAGTCGATCAGCTCTTGACCGCTTTGCCCTTTTTCAGGGTCAAGGTCGGGCGTTCGCCTTTCTCGACGCATTCTGCGGTGATGATGACTTCGGCGACGTCGGTCCGTCCGGGGATCTCGTACATGATGTCGAGCATCAGGTTTTCGAGGATGGCGCGGAGGCCGCGGGCGCCGGTCTTCTTGGCGATGGCCTGGCGGGCGAGGGCTCGCATGCCGCCGTCGTCGAAGAGCAGCTTGACGCCTTCGAGTCGCATCAGTTCTTCGTACTGGCCGACGAGGGAGTTCTTGATGCTGGTGAGGATGTGCATCATGTCGTCTTCGGTCAGCTTGTCGAGAACCGCGTGGACCGGCAGGCGCCCGAGGAATTCCGGGATCATGCCGAACTTGATCAAGTCTTCGGTCTCGCAGAGTTTGAGCACTGCTTCGGTTTCCGCATCCTTCATCAGACCCTCGTCGGTGCCGGCGAAGCCGATGGAGCGGCGGCCGAGACGTTTGCGGATCTTCTCGTCGAGGCCGACGAAGGCGCCCGAGCAGATGAAGAGGATGTTGGTGGTGTCGACCTGGATGAACTCCTGGCCTGGGTGCTTGCGGCCGCCTTTGGGGGGGACGTTGCACAAGGTGCCTTCGACGATCTTGAGGAGGGCCTGCTGCACCCCTTCGCCGGAGACGTCGCGGGTGATCGAGACGTTCTCGCCCTTCTTGGCGATCTTATCGATCTCGTCGACATAGATGATGCCGTGCTGGGCCCGTTCGACGTTGAAGTCGGCGGCCTGGAGGAGGCGCAGGATGATGTTTTCGACATCTTCACCGACGTAGCCGGCCTCGGTGAGGCTGGTGGCGTCGCAGATGCAGAAGGGGACGTCGAGGATGCGGGCGAGCATCCGGGCGAGGAGGGTCTTGCCGCAGCCGGTGGGGCCGATCAGGAGGACGTTGGACTTTTCCATCTCGATGCCGCTGGCGTTGCCGCCGAGGTTGTTGACCACCCGTTTGAAGTGGTTGTAGACCGCGACCGAGAGGATGCGTTTGACCCGGTCCTGGCCGACGACGTAATCATCGAGGTGTTTCTTGATCTTTTCGGGCGGCATCAGGTTGATTTGGGGGACCTTGCCGGTGGCGCCGCCGGGGATGCCGGCGCGGGCCTGGACCGCGCCGGTGGCGGGGATCTTCGGCGCTTCGTCGGGATTCATCAGGCGGCTGCAGATGCCGACGCAATCCTTGCAGATGCTAACGCCGGTGGGCGACTCGATCATCTGCAAGTCATCGCTGCCCGGCCGCGTGCAGAAGGCGCAGGAAGTCTCTTTCTTTTTACGGCTCATGCTTATCTGGACCGCTTTTCCATGACCTTGTCGACCATGCCGTAGGCGATCGATTCTGCCGCCCCCATGAAGAAGTCGCGGTCGGTGTCGCGTTCGACCTCGGCAAGATCCTTGCCGGTGTGTTTGGCGATGATCCCGTTGAGAGTCTTCTTCAGGCGGCGGATCTCGGCGGCCTGGATGGCGATGTCGGAAGCGGTGCCTTGTGCTCCGCCCCAAGGTTGATGGATCATGACCCGCGAGTTGGGCAGGCAGTGGCGCTTGCCCTTGGCGCCGGCGCAAAGGAGGACCGCACCCATCGAGGCCGCCTGGCCGAGGCAGATGGTCGAGACGTCGCAGGAGAGGATCTGCATGGTGTCGTAGATCATCATGCCGGCAGTCACCGAGCCGCCGGGAGAGTTGATGAAGAACTGGATGTCCTTCTTCGGATCTTCAGCCTGGAGGAAGAGAAACTGGGCGACGATCGAGTTCGCCACCGTGTCGTCGACTTGCGAGCCGAGCATGACGATGCGGTCTTTGAGCAGGCGCGAGTAGATGTCGTAGCCGCGCTCGCCGTGAGCAGTCTGCTCGACGACCATAGGGACATAGTAGCTCATGGGGATACCTCGGGATGCAGTGTAGGAAGGGAATCAGGCCTTGGTGGCGAGCTCGACGACGGTGGCGAGAGCCTTGTCGACCTGGACGTGTTCGACGAATTCCTGCATCGAGTTGGTCGACTGAAGCTGCTGAGCCAGGGCGTCGGGCTTGACGCCGTAGTGCTGGGCCATGATGTAAAGCTGCATTTGGACTTCGTACTGGCTGACGGTGACTTTCTCGAGCTTGGCGATGCGCTTCAGGATGAAGCGGGCCTTGAGGTCGCGGGTAGCCTTGACGGTGGCTTCTTCTTTCAGCTTGGCGTCGTCGTCAGGGTTAAGGGTGTTGCAGTCATGGGCGTGGCCGTGCTGATGCTGAAGAGCGTGGAAGTTGCGCTCGATCTCTTTGCGCAGGACGGTGGGAGGCAGGGCGCACTCGAAGCCGGCGAGGAGCTGGTCGAGCGCCTCTTCCTTGAGGCGTCCGGTCTCTTCGCCTTCGAAGGCGCGCTTGAGGTTCTCGCTGACGCGCTCGCGGAGTTCGGCGACGGTGGTGAGGCCGGCCTTCTTGGCGAGTTCGTCGTCGATGGCGGGGGCGTTCTTGCCGTGGACTTCGACCAGGGTGGCTTCGAACTGGGCCGACTTGCCGGCGAGCTCGGGGATGGCGGAATCGGCGGTGAATTCGGCGGTCCAGCTGGCTTTTTCACCGGCGGCTTTGCCGGTCAGGGCGGCGGCGAGGCCGGGAACGATGGAGCGCTCGTTGATGGGGAACCAGCGGCCGGTGCCGGCAGCCATGTCCTTGGCGGCTCCTTCGGCGGGAAGATTCGAGGTGAAGTCAACTTTGACGAAGTCGCCGGCAGCGGCAGGACGGTCGACTTTGGCGAGACTGGCAAAACGCTCAGCAACGTCGTTCAAGGCGCTTTCCACCTTGGCGGCTTCTTCGACATAGGCCTTCTTGGCCAGCTTCAGGCTGCGGTAGTCGGGGAGGTTGAAGCTCGGGCTGACGTCATAGGTCAAGGTCATGGTGCAGTCAGCGGTCTCGCTGACTTCGGGGAGATCAAGTTCGGGAACGCTGATCGGAGCGGTGGCGTCATCCTTGACAAGCTGATTGAAGGCTTCGTCGAGCAGCTGGCGGCGGACGGTGTCGACGATCTGGGCGCCGTGCTTCTTCATCAGGATCTGGCGGGGAGCCTTGCCGGGACGGAAGCCGGGAAGGCGGACGCTGGCGTTGCAAGCTTCAACGGCCTTGTCGTAGAACTTCTTGACTTCGGCGCCGGGAACGGTGACTTGCACCTTCTTACGGCAGGACTCGACTGCGGTGACATCAATTTTGAAGCTGCTCATGGATGATTCCTTGTTGGGTTTTCTCTCTATCGTGAAATTGAGTCCGGTCAGACCGGAGGTCGACCAAGATAACCCATTCCCCGCCGTTGCGCCAGCCGCTGAGACAGGGAAATCCAACTGCAATTCGTCAGCGACCTCCCGGCTCCGGGGAGACCACCCCGAGGATATCGATGTCACGAGAGATTTCGCAATCAAAGGCGAAGGCGAGGTCGGCGCGGGCCTCGATCTGCCAGAGGATCGAGACGAGACGTCCGCGGTAGCTCGGCGGGATCCGCGGGGGGATCTCGAGCTCGAACTCTGCCTCTCCTTTGGCGGCCCTGCAGGGCAGATGCAGTTCGCCGACGCACCCGGATTCGGCATTGCCGCGCCCCTCGGTCCGCCACTTCAGGGCGAGGATCAGACGGCGCGGCGTCTTGGCGCAGTCCCAGCTGATCCGTCCCCGCAGGTTCCCTCCGGGCAGACAGCTCGAGGATTCCAGAACCAGGCTCAGCTCGGGCATGGCGAGCCTCCCCGGATGAGTTCAACGGGGTAGGAATCGTCGAGCGCGGGCTTCTCAGCATCCTCAAGCGAGCGCAGGCGCAGTCGCCAAGTGATGAAGTTGCATTGGCTCTTGAAGCTCGGCATCAGGTCGAACGGGACGTCAAAGCGCAGTTCACCGTCGTCGCTCAGCTCGCCGACGGAGATCGACATCACCTCCGCTTCTTCATCCGAGTGGCTTCGCGTGTCGTTCCAAATCGCCTTCTCGGTGCAGATCAGCTCAAGCCGGACGGGCTGCCGGACATCGATGCAGCGCAGCCGCAGCGGCTCGCCGGTCTTGATCACTGCGCCGTTCTCGATCAGGAGCTTGACGGCGGGGCGGAGGAAGTCCCAGCTGGCTCCGATAGCGGCGAAAAGCAAACCCAGGCCGATCACGGAGAAGAAGGCTCCGAAGAGGAATGCCAGGGCGTCGGTCCAGGCGAAGCCCTGGTCGCGGATCTTCAAGATCCAACAGATGAGGAGTCCGAGGAGGATGCCGTTCCAGAACAGGCAGCCCGCCAACCATGCGAGCCATGTCCCCGTCGACTTGCGGTCGGGCTGGAGGAGGACTGGCGGCAGGTTTTCCTTCCGACGAACGGAGCGCCAGGGACGCAATCCTTGCATGCTCACGGCTGAGCCTGCCAAGGCCATGAGGAAACCGAAGCCTCCGACGAACCACTTGGCGCCAGCCCCCCAATCCCGACGCAGGACGGCCTGGGAGGGATCGCCGGGATGGATGAAGCAGACAGTATTCTTGCCCAATGGGTATTCTGCGATCAGATTCTGGGCCTCACCTGCCCCGCCCAAGCCGATGAGCTCTGATTGAAAGTCGATTCTGGATCCCGAGAGCTTGCGTCCCTTGAACTCATAGGCGTAGACGAGCCTGGCGATCATCCAGGAGTCGTGCCCAGGCTTCTTGACCAGCTCGCTCCTGACGATCTGGCAAGGGATTGCCGTCCAGGAGGAACTGACCAGTCTCTGCAGGCCGGGATGCAGCAGGATTTCCCAGATCAGGGCGGAGCCCGCCAGCAGGAAGGCCAGGCCGAAAGGGATCACGCATCCCGCCCACTTCGAGGGGCGGGAGAAGTCGAGATCGATTTTCCTGAGCACGGACATCTGGAGTTCCTGTTGGCGCTCAATCTAGCCAGCAACAGCCTTCTTCGAGGATCTCAAATGACGGATGTTTGGGAATGCCGCTATCCGCTCATTCATGGTTTGTAGCCCCGGCTTCAGCCGGTTATGAGCTCGCGGAGCTCTAAAAGCTCACCGGCTAAAGCCGGGGCTACAAACGTGAGCTCAGAACGAAGGAAGAGAGCTCACCCCTTGAGCTTTTCCAATTCTTCCCAGCGGGCGTAGAGGGCGGCGACCTTTTCGGAGGCGGCCTGGCGCTTGGCCTTGAGCTCGGGAATCTCCTTGGAACGGGTCATGTAGGTGGTCGGGTCGGCGAGGATGCCTTCGATCTCTTCGACCGCGGCTTCGGCGGCGGCGATGTTCGCCTCCATGGTGTCGAGCTCCTTCTGCTCCGCCCATTTGAGCTTGCGGGCCGGGGCGGCGGGGGCCTTTGCAGCGGGATCGGCGGCGGCGGCGGCGGGGACAGGGGCGGGCGCGGCGGCAGCGGCGGGAGCGGCGGCTTTTGCGGGGGCCGCAGCCGCCTTCTTGGCGGCGGCGAGGCGTTCCTGGCGCTTCTCGAGGTAGTAGTCGTAGTCGCCTTCCTGGGTGACGACGACGCCGTTGCCCTCGAAGGCGACGATCTGCTGGCAGACGCGATTGAGGAAGTAGCGGTCGTGCGAGATCACCAGCACCGAGCCCTCGAAGGCGACGAGGGCCTCCTCGAGCAGGCGAAGCGTGGGCAGATCGAGGTCGTTGGTCGGTTCGTCGAGGATGAGGAAGTTGCCGCCGTTCTTGAGGATCTTGGCCATCAGCAGGCGCGACTTCTCGCCGCCGGAGAGGCGGCCGACCTTGGTGTTGATGCGCTCGTCGCTGAAGAGGAAGCGGCGCAGGTAGCCGCGGGCCGAGATGGTCTCGTCGCCGAGCTTGACCCAGTCGTTCATTCCCGCCAGCTCCTGCAGCACCGAGTTGTCGGGGTTGAGGTTGAGCCGGTTCTGATCGATGTAGTTGAAGACGGTGCGCGGGCCGATCTCGACCGTGCCGGTGTCGGGCTGGACCTCGCCGAGGATGATCTTGAGCAGGGTCGACTTGCCGAGGCCGTTGCGGCCGACGACGCCGATGCGCTTGTCCGGGTCGAAGGCGATCTCGAGATCTTTGAACAGCGACTTGCCGCCGTAGGCCTTGCTGACCTTCTTGAGCTCGGCGGTGCGGTTGCCCATCACCGGCGCCTTGGGGATGACAAGGTCGATGTCGAGCTTCTCGGTGAAGCCTTCTTCGGCGGCTTCGGCGTGGTAGCGGGCGACGCGCGACTTCGACTTGCAGCCGCGGGCCTTGACCCCGGCGCGCACCCAGGCGAGCTCTTTCTTGAGGTGCATCTGGCGCTTGTGCTCGACCACTTCGGCGGCGGCGTCCATCTCCGCCTTCTGCTCGAGGTAGGATGAGTAGTTGCCCTCGAAGAAGGTGAGGCGGCCCTTGTCGAGCTCGGCGATGCGGTTGGTGACGCGGTCGAGGAAGAAGCGGTCGTGGGTGACCAGCAGGATGGCGCCCTTGAACTGACGCAGGGTCGCTTCGAGCCACTCGATGGTTTCGGAGTCGAGGTGGTTGGTCGGTTCGTCGAGGATGAGCAGGTCGGGCTGGGAGATCAGAGTCTTGGCGAGGGCGATGCGGCGCTTCTCGCCGCCGGAGAGGGGGGCTACGAGGGCGTCGGCGGGCGGGGTGCCGAGGTTGAGGACGAGGTTGCGGGCTTCCGCCTCCAGGTCCCAGCCCTTGAGGCGGGTGAGCCTGTCCTCGAGCTCGTGGGCGCGTTCGGAGTCGTGCGGCAGCCCTTCGTATTCGGTGAGCATGGCGGCGATGTCCTTGGCGCCGTCGAGGATGTTGTCGATGACGCTGCGGGAGTCGTCGAGCATGAAGTCCTGGGGCAGGACGCCGAGGCGCATGCCGCGGCGGTAGGAGAGGATGCCGGAGGGGGCGACGCCCGAGGCGATGATCTTGAGCAGCGACGACTTGCCGCAGCCGTTGCGTCCGAGCAGGCCGATGCGGTCGTCCTCGTGCATGTTGAGGTTGAGGCCGTCGAGGATGTTGTCGCCGCCGTAGGACAGGCTGATGTCCTGGGCGCTGAAGACGGGGATGCCGCGGTCGTCAGCCATGATCAGGACTCCCTTTGAGCGGTGCCGCTTCGGGCCCAGTGGAGATATTCGACGTTGGCGCTCGCTTCCCAGGAGATCAGGGCGGGGACGGCGTAAGGGTGATGGCTTTTCACGAAGGACTCCAGTTCGGCGGCGCGGGGCGCGGGTGTTTTCAGGATCAGGACAGTTTCCGGCTCCTGGCAGAGCTCGCCTTCCCATCTGTAGACGCTGGTCGCTTCGGCCAGGACCTGGGCGCAGGCGGCGTGGCCGGCCTCAACCACGGCGCGAGCCAGTGACAGGGCAGCCTCGCGCGAAGGGCAGGGGATGTAGTAAAGACGTAGCATGGGAAGGGGTTCCGGGGGATTGGGCGCGGAAAATACCTTGCTTCAGCCGGAAAGCGCGGCGTGCCGGGAGGGAATTTGCGGAATGCGCGAAAGGCCCCACCTCAAAGCACCCGGTTTTGACCGGAGGCCTCAATCTGCGAGTCCCCCTGCCGGTAGTGGCTTCAGGATTCGGCCTCCAGCCCGGGTTTGAATCATCGCCCACTCCGGGGACCGCTTCGAGACAATGCAAAAGGCGCCTAGGGATTCACGACTGCTTGGGGCAGCTTCAATCTCATTCATTTCTCGTCATCGCTGATCCGCTTCAAGGAACGCTCGACCGCTTTGCCGATCTCCTCTTTCAAGACTTTCTCGAAAACCCCGCGGTCCATTCCCTGCGGGATAAGGAAACGCATCCGCAGATCGAGAGGCATTCCGGCAAGTGCGATCTCATCGCTGTCGGCCTCCTGCTTTGCAGGGGCAGGCTTGCTTTTGTTCTCAGGATGAATCTGGGGCCGCTCCTCGCGGCTGTCGGCGACTTCCAGGATGTGCAAGGACAAAGGCAGCACCATGTCGTCCTGGAGATGAGCCAGGTAGAAGGTGCTCTTGTCGTCCTTCTCCAGAAGGACGGTGCCGTCCTGGATCGCTACCGCCTGGGTCAGGCAGCCGACTTCGTCTTTTGGCAGGATGTATTTTCTGTAGGTCATGGCGTGATCTCCGTTTCTACACCAACGAGACGAAGCAGGTCGCCCCCTCCACACTGCAAGGATAACGCCGGAATCAGCGTTCCCACAAGAGCTTAATCGAAAGATGTCATAAGTTTACCTGCTTGAGCCGGGACAAATTGTCCCGGGTTCGGGTCAACTTGGCAGATATGGCGTGACATCGGCCTTGCGCGAATTCATCGAGCCTTGGATGAAGCGGAAGACCAAGACAGGGCGCTGATAGGAGGCATCGCTGATGCTGAGGTTGTGCGCAGGCAAGGCCTGGTGGAAGTTAGCGACCAAGGCGTCGCGCTGGACGCCTGGGCGTCCTTCGATGGTGGAACGCAAGCGCACCGAGTTGTATTTGGTGCTCGACTTGACCATCGACAGGAAGTGGCGCAGACGAGCCAGGCCCTGATCCGAACTCTGATCGACGGTGATCCAGATCTCATCCTCCTCGGAAGTATCGGGCATGCGCCCGAGATAAGCCTCGTCAGCTCCAGGAATGGTCGAGGTCATGTGGAGGAAGAAGTCCACCGAACCGTTCTTGCGGCGCAGATCGGCACTGATCTCCAGCCAGAAGGCGAGGATCTCGGCGCGGCGCTGGATGAAGACTTCCCGGTTGCCAGGAAAGAGCTTGTGTTGCGACACGGCGCAGAACTCGTTCTGGATCTTGCGGTCCTCGAAGCAGCACGACAACTGCTCGGGGACGAGCATCCAGCGATCCATGACAGCCTGGCGGTGAGTGAAAATGGCGCGATAGAAGGAATAAGCGTCCGGATCGACGAGAATGTCCCGGATCGCCTGACGCAGGTACTTGCCGACGCGGGGGTAGTGTGAAACATCCAGGACTTCCACTTCCCGCCCGAGGAGGATCGATTTCATCCGGTTGATCAGCTGGCAGACGCAATCGAGATCGCGCCAGCCGCATTTCTGGAACAGGTCGGTGTCGTCGACGATGGCGTTCAGAAGCAAGAGATATTCAGTGAATTCGCGCTCGGGGCTGACGAAGAAGCTGTTGCCTGCCCGTTTCAAGGCCAGTCGTTTGCGGGTCAATCGCTCAAGAAGGCGCAGGTGGCTAGGCTCGTCGCTTGGGCTTGCGGCCAGCTCGCGGATCTGCGCTTCGATCGATTCGCGGCTCTGGCCGCGAGTGGAGTAAAGATCGTTGAGGTGGAAGCTCCGTTCCGCCACCAGGACGTTGGCCGATTGGACGTCGGCGATGGTGATGGTCATGCACTGCTTCGAGTTCATCGTCGACTTGTGGTGGTCGATGGCGGAGATCACTGCGACGCTGGAGGCAATCTTGATCTCGTCGTGGTTGAGGAAGTCGCGCAGAGAGACCGTACCCTGCACCGACTCCTCGAGATCGTCGCGGTGGATCACCCCCACCGGGACAAGTCGGGCCGAAGCATCGGCGAAACAGACCGCGACGTGCTGGTAGTCCTTCATCTTGTCCTGGATCTCGGCGATGTCCGACTTGGTGCTGACGTAGTTGGGCCGGTGCCCCAGGACGTCGCGCTTGACCGACATCGCGACATCCAGCCGGTCGCAATAAGCCCGGTAGCGCGTGGTCGACTCGGAGAGGGCGCTGTAGGTGGCGTTGAAGGCCTGAAAGAGGCGTTCAGGGCTGAGCGCCAGGACGCCATCGGATGTCCAGCTCTCGGGAGCGGTGAAGAGGTTGAAGTTCTCGACGAAGCTGGCGAAGTTGCTGCCGGCGCGGCGGTCCATGACGACGAAGAAGTCGGCCATATGGGCATTGCAACCGGACTCGACGCCGAGGACGACGCGAAGGTATTTGTCGAGCAGCTGCATCTCGTCGCCGGAATAGCGCTGCAACTGGCCGCCGAAATCGGAAATGCGGCGCAGCAGCAGGGATTCACTCAAGGCGGTGAAGTCCTGGCGACGCACCGGCGTGGAGGCCAATAGAGCCGAGAGGTCGGTGACGAGGCGCTTTTCGTAGGAGTTGACGCAGATGTTGAGAAGTCGCTGGACGCGACCTACCGAGTCAACGTCGGTGACGCGCCAGTCGCCGATGTAATATCCGTCGCCGTTGACCAGCATGATGTGGTTTTCATGACGATTGTGCTGGAAGTCGCGGATGCTGGTTTCGCCGCTGACCCGGATGAGGCGGTCCTGGCGGACCAGCTCCATTGCCGTCGGCGAGATCATTGTCTTGTCTTTGGCGACGCGATGGAAGAGCGCCTTCCCGAAGATGTCGTTGAAGAGTTTGGCGATCAGCTCGCCCGGCTCGCCCTGCGGGACGTTCCAGATGTGCAAGGAGGAACCGACACGGCAGGCGAAGGCGTCGAGCCAGCCGACAAAGGAGGCTGTGGTCGAATCGAGATCTGGCGGATTATGCGCCGTGACGGTGTGGCAATTGGGATGGATGCGGTCGCCGCCGATGGGGAAGAGCTGTTGGTATTCGTCGCGAGGAATGTAGCGTCCGACGATCTTGCCGCGGATCAGGCGGTTTTCTTCGTAGGAGAGGCCGGAATGCTGATTCAACCAGCGTTCGTAGGCGGAGAGATTGTAATGCCCGTCCAGCACTCGGGATTCGGTCATCCGCTCAAGGAAATTGCTGATTTCGCGAAGAAGGAAGCAGCCTCGCGGCGCCTTCATGATCAGATCCGTCAGGGTCTTGTTGACGATCTTGTTGCGTTCGATACTGCTTTTCTCCCGAAAGCGCGGAGAGTCCCACTCAATAAAGATCTGGTCGATCTCCGGGAAGGCTCGCGGCGAAGGGATCTGGTCCCCGATCAGGGGCTCGGTCTGCTCTGTCATGGTCGATTCAAACTCCGTGTCACAAACTCCAATCTGCCGCGCTGCGTGGGGCTGACAAGCTCGCACGAAATGGAATTCACCGCTTTAGGTCACTAAAAAGGCAGCCCGGAGTTCCGGGCTGCCTTCCGATCTTCGCGCCAGCTACTTATTTCTTGCCACCATTGCCTTTGACGGTGGTGGTGGTGGTGGTGGTGGTGGTGGGTGTCAAGGTGGTGGGATTGCTGCCGTTGGTGGCGCTGCCGCCGACAGTGGTGCCAACCGCGGTGGAGACGGACTCGACCGTAGCGACGACCAGGCCATTGGAGGCGCCGTTGGTGATGTTGATCACCCACTGGCCATTGCCGTTGCCGGCAGTGAGGGTGTAGTCGAAGGTGCCTTCCTTACCGGTGATCGAGTAGGTCTCGTTGTTGACCAGGGTCATGGTGATGGGGTTGCCTTTTTCATCAAGACCAAGAGTCAAGACGTTGCCGTTGCCCTTGACCTTGATGGTGACCTGCTTGGCCGAACCGCTCATGTAGTCGTCGATGTTGTTGTCGCGGATGAAGGTGATCGAGCCGTCAGGCGTGACGATGGTGAAGATGTTGTTATCAGAGTTCGAGGGGTTGATGCCAACGCTGCCCAGCGGTGTGGTGGTGGTCCAGATCGTAGTGATGGTGGTGGTGGTGCCGGTGGCAGCGTTGGTGCTGACCAAGGTTTCCACTGTCGAAGTGGTGACAGTGCCGCTGGCCGTGTCAACGCTGGTGCTGGTGTCAGTGCTGGTGCTGGCCACGGCGTCGGTCAGATTCAGCAAGTTATTGCTGTCGAGGACATAAAGATCATCCAATTGACCTATGGTGGTGCCGACGCCGGCCTTGTCGCTTTCCTCCGACATCAGATAGACGATGTTGACGTAGCCCTTGTGGTGGCTGGGCGATTTATCATAGATCGCGGCAGTGGTCATGTCCGAGATCTGGGCGATGTTTTTGGTGCTCATGCCGTTGTCGATGGCGTCTTGCCAGTTCTTGATCATGGTGGCACGAGCGGGAGTGAAGTAGTAGGAAGTCTTGCCGTTCAGTCCGCTGGCGTCAGTGCAGCTGACACCGTCAGTGTCTCCGTTGCAGTTGAAGACTTCGTAGCTGTTGCTGTTGTAGGGGGCGGCGAAGCTGAAGTCGGTGAGCCAGGTGGATGAATAAGGCATCACCTTGTTGTTCTTGCGATAGAGTTCGGTCATCACAGAGATGTTCTTGATGTTGTTCAAGCAAGTGACTCGACCGGCCATGTCTCGGGCTTTGTCAATGGAACCGATGATCATCGAACCAAGAACGCCGATGATGGTGATCACGACCAGCATCTCGACCATGCTGAATGAGTTTTTACGGGTCTTCATGGGATGTCTCCTGTTGGGGGGTTATTGGACTCTGTCCGTCTGTAGGATTAGCTCAAATCATGCCACACTCACAGTCAATGACGTAAAAACATCATTACAAACCATTTAAAAATTTCAAAAAGATTTCACACCCTTCAAAAAACCTCATGACACAGCAAAATCAAACAAGAGATGCAGCGTTTTGATGCAGGCCATTGAAGCAAAAAAAATCCTCGGCGACAACAGCCGCCGAGGATGGCCAGGTAAAAACCGGATTCAGGAAGCGCTCTCGTCACGCCGGGCACGGATAGCAAAGTACAAAACCGGAAGCATAAAGACGACCAATGGCCACAAAGTGTCCTTATATGAGTGTGTCGTATCGGCGACCTTCCCCATGATCAAGGGAATGAGAGCGCCACCGACAATTGACATCACGAGGAACGAAGAACCGATCTTGGTGTAGGACCCCAAACCGCGCAAGGAAAGAGAGAATATCGTCGGGAACATGATCGACATCAGGAATTTCATCCCCATGAAGAGATAGGGGGCGGCATGCGTGGTGAAGACCAACTCATCACCCAATCCCAGCCATCCGGGGACTGAAACCACATGCTTGCCAGCGTGTGGATCGGTCCCAATTAACGCCGCCGCCGCCATAAGCCCCATGGTTCCGATGCAGAAGACCAACAACACAAGGGCAGGAGAGACACGGCTCATGATCACCGTGCCACTGACTCGACCGAGGAAGAAACAACCGAGGATCAAACCCAAGTAAGTGGTGGCATCATACTGCGACAAGCCTGTCACTTCCTTCGTGTAATTGATGAAGTTCGCATCAATTCCACACTGCACCCCGACATAACAGAACTGGGCAATGACGCCGAAAAGCAGTAGAGGATGATGGAAAATGCTAAAGCTCTTCGCATCGGAAGCAGGTGCCTCTTCCTTGATTTCAGGCAGTTTGACAAAGACGAAGAGGATGGCGATGAGCAGAAGAAAAACGCCAATGCAGACATACGGGGTGATCACCATCGCCGCTTGATCAAGCAGATACTGCTTGTGAGCAGCAGGAGCGATTTCATGGAGCTGCTTCAACAAGAAGTCGACTCTCTGAGACTCGGGCAGGGTCGCCGATTCAGTGACCAGCTTAGCCACCCCCTCGTCCTTCGGAAACAAAGCCAAAACCTGCTCGGGAGTCTCCTTCTTGATGATCATTTTCGACAGCCAGAGTCCAGCGACCAAAGCTGCCAAGCCGTTGAAAGATTGAGCCAGATTCAAACGGAAAGCAGCACGGTCTTGACGCCCTAAAACTGAAATATAAGGATTGGCCGCTGTCTCAAGAAAAACCATGCCGGAGGCCGTGATAAAAAGGGCTGTAAGCAGCAGCGGGAATAAGGCGGCTTTGGCAGCCGGGATGAAGAGGAAGCAGCCGAGGACAGCCGTAAACAACCCCGCCAGCATCCCCGCCTTGTAGCCCATCCTGCGCATCAGGACCGCGGCCGGCAAGGCCATCAAAAAGTAAGCGCCCCAGTTGGCTGTCTCAACCAACATCGACTGAGTATTGGTCACCTCACAGGCGGCCTTCAGCTTCGGGGCCAATGAGGGTAACAGGTTATTGGTTAGACCCCAGCAAAAAAACAAGCTCGTAACCAGGGCGATGGGAAGGAACGTGCTCGTTTTGTCACTAGATCCGCTTGCCGGACTGTTCGGAGTTTCACTCATCTGCAGGCTCCTGTTTGAAGTTTCTACTGGAATTGCTCTTGCCTTCTATATAACAAGACACATAAAGATGCCAACTTTTCAAGTCTCTGCAAGGGGCTGAGTCAAGAATTCCCCGATGCGAAATCTTCAAGAACAAGAATTTTCCGCTTGCCATCCGCCGCCGCCGCACTAGCCTGCTTGCCCGTAAAACCCTTGACCACAAGAGCTCATCTCATGCCCATCGCCTCGACCGAAATCCAGCCGGGCGC
The DNA here is from genome assembly GCA_039798785.1 of Verrucomicrobiota bacterium. GTDB lineage: Bacteria > Verrucomicrobiota > Lentisphaeria > Lentisphaerales > Lentisphaeraceae > CAMCSH01. The sequence goes on along the minus strand of JBDKFG010000010.1, from coordinate 67,947 downwards.
CGTCGCCTATTTCGACGTCGCTTGCCTACTCGGCGCAAGTGGCGTCCGCTGCACCGCCGCACCTGGCGTGCTCCGCAACGGCCCCTTCCTCTGCGTCGACATCAAAGGCGACAAAAGCCTCTGGCTGCAGATCATCGGCAGTGCCGGCAAGGAGAAGCATCGTTATGAAATCGCTGCCGAGGCACGCAGCGGCGGCAGCGACAGCTGGCGTCAACGGCCGCAGTATCTGCACGACCCGCGCCATCCCGTGATTGCTTCGTCGGAAGCGGTCGTCGCCGCCACCGCGGAGGAGCTGCCGATGCCATCGGGCCGTCCCGGCGTCGATTCAGCCCTCCTCCCCGCGATCATCGCCGAGATCCGAAAGGTCCGTGGCGCCGCACTCTGAGGTCCTGGACCGCCTGCCGATGAAATCCATCCGCTTCCTCCCGCCTCGCTCCGGGCATCTCAAGGAGACCGTCTACTGGTCGACCTGGGACGGCGTTTTCTTCCAAATGTATTTCGCCCTCAGCTCGGTGGGAACCGCTTTCATCACGGCGTATTGCCTGGAGCTGGGGATGGCCGACCACGAGCTGACCCTGTTGGCGGCGGCATCGCAATCCGTGCTCCTCTGCCAGCTTTTCGGGGCCCGGGTGTCGATGCAGGCGAGATCCTACTCCCGGCGCCGCCTAGTGATGATTCTTGCCGGCCTGTCGCGACTTTCCATGGCGATGCTGGCGCTTCTGCCGTTCGTCCTGCCGCGGGACTTCGCCTTCCCCGCGGTGCTGCTGGTCATCGTCATCTCGGGCATCTGCCAGGCGGTGGCGGCGAACATCTGGACTGCCTGGATCTCCGACAGCGTGCCGAAAGGGATACGGGGGCGTTTTTTCGCCCGTCGCAGCTTCATGACCAATCTCGCCGGCGTCGCCATCGGCTTTGCCGGCGGTCTACTGCTTGACTGGTACGACGGCAAGCCCGGAAGCCTGGGGGCTTCACTGGCGGATCTCAGCGGCTGGCGAGGCGACCAGGTGTTCTCTTCGCGCATGCATCTCTTCCTCCTGATCCTGTCGAGCGCCACGGTCTTCAGCGTCGTCAGTCTGATCTTCCTCTCCCGCCAGCCGGAGCGGGCTTCGCATCCGCCGCCCCAGGAGGCCCTCGAAGATCCCTACTCTCTGGCCTTCCGCCAGGGCAGCTTCCGCCGTCTGCTGGCCTTGGGGGCGGTGTGGTCCTTCGCCATCGGCATCGGCAGCCAGTTCTGGTCGCCCTACATGCAAAGGGAGCTGCAAATGACGCTTGTCGAACAGCAGATCTACGGGCTGATCTCTCTCGGCGGCATGCTCTGCAGCCTGCCCTTCTGGGGAAAAGCCATCGACCGTTTCGGCAACCGCCCGGCGATGTGCCTTGGAATCATCCTGGGTTTTCTTAATCCGATGTACTGGCTTTTCGTCTCGAAGGAATCTCACGGCCTGCTCTTCGTCGAAGCCCTCACATCCGGCATCTCCTGGGCCTGCATCAACCTCTGCCAGATGAACTTCGTCCTCAGCCTCACCGGGCCTCGGGAACGCCAGGCGGCGGCGGGCATCTATGCGGCGCTTTGCGGCCTCTTCCAGATGGCGGGAGTCCTGGTCTCGGGCTGGCTCATGCCCGAGCGGGAAACCTTCCTTTTCGGAATGTCTCTCGACCCCTATCAGGTCCTCTTCCTGATCACCGGCTGCTGCCGTCTCGCCGCTCTTCTGCCGCTCCTCGCCATCGCCGAGACCGGCAGCCGCTCCCTGCGCGACTTCCTCCGGCAGAAGAACTGAGACGCAGCGACTCCACCCGGACAACAAAAACCCCGGAGTGATCCGGGGTTTTCGAAGGTCTCGAGTCGGGGCGCGGCCACAGGAATGTCGCGGTCTAGCCGCGCCTACGCCCGTCGCCGTCACCGTCACTTCTTGTGGCGGTTGGACCGTCTCTGCTTGCGACGCTTGTGCTTCGCGATTTTGACCTTTCTCTTCTTGCGGAGGTTGCCCATGGCGTAACTCTTTTGTAGAGGGTTGATTTCCACCCTTGTTTGGCAGGGCGGCTGGCTAGGTTAACCTCCTTCGATCAGCTGTCAAGGGGAAATCCTCGGATGCTTTCAGGGTTTCTTTCGATCTTCCTCGGAAATCAAGGGCGGCGGCGGTTTGACTCCCGGGCGGCGAGCGGGATATTCCGCACATCCTACGAGGAAAGAGCATGACCCCCACCGAGCCTGAACTGATCGCCGCCGTCGAGATCGGCACCTCCCACATCCGCTGCCTGATCGCCGAGGTGGTCGACAGCGTCACCCTGCAGATCGTCGGCCACGCCGAGGTGAGCTCGATGAAAGCGATCGAAAAGGGCGATCTGGTGCTGATGCCGATGGCCGAAGAGCAGCTCACCCTGGCGATGGCCAAGGCCGAGGAGATGGCCAAAGGCAAGCCCTCCTCGATCACCGTCAGCCTCTCTGGGACCCACCTGCGCTCGGAAGTCCAGGAAGGCTTCCTGCCGATCCCCGGCGGCGGACCGATCACCAATGAAGAGCTGATCACCGTCACCACCAACGCCCGCCACACCTCGCTGCCCAACAACCAGGAGCTGATCTCGGACTTCACCCGCAGCTTCGCCGTCGATGGCCGCCCGGTGAAACTGCCCACCAACATGCACGGCCACAAGCTCACCTGTGAAGTCATCCTCACCTATGGCGAACGCCAGGTCTTCAACTCGGTCCGCAGCCTGATCGAACACGTCCACGGCGAATGCCCCGCCTCGATCCTGCCCTCGCCTTTCTGCTCCGCCATGGGCGTCACCGATGACGACGACCGTGAAGGCGGCGTGCTGGTGATCGACTTCGGCGCAGGCACCACCGACTACTCCCTGTGGAACGGCAACAACCCGATGCTGGCGGAAGTCCTCTGCGTCGGCGTCAACCACGTCAGCAACGACATCGCCCTGGCCTTCAACATCGCCCAGCCCGACGCCCAGCGCCTGCTGCACAGCCACGGCGGCGCCATCTCGCAGAAGGATGGAGCCAGCCGCCGCATCGAAATCCCGATCCATCCCGGCCAGGCCCCTAGGATGATCAACCAGGCCGCCCTGGAACTCTGCATCGAACTCAGACTACGCGAAATCTTCGAGATCATCACCGCCGACATCCATCGCCACGGCCTCGAACAGCATTTTCCCAAAGGCATCATCCTGTGCGGCGGCGGCTCGCGCATCCGGGAACTCAGCCGCCTCGCCCAGGAAGTCTTCAACTGCCCTGCTCGCGTCGCCCGTCTGAGCGGCTTCACCTGCCTCGAAAGCGTCCGTGACAACCCCGGCTTCGCCGCCTGCGCCGGAGCGCTCAAACTCGGCCACCTCAGCACCCTGATCGACGAGACCAACGCCGAACCCTCCAACACGCGAGAGCTCTTCGACGAGTTCAAACGTGCCCTGGGCTCGATGCTCGGCAGCCTGAAGAATTCGGTGAAATTCTGACCCGAATTCTTCGATCACCGCCGCAAAAACCAGCGAAAAGCGCACGCGTGGCGAAAAGCACCATGGCACTGCGACCCATGCAAGCCAGCCCTCTATTGCGGATGCACCACCAGCAAAGGACTTGGCTGCTTGATCGATCTTGTTCCGAGCGCGATGGCCACGGCTACCGCTAAGCGGTGACTTTTGAGGCAGGACCTTGAATCCGCTTCAGCCCCTGACCTTGCGTGCGAGCAGCCAGATCCCCGCGGCCTGATACACAAGGTTGGGCACCCAGATCAGGATCCATGGCTTGAAGCTCTCCGTCTTCGGCAACATCTCGATCGCCATGTTCATGCCGAAATACCCCATCAGGATGAAGAGGCTGATGACCAGGCCGACCGAGGTTTCGCTGCGCGCGCTGCGGAAACTGAAAGGCAGGGCGAGAAGCAGGAAGGAGAGCGGAGCCAGGGCAAGCGCAAGGTTCTTGTTGAGGCGGAAACAGGCGTTGCCCCGCTCCTTCTGAAGAGCCTTGAGAGCCTTTTTGTCGTCTTTCGGCAGCGTCGCAATCCGGTCATCCATGTTGGCGATGCGAGAGAGAAGTCCCTGGGCATCGAGATATTTGAACTTCCTCCTGAGATTGTCGCTGACCCGGCTGTGGGGATCGAACTTCAGCCCGATCTCTCCCGAAGCGATGCGGTTCATCCGCTCGGCCTGAGCCCCCTCGGGCTTGGAGTCCTTGGAGATGGAGCCTGATTTTTTCGATTCCGCCGCAGCCGCTTTTCTGCCATCGCCCTTCACCGCGAAATCATCAAAACCCCCGCTGGTCAGAATCCTCGCGGAATGGAACTGGATCGTCCAGGGTCCTTTTTCATCCGGGATCAAAGTCGCGGTTTCCGCCAGGATCTCCCTTTCGATGACGCCGTCCCGGGACTGCACCAGACGGACTCCCTTGAGCTCGTTGCCCTGGCGTTCGTCAATGGTGATCAGCTGATTGCCGAGCTCGATCTCGGTGCCTGATTCAAGCAGGACGGCAGGTGAGGTGGAAGCGAGGTTCCCGATCAGGGTGTCTCGCCTCAGATTGGCGTCGGAGATCGCCTCGACCTGCAGCCAGAAGCAGGCCGCCGAGACGGCCAGGCTGAGCAGGATCGCCGGCGTCGTGATCTGCCAGACCGAGATGCCGCTGGCTCGCATCGCCGTTATCTCGCTCTCCGCCGACATCCTTGAATAGACCAGCGTGACAGCGACCAGCAGCGCTACAGGCAGCGCATAGCCGAGAAGACCAGGCAAAATCGCCATCATCAGATCGAAGAACACCATCGGATCCAAGCCGTGAGTGAGCTTGTCAATCAGCCGCAGGATGTTTCCGGCCAGCATCACGAAGATCAGGACGGCGATCGAGATGGTGAAGACCCAGAGGAGGTTGCGGGCGATGTAGAGATTGATGGTGCGCACGTAGAGCCGTCGGGGTTGCTGGCGGAGAAGATAGGGAGGGGATTCACTTCCGCCACAGCGACGGCGAGAGTAAGATCATCACGGTGAAGATTTCGAGGCGCCCCAGAAGCATCAGGATGCTGCAGACCCAGGTGGCCCAGTCGGGCAGCAGCCCGAAGTTGCAGGTCGGGCCGAGCTCGGCAAGCCCGGGGCCGATGTTGGCGAGGCAGGCAAGGGATCCGGTCAAGGCCCCGGTGAAACTGAGCTGCGGAGCAAATGAGAGCAGGAAAGCTCCGCCCAGCCAGAGGCCGACGTAAAGGCAGAAGAAGATCATCACCTTGTGAATCACCGAGTCTTCAATGCGCACACCGTTGAAGTGGATGCTGAAGATGCTGCGGGGACGGGCCACCTGCTGGATCTTCATCCATGCGTATTTCGCCACCATGATCACGCGAGCCGTCTTCAGGCCGCCAGAAGTCGAACCGCCGCAGCCCCCCATGAACATCAGCAGGACCAAGATCATCTGGCAGGACACCGGCCAGGCGGCGAAGTCGCGCGAGCAGAAACCGCAGGTGCTCCCGACCGTCACCACCTGAAAAGTGGCGTGGGCCGCTGCGTCGGAGGCGCTCGACTCGAAGCCACGCAACATCAGCTGCTGGGCAATCAAGATTGAGGCGACGACGTATATCCCCAGATACCAGCGGAACTCCTCGTCCTTCCAATAACACTTCCAGTCGCCGCGGGCAGCCTTGAGGTGGAGAATGTAGTTGGCCCCGGAAACGAACTGGAACAGTGTGCAGACCCACAAGACTGCCAATCCGTAATTCTGAAAGCTGCTGTTCAAAGGAGAGAACCCGCCAGTCGACATGGCACTCATGCTGTGGCAGATGCTCTCCATCCACGGCATATCGAGGAACCTCATCAGTGCGACCAGTATCAAGGTGAGAGAGAAGTAGAAGGCCCAGAGCATTTTCGCGGTGCTCACCGCGCGAGAAGTCAGCTGCTCCCCTCCGGTGCCGGTCGACTCGGCGCGGAAGAGCTGCACGCCGCCCGCCCCGAGGAAGGGCAGCAGAACCATCGACAAGACGACGATGCCCAGCCCCCCCAGCCAGTTGCAGATGCTGCGCCAGAAGATCAAACCCTTGCTGCAAGGTCCATGCTCGACATCGGCGAGGATCGAGGCTCCCGTTGTGGTGAATCCGCTCATCACCTCGAAAAAGCCGTCGGTGAAGCTCACCCGCCCTTCGGTGATCACCGGGAACGGGACGGCTCCCACCGCCACCACCGCCAGCCACCCGAGAGTGACCACGGCATAGCCTTCGCGGAGACCAAGATTGAGCTTAGAATCCCGGGTCTTCAGAAAGACAATGAGGCCCACCAGCATGCTGAAGAGACTGCATTCGACAAAACGGAAGACCAGATCCGGGCCGTCACCCGCGATCTTTCCGGCAAAGGCAGCGCCCAGCATCGAAAAGCCGATCAGGACGATCAGCAGCGAAACTATGTTGATCACCGCACGCAGGTTCATGTGATTTCTTGTCCGGGGTCGAAACGGCGCGCAACCTAGCACCCTGCAGCAGCTTTGCCACAGGAGAGTCCGATACGGAGGATTTTCCGTAGCCGCCGGATGGCGGCGGTCCAGGCACCTTGGCCCCGGGAGACCTGAATCATGAAGGAAATCGTCGCCGAACTGCTCCAGCTCGCACTGGAAATCCTCATCGAGGGCGGGCATGCCGCCTGGAAAAGCCTCGCGGGCGCCTGCCTGGGAGCGATCCTCGGCGGCATCGCCGCCCTTTGCCTGGGCAGTGATGAGGCGATGATCCCGGTCCTGACCGGCCTCGGCCTCGGCTTCCTGGCAGGATTCCTTCTCGACCTGCTGAGCTCCTGAACTCCGGCAGCTCCGGCAGTCCACCGCCACAGGATGGCACGCTTCGTGCTTCAACCAGGATCAAACCCCAGCCCTGAGGACCGAATGACGCCAGCTACTCCGTCCCCGCCCCCCCCTCAACGTGTCCATCTGGGCACCGCCGGCGCCTTTGTCGCCCGCCAAGGCAAGGTCGAGGTGGTCGACCTGAAGAAGCCGGCAGCCCCTCCTCCCGAGGCCCCGAAAATCGATCCGGCGATGCTCAAGGCTGAATACGATCGCGGCCGCAAGGAGGCTGAAGCCCCTTTGCAAAAGGAACTCGCGTCTCAAAAAAGCCGTGTCTCCTCGCTCGAAAAGGAACTTGCCGACAGCCGCAGACAGCTCGCCGAAAGCTTCGACCTGGCTCTTCAACAGCTCGAACACCAGCTCCTGGAGGAATCCGCGGCCCTCGGCATCGCCGTCGCTGAACGCATACTCGCCGCCAGCTTCCCTTCCCACGCCGACCTCCCCGCCGTCCTCCGCGAAGCCCTACAAGGTGTCGCCAATCTCAAGGCCGTCACCCTCCGCCTCCATCCCGACGACGCCGACGCCGTCGCCCGCAACCACAGCTTCCGCCTCTGCCGCATCGAACCGGACTCCTCCCTGGCACGAGGCGAAGCCTTCGCCGAACACGAACACGGCATCGTCGACGCCACCCTCCATGCGCGTCTCGACTGCATCCGCATAGCCGTCGAAAAAGCCTTGCACCACGGTCAGCAGCACGACGAGAGCGGCCATGCGCAGCCCTGAATTCAGCCGACTCGCCGCCCCTCTCCGCCAACTCAGCGGAGTCCGCTCGGTCCGCTCCCTAGGACGCGTCGCCCGCAGCGTCGGCACCCTGGTCGAATCGGCCGGCCCGCTCTGCGCCTGCGGCGACCTGGTCGAAATCGTCGACTCCGCCAGCGGCAGCCGCCAGGTCTGCGAAGTCATCGGCTTCCGCGACCGGAACCTGCTGCTGATGCCCATGGATCAGCTCCACTCGGTCCGCCCCGGCGACCTCGTCGTCCCTCTCGGCGACGGCTTCCGCGTCCCGGTCGGCCCGGCGATGCTCGGACGGGTCGTAGACGGACTCGGCAGGCCCATCGATGGCAAGGGGCCGATCAAGGGGGGGCTGCGCGCCGTCACCGGCACGCCGCCGGCGGCCTTCGACCGTCCGAGAGTGACAGAGATGATGCCGACCGGCGTCAAGGCCATCGATGCCGCGATTCCCTGCGGCAAAGGCCAGCGGGTCGGCATCTTCGCCGGCTCGGGCGTCGGCAAGTCGACGCTGATGGGCATGATCGCCCGTTCCTGCCTGTCGCAGGTCAACGTCATCGCCCTCGTCGGGGAACGGGGCAAGGAAGTGATGGACTTCGTCGAGGAATCCCTCGGAGCGGAAGGCCTCGCACGCTCGATCCTGGTGGTCGCCACTTCGGACCGCACGCCGCTACACCGGGTCCGAGCCGCCGACACCGCGATGGCGATCGCCGAGTATTTCCGCGACCAGGGAGCCGACGTGATCTTCATGATCGACTCAGTCACCCGCTACGCCATGGCGCAGCGCGAAATCGGCCTCTCCGCCGGCGAGCCCCCGGCCACTCGTGGCTACCCCCCTTCGGTCTTCGCCCTCCTGCCCCGACTCCTCGAACGCGCCGGCCGCTCGCAGAAAGGCTCGATCACCGCCTTCGCCACCGTCCTGGTCGAAGGTGATGACATGAACGACCCCATCGCCGACTCGGTGCGCTCCATCCTCGACGGCCACATCGTCCTCTCCCGCCGCATCGCCGCCGGCGGCCGATATCCTGCCGTCGACGTCCTCGAATCGGTCTCCCGAGTCGCCAAGGATGTCTCCTCGCCGGACCATCTCAAGCTCGGCCGCAATCTCCGCAAGCTGATGGCCTCCTACCGCGAAGCCGAGGACATGATCAACATCGGCGCCTACGTCCCGGGATCGAACTCCGACATCGACAGGGCCTTGAAACGCCACAAGCCGATCCAGGCCTTCCTGACTCAGGACAGCTCCGACAAATGCCCCTTCCAAAGAACTCTGGAGGAGCTGAAGAAAGTCGCAGACGAATAAGTCCCCGACTTTCCTTCGCTTCCCTCCTTCCCCGCATCCGTCTTCGGGGCTAGATTGGAGCATCAGCCAAGGAAGCCCCATGTTCGCCAAACCCGAAGACCTCGCGCCCGACTACGTCCTGATCTCCCGCCGCGTCGTCATGCAGGGCGACCTGTCGATCGGCCAGCGCCTCTTCGGCGGCACCCTTCTCGCCTGGATCGACGAGTCCCTCGCGATGCTGGCGGTCAGCATCACCGGCACGCCCGACATCGCCACCCGCAAGATGAGCGAAGTCGAATTCTTCGCCCCCGCCCGGCTCTGCGACCAGATCGAGATCTGGGGGCGCCCTTCCCACCTCGGCCGAACCTCCCTGAGCATCGAATGCCACGTCTACGCCCGCAGACCCGCCGACCAGAATTCGAAGTTCATCATGATCAGCTCCTGCTCCATGGTCTTCGTCGCCCTCGACGCCGAAGGCAAGCCCTTTCCTTGGAATCCCTACGCCCCCTCCTCCGCCCGCCCAGCCCCCTGAGGTGCCTCCATGGTCCTGCCACTCGCGCTCCTGCTCTTCTTCGGCGACCCCGAGTCCACGCCGGAGGCGCTTCTCCAGACCCTCAGCCAGGGATCTCCCAAGGAACGCCGCGACGCCCGCAAAAACCTGCAGCGCCTCGGCTTCGAGGCGCGCGGCGCGGTCAAAAAGGCCCTTGCCTCCCCCGACCCGCAAGTCGCCGCCGCCGCCCAGGAACTCTGGAGCGAGCTGAAATGGCAGATCGCGCCGGGCTTTGATGCAAAAAATTATCGTGACGCCTTGGCCCGCGATGAGAAATCCGGGGAAGACGCTTGGGCTGCCCTGGCGGAAAAATCGCCTCTCCTCTTCGCCCGCCTGCTGGCGCTTTGCGGCGACGAGCTCCGCCCCCCCGCCGAAGATGAGGAGAACGAGATCTGGAACCGCCTCCAGAACCTCTGCGAAGTGGCGAGCTCCGCATGCCAGGCCCCCGCCGTACTGGACGGGCTCGACGAGGCTGAACTCGCCACCCTGGCGATGCTGAGCCGAGAAGAAAACCGCCTTTTCCAAATTGCGCTCCACATCCGCCGCGGCGAGCTTGAATTGGCCGCGGAAGCTCTCTCCGGCGAAGCTGCGCTTCTCGATGCCCGACTCAAGGACGCCGTCTTGATGGAAAAAATGGGCCGCCTCCCCTCCCCGGCCGCACAGGCGATCCATCTGCTCAGCCTCCGCCATAAGGGCAGCGCCTTCCAGGAAGCCCTGGCGAAACGCCCCGATGCCTGGCTCGGGTTGGCCCCAGCCGCCTTGAGCGAACTCCTCTGCCGCGAACTGATGTGGCCCGCCGAGGCCCTCGCCGCTCCGGACGAAGCCGCCGCCCGCCGCCTCGCCGCCCCCAGCCAGACCCAGCTGCTCCGCCTCCTGCCGGAAAAACCCCAGGGCTTCGCCGCCCTCTGCCGCCTCCAGATCCTCCGACACAATGGCCATGGACGCCCCGAAGACTGGCAAAACCTCCACCTCTCCGACGGCGAAATCTACTTCTCCCTCCTCGACCCCTGGCTCGCCCCATCCGATATCCCGGTCTGCGACGCCTACGACTTCGGCATCATGAAACTCGCCGCCCTCGACTGGGAATCGGAATTCTGCCGTGTCCCGGGCATCCCCAGCGGCGAACTCGAACAGATCCGCGACGCCTGCCCGCCGGCCGCCGCCGGCCGCCGCGACGCCTTGCGCCTGGCGCAACTCAAAAACGACAAGACCGCCGCCCAGAAAGCCGCGCTCGAACTCGCCGCCAGCGCCCCGGACTTCCCCCTCGCCCTCTGCCTCGCCGCCGACCAGTTCCCCCCCGGCCACCCCGACAACCATCGCCTCCTCCTCCAGGCCGCCCGGAAATGCCGCTTCGCCATCGAAGGAGAAGTCCTCTCGGGCAGCATCGCCATCGGCCGCAGCACCGAGGCCGCCCGCGTCCTCCTCGGGAAATTCACCCGTCTCCAGAACGGCCGCGGCGACTCCAGCTTGAGCGACCCGACGCCGCTCCATCTCCTCCTCGGCGAAGCGCCCCTCTTCAATCCCGCTTTCGCCAGTCTCGACGCCGCCCTCGCGCCTCCCTCGCTGACCCCGGAAAAAATCACCCCGCTGCTCTCCCAGTCACCTGTCCCCATCCATCCCGAATCCCTGGCCCAGGCCCTCCGCCGCCAGCCGGCGCCCCGGCCCAAATCTCTCGAGGAGATCGGAAACCGGCTCCGCTCCCGCCTCGCCTCCCTGCCCCTGGACGCGCAAGGCCGCGACTCGCACCTGGCATGGTCCTGGACCGAAGCCGGAATCGAAGCGCTCGCATCAGGCCACAAGGAAGCCGCCAAGGGCTGGCTCGAACTCAGCCGCCGCAACCTCGATCCGGAATCTGAAGTCCTGGTCATCGCCGAACACGCCCTCCGCCTCTTCGACCCTGCCAAAACGGAGCCCAAACCATGACTCTCGCCTGCCTCGCCGCCCTCCTCCTCGCCAGCCCCGATCCCGCCCCGCCCCAGCCGGCGCCAGCCACCGCCAAGATCCGCATCAGGCCGGTCGAATGGGCCCAGCCCGTCCTCAGCCCGAAATTGAAGAACTTCCATCAGCTCGACGCTCGCCTCTACCGCTCCTCCCAGCCCGATGAAGACGCCATGAAAAGCCTCGCCAAGGCTGGCATCTCCGAAATCCTCAACCTGCGCGATTTCCACGATGACGAAGACGAAGCCAAAGGCACGGCTCTGAAACTCCACCGCGTCGAATTGCGCGCCGGAGCGATCAAGCTCGATGAAGTCCGCCAAGCCTTGAAAATCATCACCGACGCCAAAGGACCCGTCCTCGTCCACTGCTGGCATGGCTCCGACCGGACCGGCTGCATCTGCGCCTTCTACCGCATGGTCCACCAGGGATGGAGCAAAGAACAGGCCCTCGCCGAAATGCGCGAAGGCGGCTACGGTTTCCACGAGTGCTACGACGAAATCATCAAGCTGATCCAAGGCGCCGATATCGAGGCCCTCCGCCACGAACTCAAGCCCAAGAAACCCAGTTGAAGACTTCTGCTCCTCAATTCTTAACTCTTAATTCTTAACTCATAATTCCAAAGGATCTCCCATGCCCACCTCAGGCATCGCTCTCTACGCCGGCTCCTTCGACCCGATCACCAACGGCCACCTCGATGTCATCCGCCGCGCCGCCAAGCTCTTCGACAAGCTCGTCGTCACCGTCGCCCGCAACTCCGGCAAATCGCCGATGTTCACCACCGACGAACGCATCGCCCAGATCCGGGAAGTCGTCCAGGACATCCCCAATGTCGAAGTCGCCACCTTCGAAGGCCTCCTCAAGGACGCCCTCGACTCCTTCGGCGCCATCGCCGTCGTCCGCGGCCTCCGCTCCGTCTCCGACTTCGAATACGAAATCCAGATGGCGATGATGAACCGCGAACTCAACCCCCGCTGCGAAACCGTCTTCCTCATGCCCAGCCCGGAAATGTCCTTCGTCTCTTCCCGCATGGTCCGCGAAATCGCCATCCACCGCGGCCCCCTCGATAAATTCGTCCCCCCGGCCACCGCCAGCGCCTTGCAAATGAAGTTCGGACGCGACTGAAGCTGCCGAGCGTCAGTTTGCGAAAAGCGGCCGATCGGCCGCTTTTCGCATTTTCCCCACCCTTGGCGAAAGCTCCTGCAGCGGTAAGTTGCGGAGCTGTTTTTCATTCGCATCATCATCAGACAACGCAAGGATCCACAGACCATGACTCACACTCTTCTCGCTCAAGGCGGCGGCGGCAGCCCCCTCGGCATGTTCGTCATCTTCATCTTCATGTTCGGATTCATGTACCTGCTGGTCATCCGTCCCCAGAACAAGAAGATGGAAGAACATCGCAAATCGGTGGCAGCCCTGAAGAAAGACGCCCGCGTCATCCTCGAAGGCGGCATCTACGGCACCATCGAAGCCGTCGAAGAAGGCAAATTCCAAGTCAAGATCGCAGAACGGACCGTGGTCACCGTCGACCAGTCTGCCATCCGCGCCATCCTCGCCAACACCGAAGCCGCCAAGGCCTGAAGACTCATGAAATCCTCCACCTCAGTCTACCTCCGCATCGCCTTCATCGTGCTGGTCACCCTGGCATGGCTGCAGTCGATGTTCCCTTTGAAAAACAAGGACTTCATGACCGAAGTCCAGCGCCTCGCCGCCTCCAGCATCGCTGAGAACAAGGTCGATGAAGCCGCCGCCCAGGCCCGCCGGGAAGCCGCCTCCAAGGCTGCCGAGCGCGACGCCAAGGAAGGAACCGCCGCCAGCCGCAAAGCCCTCATCGCAGCCGAAAACAGCGCCTATTCCGCCATCACCAACAAGGAAGTCGACGCCTTCAACAAGGCTGTCGCCAAGGCGAAGGAACTCATCGCCAAGCGGGAAAGCCTCAGCCCGGAAGAAAAGCTCGGCCTCAGCCCCGCCACCGCCCTGACCCGCTTCGCCGAAGAATCCAATCTCGAGCTCGGCAAGTTCATCCCCGTCCCGGGCAACAAAACCCCCTCCAACAAAGCGGTCGCCGCCTACGTCGAACTGCTCTGCCAAGGCAAACTCAAGCTCGGTATCGACCTCCAGGGCGGGGTCGAATTCACCGTCGCCTTCGACCTCGACGAACTCGACAAGCTCAACAAGAAGGCGCTTCTCAAGAACGAAGCCGACAAGAAGGCCGGCAGGGACCCCAGCGAAAAGATCTACAGCCCCGCCGAGCTGCAAGAACGCATCATCCACATCCTCGAAGCCCGTATCGGCAACAAAGGCCTGTCGGAAGCGGAAATCCGCCCTTTCTCCAGCAACACCGTCCTCGTCCGCATCCCCGTCGTCGGCGAAGACGAGGTCTTCGCCCTCCGCGGCACCATCGAGAAACAAGCTCGTCTCAGCTTCCGCGGCGTCTATGCCCCCCCCGAAGCCGGCCTGGGTCCCGATTCGCCCCAAATCCCTCCTGATTGCGAAGCCGTTCCCGACAAGGATCGGAAAAAGGGCTACTGGATCCTCAAGATCCAGGAGGAGATGGACGGCACCAACATCTCCGACGCCAGCGCCCAGCAGGACGGCGGCGGTAACTACCTGATCAACAAGTCCTTCAACAGCGCCGGCGCAGCCCAGTTCCGTGAGGTCACCAGCCGCTACGCACCCAGCAAAGAACACCCCGAAGGTCTGCCGCTCGCCATCGTCCTCGACGGCGTCTGCTACTCCGCCCCCTACATCAAGGGCATCCTCTCCAGCAGCGCTCAGATCACTGGCGGAGCCGATGGTTTCAGCAAGGAAGAAGCCGAAGAGCTCGCCCTCGTTCTCAAGTCCGGCGCCTTGATCGTCCCCATCCACATCGACGCCGAATCGCGCACCAGCGCCACCCTCGGTGAACAGGCCGGCAAAGGCGGCTTGATGGCTGCCGCCATCGGCATCGTCATCGTCATGATCTTCATGATCGCCTACTACCGCGTCGTCGGCGTCATCGCCTCGGTCGGCCTGATCCTCAACATCATCCTCCTCGTCGGCTCGATGATGATCCTCGGCGCATCCTTCTCGCTCCCCGCCATCGCCGCGGTCGCCCTCACCATGGGTATGGCAGTCGACGCCAACATCCTGATCTATGAGCGGATGAAGGAAGAGCTCGAAGCCGAGCGAGTCCTCGAAAACGCCTCGAAAGAAGGCTTCAGCCGCGCCTTCGCCGCGATCTTCGACTCGAACGTCACCACCTTGCTCACCGCCGCCCTCCTCGCCAAGTTCGGATCCGGCCCGGTCCAAGCCTTCGGTATCGCCATCTCGATCGGCATCCTCACCACCATGTTCACCGCGGTCTTCGTCACCAAGGTCCTGCTCGACTGGTACTGCCTCCGCAACGGCGACGCCCGCAAGGTCGCCGGCCTCGGCCCCCGCAAGGTCTTCGCCTTCGATTACTGGAAGGTCCGCCGTCTGCCGATCATCCTCTCCATCGTCGCCGCACTGGGTACGCTTCTGCTCATCGGCATCAAAGGCAAGGACGCCTTCTCGGTCGACTTCACCGGCGGCAACGCTGCGTACTATGAAGTCAGCGGCAACGCCAAGGACACCCCGAGCCCCGACCAGTACGCCGCCGAACTGGCCAAACTCGGTTTCGCCAACCCGAAAGTCAGCTTCAACACCGACAAGGTCTCCGGCGTCAAGAAGCTCGAAGTCATCGTCAAGGAAGACATCAATAAGTTCCCCGAGCTGAAAGGCCAGGATAAAAACGCCATCTTCACCCGCATCGACAGCGGCGTCGCCAAAGTCCACACCACGGTGAAGCTGAAACGCGTCGAACAGACCAGCGTCGGCGGCATCGTCGGCTGGGAATTCGCCAAGAAGGCGATGATCGCCTTCGTCCTCGCCGTCATCGGCTCCTTCCTCTACATCGCCTTCCGCTTCGAATCGACCTTCGCCTTCGGCGCCATCGTCGCGATGCTTCACGACATCACCGTCCCGGTCGGCATCTACGTCCTCTTCGGCGGCCAGATCTCGATCCCGGTCGTCGCCGCCGTCCTCACCATCATCGGCTACTCGCTCAACGACACCATCATCGTCTTCGACCGGATCCGCGAAGACGCCGGCAAGGCCAAGGAGAAACCGATGGTCGAGGTGATGAACTACGCCATCAACCACACCCTGTCGCGCACCATCCTCACCTCTCTCACCGTCTTCTTCGTCGTCGGCGTCCTCTGCTTCGGCGGCGGCGTCGTCGACTTCGCCGTGGTCATGCTCCTCGGCGTCCTCGTCGGCTGCTACTCCTCGATCTTCATCGCCGCGCCCGTCGTCTGCAACAGCAAGATGGCCAACCAGCTCGCCCGTCTTCACGACGAAGACCAGGAGCGCGAAGCCAAGCGCCGCTTCGAAGACCAGATCCTCGCCGACGACAAGAAAGAGGCTTGATCTCCATGGACGACTCCCTGGTCATCGCCGGTCGCCGCCTCCGCTCACGCTTCTTCGTCGGCACCGGCAAGTTCCCCAGCAACTCCGCCATGCTCGCCGCGATCGAAGCCTCCGGCGCCGAGATCGTCACCGTCGCCCTGCGACGCCTCGACCTCGGCAAGGAGCGCGGCGAAAACATCACAGACGCCCTCGACCCGGAGAAATACCTCGTCCTGCCCAACACCTCCGGCGCCGCCGACGCCGACGAGGCGGTCACCATCGCCCGCCTCGCCCACGCCGCCGGCATGCCGAAATGGGTCAAGCTCGAGATCCATCCCGATCCGCGCTGGCTCCTGCCCGATCCGATCGAGACACTCAAGGCCGCCGAGATCCTGGTCAAGGAAGGCTTCGTCGTGTTGCCCTACATCAACGCTGACCCTGTCCTCGCCAAGCGTCTCGAAGAAGCCGGCTGCGCCTGCGTCATGCCGCTCGGCGCCCCGATCGGCTGCAACCAGGGCATCCAGACCCGCGAGATGATCAAGATCATCATCGAGCAGAGCCGCGTGCCGGTGGTCATCGACGCCGGTCTCGGAGCTCCTTCCCACGCCGCAGAAGCGATGGAGCTCGGGGCCGATGCGGTCCTGGTCAACACCGCCCTCGCCGCCGCCCGCGATCCCGCCGCCATGGGCCGCGCCTTCGCCCTCGCCGTCGAAGCCGGACGCCTCGGCAGACGCGCCGGACTCGCCGGCAAGTCCGCCAGCGCCCACGCCAGCTCCCCTCTCACCAGCTTCCTCAAAGGCTGAAGCCCTGGGAGCTCGCCAGCCCCCTGGCGCCCTTGCTTTCGCTTCGGCGAAAGCGCGTTAGTAACACTGGAGCGACACGCGACGAACACAGCGCCAGAGGGCTGGCGCGCTCCCAGGATTGCTTGATATATCCACCTCGCCCCTAGCCACACGGCACAAATGCACTAGATTCTGCGCCGCTTTCAACAACCCAAGCAGCGCCCCCTCGACCTCAACCGGAGAATTCCTCATGTCCAGCGACCAGCAGCCCCAGCCCCAGCAACCCAGCGCCCAGCCCCGCAACGACCAGCGCGGCCCCCGCAACGACCAGCGCGGCCCCCGCAACGATCGCGGCCCCCGCAACGATCGCGGCCCCCGCCCGGCGCGCACCGAACGCCAGGGACCGCCGCCGGTCATCCCCGCTTTTGAATTCGTCAGCGGCGGCGAAGACTTCGCCGCCCTCCTCGAAGCCAGCACCCAAAGCCTCAGCCAAGGCTTCAAGGTCGGCGAAAAGGTCAAGGCCGTCGTTTCCCACGTCGATAGCGCCGGCATCTATATCGATGTCAAATCAAAGGCTGAAGGTCTCCTCTTCCCCGAAGAATTCCTCAAGGCCGGCCTCGAACTGCCCAAAGTCGGCGACGAGATCGAAGCCTGGTTCCTTTCCGACGACGGCAGCGAAATGCGCTTCACCATCCGGATGAGCGGCGACGCCCTCGCCGAATCCCTCGGCGATGCCCACGCCAACCAGGTTCCGGTCGAAGGCAAGGTCGAAGCCGAGCGCAAAGGCGGCTACACCATCCTCATCGCCGGCCAGAACGCCTTCTGCCCCGGCTCTCAGATCGACGCCCGCCCCGGCGACGCCTCGCAATATGTCGGCAAGGTCCTCTCCTTCCTGATCACCCAGATCAAGGGCAACGACATGGTCGTCTCCCGTCGCGCCCTCCTCGACAAAGAAGCCGAGAGCCGCCGCGATCAACTCAAAGAGAGCCTCAGCGAAGGTGACGAAGTCGACGGCGTCGTCCGCAAGATCGAAAAGTTCGGCGTCTTCGTCGACCTCGGCGGTGCCGATGGCATGATCCCCAACTCCGAACTCTCCTGGAAACGCAACTTCGACGCCTCCTCCATCGTCAGCGTCGGCGAGAAGATCCGCGTCGTCGTCCGCAGCATCGACTGGGACGCCAAGCGCATCAGCCTTTCTTACCGCTCCGCCGCCCAAAACCCCTGGACCCACGCCCCCGAGCTCGCCGGCCAAACCCTCGAAGCCACCGTCACCAAAGCCGACGAAAAGCTCGGCCTCTTCGTCGAAGTCGCCGAAGGTCTCGAAGGCCTCCTTCACATCTCGAAGCTCCCGAAAGGCAAGAAACCTGCCGATCTCTATTCAGCCGGCGACAAGATCACCGTCACCGTCGAAAAGGTCGACGCCGAAGCCCGCCGCATCTCCCTCGCCCTCGCCGCCGAAGGCGCCAGCCTCGGCAGCAATGCCGCCCCCGCCGCTGAAGCCGGCCCGGTCAGCGGCCGAGTCGACGGCGTCAAGCCCTTCGGCGTCTTCATCGAGCTCGCCGATGGACGCCGCGGCCTCCTCCACGTCTCAGTCCTCAACATCCCCGCCAAGGCCGATGTCTCGCGCTGGCTCGGTGAGCACTACCCCCAGGGCAAGACTGTCGAAGTCGAAATCCTCAAGATCGACGGCGGCAAGGTCTCCCTCTGTCCTATCGGCGGCAACAAGGACGCCCAAGGCGGATCCGAGGCCGTCGCCGCCCTCGCGGTCGAGCGCAAGAAGGCCGCCTCCTTCGGCAGCCTCAGCGACGCCTTCGCCGGCATGAAATTCTGATCGTGCATCAGCCCCGAAAAAAGCCTCCCTTCACGGGAGGCTTTTTTTCTTGCCCTAACCTCATTCGCGTTCATTCATCAATTCTATTCGATCCGAGGCAGCACCAAATGCTGACACCGTTGGGGCTTAGCCTCCACTGCCCAAGCCACTGCTTGACGGAACATCTCCTCCCATCCTTGATGAAGACTCACAATCTTCTGTCCGGCCGAGCCTTTCCAGTCCACTGTGATCATCGGATAAGACGCCCCTCCTCCGGCACCGGATATCACCGAGGCCAGTGCGTGCTCGACCACGATCACATAATCGAAATCGCCATGCGAAGCAGCCGCGCTCAGGCGCGCCGCCAATTCACTCAAGTCCGCCGACTTCCGAGTGGGCGAACGGAAATAGGCGACCGGCCGCAGCCGCTGCTGAGCACAGGCTTCCAACACCGCCGCTTCCCGCTCCTGAATGAAGGGCTCGCCAGGATGTGCTCGTATCGTCGCTACAGCGACACGGTCGCCCCATAAAGTGCTTGCTTGACGCAATGCCGCCTTCACCCCCCCCCAGGTGTCCGTCGCCACATAGTTGAAATCAGGACATACGCGATTCACCAGAATCTGCGGAACCGATGCCTTTTCAAGATCGTGAATCGCCGTCCAACAACGCAGTGATGGCCGGCTCCAAATCACCCGTGCCTGCTCATTGCGCGATATCGCAGGTACGTGGCTGAGAAACTCCCGGCTCGACATCAAGGTATGGCTGTATCGGCTGCTGATCTCCGCCAGCATCAATCCCAACTGATGGTGATATTGCGCCGCCTCGTCACACTCCAGTTCATTGTTCAATACTACGAATATGTGGGGCCCCACCGTGCCTTTTTCACTGACATATGTGCCGGAACCGCGCAAGGACGTCAACACCCCTTGTTCAATCAACAAGGAAATGATCTTGTCCACCGTCGCCCGCGAGACATCGTATCTCTCCATCAACTCATGACGTGAAGGCAATGCACTACCGGGCGGATACACCCCATCACGGATTTGCCCCGCCAAAGCATCCATCACTCTCCTGGTTTTTCCGTGCAAACTCATCGTATCACCCCCACCTCTTTTCGTTAAAATGCCGCAAAGTACATAAATTTCAAACAATATTTTAACAAAGACGGGTTTATCAGGCATTAAATTTTAAAAAATACAAATATTCAGGCAGGCTAGACCCAACGGGGCTGCGGAGCTTGCGCTTGACCCAGCTCCGCCGGAATAGGATAAAAACCATGCCCGGCGCACAGAAAAACCCGCCCAGGAAAAGGGCGGGCTCAAGGTTCAAGGTTCGAAGCTTGGGAAATCGCGTCAGTCGCGCGGGATGCCGAGCTCTTGGATCGCGTTCGACCAACTGAGGACGACTTTGCCGGATTTGCCAGTGAAGATCTCCTGGAAACCCTTTTCGAAATCGGAGTAAGCGAAGCGGTGGGTGATGATCGGGTCGATGCTGAAGCCGGACTGCAGCATGGTGGTCATCATGTACCAGGTTTCCCACATCTGGCGGCCGTAGATGCCACGCAGGGTGAGGCCCTTGAAGATCACTCGGTTCCAGTTGATGCTGGTGCCGCTGGAGGGGATGCCGAGGATCGCGATCTTGCCGCCATTGGCCATTTTCTCGACCATTTCCTGGAAGGCGACGGGGACGCCGCTCATCTCGAGGCCGACGTCGAATCCTTCGGTCATGTTGAGCTCATCCATGACGTCGTCGAGCTTTTCCTTGAGGATGTTGACGGTGCGAATGTTCTTGCCCATCTTCTTGGCCAGGCCGAGACGGTAGTCGTTGGTGTCGGTGATGACAACGTTGCGGGCTCCGGCGTGGCGAACGATGCCGGCGGCCATCGCGCCGATCGGGCCTGCGCCGGTGATCAGGACGTCTTCACCGAGCACCGGGAAGCTCAGGGCGGTGTGGGTGGCGTTGCCGTAGGGGTCGAAGATGCTCATGACGTCAGGATTGATGCCCTGGGCGTGGATCCAGACGTTGGTCTTGGGAACTGATACGTATTCAGCGAAGGCGCCCTGACGGGTGACGCCGATGCCTTTGTCGGCGCGGCAGAGGTGGAAGCGGCCGGCGCGGCAGTTGCGGCAGATGCCGCAGACCACGTGGCCTTCGGCGGAGACAATGTCGCCGAGCTGGATGTCGTGGACGTTGGCGCCTTTTTTGACGACGACGCCGACGAATTCATGACCGACGACCATCGGGGCCGGGATGGTCTTCTGGGCCCATTCGTCCCACTTGTAGATATGGACGTCGGTGCCGCAGATGCCGGTGCGGTCGACCTTGATCAGGACGTCATCGACGCCGATCTCGGGAACCGGGACGGTGACCAGGGTGAGGCCTTCTTTCTTGAACTTCTTGCTGATCGCCTTCATGGTCTTGGGGATGACCAAGCTTTCGATCTTCTTGATCTTGGCGGCCGGGCTTAGAGTGGGCTTGGCCGCAGCGTTGGCGGCAGGCTTGGCAGCGACTTTCGAAGCGGCCTGGGCAGGAACTTTGACGGCAGGTTTGGCGGCGGTTTTTTTCGCGGGCATGAGCTCACTCCTGGGGTTTGCTTCCGCCGAAGATATCTCAATTCCACTCAAGAACACCCCAGGAGTTTCACCAAAAACTTGTAGGATTCAACGAAGGCCATAGACCGACAAGCGACATAAGGAACTCTTTCAGGGGGATTCAGGATGCAGCTATCACTTGGATTGAGGAGGGTGGCCTTGCAACCGCCTCCTCTACGCCGCCGCCGAAAGCCAGCTCGCCAGCGAATACGATCACGGCGCCCTCAGCTACGGCGCCTTCACCTTCACCCTGGTCGAAACCCTCAACGCCATGAAGGCCGAAAAACTCCCCTCCCCCGACTTCCCCACTCTGATGAGCCGCATCGACGCATCCCTGCGCTTACGCCAGTTCACCCAGACTCCGCAACTTGTCGGGCCCGCCGCCTTGCGACAGGGGCGGGTCCCGTGGATTTGAACTCCCAGCGATCAATCGCGTCGTAGGCCGGGAATGACGCGACGAGCCATTCGCCTCATCAAACTTTGGACCCATCCACGTGACCAGAGGCCACCGCTGAGACAAGCCGTGAAACGATTTTTAAATCCAGGGATAACGAAAGGTTGTTTACCGATGGAGTTCAATGCCAATTCCACCACCTCATCCGCCGTCATCCAGCTCACCGGCAGCTTGTCGTAATCGACTTCGTGTAGGTATTTCCCAGGGGTTTCAGTCGCCCCGGGAGCCAGCACCAGGACGTCGACGCCCTCTTCGCGGCATTCGTGAAACAATGCTTCGCCGAAATTGAGGAGATAAGCCTTGGTGGCAGAGTAACTCGCCATGAATGGAACCCCTTGAAACCCCATCAGAGAAGAGACCAGAATCAAGCCGCCGCGCCGCGCCGATTTCATCCGCGGCAGAAAGTGATGGGCGAGACTCATAGGAGTCAAACAATTGAGCTGAATCAACTGCTTCTCCTCGTCGCATGAGACCGCGCCGAAAGCGCCCGGCCAACCAGTGCCGGCATTGCTGATGACGAAACTGATGTCAAGCTCCCGACAGCTTGAAATCAGCGACTCGGTGCCCTCTGGCCGAGAAAGATCGGCGACCTGTATTTTCACTTGACAGCCATGCCGCGAACTCAGGTCCTTCGCCACTTCGACGAGCAGTTCCTGGCGACGAGCGCAAATCAAGAGATCAAAGCCCTGTTTCGCCAGCTTGTCGGCGAAGACCCGCCCAATTCCAGATGAGGCCCCGGTGACCAAAGCCCAAGCTCCGTATCGATCTTTGAGGCGCATTCGAAACTCCTGTCTCTGATTTGATTTCCAAGCTAATCCTTACCCATTGGAATGACTTGGCGGGATGCCCTTGCTGGCTACAAACACAGCCGGCGGGACGCCAGCGATCCAGTAGGAGAAGGCAACTCGCCCCCATCTCGTTCACCCCTTCATCCTCTCCGCCAAGAACACCGCCAAGTGCTCGGCCTTCCTCTGAACTCCATCGGCGATCTGGCTGCGGCAGGAGGAGCCGGTGGCGATGACCTGCGCTTGCGGCGCCAAACGCAGGGCGGGGAAGAGGCGGGTTTCGCCGATGGCGAGAGAGAAATCGTGGTGCTCGGATTCGTAGCCGAAGGAGCCGGCCATGCCGCAGCAGCCGGAGTCGATCTCCTTGGCGCGGAGGCCGGGTAATTTGCCGAGCAGGGTGGCGATGTGCGCTGTGCCGAGCAAGGCCTTTTGGTGGCAGTGGCCATGCACCAAAACCTCGGCGCTGTCGTCGCGCAACAAGGGAAGCAGTTTATCCGAGTGTTCGGCAACAAAGGCGTCGAAACTGATGGCTCGTTGAGAGATTTTTGCGCTTGCCGCATTCCCAGGCAGCAAGGACAGGTGATCGTCGATCAAAGCCGACAGGCAGCCCGGCTCAAGAACAAGGATCGGCACTTCGCGCTCGGCCCAGGCCGAGAGGACCGCAGCGGTGGCGCGAGCCGATTCTTTCGCTTCGTCGAGCAGGCCCTTCGAGATCTTGGGTCGACCGCAACACACCGGCGGCGGCACTGCGACGACAAATCCCATGCCTTGCAAGACCTTGTTTGCGGCGAGCGCAATCTCGGGATGGTAGTACTCGGTGAAGGTGTCGAGGAAAAGGGCGACGACGGGCTTCGGGTGACGCGGCTGGCCCGTGACCGGATCCAGCGAGTCTTGCGGAACGTAATTGGGCAGCAATTGGCTCGCCCGTTTCAGCGCCAATTGCGGCAGGCTGCGTTTGGCGCTGACCCCGAGGTATTTGTCGAGCAGGCGGCGGGAGAAGGAATTGCCGATCAAGGCGTTGGCGATGCGCGGGAATTTCGAGCCGAGGGCGGCGCTTTTTGCGGCGTCCGCGAAGAAGCGGGCGCGGGCCGGGACGCCGTGCTCTTGGTGATGGCGGTGCAGCACTTCCGATTTGAGCTTGGCCATGTCGACCTGCGAGGGGCACTCGGTCTTGCAGCCTTTGCACTCGACGCAAAGATCGAGGATCTCCATCATCCGCGGCGAGGTCAGTTCCTTCGGGTCGGCACCGCCGTTGATCACCGCGTTGAGCGCCTGGGCGCGAGCCCGGGTGGAGTGGAATTCATCGCCGGAAGCCTGGAAGGAGGGGCACATCAGACCGCCGTTGAAACGGGTGCATTCGCCGTTGCCGTTGCACATGTCGAGGGCGAGGTGGATGCCGCCTTCGCGGCTCCAGTCGAACGCCGTTTCCAAGGGGGCGCGGACGACATTGGCGTCGACCCGGAGATTCTCCAGCGGCGGCGGGCCGTTGACGATCTTGCCGGGGTTGAGGCGGTTCTCCGGATCAAAGGCGTGTTTCAGCTGCCGGAAGAGGCCGTCGACTTCGGCTCCGAAGAGGCGCGGGTTGAGCCAGGAACGGATCAGGCCGTCGCCGTGTTCTCCGCTCACCGAGCCGCGGAATTCGCGCACCACTTCGGTGACTTCTTCCATGGTTTTGACCATCCAGCGGCGGTCTTCCTCCTGGCGCAGATTGATCATCGGGCGGACGTGGATGCAGCCGACGCCGGCGTGGCCGTAGAAGCCGGCGACGCGGCCGGAATCTTCGATGACGGAGCGGAAGCGGGTGAGGAATTCCGGCAGGCGTTCGGGCGGCACCGCGACGTCCTCAAGGAAGGCCTGGGCCCGTTCTTCGCCGCGTTTCGACATCAGGATGCCGAGGCCCGATTTGCGCAGCTTCCACACCTGGGCGGCGAGGCGCGATTCATTCAGGTCGACCCATTCGCCGACGCCCGGCAGGCGCTTCAGCACTGCGTGCAGCGCCTCTTGTTTGGCGAGGGCTTCGCCGGGTGTGGCGCCATCGTATTCGAGGCAGAGGAGGAGATTGGGATTGCCCTTGAGCCAGCCCAATTGGCCGCGCATCATCGGCGATGCGCGGCCGAGATGGATCACCGTGCCGTCGATCATCTCGAAGGCGAAGGGCGCGGTGAGCAGCAGCTCCGGCACCAGCTCGAGGCCGGCACGGAAGTCGGCGAAGGGCACGACGGTGAGCACGGTGAATTTCGGTTTTTGCGACAGGCGCACTTTGAACAGGGTGCCGAGGGCGAGCGAGCCCTCCGAACCGACCAGCAGACGCGGCAGATCGAGAGGGAAACCCTTGACCATTTCATCGAGATTGTAGCCGCTGACCCGGCGCTGCAGGGTCGGGAAGGCGGCGCGGATGGCGGAGCCGCCGTGATGGATGATTTTCTCCAGCTCGCGCAAGGCGGAGGCGAAGCTCGTCGCCTGTTCGGTGAGATGGCGGAAGCCGTCGGCATCGACACTGCGGACGACCTGATGCGAGGCATCGGCGAAGGCGGCGTGCCATTCCAGCACGTGATCGACCATTTTGCCGTAGCGCAGCGAGTTCGAGCCGGCGGAGTTGTTGGCGCACATGCCGCCGATGGTGGCGCGGTTGCCGGTCGAGGTGTCGGGACCGAGTCGCAGTCCGTGCGGCGAGGCGGCGAGGTTGAGCTGATCCTGGACCACGCCCGGCTCGCAGAGAGCCCAGCCTTCTTCGACATTGAGCTCTCGGATCTTCTTCATGTGGCGCGACATATCTAGCACCAGTCCAGCGCCGAGGCAACCGCCGGCGATGCCGGTGCCGCCGCCGCGCGGGATCACCGGCACGCCGCAGCGTTGTGCGATGTGCAGCGCGGCGTAGACATCCTCGGCATCGCGAGGGCAGGCGATGGCGACGGGCAGGATCTGGTAGATCGAAGCATCGATCGAGTAGACCCGTTTGCTGAGCTCATCGCTCCACACCTCGCCGCGCATCTCGCGTTTCAGCTCGGCCACCAGTTCGCGCATGAGATTTCCTCCGTGTCTCGCCTCAGTTTAGCGCGGGGACGGATGAAAAGCACGGAGGAGATGAAAAAAGCTTGGCGCAGTCGATAGCTGGGGCTGATCTCCGACTATGCGTGGGCGCCGCTGCGCCGCCCTAGCCTTCCTGCTGATGGAGCTCGGGCTGCGTCGGAAGCTTCGAGCACAAGCTCGATCTTCCGTCTATTCCTCAAGTCCCTTTTCGACAGAGGCGGAAGGAAGCGCCGAAGAGCGCCAGGCCCAGAAGGAGGTTGAAGGTCATCTTGCCGAGGCACCATTCCTCCGTCCGGCTGGAGCTCCACGGGGAATAGAGTTCGAAGGTTTCTTTCCAGTAGGTCAGCGGGAACCCTGCCCTGCGTTCGCTCCAGGAGTGGCAGCTCGAGCCGCCGAAAAACCCCGAGACGTTGGCGTAGAGGAAGGCAAAGACCGCCAAGGACAAGAAGATCGTGCGGAGACTCGGCAGGAAGGGCCAGCGCTGGACTTTGGGATGGAAGTCCACGACATCCGCCTGAAGCTTGAAGTCCGGACGGACGATGTGGCGTGGCTTGGGCTTATCGATCAGACGGTCAAGCAGCCGAAGGCTGCAGAAGAAGGTCAGGAGAGTCCCCAGCAGCAAAAATAGGAGATTCACCCAGACTGCCTCCGGCATAGCCTCGAAATAGGGCGACGAAGGGACAGTCAATTGATGATCCACGCTTTGGCTTTGAACCAGGGGCCAACCCGAGAAACTCGCCACATAGGCGCCTCGAGGCTCGGCCCAGCGCAGCAGGTTGGAGCTGCACCAGAAGCCGGCATAGAAACAGCTCATCACGATCGCGCCGAGTTTTGCTGTCATTTAACCCCTCCACGACTTCATTGCCCCCGATAAAATCGACACATTTACCAGATTTGCAAACTCCAAGAAGTGGTCAAAAAAAAGCCGTCCTTGCGGACGGCCTAGATGATCTGGTGGAGAATATGGGACTTGAACCCATGACCTCTTGCATGCCATGCAAGCGCTCTAGCCAACTGAGCTAATTCCCCTTGGAGAGGGTGGTGGAGAATATGGGACTTGAACCCATGACCTCTTGCATGCCATGCAAGCGCTCTAGCCAACTGAGCTAATTCCCCGGAGGTTTTGGCTGTGCTCCCTTTCGGGAACGGGCCAGAGTTTACTGGCCTTTTTCGATCTGTCAAACGCTGCCGATGGAATTCTGGAAAGAATTTTTAATGGACTGGATCGAGCTTCTGAGACCCTCGTCATCACTGAGGCGGCTCTTGACAGCATTGACCGCATGGAGCACGGTGGCGTGATTGCGGTTGAAGCTGTCGCCGATGCTTGGGAGGGATTCGCCGGTGAGTTCGCGCGACAGGTACATCGCGACCTGGCGGGGGAAGGCGATATTGGCAGGGCGGCGGCTACCGAGGAGGTCTTTCAGGGTGACGTCGAAGTGTTCGGCGACACGGCGCTGGATGACCTGGATGGTGACGCGTTTGACCGGCGCCTCTTCCTCGACGAAGGCGGCGAGCTGGCGGCGGGCGTCTTCGAGGGAGAGTTCGCGTCCGGCGACCGAGGCGTAGGAGACCAGGCGTGTGAGGGCACCTTCGAGGCGGCGGACGTTGGAGCGGACGTTCTGGGCGATGAAGTCGATCAGCTCGTTGGAGAGCTTGAGTTTCTGGCTCTGCTGCTTCTGGCGCAAGATGGCGACGCGGGTCTCGTAATCGGGTGCGTAGACGTCGACGATCTGGCCGTGTTCGAAGCGCGAGACCAAGCGTTTCTCCAGGCCGTCGAGATCGGCGGGGGCGCGGTCGGAGGCGAGGACGATCTGCTTGTGGCCGTTGAAGAGCTTGTTGAAAGTGTGGAAGAACTCTTCCTGCGTGCCGGCCTTGCCCTTGAGGAACTGGATGTCGTCGATGAGCAGCAGGTCGAGGGAGCGGAAATGATTGCGGAAGGCGTTGTGCGACTTCTTCTGGGTCGCCTCGATGAAGCGGTTGGTGAACTCCTCGGAAGTCAGGTACTCCACCCTGAGACGGGGGTTCTGCGACACCGCCTCCTGGGCGATGGCCTGCATCAAATGGGTTTTGCCGAGACCGGTGCCGCCGTAGATGAAAAGAGGATTGTAGACATGGCCGGGACATTCGGCGACCGCCTTGGCGGCAGCGACGGCGAACTTGGTCTCTTCGCCGGTGACGAAGCTGTCGAAGGTGAAGCGGGGATTGAAGTTCTGCGGCGGAGCCACGGCGACGGGAGCGCTGTAAGCCGGAGCGGCGGCGGCGACGTTGCGTCGCTGCTGACGAGCGACAGCTTGCGGCCTGTCACCTTCTTCAGGAGTCTCGAAGACGCTGAGCCTGACCTTGCGGCCGAGCTGCTTCTCGAGTGCCGGCTTGAGCATCTGCGCCTCGTAGTTCTTCTGGAACCAGAGATAGGCAAAGCCATCTAGATTCGACTGCACCTGGTAATGATCCGAATCGAAGCTCTCCAAGCTCAGACGAGCGAAGAACATGTCGTACTCTTTGACCTCAACCCGGCTCTTGATCTCTTCAAGAGCCAGCTTCCAGCTTTTCTGTCCGTCAGTTTTCATGAGTCCCCTGATTCCCAATGGCCGGAGTCACCTCCGGGGATGCCACACTAGTCAGACTGCAGCCCCTTGGCAAGTCACAACCCCAACACTTTTTCCCGGGAAATTTTCCGCGAACCCCGTTGACTTACACACAAAACACTTATCAACAATGAATTAACCAAACAGAGAAGATCCCGGAAATCCCCAGGACGGAGGACACGCAATCAAGTTTAAGCTCCTTTCCACTTTTCATAATCACAGTTTTACTAATGATAATGCGATTGCATTTATTGATTCATGGCGCTGCGGTGCTAGTTTTTCGGCACGCGAAACCCTTTCACCCCAGGAACCGACATGAAGCTCAGCTCTTTAATCCTCGCTCTCTTGACACTCCTTAGTCTGGGAGCCTGCGACGGCGCGCCTGCCGCGGGAGGGGGCCGGGTCGGTGAAAAACTGCCCGTGGTGGCCAGCTTCAGCATCATCGGCGACTGGGTGAAGGAGATCGGCGGCGACAAAATCGATTTGGAAGTGATGGCAAAGGCCGGCACCGACCCCCATGCTTACGAGGCTGTCCCTAGTGACGCGCGCGCGCTCTCACGCGCAAAAGTGGTCTTCTCGCTCGGACTGGGCTTCGACGAGTGGTGTGGCAAGGCGGCGCTTGGCGCCGGGACCCGGGCGCGCCAGGTTTCGGTCGGCGAGGTGATCACAGCCCGGGTGATCGACAAGAACGGCGGCGAGACCACCTGCCACGGCTGCTGCGCCCACAAGCATTCCAGCATTGATCCGCACGCCTTCCACAGCATCGCCAAGGCCCGCCAGATGTGCGCCCGGATCTGCGAGATCCTGAGCTCCGAGGACAAGTCGAACGCAGCCTATTACCAGAGCCGTCTCGCCGCCTACGACTTCAAGCTGGTCGAGCTTGAGAACTGGGCCCGCAAGGAGCTCGAGGCCCTACCCAAGGAGCGCCGCCTCATCGCCTCCACCCACGACACCTTCGGCTATTTCGCCGCCGACTACGACTTCCGGCGCATCGGCGTCATCCTCAAATCCTTCAGCACCGAAGCGCCGGACCCCGCCGCCTCCGACTTGAAAGAGCTGTGCCAGAAGCTGCGCGAGGCGAAGATCCCGGCGATCTTCGGCGAGGCTCCCGGACCGGACAAGCTCGCAGCCACGGTCGCCGGAGAGATCGGCATCAAGATGGAGCTGCTCCACTGCGACGGCCTCGGGCCGGACACGCCCAGCTACGAGGCGATGTTCCGCTCCAATCTCAGCACCATGATCCAGGCCCTGAAATGAACAGGATGGAAAGGCGGACGAATGAAAACCCATAGCCTGCAAAAGGCATTGAACGAGGCTGTCGAGGCGGCCAAGCCCTCTCGCACTTGCCATCGTCAATCAACTTTTGAAGCATTGCACCTTTCCACCTTTCAACCTTGGAAGCTCCTATGATCCTTCCTTATGGCGGACGCCAGGAAGCCGCCACCTGCACCCATAGCCACAGCGGCGTCGCCGCGATGGCGCTGCGAGGCCTCTGCGTCAGCTACGCCGGCGGCATTCACGCGGTCTGCGGCGTCAGCTTCGCCGTCAAGACCGGCGAACGGCTCGCCCTCACCGGTCACAACGGCTGCGGCAAATCGACCGTGCTGAAGGCCATCGCCGGGCTGGTGCCGCGCACCGAGGGTGAGCTGCTCGTCGGCGGCCACAGCCCCAGCTCCTGCCGCCACCGCATCGCCTACCTGGCGCAGCGCTCCAGCGTCGACTGGACCTTCCCGATGACCCTGATGGACCTGCTGCTCAGCGGCCGCTTCGTCCACCTCGGTTGGCTCAAGCGCCCCTCGGTAGAGGATCGCGCCCGGGTCGTCGAAATCGCCGCCAAGCTCCGTCTCGCCCCCTTCCTGCAGCGGCAGATCGGCCAGCTCTCGGGCGGGCAGCAGCAGCGCGCTCTGATCGGCCGCGCCTTGATCCAGGAAGCCGACCTGCTCCTTCTCGACGAACCCTTCAATGCCCTCGACCCGGAAAGCCGCCAGGAAATGCTCCAGCTCTTCGACGGGCTCTCGGCCGAAGGGCGGACCCTGATCACCGCCACCCACCATCTCGACGACCTTGAGAACCACTTCGATCGCCAGGTCCACATGAACATGGGGCGGATCGAGAAGGAAGTCGACCTGCGCCAACCGGCAGGGCCTTGAGCCCCTGGCCGTTCGAGCGTCAACAAGCTCAAGCCCACTCTCCCACTCCCTCACTCCCTGGATTCACTCATGCACTGGCTCCTCGATCCCTGGCAAGAAGTCTTCATGCGGCGGGCCTTCATGGCGCTGCTCCTCATCGCGCCGCTCTGCGCGATCCTCGGCTGCCACGTCCTGCTTCGCCGCATCGGATTCATCGGCGACGCACTGGCGCACGCCTCCCTGCCCGGCGTCGCGGCTGCAGCCCTCCTGGGCGTCAACCTCCAGGCCGGCGCCTTGATCGGCACCATCGGCGCCGCCCTGCTCATCGGAGCCGTCGCCCGCAAAGGTCGCATCGGCGAAGACGGCGCCTTGATGGTGGTCTTCACCTCGATGCTTGCCCTCGGCTATTTCCTCCTCTCCAAGTCAAGCTCCTTCAAAAACCTCCAGCACATCCTCTTCGGCTCACTGCTCTCGGTGACTCCTGAAAATCTATTGATGATGGGCATCGCGACGCTGATCTGCCTGGCCATCCTCTTCGGCCTCGGCAAGGAGCTGGCACTCGCCGCCGCCGACCCGATCTACGCCCAGAGCATCGGCATCAACCCCGACCGACTTCGACTGTCGCTGCTGATGATCTTCTCACTCGCCCTGGTCGCCGGCATCAGCGCCGTCGGAGTGATGATGGTCTCGGCTCTGGCCATCATTCCCGCCGCCACCGCCCGCCTTCTCTGTCATCGGCTCAATTCCATGATGGCGGTCGCAGCCGCCTTGGCGATGTCATCCAGCATCCTCGGCCTATATTGCTCCTACTGGTCGAACAGCCCCGCCGGCGCCACCATCATCCTCATCAGCTCGGCCCAGTTCTTCGGCATCTGGGCCTGGCAACTCATCCGGAACCGTCATCATGCTTGATTCTCAAAAGGCCCTGCTCGCAGAAATCGCCGCCCTCCCGGGCCCCGACGAACGCTTCGAATTCCTCATCCGCCTCGGTCGCTCCGAAGCCCCCCTCGCAGAAGACTTCAAGATCGACAAATACCGCATCCAGGGCTGCACCTCGCAACTCTGGCTCGTCCCTTCCTTCCAGGACGGCCTGGTCAACTTCTCCTGCGATTCCGATGCCACCATCCCCAAGGGCCTCGGCGTCGCCGTCTGCCGCCTCCACTCCGGCCTCAGCCCCGCAGAAGTCATCGCCGTCGACCCCAGCGCCCTCGAAAAAGCCGGTGTCTCGCAACACCTGTCGATGAACCGCCGCAACGGCCTTTCCTCCCTGCTCAAGCAGATCCGCCAATACGCCGCCGTCTTCCAAGCCCTCAGCGCCCAAGGCCTGAAGGAATGGAAAATCTAAAAAATTAAGAATTAAGAATTAAGAATTAAGAATGAGCACCCATGAGCGCAAGAAAAATCATTAACTTAACTGGATTATTGGATCAAGCTGAAGAGGGCTATAGCATTAAGTGCAGAGGCAAGTTCTTTGGAGTCAATCTTAATGCCAAAAACTCTTGCAATGACACCTTGTTGCATGTCGCAGTTGGACGAAAAAACGAAGAGGAAATCCGTTTCCTGATTGCGAATGGCTTGGATCTTAATGCTCGTGGCGACTACAACACTACTCCATTAGCCTTAGCAGCATCATTGGGATCCATTGACATCATACGACTTTTATTGCAACTTGGAGCCGATCCTGACATCAAAGATTGCTATGGCAACTCGACAAAAGATTTATTATGGAGGAAATCATGCCAATAAACCCACAATCCTTCGCTTCCTTTAATTCTTAATTCTTAATTCTTAATTGATAGGTCCCCCATGCCGAGCTTCCTGGTTCCCCATATTCCCGCCCTGGGTGAAAGCGTCGAACTGCCGCGCGACGAGGCCCGCCACTTCCTCCGTGCTTTGCGCGGCCGTCCTGGCGATGAAATTCAATTGCTCGACGGCAAGGGCTGTGTCGCCCGGGCTTTGACGCGAATGGGTGCCGGCCGCGACGAAGTCTTGGCTGAGATCACTTCGCGCCATCAAGCCTTGCCGCCGCGCTTGAAACTGCATCTTTATGTCGCGCCCCCTGCGAACTCCCTCCTCACCCAGATCCTCAAGCAGGCAGTCGAACTCGGCGTCTGGCGTATCGTCCTGCTCGACTGCGAGCGCTCTGTGTCGCGTCCTACTGACAAGACCGCTGACGACTACGAGCCCGATCTTGTCGCTGCCTTGAAACAGAGCGGCAACCCCTGGCTGCCGGAAATCGTCTCCTTGATTGCCTTCGACAAGGCTCTGGCGGCCGCACCGGCCCACTCCTATTACGGCGCCATCCCTGAAGAAAACAGCGCGGTCGAGAATCTCGGCGAGATCTACGGCGACCTCGCCCTCTTCGTCGGTCCCGAAGGCGGCTTCAGCGACAAGGAGATCAAGGCTCTCAAAGCCCGCGGCGTCGACGGTCTCTGCGTCGGTCGTCACGTCCTGCGCACCGAAACCGCTTGCACCGCCTTGATCTCGGTGCTCAGCCGCTGCGCTCCGCACTGAACTCGAATCGCGCTCTCAAACCACCTGCTCCCGCCCGAGCCCCAAAAAAGCGACTTGATATCTCTCCCCTCGATGAGATTGGTGTGAAGTGCCTTGTTCGGCGGTGACGTTTTTATTGGAGTCGTAGCTGTAGTTGAAGCTGAGCTCGGGTTTGTTGGCGACCGAGATCGAGGTGATCAAGTTGTCGACGCGGGCGCAGACGCTGCTGGTTTGGAGGCCGTTGCCGTAGGTGCGGGAGACTTCGCGTCCGATCGTAAGCGAAAGCAAGTTTTTCGAGAGCCTTTCTGAAAAACTCAGAGGAAAGGAATTGCCCCCGCGACTCTCATCGCGGGGGCGTTTGTACGAACTTCTCTGAAGCTCAGCCGATCTTGGCGATGGCGTCGTTCAGGGTTTTCGAGGGGCGGAGAGCCTTG
Organism: Verrucomicrobiota bacterium; assembly: GCA_039798785.1. Classification (GTDB taxonomy): domain Bacteria; phylum Verrucomicrobiota; class Lentisphaeria; order Lentisphaerales; family Lentisphaeraceae; genus CAMCSH01. Next base: position 35,152 of record JBDKFG010000010.1, on the reverse strand, counting down.
GATGCTTTATCGAAGTCGGGGCGGTAGTAGCCACCGATGTCGGCGGGGCTGCCTTGGACCGCCATCAGCTCGTCGTTGATCTTCGCCTCGTTGGCGGTGAGTTCGGCGGCGATGGGGGTGAAGAGCTTCTTCAGTTCGGCGTCCTTGGACTGGGCGGCGAGGGCCTGGGCCCAGAAGAGGGCGACGTAGAAGTGGCAGCCGCGGTTGTCGATGGTCTTGAGCTTGCGGCCGGGGGACTTGTCGGTCATCAGGAACTTGCCGTTGGCTTCGTCCATGGTGTCGGCGAGGACCTTGGCTTTGGCGTTGCCGGTGACTTGGGCGAGGTGTTCGTAGGAGCACTGGAGGGCGAGGAACTCACCGAGGGAGTCCCAGCGCAGGTAGTTCTCTTGAACGAACTGCTCGACGTGTTTGGGGGCGGAGCCGCCGGCGCCGGTTTCGAAGAGGCCGCCGCCCTTCATCAGGGGGACGACGGAGAGCATCTTGGCCGAGGTGCCGAGTTCGAGGATGGGGAAGAGGTCGGTGAGGTAGTCGCGGAGGACGTTGCCGGTGACCGAGATGGTGTCCTTGCCTTCCTTGATGCGCTTGAGCGAGGCGATGCAGGCGTCGTAGGGAGGGAGGATTTGCAGGTCGAGGCCCTGGGTGTCGTGGTCCTTGAGGTACTTCTCGACCTTGGCGATGATCTGGGCGTCGTGGGCGCGGGCCTTGTCGAGCCAGAAGATGGCGGGGGTGGCGGAGAGGCGGGCGCGGGTGACGGCGAGTTTGACCCAGTCCTGGACCGGAGCGTCCTTGGTCTGGCAGGCGCGCCAGATGTCACCGGCTTCGACGGTGTGGGAGAGGAGGACCTTGCCGTCGGCGTCGACGACCTGGACGGTGCCGGCGGCGGGGATTTCGAAGGTCTTGTTGTGCGAGCCGTATTCTTCGGCGGCCTGGGCCATCAGGCCGACGTTGGGGACCGAGCCCATGGTCTTGGGATCGAAGGCGCCGTTGGCCTTGCAGAAGTCGATGGTGGCCTGGTAGATGCCGGCGTAGGAGGAGTCGGGGATGACGGCGAGGGTGTCTTTCTGCTTGCCGGCCTTGTCGTACATCTGACCCGAGGTGCGGATCATGGCGGGCATCGAAGCGTCGACGATGACGTCGGAGGGGACGTGGAGGTTGGTGATGCCTTTGTCGGAGTTGACCATGGCGACTTCGGGGCCGGCGGCGAAGGTCGCGGCGATGTCGGCTTCGACTTCGGCGCGTTTGGGGGCGGGCAGGCGGTCGAGTTTGGCGACGAGGTCACCGAAGCCGTTGTTGAAGTCGACGCCGATTTCGGCGAAGGTGGCGGCGTGTTTGGCGACGAGGTCCTTGAAGAAGACCTTGACGGCGTGGCCGAAGAGGATGGGGTCGGAGACCTTCATCATGGTGGCCTTGAGGTGGAGCGAGAAGAGGACGCCCTCCTTCTTGGCGTCGGCGACGGTGCCTTCGAGGAAGGAGACGAGGGCCTTCTTGCTCATGAAGGTGCCGTCGAGGATCTCACCGGCCTGGAGCTTGAGGGCGGGGAGCAGGGTCTTGGTGCCGTCGGCGGTGACCAGTTCGATCTTGGCGGTGGTGGCGGCGGGCAGGGTGACCGACTTTTCGTTGGCGAAGAAGTCGTTCTTGCCCATGGTGGCGACGCGGGTCTTGGAGTCTTTCGACCAGGCGCCCATGGAGTGCGGCTTGGCGCGGGCGTAGTCCTTCACGGCTTTGGGGGCGCGGCGGTCGGAGTTGCCTTCGCGGAGGACCGGGTTGACGGCGGAACCGAGGACCTTTTTGTAGCGCGTCTGGATTTCCTTCTCGGCGTCGGTCTTGGCCTCTTCGGGGTAGGAGGGGACCTTGAAGCCCTTGGCCTGGAGTTCGGCGATGGCGGCCTTGAGCTGCGGGATCGAGGCGGAGATGTTGGGCAGCTTGATGATGTTGGCTTCGGGCTTGAGGGTGAGGGCGCCGAGCTCGGCGAGGTCATCAGCGATGCGCTGTTCGGGGGCGAGGCCTTCGGGGAAGTTGGCGAGGATGCGGCCGGAGAGCGAGATGTCGCGGGTTTCGACCTGGATGCCGGCGGCCTTGGAGAAGGCTTGGACGATGGGGAGGAAGGAGTAGGTGGCGAGGGCGGGGGCTTCGTCGGTGAGGGTGTAGATGATCTTCGACATGTGCGGCATCTCCGGTTTGCGTTGAAACAGTGTGTCGCAGACACTAGCACGCGCGAGACGAGGCGAAAGACGGCTAGGACACGAAGAGGAGGATTTTTAACCACGGAAGACACGGAGGTCACGGAAGGGGCCGAGGGTTTTCTGAGCATGAAAGCGCCCCGCCTGCAGGACAGGCGGGGCGCTTGGGGGCGAGCTTGCGAAGGCTTATTCGGCCAGCTTGTTGACCCAGTTGCTGAGGAGGCGGACGCCGAAACCGGAGGCGAGCTTGTCGCTGAGGCACGAGGAACCTTTGTAGTTCCAGGCGGTGCCGGCGATGTCGAGGTGGGCCCAGCGGGTGCCCTCGGCGAAGACGCTAAGGAAGGCGCCGGCGGTGATGGTGCCGGCGTAACCGGGGCCGATGTTGCAGAGGTCGGCGTCCTTGCCTTTCATCAGCTTGGCGTGTTCTTCCCAAAGAGGGAGGCGCCAGAGGCGGTCGGAGCTTTCTTCGCCGGCGGCGATGAGGGCGTTGGCCATCTCATCGTCTTTCGACATGACGGCGGCGCAGTGGTGGCCGAGGCCGGTGATGACCGCGCCGGTGAGGGTGGCGATGTCGATCATGAAGTCCGGCTTGTGGTTTTTCAGGGTCCAGGTCATGGCATCGCAGAGGATGAGGCGGCCTTCGGCGTCGGTGTTGTAGATCTCGATGGTTTTGCCGCTCATCGACTTGACGATGTCGCCGGGTTTGACGGCCTTGCCGTTGATGAGGTTTTCGGTCGAGGGGACGACGCAGACGACGTTGATCATCGGCTTGGCGTGGAGGATGTCACGCATGGCACCGAGGACGGCGGCGGCGCCGCACATGTCGAACTTCATCTCTTCCATGCCCTTGCCGGGCTTGATGCTGATGCCGCCGGCGTCAAAGGTGAGGCCTTTGCCGACCAGAGCGACGGTCTTGGTCGCTTTCGGGTGGCTGTATTTGAGGCAGATCAGCTTGGCTTCCTGGTCGGAGCCTTGGGCGACGGCGAGGAGCGAGCCCATGCCAAGGGCGGCCATCTCTTTTTCGCCGAGGACGGTGACTTCGGCGCCGAGTTCGGTGCCCATGGCGCTGGCGCGGGCGGCGAGGATGGAGGGGGTCATGGCGTTGCCGGGGGCGTTGCCGAGGTCGCGGGCCCAGTTGACCGATTCGGCCTGGACGATGGCGCGGGAGACATGACCCTGGGCGAGGAGGAGATCGACGCCGTCGGCGGCATGGACGCAGATTTCGCTGACGGAGACTGGGGGGTTCTCCTTGTCGACGCTGCGGAACTCATCGTAGCGGTATTGGCCGAGCATCAGGCCCTCGACGAAGGCGCCGGCGCAGAGCTCGGTGTGGGCGATTTCGAGGAAGAGGTGTTTTTTCTTGGCGGCGCTGATGGTGGCGGCGGCCTTGCCGGTGGCTTCGCGGAGTTTGCGGGCGCCGCAGCCTTCCTTCTTGCCGAGGCCGAGGATGAGCACCGATTCGTAGTTGGCCATCGGGGTGGGCAGGTAGAAGTTCTCCTTGCCGGTGATCTGCTTCTTCTCGACCAGGATCGACAGGATGGTGCGGTCTTCGGGCTGGAGAAGGCGGGTTTCCAGAGCCTTGGCGATCTCGCCTTCGTAAACCGGGATGACGAGGCAGTCGACTTCGTGCTCGACGACGCATTGGGTGATGAAATGGACGTTCATGATTTTCCTTCGGAGATTTTGGACTGTGGAGACTTTTAGGCAAAGCCCGTCAATATGACATCGGCTGCTGTGATCGGGAAGAGGTGGTGGCGAAAAAAACTGTCAAGAGCGCGACGGGCCCGCTCGTGGATCAACGCAGCGCAGCGAGCAGGGGCAAGGTGGCGTCCCAGAGAAGTATACGGGCTCGCAAGGCCGTCTTGGCTGCATCGAGAGCGTCGCGGCGCTTCACCGGGTCGCCGTCGACGGCGAGGCTGACGAGGCGTTTCGCCATCGGACCGTGTTCATCGCCGTCGATCTCGATATGGCGCTGCAGGTAGTAGAGGAAGGGCCCCCAGTGCTGCTGGTCCTTGGCGGCGGCGGCGCGGGTCAGGCCTTCGAACATCTCGGGAATGACGTCTTCGCGTCCGTAGGTGAAGACGGCGGCGATGCGATGCAATTGGCCGCGGCGCAATTCCGAGAAGGTGGCCTCGAGGAATTCCGCGACTCCGGCGGGGGCGCCGAGGCGGCGGGCGGCGCTTTCCGGCGCTTCACCCTGAGCGGCCGCAGCCAGCAGCTGTTGGAAGGGGGCGGCGCAAGCTCCGGCAGCGAGCATCGACTCGAGGTAGAGCTCGAGGTGCGAGGTGTGGCCGCCGTCGGGGTGGACATCGCTCTCTTCGCCGAGGACGATCTCGTTGACCAGACGGCGAATCTCTCGGTCGCCCTTTGGCACCCAGGGGATTTCGACGCAGGTGCAGGCGAGCTGCAGCGACTTCAGGATCGACATGAAGTCCCAGACGCAATGGACATGAGTGGCCATGAAGATCTTGAGGCGTTCCGGGCTGTTGACGACGGCGTAGATCGGGTGGGCGGTCAGTTGTTGGCGCAGCGGCGCGAGTTCAGCGTCGAATTCAGTATCCATGTCAAGCGGGTCTCCTGGATTTTTGTGCGGGGAAGCTACGCCGGAAGTGGCGGGAAGCAATGGTGGACTGAAGGATGGAAGGGGAAGCAAGATCACCGCGGCGATCTCTATTATCCCTGGCCTTTCCGGAGTTTTCATGAACGCTTTCTGTCGCCGCCACTTTCTCAAGTTCGTCTGGATCTTTGCCGGCCTCTGCTTCGCCTTTGCCGGACTGCTCGGCTACGAGGTGATCGGGGTCTGGCATCAGCCCGGTCAACGCGTCGTCCATTCCGTCGCGGCGGCGAAGGCCGGAGATCTTGGCGGCCAACGCAAATTCGGTGAGATCGTACGATGGACCAGCTTGGATCAACAGGCCCACAGCCGGCTCAGTTTGCGCTACGGCGCCCGCAAGCTCTTTGGCCTGACCAGTGACAACAGCGGCGTGACGCCACTTTGCGGAGTCCGCGAGGGTGCCTTTGTCGCCTACTGGGACTGCGGCGCAGTTGATGTTGAGATGTGCCTGAGTCGCGATTCGGATGGACCGAGCAACTTGAACTGGAGTCGTGTGGAGCGGAAGGGGAAACCGCGATTCGACGAAGTGATCGATCTGGAGACCTGGCTGGAACGGAGCGGCTGGGGAGGCGGCGATTCCCCTTGCCGGGCTCTCTGGCGGCGCTGTTTCTCGCGAGCTTCGAGCTGGCGGTGATGAGTCACTGCCGGAACTGCCGGTCTCAGGACTTCTTCAACTCTTGAATGAAACTCTCGACCTGGGCTCGGCACTCGCCGCTGCACCGGGCCAGAAGAACATCGTAGAGCTCCTGCTGGTGCCGGAAATGTCCCTGAACTCGCTCGACATGGCCATCCATGAACGCGACGTTGGCCCAGCCCTGTTCGGCAAACTCCTCCACCGGTTCGACTATTGCCGGGGTGAGGTGTGGATTATGGATCCGATTCGGTCGCGTGCCGACCGGATAAAAACGAATGTATTCTCGACCACCAGGCGTCTTGAAGTCGCAAGGCAAAACCTCCGGCATGGGACCGCGACCGTAATCAGAGAGATTCAGAGCATGGTGAATCATTTGCCTCAGGTGGTCCACCGAGGCGTAGGACCGCCCCTGTGCCCGTTTCTCCGCCAGGATTGAGCACGAACAGAGGAGACAGAGGGACGCGAGAATAAATATTTTCCGGCATTTCATGATTTTGCTTCTCGATCTTGGTCATGAGATTTCTTGCTTCCCCGCACCAGCTTGTAGAACAGCGGCACGAAGAGGAGGGCGAGGAAGGTGGCGGCGATCATTCCTCCCATCACCCCGGTGCCGACCGATCGGCGGGCGCCGGCGCCGGCCCCTTGCGAAATCGCCAGAGGCAGGACCCCGAAGATGAAGGCGAGCGAAGTCATCAAAATCGGCCGCAATCGCAGGATCGCCGCCTCTTTCGCGGCGCTGGCGGCATCGATCCCGGCCTCGCGGCGGTACTCGGCGAATTCGACGATCAGGATGGCGTTCTTGGCGGTCAGTCCGAGCAGGGTGATCAGTCCGATCTGGAAATAGACGTCATTGCTCTGGCCGGTGAGCAAAACCGCAGCGAGCGCACCGAAGAGGCCGAAGGGAAGGGTGAGAAGAACCACCCAGGGCAGAGTCCAGCCGTTGTACAGGGCGGCGAGGATGAGGAACATCATCAGCACCGCCAGGCCGAGAGCGATGAGGCCGCCGTTGCCCGCCTTGTTCTCCTGGTAGGTGGCGCCGGCGAATTCGTAAGTGAAGTCCGAGGGCAGCACCTTCGCGGCGATCTCCTTGAGCTTGGCGATCGCCTCGCCCGAGCTGTGGCCCGGGGCGACGCCACCCATCAGCTTGCAGGCGGGAAGGTTGTTGTAACGGGGAATGTAATCGGGGCCGCTGCCCGTCTGCCAGCTGAGCAGCTCGGAGAGGGGGATCATCGCGCCGCTCGTGCTCGACTTCACCTGGATCCGTCCGATGTCTTCCGGGGAATGGCGCGAGCCGGGCTCGGCGCTCATCAGCACCTGCCAGTTGCGGCCGGACTTGCTGAAGTCGTTGACGTAACTCGTCCCCATCAGGCTGGAAAGCGCGTCGAAGATGTCGGGCAGAGGCACGCCGAGCTGGGCCGCCTTCTCGGTGTCGGGGACGACGTGCAGCTGCGGCGAGAAGGCGCTCCACGAGGTGAAGGCCATCGGGATGACCCCGGACTTGTCGGCGCGCAGGGCGGCAAGGAATTCATTGGCGACTGCCGCGAGGCGGGCCGGTCCGCCCTCGCCACGGTTCTGCAACTGCAGCTCCCAGCCGCCGGTGTTGGAGAGGCCGCGGATCGGCGCCGGGTTCATGATGAAGAGGTTGGCGTCCTGGATCCCCATCGTCCTGCGGGTGAAATCAGCGATCACCTCGTCGGCACTGCGATGTCGCTGGTCCCAGGGCTTGAGGACGCAGAAGCACGATCCGGCGTTGCCGCGGAAGACACCACCGTTGGCGAAGTCCATCCCGGCGAAGGCGGTGAAATGCTGGATTTCGGGCACCTGTTTGACGATGGCGTCGAGTTGCTTGATGACGGCGCGGCTGCGGTCGAGGGTGGCGCCTTCGGGCAGCGAGATGGCGCAGATGAAGAAGCCCTGATCTTCCGGAGGCAGCATCGACTTCGGCGTCGCCTTCCACAGGTGTGCGGTCGCCGCAAGCAGGGCGAGGAAGAGCAGCAGGCCGACGAGGCTGTGCTTAAGGAAGTAGCCGACGGCGCGGCCGTAACGGTCGCGGCAGCTGTCGAAGAAGCGGTTGAAAAGACGGAAGGGCGCCGCCGGCTCTCTCAAAGGACGATCGAGCAATTGCACACAAAGCGCGGGGGTGAGCGACAAGGCCACCAGGCCGGAGATGAAGACGCTGATCGCAATGGTCACCGCAAACTGACGGTACAGCTCGCCGGTGAGGCCGCCGACAAAACACACCGGGACAAACACCGCCATCAAGACCAGAACGATGGCGATGATCGGCGTCGTCACCTCGGCCATCGCCAGTGCCACCGCTTCGCGGATGCCGCACTTCTTCTCATGGCGGATGCGCTCGACGTTCTCCAGAACCACGATGGCGTCGTCGACGACGATGCCGATCGACAGGACCATGCCGAAGAGGGTGAGGGTGTTGATCGAGTAGCCGAGCAGATGCATCAGAGCGAAGGTGCCGATCAGCGACACCGGCACCGCCAGGATCGGAATCAAAGTCGCCCGGAAGCTTTGCAGGAAGAGCAGGACGACGAGGGTGACGAGAATCATCGCCTCGACCAGGGTCTTGATCACTTCGCGGATCGAGATCCGGATGAACTGATAGGTCTCGTAGGTCACCTTGGCACTCAGACCTGCGGGGAACTCCGGACGCAAGGCGTCGATCGTCCCGTTGACCGCGTCGGCGACATCAAGGGCGTTGGCACCGGGTTGCAGCATCACCCCCATCATCGCGGCGTTCTTGCCGTTGCTGGTGCCGGCGAAGTCGTAGTCCTTGGCCCCGATCTCGACCCGGGCGAGATCGCCGAGCCGCAGCAGGCCGCCGTTGCCGCCGCGGACCACCACGATCGCGGCGAACTCCTCCGCCGTCTGCGGCCGACCACCGGCAATCACCGTCATCGCTATTTCAGCACCAGGCAGAGACGGCTGCGAATTGATCTTGCCTGCCGGAAACAGGGTGTTCTGTGACTGCACCGCACGCCGGACCTCGTCAACCGTCACGCCATGGAGAGCAAGTGCCTCGGGCTTGAGCCAAATCCGGCAGGCATAGTCCTTGGCGCCGAAGACCCGCGCCTCGCCGACCCCCTTGATCCGCTTCACCCGGTCGAGGACGTTGAGGGTGACGTAGTTCGACACCGCCAGGTCGCTCAAGGTGCCGTCCGGGCTGGTGAAGGCGACGACCATCAGGAAGCCTGAGGTGCCCTTGGTGACGGTGATGCCTTGGCGCCGGACTTCCTGCGGCAGCTTCGCCTCCGCCTGCTTGATCAGGTTGTTGACGTTGATCAGGGCCTTGTCGGGATCCGAACCGATCTGGAAGCTGATGTCGAGGGTGTAGGCGCCGCTGGAAGTGCAGCCGCCTTGCATGGAGAGGAAGTCTTCGACCCCGGTGACCGCATTCTCGATGACGCTGGCGACGTTGGCGTTGACCACTTCCGCGGAAGCCCCGGGATAGACCGTGCGGACCTGGACCATCGGCGGCGCGATGTCGGGATATTGCGCAATCGGCAAACGCCCGATCGAAGCCAGGCCGGCGATGACTACGAAGAGGCTGAGCACGATGGCAAGCACCGGTCGCTGGATGAAGATGCCGAGTTTCATGGGCGCCTTTAAGATCTGAAGATTTGATTATGGGGGAAAATCCGTCCCAAGTGAACTCCGAAAGTCCTTTCCCTCAAGGCCGTGGGAGCTCGGCAAGAGCAATTTCACCACGGAAAACACGGAGGACACGGATAAAGGCGAAAGGAGCGTGGCCATTTGCTTTTCGTCTCCAATGGTGTTTTAGTCCTTCTTATCCCGGAGCCCACGATGCCTGAAATACCCAACACGCCCCGAGCCCGCAAGCTCATCTACCTCTCGGCCTTCCTCTTTTTCCTGCTCGCCCTCGGCATCATCTACCTCAAAGATGAACCGCTGCAGGACCGCAGCGACCTGGCGCTGAAACTGCCGCCCAGCGACCCGAAGGATAACATCCTGCCCAAGCTTGAATCCAGCGCTGCAATCCTGGCTCTTTGCCAGGACAAGGAGCGCAACAGTCTCTCCTCAAAACTCAGCCGAGAGGACACCCTGATCAAGGTCAAGCCGATCCTCGAGAAACATGCCGTCGCGATGGTCGAGCTGGACTCGCTCCTCAAAACCGGGGCCTACTTCCGCAGCATCCCCAAGCCCGGCGCTTCTGCCGTATCGACTTACATGCCGGCACTGGGCATCACACGCGAAGTCACTAACTCCCTCGTCCAACGAGCGAATGTCCTGATCGCGAGTGGCAAGCCCGAGGAAGCCCTGGTCTTGATCGCAGAGGGTGAAGCCTGGATCAATAACAGCACCGCACAGACCAACTCCTTGATTCACTACCTCGTCTGCGTCGCCATCGGCGGCATCCTGAACGCTAGCAAAGCCAAGGCCATCGCTGCTTGCTCGGATCGGGAAATCCTGAGAAAAATCACCTCGGCTCCGGACCGGGATCAGCTTTGGCGGGATGGCCTTCGACAAGGTTATCAGGGGGAGTGCCTGTTTTTCGAAGATCTCTTAACGGAGGTCCAAAACAAGCCGAGCAGCCAAACTGAGCTCCCTAAGGCGTTTGATTTTATCCCGAAACGACTCGTCATCAAGCCTAATCAGACCCTTAATCTCGAAACCGATTTGATGCGGCAACTTTTGCCTGTCTGTGACGCCAAGGATTTTACCAGTGCCAAAGCCATCTCAGTTACATTCTATGAACAAATCCAGCGCGTTGCAGGAGAGAAGGGAGTGATGTTTTTTGTTCGCCCCAATCTTGGTGGACGAATCTTTTTCAAAATGATGCTTCCTGCCCTCGAAAATATCGCCATGAAAACCTTCATCACCATCGCCAAGGACCGCCAAATCCGCACCCTTGCGGCGCTGCGTCTCTACGAACTCGACAAGGGGCGCCTGCCGGAGAAACTCGAAGAGCTGGTGCCGGCCTATCTCGACGCCGTGCCTTTGGACCCCGCCGACAGCAAGCCGATGCGCTACCTGCCGCTCAAACGCGCTGTGTATTCGATCAACCGACATGGCGATCTCAGCGATGACGGCGGCGATCCGTCGAAGGACACGGTGATGCGCCTCGATTGGGATCAGGAGTGAGCGGCATTGGCGCTGCAGCTCCTCTACTGGATCGCTGGCGTCCGGCCGGCCTTGTTCTGCTGCTTCCTCAAGCTGGAAGCTTGAGCCGCGCGCTCAAAGGAGGACAGGCGTCCCGCCTGTCGAAACACGGGCGGGACGCCCGTGCTCCTTTCTCAACTCAAGCTGGAAGCTTGAGCCGCGCGCTCAAAGGAGGACAGGCGTCCCGCCTGTCGAAACACGGGCGGGACGCCCGTGCTCCTTTCTTAACTCAAGCTGGAAGCTTGAGCCACGACCTGAACGAATTCGTCTTGGCCGTTTGCAATTCGTGCCCATTCGTGTCCATTCGTGGTTCCATTTGTTCCCCATCTCAGGAAAATCCATGTCCAGCACTCCCTGCCTCAGCCGCAAGCAGAATCTCGCCTTGATTTTTCTTCTTCTAGCCGGTGCGGCCGTGGCCATCTGGCTGCCGGAGCGCGGCGGCATGCGGGGCGTCGATGCTTTGATGCTGGGATTGATCGAGGGATTGACCGAGTTCCTGCCGGTGAGTTCGACCGGACACCTGGTCGCGTATTCGCGTTTGACCGGCCTTGATGAAGTCAGCAGCAATTCGCTGAACATCGTCATCCAGATCGGCGCCATCTTCGCCGTCTTCGTGGTCTGGCGTCAGCGCATCGGCTCGGTGCTTTACGGCGTCAAAAAAGGCGAGGCCGGAGCTCGCCGGTATCTCGGCAATCTCATTCTCGCTTTCATTCCTTGTGTCGTCGTCGGCTTGCTTTTCAGCAAGAAGATCAAGGAGCATTTGTTCAACCTCAACGGCATCGGCTGGGCCCTGATCATCGGCGGCATTCTCCTTTTGATCATTGACGTCCGCCGTCGCCAGGGTGGCAAGGAGCTCGAGTCCATGCCCTGGCAGCACGCCCTGATCATCGGCGGATGCCAGTGCATCGCGATGTGCCCCGGCACCTCGCGCAGCCTGGTGGTGCTGCTCGCCGCCTTCGCCCTCGGCTACAGCCTTGCCGCCGCGGTGGAATTCTCCTTCATGCTCGGGCTGATCACCTTGAGCGCCGCATGTGTCAAGGAACTGAAGGATGCGGGGCTAGACCTCTTCCATCATTTCGGCTGGGCCCTGCCTCTTTGTTCCCTGCTCATCGCCACGACCAGCGCCGCCCTCACCGCCGCCTGGCTGCTCGAAGGCCTGAAACGCTATGGGCTCCGCCCCTTCGGCTTCTACCGCCTCGCTCTCGGTGGCTTCCTCCTTTGGTCGGCGGCTCAGGTCAACACCGAGAAAACGCAAAGCCCGGCAGTGAAAAATTCTTCGCGATAAATTATCTCCTCTCCCCTTGCTTTTGTCGGCGAATTCCGGCATGCTAGGGATAAGGACTCGGCACGGCAAGTGCGGGCCTGATCAGACAGCAACCCGAGGAGAAGCGCGATGGACAATATCTACATCTTGGATACCACGGTCATTCTGCACGAAGCGTCTTCGGTATTCAATTTTCCCGACAGTCTGATCATCATTCCCATCGACGTGATCGAGCAGGTCGACCGCTTCAAGCGCGACGTCAACGAGCTGGGCAAAAACGCCCGCCAGTTCAACCGCAGCATCGACGCCCTGCGTTCGAAAGGCTCGCTCACCAACGGCATTCCCCTCGACAACGGCGCCCTGGTCCAGATCGTCTTGAAAGAGCCTTCGATGCCAGTCTCCCTGTCGGAATCGACCATCCGCGCCGACTCCTCGATGCTTGCCTTCGCCCTCAGCCTGCGCCAGCAGCATCCGGACAAGCGGGTGACCATCGTCTCGAAGGACTTGAATCTGCGGATCAAGGCCGACGCCCTCGGTCTGCATGCCGAAGGTTATGAGAAGGACCGCTTCGACGAAGCCCTCTCCTATGAAGGTGTCCACAGCCTCATCGTCAACGAGGCCCAGATCGCCGAATTCCAGAAGTACGGCACCCTGACCTACGACAGCAAGGACCACCTCCTGCGATCCAATGAATTCGCCACCTTGAATTCCTCTTCCGACGGCAAGGTCCTCGCCCTCGCCCGGGTCGCCCAGCATGCGCGCAACACCTTGGTTCCCCTGAAGTTCGCCAGTGAAGACATGGTCGGCCTGAAACCTCTCAACGTCGAGCAGACCTTCGTCATGGAAGCCCTCCTCGACGACTCGATCAAGCTGGTCACCCTGCTCGGCCCCGCCGGTACCGGCAAGACCCTGCTCGCCGTCGCCGCGGGTCTCCGCAAGGTGCTCAAGGACTACCTCTACAACCGCGTCCTGGTCGCCCGCCCGACCATCCCGATGGGCAAGGACATCGGCTACCTGCCCGGCGACATCCAGGAGAAGATGCGCCCCTGGATGCAGCCGATCTTCGACGCCATCGAGCTGATCCAGTCGCTCGACCGCCGCAGCCGCCGCCCCGCCCTGCCCACCAACCTCCTCGAGATCGACGAACTCCAGGTCGAGCCGCTCACCTACATCCGCGGCCGCTCCATCCCCGGCCAATACCTGATCATTGACGAGGCCCAGAACCTCACCCCCCTCGAAGCCAAGACCATCATCACCCGGGTCGGCCGCAATTCGAAAATCATCCTCACCGGCGACTGCCAGCAGATCGACCACCCCTACATGGACGCCTACTCCAACGGCCTCTCCTACGTCTCCGGCCGTTTCCGCGGCCACTCCCTCGCCGCCCACATCCGCCTCAAAAAGGGCGAACGCTCCGAACTCGCCGAGGCCGCCGTCGAGCTGCTGTGATGCCATTTCCTTAGCGGCTTGAATCACGAATGAACACGAATAGACACGAAGCGTTTATTCGTGTTTATTTGTGTTTGATGTGTCAACGTTTTCCCCCAGAGGTTTCCCATGATACCCGACACGGCCCTGCTGCAAGCGGTGCTTCATGCTCTTCGGCCCGCCGGGGAGTATCAATTGAGTCGATTCCGCAAGCTTGGCGGCGGTCGCGAAAAGGGGCTCAACGACCTGGTTTCCGAGGTCGATTGCCACACCGAAGAGCTGCTTCGCGCCGCGCTTCTCAAGGCCCTGCCCGGCTCGTCCTTCTGGGGCGAAGAGAGCGGACGCGAGGCCGCGGCGGAATTCGAATGGGTGGTCGATCCGCTCGACGGCACCACCAATTATCTCAACGGCCTGGATCAGTTCTCGATCAGCATCGCCCTCTTGTTTCAAGGTCGGCCGGTGCTGGGCGTCGTCCATCGCCCCGCCTCCGGCGAGACCTTCGCCGCCCGCCGCGGCGGCGGGCTTTTGCACAACGGCGTCCCCTTGATGAGACCGAGCTGGGAGCCGCCGGGTTTGCGCCAGGCCTTGCTCGGCACCGGCTTCCCCTACCGCTCGCTCGACCTGCAGCCCGCCTTCTTCCGCTGCGCCGCGGCCCTGATGGGACGCAGCCGCGACATCCGCCGCATGGGTTCCGCCGCGCTCGATCTCTCCTACGTCGCCGCCGGCTGGCTGCAAGGCTTCTGGGAATCCGACCTGCAGCCTTACGACGTTGCCGCCGCCCTGCTCTTCCTCGAAGAGAGCGGCTGCCGGGTCGGCGACGGCTTCGGCCGCCCCTACCGCATCGGCGAATCGCGCCTCATCGTCGCCGCCCGCCCGCAGGTCTTCGACGAATTGCTGGACTTGGTGGCGAGCAGCTATCGTACAGACGCGACTGGCTGTTGAATGTCAACTACTTGAGGCTTGAGCTGGGGCTGACCAGACTTCCTCGCGGCAGGTCCGCGACGGCTTCCTGGGACAGCTCAAGTCTTGCACGTCAGTGTTCATTGCTTCACCCTAAAAACCGCAGTTGAAAGGTTGGAAGGTTCAAAGGTTGAAAGGATCAGCTACAACAGCAAGAGGTTATGGTGTTCGAGGGCGCTCGGCGCCTCCTCCGGCTGGCAGACATGCAGGTCGAACTAGAATCGTCATTTATCGCTGTTAATCATGTATTTACCTTTCAACCTTCCAACCTTTCAACCCGGCTCCATTCCACTGCTGCGGAATTTAGGTTCACCAACGATGCCCTTCCCTTCTCCTCCAGTCGCTGAATCACCCGGTCCTCGAGGAATTCCCCGGCAAAGCGGCTGATCTCGCGGACGCAGGTCGGCGAGGTGACGTTCACCTCGATCAACTTGCCACCGATGATGTCGATGCCGACGAAGTCGAGATCGTGCTTGAGCAGCCAGGGTTTGAGTTCGGCGCAAATCCGCAGGTCGTGCTCATCAAGTCCACAGGGCACCGGCTTGCCTCCGGCCCTGAAATTGTTGCGGTGATCGCTATCGCCGTGAACCCGCAGAAGGGCGCCGAGCGGCTCGCCGGCGAGCAGCAGGATTCGCTTGTCGCCGGTCTTGGCGCCTTCCAAGGCTGCCTGCAGGATGACCGGGCGCTTGCCGCCGCCGGAAAGGGTTTCAAAAGCCACGGCGGCGTTGCAATCATCGCGAAGAATCAGGAAGACGCCGCGTCCGGCGTGGCCATCCACCGGCTTGATCACGATGTCGCCGTGTTCCTGGCGGAAGCTTGCGAGATCCTGGATATCCGCCGTGATCCGGGTCGGCGGGACGAGATGAGGGAACCGCGGACACCAGAGTTTTTCCGAGACGTTGCGGACGCCGCTTGGCGAATTGAGGAAGATGCAAGCGGGCGGCAGGAATTCGAGAAGCCAGGTGTCAGCCAGGTAATCCTGGTCGAAGGGCGGGTCGCTGCGCAGGCAGAGGGCGTCGATCTCGTCGCCCCGGAGCTGCCGCAGCTCAAGGACGCGGCAGGGATGAGCCGCTTCGTCGACGACTTCGAGACGGGTGGCCTTCATTTGAACCGAGCCTTGTTCGAGACTGAGGCCGGAGCGCTGGCAGTGCCAGATTTCGTGGCCTCGGCGCTGGGCGGCGAGCATCAGGGCGAAGGAGGTGTCGCCGGCGGGGCGGATGCCGCTGAGCGGATCCATGAAGAAGACGATGCGCACGGGGGCCTCCGGGTGAAATTTCTGTTCCGCTCTATATTGCGGCCTTTCAAGCCAGACCGCAAGTGGAGAATTCATGCCGGAAACCGACAAGAGCGTCAAGGAAGGGAAGTTCAGCGTCTACAAGCGCATGCTTTCCTACGCTCTGCGCTATCGTGGACGCCTTCTCCTAGGCATCGTCTGCGGACTGATCGCCGGCGGCTCGATCTTCGGCGTCCTGCGCGGCGTCACCGTGACGGTGAGCGCATTGGAGGGCTCCGGCACGCCGGACAGCTTCGAGCTTGAGGTCAAGCGCGGCCAGGAAATCCTCGTCGTGCCGGTGGCGAGCCCGAAAAAGGAGGACGCTCCGGCCAGCCTTCTCAAGCCCGGCGACCAGGTCTTGGCCAGCCGCCCGGTGCCGCCGAACGACGAGATGCGCCGCAAGGTGGAGGGGCACTACAAGGAATATCCGTTTCTGCGCAAGATCGGCGAGGACTGGCTCGACCTCCGACTCGACAAGCCCGGATTCTCGCCAAACGGCGTCCTGTTGTTCATCGGCGTCTTCTTCCTGATCCTCTTCTACGGTCTCAAATGCGGAGCCGATTACCTGACCAAATACAGCCTGCGCTGGGTCGGCAACAAGGTGGTCAACGACCTCCGCCGCGAGATCTTCGGGCGCCTCGTCGCCCAGCCCCTCGGCTGGCACGCCCGCGAAGACGTCGGGCGACTGATGAGCCGGACGATGAACGACACCGCGATGATGCAGACCTCGGTCTCGGAAAACCTCGGCCAGCTCATCCGCTGCCCGATGCAGCTCCTCGCCGTCGTCGGCTTCATCATCTGGATGGCGATCGCCAAGAACATGCTGTCGCTGATGCTGATGCTGATCATCGCGGTGCCTTGCTGCCTCCTGCCGATCTTCTGGGTCAATGTCCGCCTCAAGCGCCGCCTGAAGAAGACGATGAACGGCATCTCGGAAGTCAGCGGGCGCCTCCAGGAAAGCCTGTCCTGCATCCGCACCGTCAAGACCGCCGGCCGCGAAAAGCTCGAGCAGGAACGTTTCGACGAGCGCAACCTGAGCTTCTTCCGGCAGCTGATGAAGTCGCTCCGCCTCGAGCTGACCATGGATCCCCTGATGGAATTCGTCTGCATCAGCCTGACCGGCGCCTTCCTCGTCTTCCTCGTCCTCAAACGCCCCGAATTCAACATCCTCGAACTGCTGCCGATCGGCCTGGCAGCGCAGATGGCCTACCAGCCGATCAAGGAGCTGTCGAAGATCGCCAACAACATCACCAAGGGCATCGCCGCGGCGGAGCGGGTCTTCGAGATCATCGACCTGCCCCATGAGCTTCCCGAAGCCCCGGACGCCCATGCCAAAGCCAAGTTCGAGAGCGAACTCCGCCTCGATCAGGTCAGCCTCAGCTACGGCGACAAGGTCATCCTCGACCGGGTCAGCCTGAGTATCCCCAAGGGCAGCTTCGTCGCCTTCGTCGGCGAAGCCGGCTCCGGCAAGTCAACCCTGGTCAACCTCCTCGCACGCCTCGCCGATCCGGATTCGGGACGGGTCGAA
Organism: Verrucomicrobiota bacterium; assembly: GCA_039798785.1. Lineage (GTDB taxonomy): Bacteria > Verrucomicrobiota > Lentisphaeria > Lentisphaerales > Lentisphaeraceae > CAMCSH01. Next base: position 18,135 of record JBDKFG010000010.1, on the reverse strand, counting down.
ATGGACGGCATCGACCTGCGGCAGATGCGCGTCGCCGATCTCCGGCGCCTGATGAGCTTCGTCGACCAGGTGACCACCCTCTTCAGCGACAGCGTGCGCTACAACATCGCCTACGGCGTCGAGGGAGCGAGCGAAACCGAGATCCTGGCCGCCGCCGAGCGCGCCGAGGTGAGCGGCTTCATCGCCGAGAAGAGCGAAGGCTTCGACTACCAGGTCGGAGCCAAGGGCGCCTTGCTTTCCGGCGGCCAGCGCCAGCGCATCGCCATCGCCCGCGCTCTCTTGCAGAAGGCTCCGATCCTGATCCTCGACGAAGCCACCAGCGCCCTCGACAACCTGACCGAGCAGCTGGTGCAGCGCGCCTTGCTGCAAAACCGCGAGGGCCGCACCGTCATCGCCATAGCCCACCGCCTCACCACGGTCAAAGACGCCGATTGCATCTTCGTGATGGACCAGGGCCGCATCGTCGAACAGGGCCGCCATGACCAGCTGCTCGCCGCCGGCGGCCGCTACACACGCCTGTGGAACAGCGCTTCCGACGACAACACCCAATCCTGAACCCTATAACCGCGACAACCGCCATGCTCAGCCTCCTTCTCAGTCTCGCCCTGCAGAGTTCAGACAGCAAGCTCGACCAACTGCGTGACGAGCTCGGCCGCACCGAGGCGCGCCTGCTCAGCGGCGAAGACGAGCTCGGCCTGCGTCACCGCCGCCTGCTCAGCCTGCACAGCAAGCTCGCCTCGCTGGTCGAAGAGCAGCCGGGCGTCGCCTCCCTCGCCGCACGCCTGGGCAAGACCAAGGGAAACGAGTCGCGCGCGCTGCTCGAACGTCAACTTCACGATGCCCGCCTCAAGGCCTTGAAAGAGGTCGATGAAATCGCCGAGCTGGTCACCCTGATCCGCAAGGAACAGATCCAGCTCCTGCGAGATCTCCGCAAACATCCCGAAGTCAAGAATTTGGAATACAAGATCCAGGCGGCCGAGGCGGCGCGGGGCGGCAGGTAGGAATTTCCCTGGGAGTGCGCATGTCCACATGCGCTGAGCTCGTGGTTTTGCTCTTGAGCGCTTAACTCCCTTTCGCCTTCGGCGAAAGGAAGGACTCATGTGACATGCGGGCTCCTTGGAAACACAGAACACAGCGCCGCAAGGATTGCGGCGGCCCCAGGGTCAAAATGCGGCACACTCCCGAGGTTAAGCCTCGCCATTTCCTCCCTTGCGCCTATACTCGTGGAGAAAACTTAAACCCGGAGTCCGCCGTGAAGAAGTCCTCGAAAGCCACCGCCCCCGCTCCCGCTCCCGCCGGACATGGCCTGTCCGAGTCCCAGCTCGAAGCCCTCCTCGGCTGCCGCCTCGAAGATCCCCATCACATCCTCGGCCTGCACAGTGACGAACGCGGCCCGCTCCTCCGGGTCTTCGATCCCCATGCGACTGCCGTCGCCGCCGAGTTCGGCCACGGCCCGGAAGAACTCAGCAAGGTCCACCCCGACGGCCTCTTCATCCTCTCCCGCCCGGTCGAGAAGGCGAAGGAAATCGCCTACGAACTGATTTCCAGCTACGGGGAAACCAGCGTCCGCCGAGCCGACCCCTATTCCTTTGCGCCGACCCTGAGCAGCTTCGACCTGCACCTGATCAACACCGCCGACCACCGCCGCCTCTACGACGTCCTCGGCGCCCGCCTCCACGAAGTCAAGGGGGTCAAAGGGGTCCGCTGCGTCCTTTGGGCCCCCAACGCCGCCCGCGTCTCGGTGATCGGCAACTTCAACTCCTGGGACGGCCGCCGCCACATGATGCGGAAGCTGATGGGCAGCCTCGGTCTGTGGGAGATCTTCATCCCCGGCCTCGGCGCCGGCGAGTACTACAAATTCGAAATCCGCACCGCCGCCGGCCAGGTGATCCACAAGCAGGACCCCCTCGCCCTCGCCTGCGAGCTCCGCCCCGGCACCTCCGGCATCATCAGCGACCTGTCGAAGATCCGCTGGAACGACGACGAGTGGATGACGGCCCGCGCCAGCGCCGAGCCGCTGAAGTCGCCGGTGTCGATCTATGAAGTCCACCTCGGCTCCTGGGGCGGCCCCGGCGTCTCCTCCCGCCAAGGCGAATTCCCCAACTACCGCGAGCTCGGCCGCGCCTTGGCCCGCTACTGCCGCGACCAGGGCTTCACCCACGTCGAGCTGTTGCCGATCACCGAGCACCCCTTCGACCTGAGCTGGGGCTACCAGACCACCGGCTACTTCGCCCCCACCTCGCGCTTCGGCACCCCGGAAGACTTCGCCTGGTTCGTCGACCACCTCCACCAAAACGGCATCGGGGTCATCCTCGACTGGGTCCCGGCCCACTTCCCCACCGATGAATTCGCCCTCGGCAAATTCGACGGCAGCTCGCTCTACGAGCACGACAACCCGGAAGAAGGCTACCACCCCGACTGGAACACCTACATCTTCAACTACGGCCGCGCCGAAGTCGCCAACTTCCTCCTCGCCTCCGCCCTCTTCTGGCTGAAGGAATACCACATCGACGGCCTGCGCGTCGACGCCGTCGCCTCGATGCTCTACCGCGACTACTCCCGCGAAAACGGCGCCTGGCGTCCCAACATCCACGGCGGCCGCGAGAACTATGAAGCCATCGCCTTCATGCGCCGGCTCAACGAAGTCTGCCACGGCGAAGCGCCGGGATGCATGGTCATCGCCGAAGAGTCCACCGCCTTCGCCAAGGTGTCGCGCCCGGTCTACGACGGCGGCCTCGGCTACACCCTGAAGTGGAACATGGGCTGGATGCACGACACCCTGAAATACTTCGGCATCGACCCGGTCTTCCGCAAGTACCACCAGAACCAGGTCACCTTCTCCCTCGTCTACGCCTTCCACGAGAATTTCTGTCTCCCCCTGTCGCACGACGAAGTGGTGCACGGCAAAGGCTCCTTGATCGGCCGGATGCCTGGCGACACCTGGCAGAAATTCGCCAACCTGCGCTGCCTCTACGCCTACATGTTCGCCCACCCCGGCAAGAAACTCCTCTTCATGGGCGCCGAAATCGCCCAGTGGCACGAATGGAACAGCCACGCCAGCCTCGACTGGGCCACCCTGCGCAACGAGATGCACGCCGGCATCCACAAGCTCACCGCCGCCCTCAACGCCCTCTACAAGGCCGAACCAGCCCTCTACACCCAGGACTTCGGCCCCGAAGGCTTTGCCTGGATCGACTGCGCCGACTGGGAGAAGTCAATCATCTCCTTCCAGCGCATCGCCGCTGACGGCACCCCCCTGGTCTGCATCTGCAACCTGACCCCCGAACCGCGGCGCAATTACCGCCTCGGCCTGCCTGCCGCCGGCAGTTGGAAGGTCCTGCTCGATACCGACGAAGCCCGCTTCGGCGGCTCCGGTCACTGCGCTCAACAGAAATCGGTCCAGGCCGTCGCCACTCCCGAGCACGGACTTCCCGCCTCCGGCGTGATGGATTTGCCGCCCCTGTCGGTGCTCTGGCTGAAGCGGGGCTGAGCTCAAAATCAATTACGAATTACAAATTACGAATTGCGAGTTAAGCGGAGGATGAACCATGAATGACTCTCCCCCTCCCGCTCAAAAATCTCTTTTTCGCCGCTGCCTGCCCTGGCTCGGCGGGATCGCCCTGATCTTCCTCTTCGCTTTCGCCTGGCTCATCCGCACCTTCCTGCCGATCGCTTATGCCGATAAGGATGCCGTCACGGTGAAGCAGATCGGGCTTCATATCCACCAAGGCTATTTCGGCGATGGCCTGGCGCCCCATATGCCGGCCAAATTCTCCGATCTCAAGGTCCCGGAAGAACTCTGCCACAGCGGCTTCTCTTCCTCCCGCACCGGAGGCCTGGCCGCCATCGATCGCGGCGAAGGCGACTTCATCTACTTGGCAGCCGGACAGGAATGGGCCAAGATCAACAATCCCGCCACCGTCATCCTGATCTCCCGTCCCGGCCTCTGGGATCGCTGGTGGATGCCGGAAAAGTATCGCGGCATCGTCTTCGCCCTCTTTGGCGACGGACACCGGGAGGAGCTGCGTTTTCCCGTCGGCATGGATGCCGGTGCCGTCATTGCCGAACTGAAGAAACAGGGTCGCCTGCCTCCTGAACCGCTCACCGAATCCAACTCGATGCTTGTCATCCGCTTGCACGGACGCACTGAGGGAGGCCGAGGGATGCCCGACCCTCTGGAACTGCGCCTCGCCGCCCCCTACGGCTTCCTGATCATCAACGGCCAGAAGCCCGACAGTGCCGAATACTTCTTCTACGATCGCGCCCGCCGCAAGATTCTCCGCAGCGCGTCACCCGAGCCCATGCTGACCGCCTTGCGCGCCCTGCCGAAAGGGAGCGTCGTCGACCGGATCGACAAATGCACCGCCCCCTTCCTCTACCAGCCCGGCCCCAAGACGGCTGCGGCGGTGGCGGCAGTGGAAAGCCTCCTGAAGGAACGGAAGCTGGAAGTTCTCGGCGGGATGAATGATGACGGCCGCCACCTCGGCATCTGCAATTGCGGTCATCGCAAGATGGAATTTCTCGGCGAATTGTCCCCTTGAGTCCCTCTTCCCGCAAATATTCCCAAGATTCCCGCCGGGTCGGCTTGACGCTTCTCAAGATGACGCTAATCTAGCGGCCCAACCGAGCGGAAAGGTGACAGAGTGGTTTAATGTACTCGCCTGGAAAGCGTGGGTACTCGTAAGGGTACCGAGGGTTCGAATCCCTCCCTTTCCGCCAATTTTTCCTGAACAGGGCCCATCACAGGGCCCTGTTCTTTTCTTGCCTGCACCTCTCGTCCGACTGCCTTCAACAGCACTGTTGAGCACCCCCACTCGATCGGGACGATCGACCCACACCCGCCAGCTCGATTTTCAGCCCTCAAAATTCTCCAGCCTCCCCCTTTGGCGCTTCGGATGCGGGATATATTCGAGAACAAGGAACCCTCTGCCATGACTGAAATCGCTGCCTTGATCATGCTTCTCGATGACGACGACCCCCAAGTGGCCGCCGCGGCGATGGAACGGCTCCTCACCCATGACGAAAGCGAACTGGAAAGCATAATCGCCCCGCACCGCGGCAGCCAGGATCTTCTAGGCGGACGCCTCCGCCAGGTGGAAGCGATCTTGAGCGACAAAAAACGCTACCGCGAACTCCTTGCCCGTCTCGAGCGGAACGAGCTCAAGCTATGGGAAGACATGCTCTTCATCAACCACCTTCTCGACCCGGAAATCAGTCAGCAGGCGGTCGACGAAGCCCTCGAGCTTCTCGGCCAGCAGATCGAAGGCGTCGACGTCGGCGCCGTCGACATCGCCCGCGCCATGAAGGAGCTCGGCTACGTCGCCCCGCAGGAGCATACCCTCGATCCCGGACTCAATCTGATCATGGACATCATCGGCGCCGGCACCGCCAGTCCCCTGATGCTCTGCATCATCGCCCAGCATCTCGGCCGCCGCCTCGGCTGGCAGGCCACCGTCGTCCTCTCCAAAGGCCGCCATTGCCTCCTCGACAACAAGAGCTTCTTCGTCGACCCCGGCCACAACTGGAGCGTCACCCAGCTCAAGCCCAACGTCCGCGTCTACCCCTGCAGCAACCGCGACCTGCTCCTGACCCTGGTGTCGCAGCTCTTCCTGTCGCAGATGTCGGAAGGCCATCTGCGCTCGATCTACCATCTGTCGCGGATGATGGCCGACCTCGGCGGCACCAAGCCCGAGTCGATGCCTTTCCCGGTCGGCGACGAGATGCGGCAGATGTCCTGAAGAGGAATAGAAGCGGCGCCCGGGAGGGCGCCGCTTCTTGCTGCCGCGATCGCTTACTTGGCGTCCGGGAGCTTAAGGATCGGTTCGGCGACTTTAGCGAAGGTCATGGTGCCGTCTTTTACCCAAACGGCTTTAGGCGATTTTCCATCGAACAATAGGTAGAGAGGGACGCCGTTTCGTCCGTATTCCTTGATCTTTTTGAGGATCTCCTTGTCGTATTTGGAGTAGTCGGCCAGCATCATGACGAGTCCCTTTTTCGCGGCCAGGTCTTTCATGTCCTGGCTTTGGAAGACTCGACGCTTGTTGTCTTGGCAGGGCACGCACCAGGAAGCGGTGAAGTCGAGGAAGACCGGGACTCCCTTGGCCTGCAGCTTGTCGAGGGCTTCCTGAGAATAGTCGGCCCAGAGGACACCGGCTTCATCAGTATGGCTGTGGATCTGCAGGGATTCGAGGAGCTGGAAGGTCTTGCCCTTGGTATCGGTCTGTGGCGGCACCTTGGCATGATCGAGGCCGAACCAGAGGGAGAGGCCGATGACGGCAGCGGCGAGGCCGCGGCAGATCCAGCGAGTCTTGTCGCTGACTTCATAACCGGTGTAGGATCCGTAGATCCACAGGCCGAGACCGAGGCCGACTAAAGACCAGAGGGCGCATTGCGAGTTCCAGGCGCCGATGGCCTCGATCATCGCATAGGAGTAGCTGAAGGCGCCGGCGGCCATGGCGAAGCCCATCAGTTTCTTGAAAGTCTCCATCCAGGGACCGGGACGGGGAAGGATCTTGCCGAGCTGCGGGAAAAAGCCGAAAACGAGATAAGGAAGCGCGAGGCCAAGACCAAGGCAGAAGAAGATCGCCAGGGTTTCCCAGGCGGCGGTTTCGGCCTTGAGTCCGTAACCGAGGGCCTGGGTCATGAAGGCGGCGGCGCAGGGGGTGGCGACGAAAGTGGCGAGGAAGCCGCTGGCGAAGGAGCCTCCGAGGCCGGGCTTGCGCTGCTGGCCGGAACCCAGATTGGTGAGGGACACGCCGATCTCGAAGACGCCGAGAAGGTTGAGGGCCAGGGCGAAGAGGATAGCGATGGTGAGGTAGGTGCCGAGCGGCGATTGCATCTGGAAGCCCCAGCCGATCTCCTTGCCGCCGGCCTTGAGGGCGAGGATGGCCACTCCGAGGAGGAGCATCGAGACGATGATGCCGGCGGTGTAGGCAAGACCTTGGCGCAAGGGCTCGCGTGCGTCCTGTTGCGACATCTTGATGAAGCTCATCACCTTGAGGGCCAGAACCGGGAAGACACAGGGGAAGACGTTGAGGAGGAGTCCGCCGATCAGAGAATAGACGAGGGCGACCCAGATGCTGGTGATCTGGTCGCTGTTGGCTGCGGGCGCCGGTGCCGCTTCAGGTTTCGCGGCGTCCGCAGGTTTCGCGGCGTCCGCAGGTTTCGCGGCGTCCGCAGGTTTCGCGGCGTCCGCAGCTTTGACAGAAATCGCTTCGAGAGTTTTTCCCTGCGGGGCATGGAGCACCAGACCCTCAAGAGGAAGAGTTAGAGATAAAGGGATTTCCGCTTCGAAAATCATCGGATTACTGGTTTTGGCGAATGTGATTTTAGGGATTTCTTGAGCAGGGCGAGAGTCAGCGTAATAGAGAAATTCAGCGCTGACGCATATATCGGCTTTGAGCTCCAGGAAGTTCTTGCCATCGCGTTGGATCTGGGTAAGCGAGTGAAGTCCGACGGATTTGTCCTGAGCAAAACGCATCTTCTCCATCGCGGCTTTGAAGGCCGGGTTGGTTAGTGCCTCGCCGAGACCGACCGGGCAGGAGAGCTTGAAGTCGTGGGGCAGGCAGGATTCTTCGTCGCAGGCGAGGATGTCGGCGGCGACTTGAAGCGAGATGGCCTTGGCATCGGCGGCGATGGCGAACTGGGCCAGGATGGCACCGGGGCGGGGGAAGGAGAAGGATTCGTGATAGAAGTCAGGGGCGGAGAAGTCGGAACCGGTGAAGTCGGCGCCCTGAGCGTTCCATTTGAGATTGGCGGGGGTTCCGACGCAGCCGGAGTTCTTCCAGTACCAGCGCCAGCCTTTAGCCGGGCTGATCACCGCGAGGCAGCGGATATGGCTGCCGGCGGGAGCTTGGGTGAACTCGGGAATGAGCTCAAGGGTGAGTTGAGGACCGACGTCCTTGACGAACAGTGCGCTCGGCGAGGCCCCTAGGGGCTCAGAGTTTTTTTTTTCCTCGGCCGAGGCAGCGAGCTGATCGAGGATGAGGCCGTCGTGGCCGGTGAGGACCAGGCCGTTCAGGGGCAGCTTGACTTCTTTCGGCAGGGTGGCGGACCAGAGGCCGTCTTTGTGGCTCCATTTCAGTTGCGGCACGGTCTGTTCGACCGAGGCGACGGCCTCGGCGAGGACGATTTGTTCGGGTTTGAGATCGGCGGCACCGGCGAAGCTCAGGACCTTTGAGCCGTCCTTTTCGGTTAGAGTGATCTTGCCGGGTTTGGGGAAGCTGAATTTCGCGAGGGCTGCGGCGAAAGCCGGGTTACCCTGTTGGGGGCCGGCGGCGATTTCAAGCTTTTCCTCCGGCATCGCCATGTTGCAGCCGGACTCGTTGCAGAACTGGAATTGACCGCCAAGCTTGATGACGACCTTGCCGGAGACAGCGGTGATTTCGGCTTCGGTGAGGATGGCGCCGGTCTGGGAATAGCTGAAGGAGCGGATGGTTTCCGGGCCGACCTTGTAGACATGATAGTGAGGCACTGAGAAGGTATTGGGGCCGATCTTGGCGCCCTCCGCCTTCCATTCCGGCGAAGCGGGCAGGGAGATGCAGCCGGAGTTGATCCAGTACCACCACCAGCCTTTCGGCGGCGTGATTTCGACCAGCACCCGCACCTTGCTGCCTTGCGGGGCACTGAGGAATTCCGGGGTCAGCTTGAACTGCATCTGCTCTTCGGCCGCAGGCTCAAGCAGATCGTCGAAACCTTGAGCTCGAAGATTCGGCGTCCAGAAGGCGCAGAAAAGCGCCATAATCAATGCGAGGATGCGGGGCATGAGTGGATTCCTGTTTTGCTTGTCGTAATCTAGTTGTCTAGACGGATGTTTGGCGGATTTTTTGCGACGATGGCAAGAAAAATATCGAATTTCTTCAATTTCGCTCACTCGAGCAGGGCTGCGAGCTCGCGGGCGTCGAGCCCTTCCGGCAAGCTATGGTCACCGCCTTCGATGACTTCGGCGAAGAGGCGGCGCTTGTCGTCCTGCAGCTTCATCACCTTTTCCTCGACCGTGTCGTTGGCGACGAGGCGGTAGACGAAGACCGGCTTGTCCTGGCCGATCCGGTGGGCCCGGTCGACCGCCTGGCGTTCGGCCTGGGGGTTCCACCAGGGGTCGAGGAGGAAGACGTAGGACGCTCGGGTCAAGGTGAGGCCGGTGCCGGCGGCCTTGAGGGAGAGGAGGAAGACCTTGGGTTTCGGCGAGTTCTGGAATTCATCGACGAGTTTCATCCGCTGCGGCAGGGGAGTTTCGCCGGTGAGCAGGAGGGTGTCGACGCCGTCGGCCTGGAGCTTTTCGGCGGCGAGGTCGAGGGCGCCGGTGAAGGAGGAGAAGACCAGGGCGGATTCGCCGCGTTCGATCAGGGGTGCGAGCATGTCGCTGAGGGCGTCGAGCTTGGTGCTGAGGCGTCCTTCGCCGCCTTGCTCCTTGCCGAGGCGGGCGTCGATGCAGGTCTGGCGGAGGCGGGTGAGGGCGGCGAAGATGGCGAAGGGGCCTTTCGCTTTGACTTCGGCGCGGGCTTCGGCGAGCTGGCGTTCGTAGGCCTGGCGGTGGGCCTCGGCGAGATCGAGGACGATGAGTTCTTCGGTGCGCGGCGGCAGTTCGGGGGCGACCAATTCCTTGGTGCGGCGCAGCATCAGGGGACGGAGGCGACGGCTGAGGACGGAGCGGCTGGCGGGCGACTGGAAACGCAAGCCGAAATCCTCGCGGCTGGCGAAGAGGCCGGGGTTGAGGAAGTCGAGCAAGGACCAGAGGTCGGCGAGAGAGTTTTCCAGCGGCGTACCGGAGAGGGCGAGGCGGCGCGGCGCCTTGAGGGCCTTGGCGGCGAGAGTGGTTTGCGCCTCGGGATTGCGGATCGCCTGGGCTTCGTCGAGGACGAGGACGGCGAGGCCGGCGGCTTTGAGAGCTTCAAGGTCGTTGCGCAGGACACTGTAGCTGGAGATCAGCAGGTGTGCCTGGCCGAGGGCGGCGGCGAGGACGCGGCTGCGGCGTTCCGGGGAGCCGCTGAGGACGCTGACCGGGAGGCCGGGGAGGAAGCGCTGGCATTCGCGTTCCCAGACGTGGAGGACCGAGGCGGGCGCAACGACCAGGCCGGGGGCTTTTTCGGCGCGCAGCAGCGGTTCCAGGGCGCTGAGGGTCTGGAGGGTTTTGCCCAGGCCCATGTCGTCGGCGAGCAGGGCGCCGACGCCGAGGGAGAGGCGGCTGCGGAGAAATTCGCTGCCCTGGGTCTGGTAGGAGCGGAGGATGGCGAGGAGCGCGGCGGGCGGTTCCGGCAGGGTCTTGCCGGTGCTTTCACGCAGGCGGCGGGCGGTCTCTTTGGAATCGGCGCCGAGGGGCAGGTCCGCTCCGATTTTCGCCAGCAGTTCATTCGAGGCGGCGCGGCTGATCCGTCCGCCGCCGCTCTCCATGCCGAGATCGCCGAGCATGCCGAGGCGCTGCTCCACGGTGCCGAGCTCGAGACGGAGCCAGGAGCCGTCGCGCTGGCGCCAGAGGCCGCTGCCCTTGCGCTTCAGCGATTCCAGCTCGCCCGCCGAGATCTGCTGGCCGGCGGCGCTCCAGGTCACCTTGCAGTCGAGCCAGCCCGCGCCCTCGCGCATGGAGAGTTCCGGCTTGATCTCGAGGCCATCGATCAGCAGCTGCAGGTTGTCGCCGGCGATCTTGGGGAATTCATCGCTCTTCTGCCAGCGCGACAGGAAGCGCACGACCAGCTCCTCATCTGCGGCGGCCTTCCACGAGTCAGGGCCGGCGGGCTTGATCTTGAGCTCGGCGGCGAAGCGGCGGACCGCCTCGACTCCTTGGGGATGGCGGACATTGAAGAAGCGGCCGTCGTGGTCGAGCGGCGGCAGGGCCTGGCCCTTGAGCTGCGACTTCATCTCCAGCACCAGCTCTGGTCCGCGCAAGGAGGCGTGCAGGCAGGCCTGGACGCCGTCGCGCAGGTGGCGGATCTGCGCCCCCCGCAAAAGCTCGAGATTCCCTTCGAGCAGGACCGGCACCACCTGGTTGAGCTTGCCAAGGGGGAAGCTCGGGGTCTTGCGCGAGAAGACTTCACCGAGGGTGCTCCAAGCCACCGGCGAGGTGAAGCGGACGGTGCCGCCGCCGATTTCGCAGAGGGATTTTTCGCGGACGCTGGGATAGACGCTGAAGAAGTCGACGGCGTTGGCTTCGCTGGTTCCGATGCGGCAGCGAAAGAGGACTTGACCTTCCTCCCGTTCGAGTTCGAACCAGATTTCCGCCTCGAGCTTGCCGGCGACAGGTTTCTGGGTGGCGCGGTCGATGAAGCGGTCGGGGAACTCGGCCCAGGCCCGGATCCATTCGTCAAAGGTGCTGCGGGGGACATGCAGGACGTTGAGATCGCCCTGATAGTTCTCCGGCTTCGCCAGGGTCGGGAAGAGCCAGATCAGGAAGCGGCGGTCGCGTTCGCCGAAGAAGCGGATGCGCTTCTCCTTGGCCTGGCGGCAGAAGGAGAGGAGTCGCTGCATCTTCAGAAGTTGATTCTGGCCGTTGGGCATGCGCGCCAGGAAACGCAGGACGACGCTGCCGATGCTGCCCTTCAGGTCGACCTCGGCGATGAGTTCCTGCGGCAGGATTTCCTCTTCTTCCTCCTCGCTCCCCTGGGAGCGCGCCAGCCCTCTGGCGTCTTCGCTGGTGTTCCCCTGGGAGCGCGCCAGCCCTCTGGCGTCTTCGCTGGTGTCCCCCTGGGAGCGCGCCAGCCCTCTGGCGTCTTCGCTGGTGTCCCCCTGGGAGCGCGCCAGCCCTCTGGCGCTTGTTCTTCGTTCCTCCTGATTCTCTTCTTCCGCCTCTTCACGCCGCAAGGGGAGGATGCCCTCATCGCGGCGTTCGCCGCCCTTCAAGCCCATTTCGCGGAGCTTGTTCTCGACCATGCCGGCGAGCATGAAGGCGTGGACGCAGGTATCCTTGGGGTAGCCGCAGTTGCAGCGACGGAGCCACTGCCCGTCGCGCCAGTCCCAGCGGTTGCGGTGGTGTCCGTCGACGGTGAGCAGGATGCCATCTTCATCCCAGAGGAAGGCCGTCACCTTGGTGGTCTGGCGCAGACGATGGGCCATCCCCGCCATGGCGGGCGGGAAGAGGGGCGCGAGGCGGCTAAGGCCGGGCCAGAAGGGCAGCCAGGCGGGCGGAGAGGGAAAGGACATGGCGACTCTGGGATGCTTATGGAAAGGCGGCAAAATACCCGGTGCGGCGGCTTTGGCGAGGCCGGCTTGAGGCCAGCCACGGCAATAAGCCGAAGCTGGCCACGCCATTGATTTTTTTGTTTCTTCCGGGAAGTTTTTGGGTGAATACCCTCACTCGGTGCGGCCGAGTGGGTGAACCTCGATTCCGAAGCTGAAACTGTGAGTCAGTCTTCAATCTTGAATGTTAAATCTTTATTTTGTGCGCGTTCTGTTGAATCTTGAATTTTGAATCTTGAATCGGATTCCCGAGCTGAGCCTAAGTTCAGCTTCGGAATCCAGGTTGAATACCCAGATGACTCAGGCCGCACTTGTGCTCACCGCAGCGCGGTCGAAGCTGGCTTAGCCCAGGGCAAGGCCCTGGGGTGGATGGCATTGCTGGTTTTCGCCTCGCGTAGCGAGCGCAGGACTCGCTACGCAAACTTACTCATTCAACCTTATCCATCTCAAAGGGCGACCTCCTTCCAACCTTCTCAACTGTGGTTTTTAACCTTATCCAGGTCAAAGGGCGACCTCTTCACCGCCGGCCTTTTCCATCAACTGGATCAATTCCCCAAGAGCCGGATTTCCGGGCTGCTCGAGGGAGAGCTGACGCAGGACCTTCAGCGTCGTCTCGCGATCACTGTTGTAGCCCTTGAGCTGCTCGGCGAACTGCGCCGCGCAGGCCGCGAGACGCAGGCTCAGAGAAGCCTGGTCGAAGCTGGCCGCACCGTCGCGCCCGAGAATGACCCGCTCGCTCTCGCGGGCGAGACGGCCGCTGGGATCCTGGTAACGGATCCGCATCACCCCGAGACGGGCCTCAGGCGCGATGTCGGGAACACAGTCGAGTTCATAGACCGCGGTCACCGCCTGGCCGGGGCCGACTTCGCCGCCGCCCACCTTGTCGTCGCGGAACTCCGCCGCCGCCAGGAGACGGTTTTCATAACCGAGCAGACGCCAGGAACGCACCACCTTCGGGTCGAACTCCATCTGGATCTTGGCGTCCTTGGCGATCGAGGCGAAATTCGCGGCGAAGTTGTCGACGAAGATCCGCTTGGCCGAATCGGCGTTGTCGACGTAGGCGTAGAAGCCGTTGCCTTTGTCGGCGAGGGTTTCGAGGAAACGGTCGTTGTATTCGCCGCGGCCCATGCCGATGACGGTGGCGCTGATCCCGAGGCGGCGGGCGCTGCTGGCGCGTTCGAGGAGGACTTCGGCTTCGGTGCTGCCGAGGTTGGCGACGCCGTCGGAGATCAGGACGAGGCGGTTCATGCCAGCGGGGTCGAAGTGGGCGCCGGCGTTCTGGTAAGCGGCGTTTAAGCCCGCCTCGAGATTGGTGGCGCCGCTCGGCTTGAGCTCGGCAAAGGCCCGCGCGAGACGCTCGGTGTCGCCCGCCGGAATCCGGTCGGCAAGAAGGCGCGGCGACGAGTCGCAGGCGATCAGGGTGAGGGTGTCGCTGGGGCGCATCTGGCTCAGCATTTCCGGCAAGACCTTGCGGAGCAAGGGCAGGCGGTTTTCCCGCGCCATCGAGCCGGAGGTGTCGACCAGCATGGTCAAGCGGCTGGGGCGGCGGCTGTCAGCGCCGGGGCGGGCCGCTTGCACCGCGACCCGGAGGATCTTGCGTCCCTGGCCGAGATTGCTCGGCGCATGTTCGGCGTGGATCGCGAAGGTGCTCTCCGTCGGGGTCGGGTAGTTGTAGTTGAAGGCGTTGACGAACTCCTCGGTGCGCACCGCTTCCGGCGACACGCTTTGGCCGTTTTGGATCATCTCCTTGACCCGCTGGTAGCTGGCGGTGTCGACATCCATCGCGAAGGTGCTGAGCGGCTCCTGCGCCGCGTCCTTGAAGCACAAGGCGCGCTGCTTCGCCTCCTCGCGCTCTTTGTCGCGACGCGCCTGCTCTTCGGCGGGAGTGGGTACAGGCTTGACCTCTTCGACTTTTTCGTTGGCGGGTTTTACGGCTGGATCTTTCACCACCTCTGCGTCTTCAAGTAGTTTTGCGATATCCGCGACCTCCGCTTGCGGTTTTGCGGCAGCTTCGTCCTGGATTTGAGCATCCTGGGGGAGCAGCCCCCGTTTCGCGCTCGCCGCAAGCACCTGGTCGGCGGCGGCGTTTTGCTTGAGCAGAAGCGGGTCGGGCTCTTGGGGCATGCGCCAAGCGCAGCCCACTTCTCGCAGGTCTTGTTCTGAGACTCTCACAACTTTGGCTTCGAGTGCAAGTTGATCTTCTTGAGCTTTCACCTGCTTCAGGCTCCGGATGCCGCTATCGAGATGACCAGAGATATTATTTTCTTTGCCATTGATGACCGCAGGGGCTCCGCCCATCCTATGGAAATCAGGCAGACCTCTCAAGTTTTTGTCCCGAGAATCCAAAGCTTCTTTTGTTGATGGCTTGGGCGGTTCATCGCTGCGATCTGCGAAGACATCTTTGCCGAGAACCTTGGCGAGACTGGATTCCTCTGCCGTTTTCTTGGCATGGCTATCGATCTTTCCATCTTTCAAGGGCAAGCTCCATTTCCACTCCACTTCCGCGACGCGTTCAGCGACGACGCGCTCTGGCTCAAGCCAGCGATTATCAGCTTCTGCGACGCGTTCACCGACGACGCTTTCTTTGCGCAAACGACCTTCTTCCTGCATCTTGTTATTGGCCCGCATGAGCATTAACTGGGCATCTTTGTTGTAGGGATCCTCCACCAAGACTTGTTCAGACGCTTCTTTGGCATCCTGGAATCGGCGATCGGCATAGAGTATCTTGGACTGATCGAGCTTTTTGGAGGAGATTTCCGCATCCCGTCCAGCGACGTCGTTCTTCAGGCTATTCCCTTCCTGCTGATACACTTCTAAAGTTTTATCGTCCCTAAATTTTAATTTCTCGGCCGTTTTGGCTACTTCGTCCTTGCCGTAAATGAATCCTCCTTGATCTTCAGGGAATTCCCCTCCGACCGCCGCTTTTTTCTCGGCTTTCCCCGACGCACTCCGTCCACCATACATCTTGCTGGAAGTCGACGGCGAGACGACGGCTTTAACATCCGAGACCATATGGACTTCGGCATTGTCGTTGGTGGAAGGTGTTGAGTCAGCAATCGACTCGAGGCCATTGGCCGCAGCCGGATCAGCGAGAGCGATGGAAGCAACTGCGGGATCACTCGACTCGGTCGGGACTACAGATGGCGAAATGGGTTCAGGTTCAGGTTCTCGAGCAGTCGTGTATTTCTGCAAGTGACTGCCCGTCGGCCGATCGACATTAGACCCGGGCGGGGGTGGGGGTGGTGGCGGAGCGGGAGCCATTGACGGCGTGTAGGCGTAGGCTGTCTGACACCCGTCCAGCTCCTCACTCTTATCCCTTTGCCACCAGGGCTTGGAAATCACGATGTTGTAGAAATCCGCCTTGGGCAATTCCTCTGCGCTTTTTTCTTCCTTGGATTTCATCGCGATTGCGCTCGCCGGCGCTTCCCGTTTCGAGCCGAGGCTCGGCAGCAGCATGGCGCCGATCAAGGCGACGGCGGCGGCAGCGACAAACCACGAGATCATCGAGCTGGGAACCGAAGGGAAACGGATGAGATTGGGCGCCGGTGCAGGCGTCTTGATTTCCCGGAACTTCGCCATCAGGGCGAGGCGGCGTTCGGCGCCGAGATTGAGCTCCTCGGCGGCGACGGGGTTGTCGCCGCGGAGTTTTTCAAAGTCGTCGCAGCAGCCGAGGAATTCGAGTCGGCAGGGCTCGCAGGAGGCGAGGTGGCTGAGGATCGGCTTGGCGTCGAGCTCAGGCATGTCGCCGAGGGCGAGGCGGATGATGATTTCGCGTTCGGGGTGGTCGAGGTTTTTCATGGCAGGATCTCCGCGGTGAGATGGGAGGCGAAGCGGTCGCGCAGTTTTTTCAGGGAGCGGTGGAGGATGACGCCGACGTGGCTGGGGTTGAGTTCGAGTCGCCGGGCGATCTCCTCGTAGCTGAGGTCACATCGGAGTCGCCAGGAGACGATGCTGCGGGCCGGGTCGCCGAGTTCGTCGAGGGCGATGGCGAGGGCTTCGTCGCGGCATTTCAGCTCCATCACCAGATCGGGCGCCTCGGCCTCGGCCGGTTGATCGATCCGATCTTCCTCGCGCGCCTGGTTTTCGCGTTTCCGTCGTCGCAGCAGGTCGTAGGCGCGGTGCGAGGCGACGCGGTAGAGCCAGGCTCTTGGGAATTCGATCTTGTCGCCCTTTTCGCGGGCGGCGGCGAAGCGGATGAAGGCATCCTGGACGCAGTCGCGGGCGGACTCGAGGTCGCGGCAGATCGCCTTGGTGTAGGCGACCAGGCCGGCTTCGTGCTCGGTCAGGAGATCTTGCAGTTCTTGGTGGAGGTCGGAAGACAATGGAACTCTCCGGCTGGGGGCTGTCTGCTGCCGAGACGCTGGACGCGGTGGCAATCTTACAATGCTGCCGAAAAATCCTGGAAGCAAATTTTCCGACCTGTGTCACTCCATTTGAGCTCGGCCACAAAAGACACAAAGAATACAAAGTCAGCTCGCCGAGTGTCAGTCGCCCATTCATCCTTCTGCGTTCTTCTGCGTCTTCTGCGGTTCAATTGAGCTTGAATCGGAGTAACACAGGTCGAAATTTTCCGACCTATGCGAATCATCTTTCTAGAGTCGCCTCCTATCGCGGGATGCATGCGTGCCGTGGGCTTGCTTGAGCGCCTCTGGGTCCATCGGCAAGACGGCCATCGGGCAGCATGCAGGCAGGTTTATGCCGCGCTTTCCGCTTTTTGACGGCTCGACGCGCAAAGGAAAAGTCCAAGTTTCATCGACATTTGCCGGGAGAGGGGTTAGTTTGGCAAGGTAAGGGACTTCTTGCCACATGATCTACCTCTTGATGATAGTCTTGGTGGCGGCGATGCTGCACGCGGTGCAGAGGCAGCGCCGCGGGCTGCTCTTTGCGGGTGTGCTGCCTCCGGCCTTGGCGGCGCAGATTCTCTCGGCCATCTGCCTCATCCTGGTGCTTTACAAAGTGATCAGCATCTTCATCGACAAGCGTCCGTCCGACCCTCGGGAAGCCCATGCGCTCTCCTGCGAAACCCTGGCGGTGAGCGAACTTTGCGAAATGGCGGTGAAGGAGGCTGCGGGAGAAGGCATCGTGGTGATCTGCGCTCCGAGCGAAGTCAGTTCCTGGATGAAGACTCACAACGCCCGGCTGAACGGTGCTAAGGACGCCCTGCGCGACCGCTCCAACGTCCGGTTCATCGAACTCAGTAACAGCGACGGAACAGGATGGAAATCGCTTGACGCGATGAACGCCGCGCTGCTCAAGTGCACGGAAGCCAAATCCATCGTCCTCCTCACCGGACTACCCAAGGGAGCAGAGGAACTTTCCTCGTGGGGCGAATTGCAGGGGCAGATGCTGATCTACCGCGGCAACACCAGCGCCATCGAGGCCCTGATGGAAGGAAAAATGCTACGCGCCTTCTGCACCATCAAACCCAAGACCCGCATCATCCCCGACGCCGACCCGAAACTCGATCCCAAAGCCAATATCGACCGCTACTTCATCTTCTTCATCAAAGAGAACTTCGAAGAGATGCGCCAGAAATACGACAGCATCTTCCCGCAGCCGGAAGAGCCGGCAGAGAATTAAAAGCTGCAAACCGCAAATTGCAGATCGCACTCAAGCCCCTTGTTTTCGACTCTCCCTGCCCATGGTGTCGCCGAGGCGGCTCAACCCCGGGCTAAAATCCCGGGAGAGCCAATGAATTTATTAAGCTTTCTCAATTCAGATCACGACAACAAAATCAAAGATTAAAGATTAAACCTAAAAACCGCAGTTGAACGGTTGGAAGCTTCAAAGGTTGAAAGGATAAACCACAACAGCAAGAGGTTATGGCCTTCGAGGCGCTCGGCAACTCCTCCGGCTGACAGTCATGCCGGTCGAACTAGAATCGTCATTTGTCGCTGTTGTATCGCGGTAGGGACTCTCATTGCTGTGAGCCCCCCGCACAGATCCCGGCGGGCGCGATTTGCGCAC